>JAHBXX010000023.1 GCA_019636245.1 Planctomycetota bacterium | reverse complement strand
ACGGCGCGTACTGCGCCAGCAAGGCGGCGGCCATCAGCTACTGCGAGAGCCTGCGCGGCGAATGCGCGCCCTCCGGCGTCAAGGTGGTGACGATCCTGCCCGGCTACATCGACACCCCGTTGACGCGCGGCAACCGCTATTCGATGCCCTTCCTGATGCCGGCCGACGCCTTTGCCGACCGCGCCTACGCGGCCATCGTCGCCGGAGACAGCTACCGCGTCATTCCGTGGCAGATGGGGTGGGTGGTCAAGCTGCTGCGTCTGCTGCCCAACGCGCTGTTCGACCGGGCCTTCGCGAAGCGCCAGCGCAAGCGCCGCCAAGCGCGCTGAAAGGCGCGCCCACAAAGGCAAAGGGCGCGGATGCGAGGCATCGGCGCCCTTCAGAGGCCGCGCCAGAGGCGCGGCGCTGTGTCAGAACCGGCGTTCAGTAGCCGCCGCGGCCACCGCCGCCGCCACCGTAGCCGCCGCGGCCACCGCCGCCGCCACCGCCACCGAAGCCGCCACGCCCGCCTTCCTGGCGGGGCTGGGCCTCGTTGACGCGCAGCGGCCGGCCGTCGACATCAGCGCCGTTCATCGCCTGGATCGCGCTCTGCGCGTCCTGCTCCGAAGCCATCTCGACGAACGCGAAGCCACGCGAACGGCCGGTGTCGCGGTCCAGCATGATCTTCACGTCCGTCACCTGCCGGCCGTCGCCTTCGAAAGCGGCGCGCAGGGAGTCCTCCGTGGTCTGGAAGGAAAGGTTGCCAACGTACAGTCTCGTACCCATCTGACGATCACTTCACCCTTTGCTCTGGTGCCGCACCGAGGGAGAAAGGGCCAAGGCCCCTGGTGCCAAACGAACTGGGAAGAGCGAGCCCTGCCGGCGCCACCCCGAGCGGATCCGCGCTGCGGATCGACCGTGGTGCACCCGACGAGGTCGCAGGTGGCGCAGACGATCCCGCGCAAGCTCCTTCCGCGCAAGGAGTGACGGGAATTTCGTCGGTAGACCGGCGGTAGCACGGCGGCCCCCTCCTGGTATCCTGCGCCGCCCCCGTTCCCCGGCATGCAATACGGCTTCGTCCTCGACCAGCGCCGCTGCATCGGCTGCCACGCCTGCACCGTGGCCTGCAAGTCGGAGAACGAAGTGCCGCTGGGCGACTTCCGCACCTGGGTCAAGTACACGGAGGTCGGCGCCTTCCCGGCCGTCCGCCGGCACTTCGCGGTGCTGCGCTGCAACCAGTGCACCGCCGCCCCCTGCGTCACCATCTGCCCGGTCACGGCGCTGCACAAGCGGCTAGACGGCATCGTCGACCTCGACAAGGACGTCTGCATCGGCTGCAAGGCCTGCATGCAGGCCTGCCCCTACGACGCCCTCTACCTGAACGAGGACACCGGCGGGGCCGAGAAGTGCCACTTCTGCGCCCACCGCGTCGAGCAGGGACTGAAGCCCGCGTGCGAGGTGGTCTGCCCCGAGACGGCCATCGTCAGCGGCGACCTGCACGATCCGGGCAGCCCGGCCAGCCGGCTGCTGGCCGAGGTTCCCGGCGCCGTGGCGCGCCGCGTCGAGCAGGGCACCGGCCCCAACGTGTTCTACCTCGGCGCGCACCCCGCGACGCTCGAGCCTGGCACGGCGCAGGAGCCGGACATGTACCTCTGGAGCGACCGCCGGCTGCCGAAGCCCCCGCTGCCCGAGGCGGACGCGGCCCGCTTCTACCGCCCCGACGCCCGCACCGCGCTCGACGTCGACCACAAGATCCACTGGGGCTGGCGCGTGTCCGCCTACCTGGTCACCAAGGGCATCGCCGCGGGGGCCGCGCTCTGGGCGCCGTTCGTCGCCTTCATGCCGGCGGCCCAGGGCTTCGCCCGCGACTACCTGCCCGAGGTCCTGGTGCTCATGTTCCTGGCGATCACCAACGTGCTGCTGGTGGCCGACCTGAAGCGGCCACGCCAGTTCCTGTCGATCCTGCTGCGGCCGAACACGCGCAGCTGGCTGGTCAAGGGGGCCTGGGTGCTGACGGCCTTCGGCGCGATCGGCACGGCGGTGCTCGCGGCACGTCTGTTCGGCTTCGACGGCCTGGCCGATGGCCTGCGGTGGACGAACCTCGTCGGCGGGTCGCTGGCGGCGGCCTACACCGCGTTCCTGTTCGCGCAGTGCGAGGGCCGCGACCTGTGGCAGCACACGCGGACGCTGCTGCCGCACCTGCTGGTCCAGGCGCTGTGCGTCGGCGGACTGGCGCTGCTCCCCCTCGTGCCCGATGCCAAGCTCGGCATGGCCCTGGCCGTGCTCGCCCTCGCCCACCATGCCTTCGGGCTGTGGGAACACCTCGGCCCGCACGAGACCGCCAACGCCCGCATGGCGGCGGCCCTGCTGCCGACGGTGCCGGCCTGGCGCGGCACGCGGATGGGCGCCTTCCACCTCGGCATGGCGACGACCACCGGCTCGGCCGTCCTGGCGATGCTGCTGCTGGTCGCCGGCATCGCCCACCCGGTCTCGCTCGGCCTGTGCGCGCTGCTCGGCGCGGCGGGCCTGTTCCTGTACGAGCAGGCCTACGTGCGCGCCGGCCAGTTGCCGCCGCTGTCGTGACGACCGACGGGCACCAGGGCCGTCAGCGCGGGTACTCGACCTCGGCGGGCGGCAGCGGCCGCCGGCGGCGATCGCCATCGCCGCGCAGGTAGTGGTCGAACCACTGCAGCGTGCGCAGCGCATAGTCGTACTGGTAGACGTTGGTGCGGTTGCCGTGGCCTTCGCCCGGATACTGCACCAATCGCACCGGCGTGTCGGTGGCGAACTTCACCGCCCGGTAGAGCTGCAACGGCTGGCTCGGGTGCACGCGGGTGTCGCCGGTGCCGCCCAGGAGCAGCAGCGGCGTGCGGCAGCGTTCGACCCAGTTCAGCGGGCTGCGGTCGGCGAGCAGGCCGGGCTGCTGCCACGGCCAGCGCTCCTGGTAGTGCACATGGTAGAACTCCCACGGGATGTCGCTCGTCAGCCATTTGCTGCGCAGTTCCACGAACGGCACGAAGCTGACGGCCGCGGCGAAGTGCTCGCTGTGGCGCGTCGCCGCCCACGCCGCAGTGTAACCGCCGTAGCTGCCGCCGCCGATGCCGATGCGCTCGTGGTCGGCGAGGCCGAGATCGACGAAGTGCGCGATCGCATCCAGGTGGTCGTCGAACTCGCGGCCCATCGGATCGCCGTGGTCCAGCTTGCAGAACTCGGCGCCGTAGCCGGTCGAGGCCCGGTAGTTCGGATACCAGGACGCGTAGCCGCGCGCCGCCAGCAGCTGGCCCCAGTTGGAGTAGTTGGTCAGCCAGCCGTTGCTGAAGTGCGCCTCGGGCCCCCCGTGCACGACGACCACGAACGGCACCCGCGTACCCGGCACGTGGTCCACCGGCTCGATCAGCACGCCCTCGATCGGCAGGCCGTCGCGGGCGCGGATGCGCACCACCTTCTGGGCGCCGAGCGCCGTGCCCGTGAGTTCGCGGTTGCTGTCGGTCAGCCGTCGCAGCCCGGCGAACGTCGTCTCCTGCCCGGCCGCCCGCTGGATCGTCGCCAGGAACACCTCCGCCGGGTGGCTCGCGCTGCTGGCGACGAACACGACGTGGTGGCCGTCCGTCGCTGCGTCGCTCAAGGCCAGGTCGTGCACCTGCCGCTGCAGCAACCACTCGCCGGCCTTGTCCGCGGCCCAGTGCGACAGGCGCGTGCGCACGCCGATGCTCTCCCGCACCAGCAAGCCGTCGTCCGTTCGGCGCACGTCCTCGACCATGCCGCGCAGGCCGTAGGTCAGCGGTTCGACCTGGCCACTCGCGACCCCGACACGGTAGAGGGTGCCGGCGTGCGGGTCGTTGCGGTCGACGGCCGACACGTAGGCGACATGACCGCCATCCGGGGTCCAGGCGAAGGCGCCGAGCTTGCCGGGGTTGGCCACCAGCGGACGCCTGGCCCCCGTCGCCGCATCGACGACGGACAGCCGCTGGAACACGTAACTGTCGTCGACGAGGTTGCGCGGCGCGCAGGCGCACGCCAGTTGCGTGCCGTCCGGCGACCACTGGCAATCGAACACCGTCGTGCCCTCGGTCAGGCGACGGGGCGGCTCGTCCTCCTCGACGAGCCACAGCGACAGGTGGCGCCAGTCCTCGTCGACCACGATCGGCCGGAAGCCACGCTGCTGCGCGCTGGCGACCGGATCGGGCAGCGCGTCGAGCGCCGTGAACGCGCAGGCCTTGCCGTCCGGCCGCCAGCGGTAGAGCGCCACCGGCGGCGTCGCCGCGAACCGCCGCGCGGGACCGCCGTCGATCGACTGCACGAACAGCTGCGGCGATCCTTCGTGCAGCCGCACGAACGACACCTCGCGGCAGCCCGGTCGCACGGCGAACGCCGCCGCGGACTCCTTGCCGTGCACGAGCCAGCGCGGCTCGACGCGCGCGCCGGCCGCGAGCGCCTCGAGACCCTCCAGCACGCCGAGGTGCACGTAGGCAGTGCCCGGCCCGTCCGCCAGCGGCCGCGGCACGACCATCGAGAACGCAACGAAATCGTCACCGAGGTGCACCTGCGCGCAGGCGCGCAGCGCCAGGGCCTGGTCGACCGCGAGCCCTTGGGGCGCCGTCTGGCAGGGGACGAAGCCGGCCAGCAGGGCAGCCAGCGAGAGGGCGCGCAGGGGCAGGGAGTCCATGTCGTGGCGCAGGTTAGCGCCCTGGCACGGCCAGTTCGCGCCACCGCGGCGGACTTCCGGCGGGCCGCCCCGGCGACGGCGCCGACCGCGCCCCGGGGCCCCGACGCCGCGGCCTGGCCGCGGCCGGCGTCCTGCCGCCCCGGCATGGGCGTCGCCCCCACCTCCCCGGGCCAGGGGATCCCGGCTCCTGACGGTTGCGCGTAACTTCGGGGCATGGACACGAACCGAACCGTGCTCACGGCAGGGCACGTCATGCAGCGGAATGTCTTCGTGCTCCGCCCCTCGACCCAGGTGCTCGATGCCGTGCGGGATCTCCTGCAGCGGGGCTTCTCCGGCGCACCGGTGGTCGACGACGGCCGCCTCGTCGGCGTCTTCAGCGAACGCGACGGGCTGACCGCGATCGCCGCGGCGCACTACGAGGACGAGCCGCCGGGCACGGTCGCCCAGCACATGCGGCGCGACTTCTGCGTCGTCGGTGGCAGCACCGACCTCTACGAAGTCGCCTCGTGCTTCCGCGACAACCCGATCCGGAGGCTGCCGGTCGTCGACGGCCAGCGCCGTCTGCTCGGGATCATCTCGCGCGGCGACGTGCTGAAGGCGCTGTGCCAGCTGTTCGCCTGCCGCCAGCAGAACGCCTACGAGCGCCTGCAGGCGCACCTCGCCTTGCGCCACAACGGCTGAGGCGAAGGCGGCGCGTCGCTCGCCCATGGCCCGACCGGTGGCTATCGTCACCGGCCGCGATGGACCACAGCACGCTGCGAACCACCCCGCTGGAGAACTTCCCGCCGCCGGAGCGCTGGGACGACTGGCGGGAACTCGACGCCAAGGCCTGGCCGCGCCGCGTCGAGCGCCGCTACGCGCTGGTGCCGACGATCTGCTTCAACTGCGAGGCCGCATGCGGTCTCGTCGCCTACGTCGACCAGCAGGACGGCTCGATCCGCAAGCTCGAGGGCAACCCCTACCACCCCGGCTCGCGCGGCCGCAACTGCGCCAAGGGCCCGGCGACCATCAACCAGGTCCACGACCCCGAGCGCATCCTCTACCCGCTGAGGCGCGTCGGCGCCCGCGGCAGCGGGCGGTTCGAACGCACGACCTGGGACGAGGTGCTGCAGACGCTCGGCGCCCGCATCCGCCGCGCGATCGTCGAAGGCCGCAAGTCCGAGGTCATGTACCACGTCGGCCGGCCCGGCCACGACGGCTACGTCGAACGCGTGCTGCAGGCCTGGGGCGTCGACGGCCACAACTCGCACACCAACGTCTGCAGCGCCGCTGCGCGACTGGGCTACACGCTCTGGAGCGGCTACGACCGGCCGTCGCCGGACTACGAGCACGCGAAGTTCACGCTGCTGCTGTCCAGCCACCTCGAGACCGGCCACTACTTCAACCCGCACGCGCAGCGCATCGTCGACGCCAAGCTGCGCGGCGGCAAGCTGGCCGTCTGCGACATCCGTCTGTCGAACACCGCCAGCATGGCCGACTGGTGGCTGGCTCCGCGGCCGGGCACCGAGGCGCTGATGCTGCTCGGGTTCGCCCACGTGCTGCTGCGCGACGACCTGGTCGACTGGCGCTTCGTGCGCGATTGGGTGGACTGGCGCGCCTACCAGCGGGTGAAGGGCCGCGACGACGCCGACTTCGCCGGGTTCCGGCGCGACCTCGCCGCCGACTACGCGTTCGCGACGCCGGCGCACGTGGCCCAGGTGTGCGGCCTCGAGGCCGCTGTGGTCGAAGCCGTCGGCCGCGCGATCGGCGAGGCGGGCAGCGCCTTCGCGTCGCACGTCTGGCGCAACACCGCGGCCGGCAACGAGGGCGGCTGGGCGACCGCCCGCTGCCTGCAGTTCGTGTCGGTGCTGGTCGGGGCCGTCGGGTCGCTCGGCGGCACCGCCGGCGCCGGCACCAACAAGTTCGTGCCGAAGCCGTTCTCGACCCCGCGGCCGCAGGACGTCTGGAGCGAACTGCTCTATCCGCGCGAGTGGCCGCTCGCCCACCACGAACTGAGCTACCTGCTGCCGCACCTGGTCAAGAGCGGCCGCGGTCGCATCGACACGTACTTCACCCGCGTCTACAACCCGGTGTGGACGAACCCCGACGGCGCGATGTGGATCGAGATGCTGTCGGACGAGTCGGCCGTCGGCTGCCATGCCGTGTTGTCGCCGACGTGGAACGAGACCGCGCGCTGGGCCGACTTCGTGCTGCCGATGGGCCACGCGACCGAGCGCCACGACCTGATGTCGCAGGAGACGCACGCCGCGACGTGGATCGGCTTCCGCCAGCCGGTGCACCGCGTGCTCGCCGAACGGCAGGGCCGGCAGGTCACCTGGACCTACGAGGTCAATCCCGGCGAGGTCTGGGAGGAAGACGAGTTCTGGATCGCGCTGTCGTGGCACGTCGACCCCGACGGCTCGCTCGGCATCCGCCAGCACTTCGAGTCGCCGTACCGTCCCGGCGAACGGGTCACCGTGACCGAGTACTACCGCTGGATCTTCGAGCACTCCGTGCCCGGGCTGCCCGCGGCCGCGGCGAAGGAAGGGCTGTCGCCGCTCGAGTACATGCAGCG
The DNA here is from genome assembly GCA_019636245.1 of Planctomycetota bacterium. Classification (GTDB taxonomy): domain Bacteria; phylum Planctomycetota; class UBA1135; order UBA1135; family UBA2386; genus JAEUHS01. The sequence goes on along the minus strand of JAHBXX010000023.1, from coordinate 70,367 downwards.
CCACGGCTGCTTCCTGGTGCAGGACCAGGTCTACCGCACGCACGAGAGCGAACTGCGCGGCGAGTTCGAGGTCGACGAAGGGCGCGGCGTCGTGCTGCAGGCCGGCAAGGTCGCGGGCGTCTGGGCCGGCGGCAAGGCCTGCGTCGGCTTCCCGACCCCCTCGCGGAAGCTGGAACTGTTCTCGCCGACCATGGCCGAGTGGGGCTGGCCGGAGCTGGCGACTCCCGTCTACGTGCCGAGCCACGTCGACGAGTCCAGGCTCGACCGGGAGCGCGGCGAGATGGTGCTCGTCGCCACCTTCCGCCTGCCGACGCTGATCCACACCCGCTCCGCCAACAGCAAGTGGCTGACGGAGCTGTCGAACACCAACCCGGTCTGGATGCATCCGAGCGACGCCGCCCGGATCGGCGTCGCCATGGGCGATCTCGTGCGCGTGACGACGCGCATCGGCCACTACGTCAACGCCGTCTGGGTGACCGAGGGCGTGCGACCCGGCGTGGTCGCCTGCAGCCACCACATGGGCCGCTGGGCCGTGCAGGGCGACCCGTTGTCCGGCAACCACTGGCAACTGCACGACGTCGACCTGCGCAAGGTGTCCGCCACCGCCTGGCTGATGCGGCGCACGAAGGCGCCCGGCGCGTTCGCGAGCCGCGACCCGGACAGCGAGAAGGTCTGGTGGTCCTCGGGCGGCGTGCACCAGAACATGACGTTCCCGGTGCAGCCCGATCCGGTCAGCGGCATGCACTGCTGGCACCAGAAGGTCGTGGTCCGCGCGGCCGAGCCCGGCGACCGCTACGGCGACGTGTTCGTCGACACCGCGCAGTCGATGGCGGTGTTCGAGGAGTGGCTGGCAAAGACCCGCCCGGCCGGGTCGTTCGGTCCCGGCGGCCTGCGGCGGCCGCTGCACCTGAAGCGAGTCTGCCGGCCGACCGACGCTGCGTTCCGCCTGTAGGTCCGATCCCAGCGGACTCGCGGTACGACGACGAGGGCCTGGCGTGGCGGCTGCGGCGGCGCGCCGTACCGCGGACCTACGACCCGCGGCCGGCGCGCGTCAGGGCGTCTTCTTCGCCGTGCTCGCGATCTGCAGCTCCGCCATCTGCTCCGGCGAGACCCCGCTCGGCGCATCGGCCATCAGGTCGTAGGCCATCGAGGTCTTCGGGAACGCGATCACGTCCCGGATGCCCTCGCGGCCGAGCGCCAGGGCGACGAGCCGGTCGACGCCCAGCGCGATGCCGCCGTGCGGCGGGCCGCCGTACTTGTACGCGTCGAGCAGGAAACCGAAGTTCGCGCGTTGCTGCTCGGGCGTGATGCCGAGGAACTCGAACACCCTGGCCTGCAGTTCCCGGCGGTGGATCCGGATGCTGCCGGAGCCGAGTTCCCAGCCGTTCATGACGAAGTCGTAGGCGCGGCTGCGGATGTTCGCCGTGTCGACGCCGAAGTCGCCGATGTCCCAGTCGACCGGCGCGCTGAACGGGTTGTGCGCGAACTGCCAGCGTGCCTTCTCGTCGTTCCACTCGAACATCGGGAAGTTCAGCACCCAGCAGCAGCGGAACACCGCCGGGTCGCGCAGACCGAGCTGGCCGCCGACCTTGAGCCGCAGGTCGCCGAGCGCCTTGTTCACGACCTTCTTCTGGTCGGCGACGAACAGCAGCAGGTCGCCGGGCTCGGCCTCCATGCGCTCGCACAGCAGGCGACCCCGATCGCCCTCGTAGAACTTCGCGATCGAGCCTTCGAGCCCCGCCGCGGTGACCTTGGCCCACGCGAGGCCCTTGGCGCCGAGTCCGCCGACGAACGCCGTCAGCTCGTCGATGCCCTTGCGCGAGAACTTCTCGGCGGCGCCCTTGGCGCAGATCCCCTTCACGACGCCGCCGAGTTCGACGGCGGCCCGGAACACCTTGAAGTCGCTGGTGCGCGCGAGCTCCGTGCAGTCGACGAGCGTCATGTCGAAGCGCAGGTCCGGCTTGTCGCAGCCGTAGCGCTCCATCGCCTGCTCGAAGTCGAAGCGCGGGAACGGCTGCGGCAGCTCGATGCCGAAGCCCTCGCGCATGCCGTGCACCACCATCGCCTCGACGAGGTCGAGCACGTCGTGCTCCTCGACGAACGACATCTCGAGGTCGATCTGCGTGAACTCCGGCTGCCGGTCGGCGCGCAGGTCCTCGTCGCGGAAGCAGCGCGCGATCTGGTAGTAGCGGTCGAGGCCGGCCACCATGCAGAGCTGTTTGAAGATCTGCGGGCTCTGCGGCAGGGCGAAGAACCTGCCCGGATGCACGCGGCTCGGCACCAGATAGTCGCGCGCACCCTCCGGCGTGCTCTTGGTCAGGATCGGCGTCTCGATGTCGAGGAAGCCCCGCCCGGCGAGGAAGTTGCGGATCGCGGTGACGAACCGGGCCCGCTTGCCGAGCGCTTCCTGCAGCGGTCGCCGGCGCAGGTCGAGGTAGCGGTACTGCATGCGCAGCTCCTCGTTGGCCTCCGCCTTGTCGAGCACCTCGAACGGCGGCGTCTCGGCTTCGCTGAGCACGGTCACCTGCGTGGCGAACAGCTCGATGGCGCCGGTGGTGCGGTTCTTGTTCACCTTGTCGGCGTCGCGCGCGCGCACCCGCCCGTGCACGGCGACCACGTCCTCGGCGCCGAGCCGGCGCACGCTCTCGAACGTGCCGGCGGCGGTGCCGGGGCCGTCCTGGTCGACGACCACCTGCGTCACGCCGTAGCGATCGCGCAGGTCGAGGAAGATCAGCTGGCCGTGGTGACGGTGGTTCTCGATCCAGCCGTTCAGCACCACGTCCTGGTCGCGGTGCGCCAGCGTCAGTTCGCCGCAGGTGTGGGTGCGTTGCCAGGGTGCGCGCTGCTTCATCGGCGGCGATTCGTACCCGCGTGCGCTGGCGCATTCCAGCCGCGTCAGCGCGGGTCGGGCCGCCACGCTCGCCGGGCCACGCAGCCGACCAGCACCGCGACGACGGCGGCGAGCGCCCACCATGGCACGACCTCGGCGGCGACGCCGACGACCAGGGCTACGTAGGCCGCGACCGGCGCCAGGATCGCCAAGGCCGTGACCGGTCCGCGGCGCAGCCCGCGCGCCAGCGCCGCCGGGATGCGTTCCATCGGCACGAACGCGAACAGCAGCAGCCAGAGGCGCATGTACGGCCCCGTGTCCATCGTCTTCCACGTCATCAGGTGGAAGCCGGTCGCCGCCGGCAGGAAGAACCAGCGCAGCCGCGGCCAGACGAACACCAGCGGGAACAGCACCTGCACCGTGACCACGCCCACGCTCTGCAGGCGGCACAGGTCGACGTTCGCCGCGAACGCACGCGACCAGTCGCCGTCGTGGCCGAGCATGATGCCCTGCAGCGTGTAGCCGTTGAACCAGTCGAGGCCGCCGAGCAGCAGCTTCGCCGTGCCGGCGCCGCAGTAGCCGAGGGCCAGCGTGAACTGCGTCAGCCGGATCGGCATCGCGCCGACCAAGGCCGGCCGCGGCCGGCCGCGCCAGCGGGCGAGCAGCGCATCGAGCGAGACGCCGGCCCCCACGCGCGCGAACGGCAGCGCCGCCATGGCGAACGCGAGCGCCACCTTGTCGTGGTGCGGCTTGCCGAACGAATAGGCCAGCCCCGACCAGTAGAGGAACCCGAGCGCACCGATGCCGCAGGCGAGCCGGGCCCCGAGGCCGAGCGCGCCGGCCACGAGCGCGACGACGGTCACCGCCTGCACGGCCTTGGCGGCTGGCAGTCCGATCGGCCCCAGGCCGAGCACCTCGAACAGGAAGATCGGCTGCCACGGCCGCCCGGGCCCGCCCGCCGACACCACGGCGGCGTCGGCGAGCACGACCCCCGAGTAGAGCAGCACGTCGTAGAGCGCCACGGCCGCGACGAGCGCCCGGAAGGCGCCGAGGCGCGCCGCCGGCACGGGCGCATGGAAGAACCCGTCGAAGCGATCCCACACGGCCGCGAGCGCGTTCATGGCGCCCCGTGGTGCACGAGCACGGTCGGGGCGACGTCGACGGGTCCGCGCGCGGAGAGGCGGATGCGGCCGTCGACGAGCCGGAAGCCGGCCAGGCGCGGCAGCCCGGCGGGGCGCCCTGCGTTCCACCGCTGCAGCAGCGCCCGGTGCGCCGCCGCGTCGCCGTGCGCCACCTCGGCGAGCATCTGCCAGTAGCCGTCCTGCAGGATCCCGGCCTCGTGCGCGGCGCCCTCGACGCGGGTGCCGTCGGCCAGCAGACCGACGAGGCGCGGCTTGTGCAGGACGTCGTCCTGGCGCCAGGTCTCGGTGTACATCGTGAAGCCGACGAACGGCCAGCTGCGCCCGTAGCCGAGCCATGCGGCCAGCAGCTGCAGCCCGCAGACCATGGCCAGCGCCGAGTTGCCCATCGCCAGCGCGAAGCGGCGGCGCGCCGGCAGGCCGGGCCGCGGTCGCCACCACGCCAGCAGGAACAGCAGCAGCCCGCCGCCGCCCGCGAGCAGCGGCAGCACCCGCGCGTCGAACGCCGCCGGCGGCGGCACCCGGACGTCGTAGATCCCCACCACCGCGCGCCGCAGATCGCGGTCGACGGCGTGCACCTCGACGACATGGCGTCCGGGGCGCAAGCCGACGAGGCGCTGGCCGGGCATCGCCTGCAGCAGGTGGTGGTGCCAGCGCCGCTGGCGCAGGGTCACGCCGCCGCGCCCCTCGACCCCGACCGCGAGTTCGACCTCGCCGGCCGCGCTGGCGGTCACCGCCACGCGCGGCACCTGGCCGTCGCTGCGCCGGGGCGGCGGCCCCTGGTCGGGGGTGTAGGCGAAGGTCCCGTCGCGCGCGACCAGCAGCACCCGGCCTTCGGCGTCGAGTTCCAGGCCCCGGAACGGCGCTGCCGGCAGGCCATCCGCGGCGCCGAACGTGCGGCCGAAGCCGAACCTCGGGTCGACGACCCCGAACGCCTCGTCGGTGCACAGCCAGAGCCGGCCGGCACGGTCGACGCCGACGCCGCGCGGCGATCCCGGCGGCACGCCATCGCGCAGCTCCATGCGATCGAGCACCGCATGCTCGGCGTCGAGCGCGAACCAGCCCCGCGTCGCGGCGACGAAGACGGTGCCGTGCGCGTGGCGAGCCAGCGCGTGCACGGCGCCGCTGCCATCCGCCGCGGTGCACCCGACGGGCCGGCGCCCGTCGGCGCCTGAGAGCCACAGGCTCCCGTCGACCAGTTCGAGCCGACGGTCGTGCCCCAGCGCCACGGCGGCCGGCGGCGCCACGACGGCGGCGGTCGGTACGAAGTCCTGCGCCCTGCCCGTCGCCACCGCGCACAGACTGGCCAACGAGGCAAGGAGCCGGCACCGCATGGCGCCGCAGTCTACCGGCCCACTACTCGTAGCGGACGGACTCGCTCGGACTCTGCCGTGCCGCCCGCAGCGCCGGCACGACCGCCGCGGCCACCGCCGTGCCCAGGGCGAGCAGGGGTGCGACGGCGAACCAGCCCCACGGCAGCTCCACCGGCGCCTCCAGCCGGGCCACCTGGTTCATGCCGAGCACCAGCACGTGCGCCATCGGCACGGCGAGCCCGACCGCCAGCAGGCTCGCGACCAGCGCCACCAGCGCGCCCTCGAGCAGGAAGCTGCCGCCGAGCGCGCGACGGCCGAGTCCCAGCGCGCGCAGCACGCCCAGTTCCCGCACGCGGCCGAGCGCTGCGATCGTCATGCCGTTCAACAGCCCCACGCCGGCCAGCACGAGCATCAGCAGCAGCAGCAGGTCGAACAGCACGAAGTCACGGCCGACGTCGCGCAGCAGGTAGTCGCGGATCCACTCCCCCTGCTTGCTGACCGGCACCGCCGGCAGCAGCGCGCGCGCCGCCGCAGGGATCGCCGCCGCGTCGGCGCCCGGCCCCAGGTGCAGCGTGATGTGCTCGACGCAGGTGTCCGGGATGCAGAAGTCCTGCCGCAGCCAGTGCGGCGCCGCGATCGCGAACGCGCGTTCGTCGCCGTCGAAGCCGGAACGGTCGCTGATGTGCAGCACCTCGTAGGCCACCGGCACCCGGTTCCGGTCGAGCAGCGGCACCAGGTCGCCCCTCCGCCAGCCGCGCGCCTTCGCCAGCCGCCGGCTGGCGACCAGCGTGCGCGCCCGCGGGTCGGCGTAGCGGCGCGCCAGCTCCGGGTCGCCCTCGAGCGCTCCGCCGGCGGCGTTCGCGCTCTCGAGCGCCAGCCCGCGCAGCAGGAAGCCGCCGCCGCGTTCCTCGCCCTCGAACAGGTCCGCGCGCTGCACGCCGGGCAGGGCGGCGAGCCGGGCGGCGAGTTCCGGCCGCACGGGGGCGGCGCGCAGCAGCAGACGCTGCTCCAGCGCCGCGGCGGCGAACTGGCGCACGTCGGCGCGCAGCGACGCCGTGACGCTCTTCAGGCCGAGCAGCGCCAGCAGCACCGCCGCGAGTCCGCAGACGGCGGCCGCCACGCGGCCGGCCGACCTGGCGACCACCTTGCCCACCAACCAGGCTGCCATCGGGGTGAGCAGCCGGAACGGCAGCAGCAAGACGCGGCCGAGCACCGCGACACTGGCGGGCGCCAGCAGCAGCACGCCGCCGAACAGGCCGAGCATGCCCAGCAGTTCGAGCAGCACGACGCGCATCTCGGCGCCTTCCTCGGCCGCCAGCGGCGTCATCGCCAGGTAGGCGAGCGGCAGCGCCAGGACGAGCAGGCCGAACATCCACAGGTTGATCGACCGCAGCAGGTCGACGCCGTCGTCCTTGCCCGGCGCCAGCCCCCGCGCCTGCAGGATGTCGAGCGCCGGCACCTGCCGGGCGCGGACCAGCGGGAACATCGCCCCGGCCAGGGTGAACAGCACGCCGAGCGCGGCCGTCCACAGCACCGGGAACAGCGGCAGTTCGAACGTCGACCAGGCCTTGCCGATGCCGAGCGAACTGATCTGGTGCCGCTGCAGCCAGCGCGCCAGCACGAGCCCGAGCCCGATGCCGAGTCCCGACCCGACCAGCCCGAGCAGCAGCGCATCGAACAGGAAGATGCGCGTGATGGCGCCGGTCCCCGCCCCAAGGCACCGCAGCAGGCCCAGCTGCCGGACGCGCGCCACCAGCGAGTGCGACAGCGTCTGGAACACGACGAACATGCCGAGCAGCAGCGCCAGTCCGCCGAGCACCTTCAGCCCGTTGCGGAACGCCCGCTCGTCGGCGCCTTCGCCGATGCGCGCGCTGCGCGCGTCCTGCACGACATAGGCGCCGGCCAGTCCCTGCCGCAGCCTGTCCAGGTCGGCCCCCTCGCGCCGCAGCAGTTGGTAGACGGTGTCGCCGCGCGTCTGCAGGCGGGCGGCGACCTCCAGTCCGCAGATCGCGACCTGGCCGAAGTTGCGCTTGCCGAGCCGCTCCGGCTCCAGCACGCCCACCACCTCGACCTCCACGGCGAACGGTTCCCCGTCGCCGGGCGTCGCCACCGGCACCAGCCGCCCGTCGCGGCACTCGACGCGCTGCGTGCGCTGCGGCTGGTCGAGCCACAGCCGGTCGCCGACGTCGACGCCGAGCGCGGCGGCGGCCTCGGCGCCGAGCAGCACCCCGGCGCCGTCGAGACCGCCCTCTGCGGCGGCGAGGTCCCGGCCGCGGCGCAGGGCGTAGTGGGCCATGGCGCCGCCCGGCAGCGGTCCCAGGCCATAGACGGCGAGGTCGACGGCGTGCGACCCCTTGCGGCCCTGGGCCCGCGCCTCGCGCCATGCGGCGGCGGCCTGCACGCCCGGGCGGCGTTCCAGGTCGGCCAGGACGCCCGCCGTGGCGGCGGAACGGTCGGCCGGCACCAGCTCGAGGTCGACGCGTCCCCGCTCGGGATCGAGCGCCCGCAGCCGGCTCTGGATCGTGTTGTGGTCCATCACGTGGATGGCCACGACGATCGCGACGCCGAGCGCGATGCCGGCCAGCGTCAGCACGAGCCGCAGGCGGCTAGATGCCCAGTTCCTGGAGACGAGCAAAGACGTCAGCGACACGGAAGGGCCCCCCTCGCAGCTCGGCCTCGGGGCGCAGCGCCCCATCGTGCAGGAACAGGACGCGATCGCCGGCGGCGGCGTCGCGCGGGTTGTGCGTGACCAGCAGGATCGTGGTGCCGAGGCGATCGCGCACGTCGCGCAGCAGCCCCACCACCTCCTCGCCGGCCTTGCTCGACAGATTGCCGGTCGGTTCGTCGGCCAGCACCAGCGGCGGCTGGGCGACCAGCGCCCGGGCGATCGACACCCGCTGCATCTCGCCGCCCGACAACGCCGCCGGCAGCCGCGCCCGGAGCGCCGCCACGCCGAGCAGTTCGAGCAGGCTCGCGGTGCGATCCCGGTGGCGCCTGGGGTCCTGGCCGAGGATGCGCAGCGGCAGCGTCACGTTCTCCTCGACGGTGAGGTCAGGCAGCAGGTGGAAGAACTGGAACACGAAGCCGATCCGCTGGCGCCGCACGGCGGCGCGCTGCTCCTCGCCGCCGGAGCCGAGGTCCTCGCCGGTGACCAGCACCTGTCCGGCCGAGGGACGGTCGAGCCCGGCCAGCAGGTGCAGCAGCGTCGACTTGCCCGACCCCGACGGCCCCATGATGGTCGCGAACTCGCCGGCCTGCAGGGTGAACGACACGTCGCGCACGATCGGCACTTCGCGGCCGTCGGCCCGCCGGAAGCGGAACACGGAGCGCGCCTCCAGCACGGGCGGCGGACTGGCGGGCAGGGGGGCAGCGGACATCGTCCCGATGATGGCCGACCTCGGCCGACGCCGGAAGCGCATTCTCTTCGCACCAGCGAATACTTTGCACAGCCAAGTAGAGACCGCGTCCGCCGCGGCGGCGGTAGGCTGCGCGCCGATGCCGCTCGACCTGCTCGCCACTCCCGCCACCCGTCTGCACGAAGCGGCCAGCCGTCACTTCGGATCGCAGCCGGGGGCCGGCGTGGCCACGGCCGTGCACGCGGCGGCCCTGCGCGAGGGACGCTTCGCCCCGGAGAGGCTCGGCCTGTCGGCGCGCGCCGCCGCCGGCTGGCGGGCTCTGGCGAGCCTGCAGTTGCCCACCGTCGTGCACGAGGTCGGGGAGTCGACGGCCCACGGCACCGTGCACAAGCGGCGCCTGCGCCTCGCCGACGGCCGTGCCGTGGAGAGCGTGCACCTGCCGATGGGCCGCAACCGCACGGCGCTGTGCGTGTCGACGCAGGTCGGCTGCGCCCGCGCCTGCACGTTCTGCGAAACGGGTCGCCTGGGGCTGCAGCGCAACCTGACCGCCGGCGAGATCACCGGCCAGGTGGTGCTGCAGGCGCGCGAACGGCGACCCGATGCCATCGTGTTCCAGGGCATGGGCGAACCGCTCGACAACTGGCCGGCGTTGCAGCAGGCGCTCGAGGTGCTGACCGACCGCCATGGGCTCGCCTACGCGCAGGAACGCCTCGGCATCTGCACCGTCGGCCACGTGCCGGCCCTGGATGCGCTGCGCGAACTCGGCTGGAAGCGGCTCGGCCTGTCGCTCAGCCTGCACAGCGCCAACGACGCCGGCCGGGCGGCGCTGATGCCGCACGCCGCCCGCTATCCCCTGCACGAGATCCAGGCGGCGCTGCAGCGTTACCGCCAACGCCGCAACTTCGCGCTGGGCGTGCACTGGTGCCTGCTGCCGGGCATCAACGACTCGCCCCGGGACGTCGCCGAACTGGCGGCCTTCTGCGCCCCGCTCGGCCGCGCCTGGGTGCACGTGATCCCCTACAACCCGGGCACCGCGCCGATCGCCCGCGCGCCCGACGAGCACGAAGTGGCGCGCTTCGTCGCCGCGCTGCGCGAGCGCGGCCTGGCGGTGCGCCGCCGCGTCACCAAGGGCCGCAGCGTGATGGCCGCCTGCGGCCAGCTCGGCGCCAGTGCGCCGGCGACGCACCTCACTTCCGCTTGACGGCGACCAGTTCGATCAGGAACACGAGCGTCGCGTTCGCCGGGATCGTCGGCGGCTTGCCGCGCGCGCCGTAGGCGAGGTCGGGCGGGACCGTGAACAGGAACTTCGCCCCCGGCTTCATCAGCTGCAGGCCCTCGGTCCAGCCGCGCACGACCCTGTTCAGCGGGAACTCGCTCGGCGTGCCGCGCACGTGCGCGCTGTCGAACATGGTGCCGTCGGTGAGCCAGCCGGTGTAGAAGGCGACCACCGTGTCGCTGGCCCGCGGCGGATCGCCCTGGCCGAGCTCGATCACCTCGTACTGCAGCCCGCTCTGGGTGGTCACGGTCTTCGCCGGATCGCAGGCGCGGAACGGCGGCACCGCCGTGACGCTGGTGAGTTCGATCTCCCAGATCGTGTCCGCCTCGGCGTTGGGGAACTGCGCGCGCGGCACCTCGAGGCGCAGGATGCCGCCGACCTTGCACTTCTGCACCGGCTCGCGCAGGAACGCGAACTGCAGGGTGGCTGGCGTGCCGCTGAGGCGGGCGTCGTCGTGCCGTTCCGAACAGTCGAACAGCGAGCCGTCGGCGCGCCAGACGGCGAAGCGCAGGTTGACCCCGTCCTTGGGACCGCACTGGGCGCCCGTGCCGGGCGCGACGATCTCGACTGCGACGCCGTCCTCGCTTTTGTGCTGCGCCGCCGGGTTCGCCGGCCGCAGCTTCGGCATGCGCGTCACCCGCAGCAGTTCGACGTCGAACACCAGCGTCGCCGCCGGCGGGATCGTGGGCGGCGCCCCGTCGGCGCCGTAGCCGAGCTCGGGCGGGATCACGAACTTGCGGCGGGCGCCGGGGGCCATCAGCTGCAGGCCCTCGGTCCAGCCCGCGATGACGCCGTTGAGCGGGAACTTCGCCGGCTGGCCGCGGTCGCGCGAGCTGTCGAACTTCGTGCCGTCGGTCAGCCAGCCGGTGTAGTGCACCTCGACCACGTCCTCGGGCCCGGGCGGCGCCTCGTCACGGCCCTTGGCCAGCTCGCACCACTGCAGCCCGGAGGCGGTGCGCTGCAGCGGTTCGCAGGCCGGGATCTCCGGCGGCTTCTGGGGAGGATCCTGGGCAACGACGCAGAGGGCCGACAGCAGGCCGCAGACGATCATCTTCATGGCGGTTCCGGGGAGGCTGCGGAGTCTAGCCGGCCCGCGGAGCGGGCGACACAGCCCGCCCGCCCCGGCGCGGTCGTGCCCGCTCCGGGCGACCTCCCGTCAGGCGATGTCGCCGGTGCCCGAACCGCGGCGGACGAGCATCTCGCGGGCCAGCGCCTTGCGCAGCGACGCCTCGGCCTTGAGGAACTCCTCGCTGAGCTTGTCGAGGTGGGCCAGCTTCTCGCGCGCCTTCGCCTCGGCCGCCTTGACGCGGGCCAGGTCGATCTCGTGCGCCATCTCGCCGGCCTCGCAGACCAGCGTCAGCACGTTGTGGTGCATCTGCGCGAAGCCGTCGCTGACGAACAGTTCGACCTTGGAGCCGTCGAGTTCGGTGATGCGGGCCGAACCGGCCGCCGAGATCGCCGTCATCAGCGGCGCGTGGTGCGGCAGGATGCCGTAGCTGCCGTCGACGCCCTGGAACGAGACCGCCGCGACCTTGCGGTCGACGATCACGCGGTCGGGAGTGACGATGCGGAGATGGAGTTCGGCGGCCATGGGTTCAGGGGCGCGTCACTTGCCGCCGCGCGCGACGGCCTCTTCGATCGAGCCGACCATGTAGAACGCCGACTCCGGCAGGCCGTCGTGCTTGCCCTCGAGGATCTCCTTGAACGACCGCACCGTGTCCTCGCGCTTGACGAACTTGCCCGGCGTGCCGGTGAACGCCTCGGCGACGAAGAACGGCTGCGACAGGAAGCGTTGGATGCGCCGCGCGCGCGCCACCACCAGCTTGTCGTCCTCGCTGAGCTCCTCGATGCCGAGGATGGCGATGATGTCGCGCAGGTCCTGGTAGCGCTGCAGCGTGCGCTGCACGTCGCGGGCGACCTTGTAGTGCTCCTCGCCGACGACGCTCGGCGACAGCATCTTCGAGGTCGACTTCAGCGGATCGACGGCGGGGTAGATGCCCAGCTCGGCGATCTGCCGCTCGAGGATGATCGTCGAGTCGAGGTGCGCGAAGGTCGCGACCGGCGCCGGGTCGGTGATGTCGTCCGCGGGCACGTAGACCGCCTGCATCGAGGTGACCGACCCCTTCTTCGTCGAGGTGATGCGCTCCTGCAGGGCGCCCATCTCCGACGCCATCGTCGGCTGGTAACCCACCGCGCTCGGCAGACGTCCGAGCAGCGCCGACACCTCGGAGCCGGCCTGCACGAACCGGAACACGTTGTCGACGAACAGCAGCACGTCCTTGCCTTCCTGGTCGCGGAAGTACTCGGCCATCGTGAGGCCGGTCAACGCGACGCGCAGGCGGGCACCGGGCGGTTCGTTCATCTGGCCGAACACGAGCACCGCGTTGTCGAGCACCGAGGCCTTCTGGCCCTTCGCGTCCGTGTACTCCGCCTCGGCCATCTCCAGCCAGAGGTCGTTGCCCTCGCGGGTGCGCTCGCCGACGCCGCAGAAGACCGAGAAGCCGCCCTTCTCCACGGCGGTGATCCGGATCAGCTCCTGGATCAGCACCGTCTTGCCGACGCCGGCGCCGCCGAACAGGCCGATCTTGCCGCCCTTCGCGAACGGACACAGCAGGTCGACGACCTTGATGCCGGTCTCGAACACCTCGGTGATCGCCTGCTGCTCGTCGAACGTCGGCGCCGCCCGATGGATCGGCAGCGTCGACTTCGCCGCGACGGCCGGCATCTTGACGCCGGTGCGCGGGTGGGCGACGTCGACCTCGAGCGCGCGTCCGAGCACGTCGAACAGGCGGCCGCGGGTCGCCTCGCCGACCGGCACCGAGATCGGGGCGCCGGTGTCGGTCGCCGGCATGCCGCGGCTCATGCCGTCGGTCGACGACATCGCCACGCATCGCGCCGTGGAGTTGCCGAGCTGCTGCGCCACCTCGAGCACGAGGTCGAGACCACGCTGGCGGTCGACCACGGTGATCGCGTTGTAGAGGTTCGGCATGTGGCCCTCGGGGAACTGCACGTCCACCACGGGGCCGAACACCTGCAGGATCTTGCCCTGCACTTGGGCGGCGGTCGTCACTGGTCTGGTCCTCGGTTCACTGGCTCGGTTTGGTCTCTGGTCGGCCCGATCGGGCCTTTGCCCCGTCAGCTGACGGCGCTGGCGCCGCCGACGATGTCGAGCAGCTCCTTGGTGATGTTCTCCTGGCGGGCGCGGTTGTAGATCTTCTTCAGACCCTTGTTCATCCGCACCGCGGCGTCGGTGGCGCTCTTCATCGCCATGCGCCGGCTCGCGTGCTCGCTGGCCACCGACTGCAGCATGGCGTCGTAGACGACCGTCTCGAGGTAGCGCGGCAGCAGCGCCTCGAACACGACGGCGGGATCCGGCTCGACCAGGTAGTCGAGGTCGGGCAGCGCGCTCGCCGCCTCCTGGGCCGCGCGGTTCGCCTCGACGGTGACGAAGTCGCGGTTCATGACCGGCAGGAAGCGCGGCGATGCCGGTTCGAACCGGATCATCGACTGGAAGCGGGTGTGGTAGACGCGGATGTTGTCGACGCGTCCCTCGAGGAACGCCTTGCTGAGCTCGTCGACGACCATCTTGGCCGCGCGGAAGTCCAGCTTGTCCAGCGCCGGCTCGACGAAGAAGCGCTCCACCTCGTAACCGCGGCGCACGAGCCACGAGTAGCCCTTGCGGCCGTAGCACCAGAACTTCAGCTTGCGATCGGGATCGACGGCGCGCACCTCGGCCGCCAACGCCTGCATCGCCTTGAACATGTTGGCGTTGTAGGAGCCGCACAGGCCGCGGTCGCTGGTGATCAGCAGCACGCCGGTGGTCTTCGGCGGCGTGACCCGGAACCACGGCGAGCCGCTGGGCTCGCCGACCTTGGCCGCGAGCCGCTCGATGACGCCGCGCAGCTCCTCGGTGTAGGGATGGAAGGACATCGCCTTCGCCTGCACCTTGCGCAGCTTCATCGACGCGACCATCTCCATCGCGCGCGTGATCTGCGCGATGCCGGCCACGGACTTGATGCGGCCGCGCAGTTCCTTGAGGTTCGCCATGGTTCAGGTGCTTGCTGGAGGGTCTGCCGGGTGGGCCCGAGGGCCCCGTCTCACGCCAGGAACTCGCGCTTGAACTTCGCGACCAGTTCGTCGCACCGCTTCTGGATCGCGTCCGTCCACTTCTTCTCGTCCCGGATCGACGCCAGCAGGTCGGCGTGCGTGGAGCGCAGGAAGGCCACGTAGGCCTTCTCGAACTCGGCCACGCGCGCCAGCGGTACGTCGTCGAGAGCGCCCGACGAGCCGGCGTAGAGGGCCACGATCTGCTCCTCGACGGGCACCGGCTGGAACTCGGGCTGCTTCAGCAGCTCGGTCATGCGCTGGCCGCGCGTCAGCGCCTGCTGCGTCGCCTTGTCGAGGTCGCTGCCGAACTGCGCGAAGGCCGCGAGCTCGCGGAACTGCGCCAGCTGGATGCGCAGGCCGCCGGCGATCTTCTTCATCGCCGGGATCTGCGCCGAGCCGCCGACGCGCGACACCGAGATGCCGGCGTTGACCGCCGGCCGCTGGCCGGCGTTGAACAGCGACGACTCGAGGAAGATCTGGCCGTCGGTGATCGAGATCACGTTGGTCGGGATGTAGGCCGAGACGTCGCCTTCCTGGGTCTCGACGACCGGCAGCGCCGTCATCGAGCCGCCGCCCTTCTCCTTCGACAGCTTCGCCGCGCGCTCCAGCAGGCGGCTGTGCAGGTTGAACACGTCGCCGGGGAACGCCTCGCGGCCCGGCGGACGCCGCAGCAGCAGCATGACCTGCCGGTAGGCCAGCGCCTGCTTGTAGAGGTCGTCGTAGGCGATCACCACGTGCCGCCCCTCGTCGCGCAGCCGCTCACCCATCGCCGCGCCGGCGTAGCAGGACAGGAACTGCATCGACGCCTCGGCCGACGCGGGCGCCGACACGACGATGCAGTACGGCATGGCGCCGTTCTGCTCCAGCTTGTCGACCACGGCCTTGATCGTCGACTGCTTCTGGCCGACCGCGACGTAGATGCAGATGACCTGGTCGGGGTGGTTCGGGTCGCCGCCGCCGGTCGACTTCTGGTTGATGAACGTATCGACGATCAGCGCCGTCTTGCCGGTCTGCCGGTCGCCGATGATCAGTTCGCGCTGGCCGCGGCCGATCGGGATCATCGAGTCGATCGCCTTGATGCCGGTCTGCAGCGGCTCCTTGACCGGCTGCCGCTCGGGCACCGTCGGCGAACGACCCTCGATGGGCCGCATGTCGTTCGGGCCGACCTTGATCTCGCCCTTGCCGTCGACCGCGCGCCCGAGCGCGTCGACGACGCGACCGCACATCTGCAGCCCGGTCGGCACGCCGATGATGCGGCCCGTGGTGCGCACGGTGTCGCCTTCCTTGACCTTCGCGTCGCTGCCCAGCAACACGGCGCCGACGTTGTCCTCCTCCAGGTTCAGGGCGAGGCCGAACACGCCGTTCCCGAAGTCCAGCATCTCGTTCATCATGCAGTCGTCGAGGCCGTGCACGCGGGCGGTGCCGTCACCGACCATCAGCACGGTGCCGACGCTGGACTTCTGCATGCGGCCCTGGAAGTCCGCGATCTCGGCCTTGAGGACAGTGGCGACTTCGGAAGGTTTGAGGTCCATCGGGGATCCGTCGTTGGCTGCGAACTCGAATGCGGGAAGGGGTGGTCAGATCGCGGCCTGCAGCAGCTTCTGCTCGAGCTGCGCCAGCGCCGACTGCATCGAACCGTCGTAGAGCACGTTGCCGAGCCGCAGCCGCACGCCGCCGAGCAGCTCGGGGCGCAGCGCCACGGTCAGCGCGACCTTCTGGCCGGACAGGCGGCCGGCGAGGTCCTGCAGCGCCGCGACCTGGGCGTCGTCGAGCGGGTGCGGGGTCTCGGCCACGCCCTCGACCTCGCCGCGCTCGGCGAGGCACAGCGCGCGGAACGCCGGGAACAGGTCGAACATCACCTCGAGCCGCCGGCGGTGCTGCAGCACCCCCAGCAGGCGCTCGACGAGCGCATGGCGTCCGGCGGCGAGTCGGGCGAGGATGCGGCCGCGTTCGGCCGCGCCGACGTCGGGGCTGGTCAACAGCAGGCGCGCGCCCGGGTCGCGCAGCACCTCGTGCAGGGCGCGCAGGTCGCCCTCGACCGCCGCCGTCGCCCCCTGCGCCTCGGTCAGCAGGTGCAGGGCGGTGGCATAGCGCTTGGCGAGCAGCGTCATCCGGCGCCCCTGCCGGCGGTGGCCGCCTGCACGAACTGCTGCACCAGGGGTCGGTTCCTGCCGGCGTCGATCTCCTGCTGCAGCAGCCGGCTGCTGGCCTGGATCGTCAGCTCGACGGCCGCGGCGCGGATCTCCTGCAGGGCCTGGCGCTTCTCGGCGGCGATCGTGTCGCGGGCCTTCTGCAGCTCCGACTTGGCCCGCTCGTCGGCGAGGCGCACGGCGTCGGCGGCCTGGCGCTCGGCGCGAGCCATCGCCTCCTCGACCATGCGGCGACCCTCGGCCTGGGCCTTCTCCAGCTCGGCCTTGGCCCGCGCCATCGCCGCCTCCGCCTCCTTGCGCGCGACGTCGGCCGCGACGATCGCGTCCTCGACCTTCTTGTCGCGGTCCTCGAGCGCCTTGGTGATCGGGCCGTAGACGAACTTCCACATCACCGGCAGGGCGACGATGAAGGCGACGAAGGTCCAGATCATCGCGCCGGGCGCGAAGTCCAGCAGCGCGTTGAGGGCGCGGGGCTCGTCGCCGCTGGCGAACGGCCCGAGGACGATGGCTAGGTTGCTGGCGAGCATCACGCGAGCCTCCGGGTTCGGCTGGCGGGGAGCGGCACCGCTCCCCGCGGGGACATCACTTGGTGGCGAGCATCAGGCCGATGACGGCCGCGAACAGCGCGACACCTTCGACGAAGGCCGCGAGCACGAGCGCGTTGCCCTTGATCGCGTCGGCCGCCTCCGGCTGGCGGGCGATGCCCTCGCCGGCCGAGCCGCCGATGCGCCCGATGCCGAGGCCGGCGCCGATCGCCGCGAGGCCGGCGGCGAGGCCGGCACCGATGCCGAGGCCGTAGTTCGAAGCAGTGGCAAGGTCCTTGGCGGCGTCCTGAATGAGAGCGAGCATGAAGTTCTCCGTGACGGTCTGGGGAAAGGTTCGGGTTGGTTGGGGTGCGGCCGTGGCACGGCCGCGGGGTGATTCGGGGGCGCGACCAGGGCGTCCGTCGCCGTTGTGGCCCGGTGCTCCGTGGCAACCGGCGCTCAGTGGTCCTGGTGCATCGCCTGGTAGACGAAGTTGATGCTCAGGAAGGTGAAGATGTAGGCCTGCAGCAGGGTGATGAAGGCCTCGATGATGTAGATGAACACCGCCATGCCGACGCACGGCACCAGCGTCAGGTAGGAGGTGATGGCGCCGCCCTGCATCTTCGCGAACAGGAACACCAGCGCGATCGCGGCCGCGATGACGAGGTGGCCGGCCAGCATGTTGGCGAACAGACGAATCGTCAGCGCGAACGGCTTCACCACCAGGCTGATCAGCTCGATCACGAACATGATCGGCACCAGCGGCAGCGGCAGGCCGTGCGGCACCAGCCCCTTGAAGAAGCCGACCAAGCCGTTCTTCTTGA
Organism: Planctomycetota bacterium; assembly: GCA_019636245.1. Lineage (GTDB taxonomy): Bacteria > Planctomycetota > UBA1135 > UBA1135 > UBA2386 > JAEUHS01. The sequence goes on along the minus strand of JAHBXX010000023.1, from coordinate 52,848 downwards.
TGCCGAAGCCCAGCATCAGCGCCAGCGTGATGGCCGCCAGGGCGCCGGTGACGTAGGGCGTGCCGGTCGCCGTGTAGATCGCCGCGGGGAAGTGGTGGCCGGCGCTCGGGATCAGCCCGATCACGTTCTGGAAGGCGATGAAGAAGAAGGTGAACAGGAACAGCGGCACGAACGCGCGCCCCTCCTCCTTGCCCATCACCGCGTAGACCATCTCGTCGCGGATCCACAGGCAGAAGCCGCGCATGATCCGGACGAAGCGCCCCGGCGAGCGCCCGAAGCTGCCGACGACCGGCAGGAACACCGCCAGCATCAGGCCGAGGCAGATCCACTGCCACGGCTGCACGTTGTAGACCGCGTAGGGCGACTCGATCGGCTTGCCGCTCTCGTCGAGCGGCCAGATCTGGTAGGGCACGCTGTGCGAGAACTGGTGCTTGAAGATGTCGCTCGCCGACATCTCCAGCGTGTGCATCCCGCCGTGCCCCTGCGCTCCGGCATGCCCGCCGGGCTGCGCGGTGGCGCCGTGGCCGTCCTGCGCCGGCAGCGAGGCGGCTCCGACCGCGACGACGAGGCAGATCCAGAAGGCGCGCAGCTTCGAGAGCATGAGGAAGAGGAGGGGAGTTCGCGTCAGCGGCTTCGTTCGGCCATCGGCAGGGCACCCGCCGCCGTTCCGCCCGCAGCGCCCGCCGCGGGCCCGGCCGGGTCCACCGGCGTGCGCCGGGCTCGACCGAGCGCCCGCGCGACGTAGCCGGCGGTGCCGAGCTGGAGCACGAGCGACGCTGCGGCGAACGCGATGGCAAAGGACGCCGTCGCAGCGAATTTCGCCGCCGCGGCTTCGGCGGCCAGCACGCGGTTCACGTAGAGCATGCCCAGCACCAGGACGGCCAGCTTGGCGGCGAACGCGGCGCCGAGCAGGCCTTGCAGCCGACCGGCCAGCAACCGGCCGTCCTGCGCGTAGGGCCCCGTCGCCCGCGCCAGGATGCGGCGGTGGGCGGCCAGGGCCAGCACCCCGGCCCCGACCGCGGCGCCGACCCCGAGCACGGCGTAGCTCGTGGTCGCCGCCGGCAGCAGGCCCGCGCTCCACGCCAGCAGCACGGCCGCCGTCAGCACGCCGACGCCGAAACCGAGCCCCCGGAGCAGCAGCGGCATCACCGCGGGCTCGTGGCAGGGGGCGGATTCGGCGGGACGGGAGGGCATGCGACGATCAGGGCGACGAGGGCGGACCACCGTTCCTCGGCAACTTGCCGAACGGCCACTGTTCGGGAGCCAGCACCCGGACCAGGTGCAGGATGCCTCCCGCGATGCCGCAGGCGACGCACAGCAGCAGCAGCCAGGGTCTGGTGCCGAACCGGGCGTCGAGCCACAGCCCCGCGTAGGCGAACAAACCGACCGACACCGCCATCGTCAGCCCGGCACCGAGCGCGCGCGAACTGCCGATGGGAAGTCGTTTCGGATCGCTCATCCCGACCACGAACCAGCGGGGTCGACGAGGGGGCGGGGATGCTAGCGAGCGGCGTCCGCGGCACGCAACGGCGTCGCCGACATTTTTGCCCGGGAATTCACCGCCGAGGCACCACTGCAATCGGCAGCGCGCCGGAGGGTCCGGCGCCGCCCCTTCGAGCCCTATGCACCCACGCCCCCACTCCCTCCTGGTCCCCTGCCTCGCCGCCGCCCTGCTCGCGGCCGGCGCCCCCGCCCAGATCGTCGCCGTGTCGCCCGCCGACCGCGACGCCCTGGAAGGCAGTTCCTTCACGCATTTCCCGCTCGGCCGGGCCAGCGCCCGCATGCAGACGCTGCACCGCGACGTGCCGCCCGGCACGCTGCTGAGCGGCCACGCCTACCGCCGCGACGCCGCCGGCGTGCGCGGCGTCGTCGATGGCTTCGCCAGCGAACTGCAGGTCACGCTGTCGATGTCGCCGAACCTGCCGACGCAGGCCTCGACGACCTTCGCCAACAACGTCGGCGGCAATGCGATCGTCGCGCTGCCCCGCACCTGGCTCGCCTTCCCGCCGACCAACCGCCCGTCGCTCGACCCGGCGCCCCACTTCGAACTGGTGATCCCCTACCAGGTGCCGTTCCTGGTGCCGATCACCGGCGGCACGCTCTGCGTCGACGTCGAGGTGTTCGGCAACCAGTCGGCCGCCGGCGCCAACCGCAACCTGAGCATCTACCTCGACTCCCACGACCTCTACGCCGACGGCCGTGCCGAACAGCCCGGCTTCCGCACCGGCAGCGGCTGCGCCGCCCCCGGGCAGACCAGCGCCTGCTACGCCTCGATGACGATGTGGCGCCGGGCCGCGGCGATCGACCTGGACGTTTCGATCCGCAACGGCGTCCGCGACCAGGGCGCCGGCACCTCGCTGCCGCTGCTGACGATCGGCCTCGGCGTCGACGGCACGCCGATCCCGTGGCGGCCGGACTGCGCGTTCTGGAGTTCGGCCGAGATCTGGTTCCTGCTGCCCGGGGCGTTCGACGTCCAGGGCGCCTGGGACGGCACGCTCGCCGGCCTGCCGCTGCTGCCGCCCGGCCTGCGCCTGTGGCTGCAGGCGGGCTCGTTCGACGTCGCCTCCGGCGCGCTCGCGGCGAGCGACGCGACGACGGTGGTCGTGCCGCCGCCGGGGCCCCTGCCCATGCCGGTGAGCCGGGTCGTCAACGGCACCAACGTCGCCGCGGCGACCGGCACGGTCGCCTACTCGGTGCCGGTGATCGGCTTCCTGTGATCCCAGGTCACGGCGCCACCCGCGCCGTGCCCTGTCGCCCGTCGGGCGCCCGATGGCCGCCAGAGCCCGAGAGAGAATCCTCTCCGAAGCTCTGCGCGGCCGCGCGGGCGGCCGCCAGATGGCATTCTGGAGCCCGTATCGTGATTTCGGCTCGGGGCCTCAGCGGTTGAGCTTCTGGCAGGCTGGGATCGGCGAGTTCGGTCCCCAGGTCTCGATCGGCTGGTTCTTGTCGAACTTGCCGAGCGAGAACAGTTCCTGCAGCTCCTGGTAGCTGTAGGTGCGCACGTTGCCGCCGTTGAACAGGATGTTCACCGAGCCGTCGTTGTGGCTCCAGATGCCCTCGTTGTCGTTGGCCATCCAGGCCTCCTCGGCGCTCTGCGTGCGGGTCTTCATGTGCTCCTTGGCCCGCCCGGCGTAGTGCGTGCACTCCGACGTGGTGCTCTTCAGGTCCGGCCACGGATCCTCACCGCGCTGCACTTGCTTGCGTGTGTCGAGGTAGTAGCCGTCGTTCTCCCGGATGCCGGGCGTGAAGTAGCGGTCGAAGTTCTCCTCGGTGTGGTCGACGACGCCCGACGTCCAGGTGGCCAGCACGAACCTGTGGCCGTCCTCGTTCGGCAGCGAACCGCGGTGCTTCTGCTGGTAGATCGTGAACCACTCGAAGTGCCGGCGCAGGTTGGTCACGTCGGCCAGGACGTTGGCGGCATCCTTGTTCTGCAGGATGTTCGGCAGCAACACCGCCGCGAGCACGCCGATGATGCTGATGACGATCAGGAGTTCGATCAGGGTGAAGCCCGCGGTCTTGCTGCGCATGTACGGTGGCTCGGAAAGGCGGTAGAGCGCCCAGCATAGCCGTCGACGCGCTCGCGGGAACAGCCCCTGCGTGCCGTCCGCGCATGTCCCGCCGGTGGCGGCCAGCCTGTGCCCACCTGCCCGGCCGGCATCGGGCCCGCCGCCAGTCCTCGCGGCGCGCGCGTGCGCGCCGCGGTCGGACGAACCGCCTACGGGTTCGTCGGCGCTTCCGGCTCCACCGGCAGCGGCCGGTCCTTCGTCTCGCCCATCGGCGCGGCGACGGCGTCGCCGAGCTGGTGCTTCTGCTGGTAGTTCGCGGCGAAGAAGGTGTCGCCGGAGTACTCGCTCCACCACTGCCGCCAGCGCAGCACCGACACCCGCAGGTCGGCCTCGTCGGGGTTCAGGTGGTCGTAGCCGAAGTCGTGCCCGGTCGCCGTCTTCAGGGCCTCGTGGCACATGTAGCGCACTTCCTTGCGCGGACTGTCGAGGCCCTCGATCAGGGTGGGCGACCAGGCGAGGTCGCCGAGCAGCACCAGCGTGCGAGCCACCTCCAGGCGCACCGTCTCGTCGCGGTCGCGCATCGCCGCCTGCAGGTTCGGGATCGTGCGGTGGTCGCGCAGCCGGCCCAGCACCCAGGCCGACGAACTGCGCACCTTGGCGTTCTCGTGCCGCAGGCCCTCGAGCAGCGCCGGGATCGTCTGCTCGCCCGTCTGCGCCAGCCACAGCAGGTTCTGCAGCAGCTCGTCGCGGTGCTGGTAGGGGATCTGCTCCATGCGCCGGTGGATCTCGCCGGCCATGAGGCTGTTGGGTTGCTGGTAGGGGCTCGTCGACGACTCGGTCGTCGAACAAGCCGCGAAGGCGAGCAGCAGAGTGGCGCCGATGGCCGCGATCCTCATGGTTTCCTCGTCGAGTTCGGGGGTGCGAGGACGAGCCTTGCCCTCGCCGTCCGCTGATCGGCCCGTTCCCATCGACGGCTTGAGCGAATCCCCGCTGGCGGCGGCGACCGGGACGGGGCATCGCCCTGCAGGCCGCCTGGCGCCCGGGATTCGGGCCCACTTGCCTTGCGCCCGCGCGTTCGGGGCTCGTAGATTCGGGCGGTGCCCGGCCGAAGGTCGGCCGGGCCGCATCACCGAGGCAATCCAGGGAGGATTTCCGTGAACAAGGCAGACCTGATCCACGAAGTACAGAAGCAGCTGGGCAACGAGTGCTCCAAGGCGCACGCCGAACGCGCGGTCAACGCGCTGATCCACTCGATCCAGAAGGGCCTGAAGAAGGACAAGGAGGTGCAGATCGTTGGCTTCGGCACCTTCGCGGTGAAGAGCCGCAAGGCCCGCATGGGCCGCAACCCGCAGACGAACGAGCCGATGCAGATCAAGGCGTCGCGCACCGTCGGCTTCCGCGCCGGCACCTCGCTGAAGGGCAGCGTCTGAGCCGTCGGGGCGGCGCCGCGCCGCCTCAGGCTTCGATCCACCCGCCGCCGAGCACCCGGTCCCCGTCGTAGAACACGGCCGCCTGGCCGGGTGTGATCGCGGCGACCGGAGCATCGAAGCGCACCAGGGCGTTGCCTTGCGCGTCCGCGACCACGGTCGCGCCTGCCGGCGCGTGCCGCGCGCGCACCTTCACGGCGGCGCGCACCGGGGATCCCGCCGCCGGCGGTTCGACGAGCCAGTGCACACCGGCCAGCGTCGCCGTCTGGCGTTCGAGGCCCTCGCGCGGCGCCAGCACGACGTCCCCGGACGACGGGTCGATCGACGCGACGTAGTGCGGGCGGCCGAGCGCCGGCAGGCCGCGCCGCTGGCCGATGGTGAACCCGTCGACGCCGTCGTGCCGGCCGACCTCGCGCCCGGCCGCGTCCAGGAAGCGTCCCGGCCGGCCGCCGCCGCCGCGCGCCCGCACCACGTCCCGGTAGTCGCCGCCGGTCACGAAGCAGATCTCCATCGACTCGGCCTTCTGCGCCGTCGGCAGGCCGGCCGCCGCCGCGATCTCGCGCACCTCGGCCTTGCGCCGGTCGCCGAGCGGGAACAGGGTGCGGCGCAGCGCCGCCCGGTCGATGCCGAACAGGTAGTAGGTCTGGTCCTTGTCGCCGTCGACCGCCGTGTGCAGCGCCCCGTCGACGACCCGCGCGTAGTGGCCGGTGGCGACGGCCGCGGCATCGACGCCGTCGGCGAGGGCGAAAAGTCGCCCGAATTTGAGCTGCTGGTTGCACAACACGCACGGGTTCGGCGTGCGGCCGCGGCGGTACTCCGCCGCGAAGTGGTCCATCAGCGTCGCGAACTCCTCGGCGTAGTCGACGGCGTAGAACGGCATGCCCAGCCGGTCGGCGACGATCGCCGCATCGCGCGCGTCGCTCGCCGAACAACACGACTTCTCGGCCGCCGCCTTGCCGGCGACGCCGTTGCGCATGAACACGCCGACGACCTCGTATCCCTCCCGCTGCAGCAAGAGCGCGGCGACGCTGCTGTCGACGCCGCCGGACATGGCCACCAGGACGCGCCTGCGCTGCGGAACGGGATCCATCGTCGCGCCGAGAGGATGCACGGCTTTGCGTGCAACGCAACCGGGCCCCTGCCTATACTGCCCCGCCCTCTTCCGGGCCCCGTGCCCGCGCCGCGATGCTGCCGCTGATCCTCGAAGCCTCCCCCCTGTCCGCCGCCATCCCTGGTCCCCACCGGCTCGTCCTGCCGCTCGCGCAGGAACCGCAGTCGGCGCCCGATACGCCGACGGTGCCCAACCAGCCCCCGGGCGGCGTCTTGCAACCGGGCGGACCGCAGGCGCCCGGGCCCGGCGGACCGTGCGCGATGGACGGCAACATGCTGTTCTTCCTCGGCCTGGCGATGGCCCTGATGTACTTCATGGCGATCCGGCCCGAGAACCGGCGGCGCAAGGAGCAGCAGGCGATGCTGGCCGCGGTCAAGGTCGGCGACCGGGTGGTGACGCTGGGCGGCATGCACGGCGAGGTCGCCGCCCTGGACGAGAAGACCGTGACGCTGCGCGTCGATGCCACGCGCATGACCTTCGATCGCACGGCCATCACCAGGGTCGTGCGCGATGAGGCGCCGGCCGCCGGCCGCAAGGGCTGAGCGCCTGCCGCCGCGGGACTCCGGCGCCCGCGGCGAACGCCTCGCCGCCGCCGCGCTCGCGGCGCGCGGCTACCGCATCGTCGAGCGCAACCTGCGCACCCGCCACGGCGAGATCGACCTGCTCGCCCGGCGCGGGCGCGTCTGGTACGCGATCGAGGTCAAGGCGCGCGCCGACCACCCCGCGCCCGAGCGCTGCGTCGACGCGGCACGCTGCCACCGCCTCGCCACGGCCCTGCGCGCGCTGGCCCCGGTGCTGCGCCCGGCGCCGCGCGCGTTCGCCGTCGAGATCATCGCGGTGCGCTGGCTCGGCGAGCACGCCGAAATCGTGCACTTCGCCGCCGCGCCGCCGCGGCGCAATCCGGCCCATGGCACAGGACGGTGGCGACGCCATGAAGCCGCGTGGTATGGATGGCCGACCACAGGCACGGTCCTGCCGTTCCCGCCGCTCCCCGCCCCCATGCCGACCATCGCCGACCAGATCATGCCGCGGCGCAAGCTGCTGCTGATGCTCTGCGAGACGGGGATCTTCGCGTTCGTGCTGCTGGTCGGCACCAGCGCACCGCCGCTCAGCACGCGCCACTTCCTGCTGTTCGAACCGTCCGGCGAACTGCTGCGCGGGCTGCTCACCTGCGCCACCATCGCCGTCATCTGCCAGGCCTCGCTGAGCTACTGCGACCTCTACGACTGGAAGACGGCGCAGAACCGCGCCGAACTCGGCAACCGCCTGGTGCACGCCTGCGGCTACGCGCTGGTGATGCTGGCGCTGCTGGTGCTGGTGACGCCGTCGCTGTTCTACTTTCCGGGCCTGCGCGACGTCGCCGCCGAGACGTGGAAGCTGATCCTGCTGCTCGCGCTGGCGTTCGGCGGCATCTTCCTGTTCCGGCACGCCTTCCACTGGTTCTTCTACAAGTGGCGCTTCGGCGAACGCGTGATCGTGCTCGGCTCGTCGGTGGAGGCGCTGCAGCTGGCCCGCATGATCGCCGACAGCCCGATGTCGGGCTTCGAGGTCTGCGGCCTCGTCACCGAGCCCGGACAGCCGCCGCCGGACACCCGGCCGGGCGATCGGCCGATCCTGGGCCACCTGGACGACCTGCGGCGGCTCTGCCGCGACGAGGGCATCAGCCGCGTCGTCGTCGCGCTGCGCGAGCGGCGCGGCAAGGTCCCCGTCGACCGGTTGCTCGAGTGCCGCATGGACGGCGTCCAGATCGAGGAGCGCGAGACCATGTACGAGCGCCTCACCGGCAAGCTGGCGCTCGAGAGCATGCGCCCGAGCTACCTGATCTACGGCCGCGGCTTCGCCCGCGACCCGCTGACGATGGCGCTGAAGCGCGTGCTCGACATCCTGGCGTCGCTGGTCGGGCTCGTGCTGTCGCTGCCGCTCTGCCTGCTGGCGGCGGCGGCGATCAAGCTGACCAGCCGCGGGCCGGTGTTCTTCCGCCAGGAGCGCACCGGCCAGGACGGCGAGCCCTTCCGCCTGATCAAGTTCCGCACCATGCACGCCGATGCCGAGCGCGATTCCGGACCGGTGTGGGCGCAGAAGAACGACAGCCGCGTGACCCGCGTCGGCCGCTTCCTGCGCCTGTCGCGCATCGACGAGATCCCGCAGTTCGTCAACATCCTGCGCGGCCAGATGTCGTTCGTCGGCCCGCGCCCCGAGCGACCGCACTTCGTCGAGCAGCTGACGGCGCTGGTGCCGTTCTACCCGCTGCGGCACACGGTCAAACCCGGCCTGACCGGCTGGGCCCAGGTGCGCCACCCCTACGGCGCCTCGATCGAGGACGCGCAGGAGAAGCTGCGCTACGACCTCTACTACATCAAGAACACCAGCCTGCTGTTCGACCTCAGCATCATCCTGCGCACCGTGCGGGTGATCCTGCGCGGCCAGGGGGCCCGCTGACGGGCGGGACCCGGCCGCCGACCCGCCCGCGGCGTGGAGAACCCCCGCGGCCGCCGGTAGGGTTGCGCCGATGACGAGGATCCTGGTCGCCGACGATCTGGCCGAAGAAGGACTCGCGCTGCTGCGCGCCGCCGGCGAGGTGACCGTGCGCAAGGGCATGGACGAGGCGACGCTGCGCGAGACCCTGCCGCCGTTCCACGCGCTCGTCGTGCGCTCGGCGACCCAGGTGACCGCCCGGAGCCTCGAGCTCGCCGACAACCTGGCCCTGATCGGCCGCGCCGGCATCGGCGTCGACAACATCGACGTCGACGCCGCCACCCGGCGCGGCATCGCCGTGATGAACACCCCGGAGGCCGGCGCCGTCACCACGGGAGAACACGCGCTGGCGCTGCTGCTGAGCCTCGCCCGCTGCATCCCGGCCGCCGACGCCTCGCTGCGGGCCGGCAACTGGGAGAAGGCGAAGTTCACCGGCGTCGAACTGTTCGGCAAGCAGCTCGGCGTGCTGGGGCTCGGCCGCATCGGCCGCGTCGTCGCCGAACGCGCCCGCGCCTTCGGCATGACGATCGCCGCCTACGATCCGTTCGTCGGCCAGCAGCACGCCCCGGACGGCGTGCGCATGCTCGACCTCGACGAGCTGCTGGCGACCTCCGACTTCGTCACCGTGCACGTGCCGCTCGGCGACGACACGCGCCACCTGCTGTCGCGCGACCGCCTCCAGGCGATGAAGCGCGGCGCCCGCCTGGTGCACGCCGCCCGCGGCGGCATCGTCGACGAGGCCGCGCTGGCCGAGGCCCTGCAGCAGGGCCAGCTCGCCGGAGCGGCGCTCGACGTCTACGAGCGCGAGCCGCTGCCGGCGGACAGCCCGCTGCGGCACGCGCCCAACCTCGTGCTGACGCCGCACCTCGGCGCCAGCACCCACGAGGCCAGGCACAACGTCTCGGTCGAGATGGCGCGCCAGGTGGCGCTGGCGGTGCAGAAGGGCATCGTGCTGAACGGCGTCAACGTGCCCCGCCTGTCGCCGGCCGACGCGGCCCAGGTCGGCGCCTACCTCGACCTGGCGCGCGACCTGGCGACCTTCCTGGTGCAGGCCTTCCCCGGGCCGCTGCAGTCGCTGCGGCTGTCGCTGCAGGGCGGCATCCCCGGCTCGGCGCACCGGGCGCTGACCGTGGCGATGCTGATCGGCGCGCTGCGCCCCTCGGTCGCCGGCACCCTCACCCCGGTCAACGCCGAGCGCATCGCCCGCGAACGCAACGTGCGCGTGCACTGCGAGGCCTCGACGATGAAGCGCGACTTCATGTCGCTGCTGCGGGTCGAGGCGGTGCTCGGCGAGCAGCGGCACTTCGCGACCGGCACCGTGCTCGGTCATCGCCACGGCCGCCTGGTCGAACTCGACGGCTACGTGCTCGATGCCATCCCCGAGGGCCCGATGCTGGTGACCTTCCACCAGGACCGGCCCGGCGTCGTCGGCCGCCTCGGCACCGTGCTCGGCGACGCCGGCATCAACATCACCCGCATGCAGATCGGCGCGCGGCCGCGCCCGGCCGACGCGCCGGCCGAAGCCGCCCTCGGCGTGCTGAACCTCGACCGCCCGCCGAGCGAGGCGCAGCTCGCGACGGTGCGCGCGATCCCGGCGATCGAACGCGCCGTCCTGGTCGTGTGACCGCAGCGCACGTCGCCCGCGCCCTCGCTGCCATGCCCCGGCCGCCCGGCTATCCTGCGCCCGTGCCACCGCCCTTCGCCGCCGTCTACTTCGACTGCGACTCCACGCTCTCGGCGATCGAGGGCGTCGACGAGCTGCTGGCCTTCGCACCGCCGACCCTGCGCGCCGAGGTCGCCGACCTGACCAACCAGGCGATGGAGGGCACGCGGCCGCTGGCCGAGGTCTACGAGACCAGGCTGCGCCTGCTGGCGCCGCGCCGCCCGCAGCTCGACCGCATCGGCGAACTCTACACGGCGCGGCTGGTGCCGGACGCCGAGGCGCTCGTCGCGGCGCTGCAGGCGCTCGGCAAGCAGGTCGGCATCGTCAGCGGCGGCCTGCTGGTGCCGGTGCAGCACGTCGCCCGTCACCTCGGCATCCCGGCGGCCAACGTGCACGCGGTGCCGCTCCTGTTCGACGACCACGGCCGCTACGTCGACTTCGACCGCAGCTCGCCGCTGTGGCGCAACGGCGGCAAGATCGAAGTGCTCGGGCGGCTGCCCGCCGCCCAGCGGCCGGTCGCCTTCGTCGGCGACGGCGTCACCGACCTCGAGACGCAGGGCACCGCGGACCTGTTCGTCGGCTTCGGCGGCGTCGTCACCCGGCCCGCGGTGCGCGACCGGGCGGCCGCCTTCGTCGCCACCCCGAGCCTCGCGCCCGTGCTGCGCCACGTCACCACGCCGGCGGAACGCGCGGCGCTCGCCGGCCAGGCGCGCTTCGCCCGGTTGCTTTCGGCCGCCGAAGCATGATGCTGCGCGCATGGGTGACCACCCCGTGCTGTTCATCCCCGGTCCGACCGAGGTCGACGAGGAGCTGCGGCAGATCATGGCGATGCCACTCGTCGGCCATCGCGATCCGAAGTTCACCGCCGTGGTGCAGGACGTCTGCCGACGGCTGCGCGACCTCTACCTGACCGCGCAGGCGACGGCGTTCGAGACCTGCCCGGCGACCGCGCTGATGGAGGCCGGCATCCGCAACCTGGTGCCGCGCGGCGGCCGCACGCTGCACCTGGTCTGCGGCGCGTTCAGCAAGCGCTGGCACGAGATCGCGCGGCTGTGCGGCCGCGAGGCCGAAGCGCTGCCCGTCCCCCCCGGTCGGGCCCATGCCCCGGCCGCGCTGCGCGAACGGCTGCGCGCCGGCCCGCCGGTGCACGCGGTCGCCATCACCCACAACGAGACCGCGACCGGCGTGATCGAGCCGCTGCGCGACCTGGCCGCCGCCGTGCGCGAGCAGGCGCCCGAGGCGCTCGTCCTGGTCGACGTCGTCACCAGCCTGGGCGGCGCCGAACTGCGCTTCGACGACTGGGGCCTCGACTTCGCGTTCGCCGGCACGCAGAAGTGCCTGGCGCTGCCGCCGGGCCTCTGCACCTACGCCGTGAGCCAGCGGGCGCTGGCGCGCGCGGCGACGGTCGAGGAGCGCGGCTTCCTGCTCGACCTGCCGCGCGCCATGGCCGACACCAACGAGGGCAAGACGCTGGCCACGCCGTGCGTGCCGCTGGTCTACGCGCTGCAACGGCAGCTCGAACGCATCGCCGCCGAAGGCCTGCCGCAGCGCTGGCGCCGGCACCTCGCCCTGCGCGACCAGACGCTGGCCTGGGCGTCGGCGAGCGGACTGCGCCCGTTCGTCGCCGACGCCGCGGCGCGATCGCCGACGGTCAGCTGCATCGACGCCCTCGGCGGCGACGTCGAGGCGCTGGCCAGGCGCGCTCTCGGCGCCGGCTTCAAGCTCGACAAGGGCTACGGCGACCTCAAGGGCAAGGCGTTCCGCATCGGCCACATGGGCGACCACGGCCCCGAACGCCTCGGCGCTCTGCTGGCGGCCTTGTGACGCCGGCGCCACGGCCGGTTCACCGCGTCAGGAACAGCAGCGCCGCGCCACCGACGGCCAGCAGCGTGCCCACGAGTCCGAGCCAGCCGATGCGCGCGCCGTAGAGCAGCGCGGCGAGCGGCATCAGGAAGATCGGCGTCGTCGCCATCAGGCTGGCCGCCACGCCGACGTCGGCCGCGTGCCTGGTCGCCTCCATCGACAGCCACACGCCGAGCACCGGCCCGAACACCGCGCCGAGCAGGGCGGCGCCGACCGTCCGCCGGCTGCCGAACACGGCCGTGCACGCCAACGGCCGGCGGTGCCCGATCGCCACGCACTGCACGCCGACCGTCGCGGCCAGCATGCGCACGACGGTGGCCTGCAGCGGGTCGACGCCGTCCGGCAGGTCGGGGCCCGCGGCCATCGCCGCGCGGGCCAGCACCACCCCGCCGGCCTGCCCGACGGCGCCGACCAGGGCGCCGGCGAGGCCCAGGCCCCACTGCCTTGGCGTCAGGCCCGGATTCCACGCCGAGCCCTCGCGGCTGCGCAGCAGCACCAGCGTGACGCCGCTCACCGTCACCGCGATCCCGAGCACCACCCAGCCCGTCGTCGGGTGCCCGCGCACGGCCTCGATCGCCACCGCGAACGCCGGCCACGCCGACATCACCACCGAGCTGACGCGCGGCCCGATCGTCGCCAGCGCGTGGAAGAAGCCGATGTCGCCGAGCACCAGCCCCACCAGCCCGGACGCCGCCAGCAGCAGCACGCGCTGGTCGCCGATGTGGTGCGGCCACCACTGCCCCGTCAGCACCGCCGCCAGCAGCACCAGCACCGGCACCGCCGCGAACAGACGGAACTGGTTGGCGGCCAGGCCGCCCGCGGCGCGGCTCGCGAACGCGAACGACGTGCTGCTGCCCGTCCAGCACAGGGCGGTCAGCAACGCGCAGACCTCGCCGCGGTAGGGCATGAAAACGGCGCGGCACTGTGCCACCCTGGTGCCGTCGTTGCAACGTGACCGACCTCGTCGACCGCTACCTGGACTGGCTGCGCGCCGAACGCCGCAAGAGCGCGGCGACGCTGCGCGCCTACCGCGGCGACCTGCGCGCCTTCGCCAGCTGGCTCGGCGCCCAGGAACGCCCGCTGCCGCAGACCGCGCGGACCGACCTGCGCCGCTACCTGGTCGAACTCGAGCAGCAGGGACTCGTGGCGACGTCCGTGCAGCGCAAGCTGGCGAGCCTGCGCGGCCTGTTCGCCTGGCTGCGCGAGACCGGAGCGATCGCCCAGGATCCGGCGCGCCTGCTGAAGGGGCCGAAGGCGCCGCGCCGCGTGCCGCGCTTCCTCACCACCGCCCAGATCGACCAGCTGCTCGCGCAGCCGTTCGACGAGACGCCGCAAGGCCAGCGCGACCGGGCGATCCTCGAGACCCTCTACTCGTCGGGTTGCCGCGTCAGCGAGTGCGCCGGCATGAAGCTCGCGGACCTCGACCTCGACGAGGGCTTCGTGCGCGTGCTCGGCAAGGGGCAGAAGGAACGCCTCGCGCTGCTCGGCCGGCCCGCGCGCGAGGCGATCGCCGCCTGGCTGCCCGCCCGCCGCCGCCTGCTGGCCGCCGCGCGCCGCCTCGACCCGGGCACCCTGTGGCTGAACCGCTTCGGCCGGCCGCTCAGCGCGCGCTGGGTGTTCCAGACCGTGGTCGACCGGGCCAAGGCGGCGGGGCTGCCGACCAGCCTGACGCCGCACGGCCTGCGGCACTCGTTCGCCACCCACCTGCTCGACCGCGGCGCCGACCTGCGCACCGTGCAGGAACTGCTCGGTCATGCGCGGCTGGTCACCACCGAGATCTACACCCACGTGTCGATCGGCCGACTGCGCGACGTCTACGACCGCGCGCACCCGCAGGGTCGGCTGCACGAGGACGCCGGCCCGGCGCCGTGAGCCGCCAGACGCCGCCGCCAGCCCGGCCGGGTCCGGCGGCGACAGGCAACCGGCACGCCGAGCGCGTCCGGCTCCGCGCTGGTCGCGGGTCCTTCCCCGCGTATGCTCCCCGGCGACGCGTGACGCGTCCTCCGCCGTGCCCGCTCCCCTCCGCCGCGAGCCGACCATGACCGTGACCCGCTCCGCCGTGCTGTCGGCGTTCGCCCAGTACCGCTGTTCGGCGATCCTGCGCACCAGCGAACGCGATCTCGTGCGGCCGGCGCTCGAGGCGGCGATCGGCGGCGGCTTCCGCATCGTCGAGGTGACGATGACGACGCCGGACTGCCTCGAACACATCAGCGCGCTGGCCGAACGCCACGGGCTGCTCGTCGGCGCCGGCACCGTGCTGTCGGTCGACGACGCGAAGGAGGCGATGGCGGCCGGGGCGCGCTTCCTGGTGTCGCCGGTCACCGACCCGCAGGTGATCACCTTCTGCCGCCAGCACGACCTCGTGTCGGTGCCGGGCACCTTCACGCCGACCGAGATGATGACTGCCCACCGCGCCGGCGCCGACCTCGTCAAGCTGTTCCCGGCGCCACCGCACGGGCCGGACTTCCTGCGCGCCGTGCGCGGCCCGATGCCCTTCCTGCGCGTGTTCCCGACCAGCGGCGTCAGCGAGGACAACATCGGCGCGTGGTTCGAGGCCGGCGCCTTCGGCCTCGGCTTCGTCGCCTCGCTGTTCGACCCCGAGGATCTGCGGCTGCGGCGGTTCGATGCGATCCGCGCCCGGGCCGCCCGCCTCGTGGCCCGCGTGCGCGCGACGGCCCCGGCGGCCTGAGTCAGCCCCGCCGGCGGCAGGCCCGCGCCAGCAGCGCCAGCGCGGCCCACAGCGCCACCGCCACCTGGCCGGGCGGCAGGTCGAAGCGGTGCGCCAGCACGCAGCCCGCCGCGGCGCCGACGGCGCCGACGACCGGCGCCGCCAAGAGGGTGCTGCGCAGCGTGCGGCAGCGTTCGCGCGCCGCCAGCACCGGCAGCACCGCGGCGCCGAAGGTGAAGGCGAGGCCCACCGAGGTGATCGCGTGGCCGACCACCGCGCCGAACAGCATGCCGCCGACCGCGTCGTAACGCCCCACCGGCACGCCGTGCACGGCGGCCGCCGCGGGGTCGATCGCCCAGGCCAGCACGCGGCGCGACCGCCGCCACAGCAGCGCCGCCAGCGCCACCAGCGCGGCGGCCGCCAGGACGACGTCGTGCCGGTCGGCGGCCAGCACCGACGACAGGAACGAGCGCTGCAGCGCCATCGCGCCGTGCGGGTCGTTGGCGAGCAGCAGCATCGCGCCGGCGCCGGCCAGGAGGAACATGCACGCGCTGCGCGCCTCGAGGGTCGAGCCCAGGCCGGGCGCCGTCCGCAGCGCCAGCACGGCCGGCACGATCGCGGCCAGCAGCGCGGCGCCGACCAGGATCCAGCGTCCCTCGCCGTCCCCGTGGCCATGCGGCGACGCCAGCCCCAACGCCAGCACCAGGGCGATGCCGCCGCCGGCCGCCTGGCCGATCGCGGCGGTGACGAACACCTGCTGGCGCAGCAGCATCAGCGCGCCGAGCGGCGGCAGCACGGCCGCCAGCAGCAACGCGGTCCCGATCGCGTCGCCGAAGAGCGCCCAGTCGGGCCACCAGTCGCCCGGCAGGTTCGCGTTCACCGCCGCTCCTCGCCGCACGCCAGCGCCAGGTCGGCGCGGCCCAGGATCCCGTCCGCCGGGCCGGCGACGACCCGCCCCGCGTCGACCCACGCGGCATGGGTCGCGAAGCGGCGGGCCAGGTCGAGGTCGTGGGCGACGTGCACCACGGCCAGGCCGCGTTCGCGGCGCAGCCGATCGAGGTCGGCGGCCAGGGCCCGCGCCGCGCCGCGATCGAGGTTCGCCGCCGGTTCGTCGAGCGCCAGCAGGCGCGGCTGCCGGGCCAACGCACGGGCGACGAACGCCCGCCGCCGCTCGCCCACCGACAGGTGCCGCAGGTCGCGGTCGGACAGCCCGCCGATGCCCAGCGCCGCCAGCGCCGCGGCGACCCTGGCCACGACCTCCGCGCCCGGCAGCCGATCGGGCAACGCCGCCGCGAGCAGCTCGGCGACCGTGCAGGGCAGCGCCAGACCACCGCGCGGTTCCTGGGGCACGTAGCCCAGCGCCGCACGGTCGCCGCCCACGGGCGGCAGCGCCTCGCCGGCCAGCGGCCGCAGCACGCCGAGCAGCGTCAGCAGCAGCGTCGACTTGCCGGCGCCATTGCCGCCGAGCACGAACCACGCCTCGCCCGGCCGCACCTCGAGGTCGACGTCGCGCAGCAGCACGCGCCGGCGGCCGCAGGCGAGCCGGCGGGCGGCCAGCAGCGGGGGCGGATCGCTCAATCGCCGGCCTTCGGCGGCGCTGCCAGCGCCGCCGCGAGCACGCGCACGTTGTGGCCGATGCAGTCGACGTAGTCGTCGGTGCCCGGGCGGGCGCCCGGCTGGTGCGCCATCGCCACGATCCGGGCCCCGGTCGCCTGCTGCAGCGCCGTCGCGTGCTGCCGCGGGAAGTAGGTCGCGGTGAGGATCACCCGGACGTCCGCCTGCCGCATGCGCGCGGCGAGCTGCTCCAGGTGCGCCGTCGTCGGCGTCACCCCGGGTCGCGGCTCGAGGTAGCCGAACACGCTGAGCCCGAACCGTTCGGCGAAGTAGGGCCACAGGTCGTGGTCGGTCACCACGCGGGCGCCGCGGTGCGGCGCC
Organism: Planctomycetota bacterium; assembly: GCA_019636245.1. Taxonomy (GTDB): domain Bacteria; phylum Planctomycetota; class UBA1135; order UBA1135; family UBA2386; genus JAEUHS01. The sequence goes on along the minus strand of JAHBXX010000023.1, from coordinate 36,200 downwards.
ATGGCCGCGAACCAACCCTCCAGGCGCTCGAGGTCGCCCTGTTCGCGCAGCATGTCGACCAGGGTGCCGTTGCCGAACGCCAGCGCCAGCCGCTCGGCGTCGTGCTCGTAGAGCGGCGCCAGCCCGGGGCCGACCATCGCCGTCGCCAGGTCGGCGCGGAACGCGGCGAACCGGGCCAGGAACTCCTCCCGCTCCGCCGGCCACAGCGCCGCGCAGCGGTCGCGCAGCATCGCCGCGACCTCGAGCCCGCACAGCGGATCGAGCAGGTAGTGCGGGTTGCCGCCGGGGTGCACGTCGCCGGCCAGCCGACCGAGCGCACCCGCCGGCACGTTGAGGGCGCGCACCGCGCGACTGGCATCCAGGCGACCGAGCTGGCCGGGTAGCAGGCTGCCGTTCCGGCTGTTGCGCACCAGCACGGGCAGCCACCCGCTCTCGAGGTCGCGCCCCGTCTCGACCAGCAGCTCGGCCTCCTGCAGCGCGTAGAGCATGGTCGGCCGCGGATCGAGGTAGTGCGGGTCCTGCGGCCCGACGACCAGGGCGGTGACGTCGAGGCGCTCGCCGCCGATGCGCCTGCACAAGGCCGCGAGGTCGGGCGTGGCGGCGACGACGGCGTGGCGGGCCGCCTGCGCCACGGCCGGCGCCATCGCGAGCAGGAAAGCCAGGACGGACGACAGCGGGCGTGGCATCGGGTCTCCGGGCGGATCAGTAGCTGTGCGGCTGGTGCGGGCCGATCAGGATCTCGAAGCCGAGCCAGACCGAGTGCACGGCGTCGTCGAGGTGGTCGCTGTGATCGTAGTTGTACTGCAGCCGCAGCCGCGAGTACTCCGAGGTCTGGTACGAGAGCATCGGCGACAACCGCAGCCGGTCGGCCCGCCACGGGTCCTCCTGGCGCGCGAACTCGCCGCCGCCGAGGTAGCTGGCGCCGCTGCCGCTCGCGTACTCCGCCCGCAGGCCGACCGCCCAGCCGACGTCGAACCCGTAGACCGCGTAGAGGTATCCGCCCCAGTCGCGCAGGGTGTCGGCCGGCAGCGCCTGCGGCGCGAGCGGATCGGCGTCGTCGACCTGCGCCGCGGCGTCGAACACGCGCGCCAGGACTTCGCCCTGCAGCTTCAGGAACGGGTAGCCGCGCCGGTTGTCGACCGGCCGCCAGCGGAACATGACGTCGGCGCCGTAGATCAGCGTGTCGGCGCCGCGGCCGGTCGCATTCGGGCCGAACAGCGCCGACACGCCGGCGCCGAGCGTGTGGGCGGCATCGAAGTCGACCGCCGTGGCGACGCGCGCCTGCCACAGCACGTCGCCGAGCGAGTGCACGACCCGCGCCTCGTCGTCGAGCAGGCGGCCGCCCACCGGCCGCTCGTCGTAGACCTCGTCGTTGGCGAGGAAGCTCTGCAGCGTCTCGCCGTTGGCGTTCTGCACGCCGACGGTGCACTCGAGGTAGGTCGGCGTCGGCGCCAGCCACGACACGCGGGCGCCGGGGGCCCGGAGGCCGTCGGCGCCGAAGAACCGCGTCAGCACGACGGGCTGGTCCTGGAAGTCCCAGGCGTGCGGGTGCACCGGGTTGATGCGGCCGAACTCGGTCAGGTAGTGGCCCGCCTTGAGCTGCAGGTTCGCCGGGAGCTGCTGCGACAGCAGCCAGGCCTCCTCCAGCTCGACGATCGTCTCGCCCTCGTCGGCGTCCAGCGACGACACCAGCACGACCTGGCCGCTGAAGTACGGGTCGACGGCGCCGTTGATCTGCAGTTCGGCCTGCTGCAGGGTGAAGCCGCGCTTCTTCGGGTCGTGGGCGCCGCCCTGCAGCTGGCGCAGCACGTCGTCGCGCGCGGTCGAGCCGCCGGCGGCGAACATCAGGTCGACGCTGATGTCGAGCTGCGTCAGCGGCCCGAGCCCCTGGGTGCGACCTCCCTGGGCCAGGGGCACGGCGCCGAGATCGATCGGGGCGATGGGCGCCTGCGCCGCCGCGCGCTCGAGCGCCGCCCGGCGCGACGGCGCCGGCCGGGTCGGGTCCTGCGCCGCCAAGGGCAGCGCGACCACCAGCGGCGCCAGCACCGGCATGCCGACCAGGACTGCAGTTCGCGTTCGCACACCCCCGGGTGCCGGTCGCGGCCCGCGGGTTCCCGGATTTCCGCCGCCAGCGCCGGCCTTGCGGCCAGCGACCGGCCAACCTACCGTGCGCGCGCGCTGCGGCGCGACGATGCGCACCGAGCTCCCCGGATCCACCTGCACGCCCTCCCCCCCGGCCGTCGACGCGTCCGTCGACGACCTGCTGCGCCCCCACCTGCCGCGCGCGACCGCGGTCGCACGGCGCCTGCTCGGCTGCGAACACCTCGCCGCCGATGTCGTCCAGGAGGCACTGGTCGCGCTGTGGCGCCTGCCGGCGGCGCCCATCGACGTGCGTGGCTGGCTGGTGCGGGCCGTGGTGCTGCGCAGCCGCCAGCTGCGGCGCTCGCTGCAGCGCCGCCAGCGGCACGAACACGAGGCGGCGCACCACTGTGCCCTGCACCACGGCTGCGACAATCCGCTCCACCACGCCTACGCGCACGAACTCGGCGCCCGGCTCGATGCCGCGCTGGCCGACCTGCCCGCCGGCCAGCGCACGGCGTTCGACCTCTACGTCGCCACCGGCCTCGACTACCGCGGCATCGCCGCCGCGCTGCACCTGCCGGTGGGCACCGTGCGGTCGCGCCTGCACCGGGCGCGCGACGTCCTGCAGGCGGCGCTGGCGGAACGGCCGCCGGCCGCGGCAACGTGAGCCGAGGCCGGCGCCGCGTGCTGTCGCCGCCGCGGCGCCTGGCCTAGTCTTCCCGCCCCGTGCTGCTGCTCTTCGGTTTCCTGGCCCTGGCCCTCGGCCCGCTGCTGGTCTGGCTCGCCCGCCGGCACGCGTGGTCGACCGTCGCCCTGGACAGCTTCTGCCTGCTGACCATCAGCGGCTTCGCGCTGCTGCACCTGCTGCCGGAGTCGGCCAGCCAGGGCGGCTGGCTGGTGCTGCCGCTGGCGCTGGTCGGCTTCCTGCTGCCGACCCTCGCCGAACGCACCCTGCACGGCGGCCATGCCGGCATGCGGCGCACGGTGCTGGTGCTCGCCCTGCTCGGCATGGCCGCGCACGCGAGCCTCGACGGCCTCTTCCTCGCCGACGGCCACCACCACCACGACGGCCACGACCACGCCCACACGCACGAGGTCACCGCCTGGGCGATCATCCTGCACCGCATCCCCGAGGGCGTCGGCATCTGGTGGATCGTGCCGCGCACGCTCGGCTTCCTGCCCGCCGTGCTGGTCACCCTGGTCAGCGTCTCGGCGACGCTGTTCGGCTTCTACCTCGGCGAGAGCGTGCTGACCGACACCTCACAGCGTGGCCTCGCGCTGCTGCAGTCGCTGCTGGTCGGCTCGCTGCTGCACGTCGTGCTGCACTCGCACATCCCGGCGCCGCGCGAACAGGGCCGCTGGCGCGTGGCCTCGGTCGGCGGCGCGGCGCTGGCAGCAGCGGTGCTGTGGCTGGTCATCCGCGACCACTTCCCCGCCCACGAGCACGGCAGCCCGGCGCAGGTGTTCCTGACCCTGGCGGCGGAATCGGCGCCGGCGCTGTTGCTGGCCTACCTGCTGGTCGGGCTCTGCCACGCCTTCCTGCCGGCCAACTGGCTGCGCCGCATGACGCAGGGCCCGAAGCTGGTGCAGGCCCTGCGCGGCGTCGCCGTCGGCCTGCCGTTGCCGGTGTGCTCGTGCGGCGTGGTGCCTATCTACCGCGAACTCATCCGCCAGGGCACGGCGATGGCCGCGGCGCTGGCGTTCCTGGTCGCCACGCCGGAGCTCGAGATCGCCGCGGTGCTGCTGTCGTGGCAGCTGCTCGGCGGCGAGGTGGCGCTCGTGCGGGTGCTGATGGCGGCGGTGCTGGCGCTCGGCGTCGGCGTGCTCGTCGCCTCGCTGGCCGAGCGCCGTCCGGCGCGCACCGAGGCCGCCGGCGGCGATGCGCTGCCGACCTCGCCCACGGGCAGCCTCGGCGCGCGCCTCGCGGGCGCCGTGCGGTTCGGCTTCGGCCCGGCGGTCGACAACACCGCCACCTGGATCCTGGCCGGTCTGTTGCTGTCGGCCCTGCTGATGCCGTACGTCGACCGCGACTGGATCGCCTCGCTGCCGGCCGGCATCGACGTGCCGGTGGCGGCGCTGCTCGGCCTGCCGCTCTACGTCTGCGCCACCGGCAGCACGCCGCTGGCGGCGATGCTGCTCGTGCAGGGCCTGTCGCCGGGCGCCGTGCTGGCGTTCCTGCTGACCGGACCGGCGACCAACGTCACCACCTTCGGCGTGCTGGCGCGACTGCACGGCGGCCGCACCGCAGTCGCGTTCGCCGCGTCGATGTGGGTCGGCGCCGTCGTGCTCGGCTACGCCGCGAACTGGCTGCTGCCGCAGCCGGTGGTGCCCGGGCTGGGCGCGGCCGCCCACGACCACGGCGTACTCGGCTGGCTGCTGCTCGGCGCGCTCGGCCTGGTGTTCGCCCGCTCGCTGCTGCGGCAGGGCGTGCGGCCGTTCCTCGAGCGCCTGTTCGAATCGCCGGCGAACGTCGCCCCGGGCGAGCCGCCGCCGTGCTGCGGCGACGGCGCGTCCGCTCCGGCCCACCACGGCCACGGGCACGACCACGGCGACCACGGCCACGCCGCAGCCAGCCACGCGGCGAGCGCGGCCAGCACCGCCGACACCGCCACGGACGACGGCTGCTGCGGCCATCGCCACTGACGCGGCCGCACGTGCATCCCCCGCCGGCGCTGGGTAGGGTGACGCGATGCCGGGACTCGCCGTGCTCACGAGCCACCGCCTCGAGGACCTCGGCGCGGCCCTCGCCGCGCGGCTCGCCACAGCCCCGCTGCCGCCGCTCGCCACCGAGACCATCGTCGTGCCGACGCGCGGCCTCGCCCGCTGGCTCGAGTTGGAACTCGCCAGCCGCCACGGCATCGCCGCCGGCCTGCGCTTCCCGTTCCCGGGCGCCTTCCTGGCCGAACTCGCCGCGCCGGCGCGCGCCGGTGCGCCCGATCCCTTCGCCCCCGAGCTGCTGGCCCTGCGGCTGTTCCGGCTGCTCGGCGACGCCGAACTGACGCCGCAGTTCGATCTCGCCGCGCGCTACTGCGAGGACGACCCGGACGGCCGCAAGCGCTGGCAGCTCGCCGAGCGGCTCGCCGCGGCGTTCGACGACTACCAGCTCTACCGCAGCGACCTGCTGGCGCGCGCCGGCGCCGGCGACGACCTGCGCGACCAGGGCCCGCACGGGCCGTGGCAGGCCGCGCTGTGGCGGGCGCTCCTGCGGGACGCCGGGCTCGCGCCGCCGGCACCGGCCCGACGCGGTCGTGCGCGCGCGAACGGCGGTCCGCGCCTGTTCCCGGACCCGCCCGCGGGCCAGGGCCCGGGCGATGCCGCGGCCGCGCACCGCATCGACGGCCTGCGCACCCTGCTGGCCGACGCCGACCGCGCGCGCGCCGTGCTGCCGCCGCGCCTTTCGGTGTTCGGCGCCGGCTCCCTGCCGCCGGCCTTCGTCGAGCTGCTGCAGCGCGTCGCCTTGCACATCCCGGTGCACCTCTACGTGCCGCAGCCGACCCCGCACTGGTTCGGCGACCAGCGGCCGCGCGACCATGCCGGCGGCCATGCGCTGCTGGCCCGCTTCGGCACCTTGGCGCGCGAGTTCGCCGACCAGCTCGACCGGCTCGAGGACGAGCCGGCCGTGCCGTGCGAACGGCACGCGCTGGCCGCGCCCCCCGATCCGGACGCGACCGCGCCGTCGCTGCTCGCCTGCCTGCAGCGCGACATCGCCGCGGTGCACGACCGCGGCGCCGCTGGCCGCCGCTTCCCGCTGCGCGCCGACGACGACTCGCTGCGGGTGCACGACTGCCACTCGCCGCAGCGCGAACTCGAGGTGGTGCGCGACCAGATCCTCGCCGCCTTCGAGCGGGATCGTTCGCTGCAGCCGCACGAGGTGCTGGTGCTGGTGCCGGACATCGCCGCCTACGCGCCGTACGCCGAGGCGGTGTTCGGGCCGGTGCGCCGCCACCTGCCGTTCCAGGTCGCCGACCGCGCGCCCGCCAGCGAGTGGCCGCTGTGCGCCTCGCTGCTGGCGGTGCTCGAACTGGCGCAGGAGCGGCTCGAGGTGTTCGACGTGCTGCGCCTGCTCGAGCAGCCGGCGCTGCTGCGCCGCTTCGACCTCGCCCCGGGCGACGTGCCGGTGCTGCGGCACTGGTGCCAGCGGGCCGGCATCCGCTGGGGCCTCGACGGCGAGGCGCGCGCGCGGCAGTTCCAGCTGCCGCCGTTCGAGGAGAACTCGTGGCGGCAGGGCCTCGACCGCCTGCTGCTCGGCGTCGCCACCGGCCCCACCGACGAACTGGTGCTCGGCCTGCTGCCGGCCGCCGACGCGACCTCCGGCCGCGACGAACTGCTGCAGCGCGGCCTCGGCTTCCTGCGCACGCTGTTCGCTCACCTGCCGGGGCTGCAGCGCGCGCACGCGCCGGCGGCCTGGGCCGACCGGATCGACGCCCTGGTGGCGGCCCTCTACCTGCCGACCGACGGCGACGACGAGCAGGCGCTGCAGCGGCTGCAGCGCGCCACCGCCGCCCTGCGCGCGCTCGGCGCGGCCGCGGCGGTGCGCGAACCGCTGTCGCCGATCGTGCTGCGCGACTGGCTGCGCGGACAGCTGCAGCGCGCCGCCACCGGCGGCGGCTTCCTCGGCGGCGCCGTCACCGTCGCGGCGATGCAGCCGATGCGCACCGTGCCGGTGCGCCACCTCTACCTGTGCGGGCTGTCGGACGCGGCCTTCCCCCGCCGCGACCAGCCGGCGCCGTTCGACCTGATCGCGCGGCAGCGGCGGCCGGGCGACCGCAGCGTGCGGCTCGACGACCGCCAGCTGTTCCTCGACGCGCTGCTGGCGGCGCGCGAACGGCTGCACCTGACGTTCGTCGGCCGCTCGCCGAAGGACGACAGCGCCTGCGCGCCGTCGGTGGCGATCGCCGAGCTGCTCGACCTCGTCGACCGGAGCTGCAGCGGCCGCGGCGACGGCGCGCCGCGGGACCTGGTCGTCGTCAGGCACCCGCTGCAGCCCTGGAGCCGCCGCTACCGCACCGGGGAGGATGCGCGCCTGTTCACCCATGCGCGCGGCGAGCCGGCGGGCCCACCGGCCGAGCCGGTGTCACCGCCCCCGTTCGTGACCGGCCCCGTCGAGCCGCCGGCGGACCTGCTCGGCGACGAGCTGCCGTTCGAGCGGCTGGCGCGGTTCTGGCACCATCCGTGCCGCTTCTTCCTGCAGGATGTGCTGTTCGTGCGGCTGCCGCGCGACAGCGACGAGGAGCCGGAGACCGAGCCCTTCGAACTGTCGGGCCTCGACCGCTGGCGTTTCCAGGACCCCGCGGTGCGCCGGGCGCAGCGCGGCGAACCGCCGCCCCGGGATCCGCTGGCCCTGGCGCGCGCCACCGGCCGGCTGCCGGTCGGCGGCCGCGGCACGTTCGCGTTCGCGCAGGTCGACGAGGAGACCGCGGCGTTCCTGGCCCGCACCGCGCCCTACGCCGGCAGCGGCCGCCGCGTGCTGCGCGTGCGCTGCGACGCGGTCACCGTGCACGGCGAACTGGACGGCATCGGCGACGACGGCGTGGTGCGGGCGCGCATCGCCAGGCTGAAGCCGAAGGACCGCATGCGCGCCTGGCTGCAGCACGTGTGGATGAGCGCGGCCCGCGCCCAGGGCCAGACCGACCTGCCCGACCTGACGCGCCTGTTCGCGAAGGACCGGACGGTGACGTTCCACCCGCTGCCCGGCGGCGCGGCCCAGGCGCTGCTGGCGACCTTCGTGCTCGGCTACCGCCAAGGCCTGGTCGAGCCCCTGCCGCTGTTCGAGAAGAGCTCCTGGGCCTTCGCGGCCGAAACCGACCCCGAGGCGGCGCAACGCAAGGCCCGCACCGCCTGGCAGCCGAACACCAGCGATCGCGGCGGTCCCAACGACAGCGAGGACGCGGCGATCGACCTCTGCCTGCGCAACCGGGACGCGCTGGGCCTGGACGGCTTCGCCGAATGGGCCCGCGCGATCTGGGGTCCCTACCACGATTGTGCGCACGAGGCCGAGGTCACGACGTGACGGCGGCCCCCTTCTCCCTGGAATCCGCTCCGCTCGACCGCGGCACCGTGCTGCTCGAGGCCAGCGCCGGCACCGGCAAGACCTACACCCTGGTCGGTCTGCTGCTGCGCCTCCTGTTCGAGGGCCGGATCCCCTCGCTCGACCGGGCCCTCGTGGTGACGTTCACGATCGCCGCCACCGAGGAGCTGAAGAACCGCCTGCGCGCGGCGCTCGAACGCATCGGGCGGGTCGCCGAAGGCGCACCGTGCGACGACCCGTTCTTCCGCCGGCTGGCGCGCACCGACGGCGCCCGGGCGATGGTCAGGGCCGCGCTCGACGACTTCGACCGCGTGCCGATCGCCACCATCCACGGCTTCTGCAAGCGCCTGCTCGACGAGAGCGCGTTCGAGACGCGGCAGCCGTTCCGCCTCGACTTCGTCGTCGACCCGATGCCGATGGTGCATCGCGCCGCCGCCGACGTGCTGCGGCGGACCTATGCCGCGGAACCGGACGTGCTGCAGGCCGTGCTGAGCCTCGCCGAGCTGACGCCCGATCGGCTCGTCGCCGCCTGGCGCCTGTGGCGCCGCCACCCGGATGTGGCCCTGCAGCCCGCGGCGCCGGCACCCGAGCCGCACCTGCTGGCCGCGCGCGCCGCGCTGGAGCAGGCCGCGGCCACGTTCGACGCCGAGGCCCGTGGGCTGCTGCTGCGCCTGGTGTTCCGCAAGGAGAAGAACCTGTTCGACGTCCCGCGCGAGATGGCTCTGGACGGGCTCGCGCGCCAGCTGGCCACGTCCCCGCTGCTCGCGCTCGGGGACGTCGTGCAGTTCGCGCCCGATCGCCTGCGCCCGTGCCTGCAGAAGAGCTCGGTCGTGCCCAGCACGGCGCAGCCGTTCTTCGCCGCGTGCGCGGCGGCCGCCGCCGCCGTCGACGCCGCGACCGACCACCTGCGCGCCCGCCTGCTGCGCGAGCTCGACGAACGGCTCGCGCGCGACAAGCAGCGCCAGCACGTGCTGTCGTTCGACGACCTGCTGCAGCGCGCCCTCGCGGCGCTGCAGGATCCGGCCCGGCGCGCCGTGCTGCTGGCGGCGATCCGCGACCGCTACGAGGTCGCGCTGATCGACGAGTTCCAGGACACCGACGCGGTGCAGTACGAGATCTTCGCCACCTGCTTCGCGCAGCGGCCGTTGTTCCTCGTCGGCGATCCGAAGCAGTCGATCTACGGCTTCCGCGGCGCCGACCTCGGGGCCTACTTCCGTGCCGCGAAGGACGCGGTCGCGGTCGAGACCCTCGACACCAACTTCCGCAGCGCCAAGGCGCTCGTCGAGGCGGTCGGGCACCTGTTCGCGCCGGCGAACGCCTTCGTCGCCGAGGGCATCGTGCTGCCGCCGGTGCACGCCGCCGCGGCGCCGACGGCGCTCGGCATCGACGGCGACGCCGGGCCGGCGTTTCGCTGGCGCCTGCTGCCGCCGCCCCCGGGCCAGAAGGGCCCCACCAACAAGGACCCGGCCGAAGCCCAGATCGCCGCCGACGTCGGGGCGGAGATCTCCCGCCTGCTGGCCGGGCCGGCGCGGCTCGACGGTCGCCCGCTGCGGCCGCGCGACTTCGCCGTGCTGACCCGGACCAACAAGCAGGCGGTGCGCGTGCAGGCCGCCCTGCGCGACGCCGGCATCGCCTCGGCGATCGGCAAGGCCGGCGACATCTTCGACAGCGACGAGTTCGTCGAGGTCGAACGGCTGCTGCGCGCCATCCTGCAGCCGCGCGACCTCGGCCTGGCCCGGGCGGCGATGGCCACGCGCCTGTGGGGCCATGACGCCGTGGCGTTGCGCGCCAGCGCCGGCGACGACCCGGCGTTCGATCGCGCGCTGCAGGCGCTCGACGAGTGGCGCCGCCTCTGGCACCGGCACGGCCTTATCGTGGCGACCGAACGCCTGCTCGGCGACCTCGAGGTCGTGCCCCGTCTCTTGGCCCAACGCGGCGGCGAACGCGCGCTCACCAACTACCAGCAGCTGTTCGAGCTGCTGCACCAGGCCGAGCACGCCGAGCGGCTGTCGCCCGAGGGGTTGTTCGCGTGGCTGCAGCACGAGCGCCGCCACAAGGAGGAACTCGACTACCAGCTGCGCGAACTGCGGCTCGAGAGCGACGACGATGCGGTGCAGATCCTGACCGTGCACGGCAGCAAGGGGCTGCAGTACGAGATCGTGTTCTGCCCGTTCCTCTGGGATGCACGCCCGCCGAAGGCCCCGGATCTGGTCACCGGCGAAGGCGGCCGGCAGGTGGTGTTCGCCTTCGACGACGCCACCAAGGGGCGCGTCGGCCTGGACAGGCTGGCCGAGGACGTGCGCCTGGCCTACGTCGCGGTCACGCGCGCGCGCCGGCGCTGCTACCTGCACTTCGGCCTGCTGAGCAAGTTCTCGCACCACAGCGCCCCGAGCTGGCTGTTGTGGCCGGCCGCCGCCGGCGAGGACCTGCCCCGCTCGCCCGCCGGCTTCGCCGCGTGGACCGATCGGGCCAAGGCGCAGTTCGCGCGCCTGCCGCAGCGGCTGGCCGAACTCTGCGCGGCGAGCGGCGGCACCATGGGCGTCGAACTCGTCCCCGAGGCGCCCCAGGCCTGCCCGCTGCCGCCGCGGCCGGGAACGCCGCTCCTCCCGCCGCTCGTGCCCCGACGCACGCTCGCCGCGCGCGCCTTGCACAGCTTCACCTCGCTGGTCGCCGGCGCCCCGGCGCTCGACCCGTCGCCGGACGTGGCCGACCCGCCCGCCCCCCTGCCGGCGGCGCCCGCCGCCGGCCGCGGCATCTTCGCCTTTGCCCGCGGCACGCGCGCCGGCCAGTGCCTGCACGCCCTGCTCGAACGCGTCGATCTCGACGCGCTCGACGCCGCGCCGGCCGCGCAGCTCGTGCGCGACACCCTGCACGCGTTCGGCCTCGCCGACCCCGCTGCGCACCCGGGTCCGCTCGAGCCGGAGGCCGACGTGCTGCAGAACCTGCGCGACCTCGCCGCGGCGCGCGTGCACGCCGGCGGCCCGACGCTCGCCGAGCTGGCACGCGGACCGAAGGCCGTCGAGTGGAAGTTCACCCTGCCGACGCCGGGCAGTTCGCTGGCCGACCTCGCGCGCGCCTTCGCCGAGCACGGCAGTCCCCTGGCGCGCCGCTACGCCGAGCGGCTGCACCGGCTGCCGCCGCGCCAGCTGCACGGCTTCCTGGTCGGCTTCGTCGACCTCACGGCGACGCTCGGCGAGCGCCACTGGATCGTCGACTGGAAGTCCAACCACCTCGGCGATCGCGCCGAGGACTACGGCCCCGAGGCCCTGGCGACGGCGGCGGTCGACGGCGACTACGTGCTGCAGTACCACCTCTACGTGCTGGCGCTGCACCGGCAGCTGCGCGCCCGGCTGCCCGGCTACGACTACGACCGCCACCAGGGCGGCGTCTGCTACGCGTTCCTGCGCGGGGCGCGGGCCGGCACGCCCAGCGGCATGCTGTTCGACAGGGTGCCCGGCGCCCTGGTCGCGGCGATGGACCGCTGGGCCGGAGGTGGCGCGTGACGGTGCAGCTCGCCGACGAACTGGCGGCGCTGCTGGCCGGCCACGCCCCGGCCGCGCACCGGGACCTGGTCGCGCGCACGGTGCGGCTGCTGCACCACGAACGGGAAGCCGGCCACGTCTGCATCGCGCTCGCCGACTGGCAAGGCCGCGCGACCGACGGCGACGCGACGCCGTTCCCCGCCGCCGCGGCCTGGACGGAGGCGCTGCTGGCCAGCGGCCTCGCCACCGCCGCGGCCGACGATCCGCTGCTCCCGCTGGTGCTCGACGGTGACGGCCGGCTCTACTTCCGGCGCCACTTCCGTGACGAGCGGCGCCTGCTCGCCCACCTCGAAGCCCGGCTCGCCAGGCCCGAGCGCGTGCCCGCGCAGCGCCTGCACGCGGCGCTGGCCGAACTCGGCATGCTGCCGCCCGCCGGCGTCGTCGACTGGCAACTCGCCGCGGTCGCCGCCGCGGCGGCACGGCCGTTCGCGGTGCTGACCGGCGGCCCCGGCACCGGCAAGACCACGACGGTGGCGAAGCTGCTCGCCGTGCTGCTGCACCTCGAGCCCCGCCTGCAGGTGGCGCTCGCCGCGCCCACCGGCAAGGCGGCGGCGCGCCTCGGCGAGGCGCTGCGGGCCCGCGCCGCCGACCAGCCCCGGCTCGCCGCCGTGCAGGACGCGATCCCGACGCGCACGCTGCACCGCCTGCTCGGGTACGTGCCGCTCGACGACGCCTTCCGCTACGGCCGCGACCGCCCGCTGCCCTACGACCTGGTCGTCGTCGACGAGGCGTCGATGGTCGACCCGACGCTGCTGGCGCAGCTGTTCGACGCGCTGCGCGACGACGCCCGGCTGCTGCTGGTCGGCGACCGCGACCAGCTCGCCGCCATCGCCGCCGGGCAGGTGCTCGGCGACCTCTGCCGGGCCGCCGCCCCCGAACGCGGCACCGGCCCCGACCTCGCCGCCTACGTGCAGGCCGCCACCGGCATGGAGCTGCCGGTGCAGGTGGGCGCGCCGCCGCTGGCCGACGCCACGATCGCGCTGCGCCAGAACCACCGCTTCGCGGCGCAGCCGGGCATCGGCGGCTTCGCGCAGGCCCTGGCCGGGCGCGATGCCGCGGCGGCGCTGCAGGCGCTCGACGCCGGCCACGCCGACCTGGTCGCCGAGCCCGATCCGGACGCCGCGCTGCGGCTGCTCGCCCCGGCCCTCGAGGCCGCGGCGGCGGCCGCCGCCGGCGAACCGGCCGCGGCCCTGCAGCACCTCTGGCGTTGCCGGGTGCTGTGCGCGGTGCGCTTCGGCCCCCACGGCGCCGAGGCGTGGAACCGCCGCATCGAGGCGCTGCTGCGCCAGCGCGGCCACCGCACCGATGAGCCGTTCTACCTCGGCCGGCCGATCCTGGTCGTGCAGAACGACCACCAGAACCAGCTGTGGAACGGCGACCTCGGCGTCGTCGTCGACCATGCCGGCCAGCGCAGCGTCGTGTTCGACGGCAAGGAGGGCCCGCGCGAGGTGCCGCTGCTGCGGCTGCCGGCGCACGTGACGGCGTGGGCGATGACGGTGCACAAGGCGCAGGGCAGCGAGTTCGACGAGGTGCTGCTGGCGATGCCCGACCAGCCGGGGCCGCTGTGGCAGGCACCGCTGCTCTACACCGGCATCACGCGGGCGCGGCGCCGGGCGGTGCTGTGCGCCGAGCCGACGCTGCTACGCCAGGGCCTCGCCAACTGGCCGGCGCGCGGCTCGGGGCTCGCGGCGGCGCTGGCGCGGCGGTGAGGCTGCGCCGCGGCGCCGCGCGAGGTCGTGCACACCGCTCCCGCTGCCGCGCCAGCGGTGCCGAGGACGAGACTCTCTACCCGGCTGGACGCAGACGAGTGGATCGACACCTACTCGGAGTGCTCAACGCCCGGAGGCATCGGCACGGTGACCAGGTCGAGCTCGAGGTGCCGATCTGCACTTGCACGCCGTGCTCAACGCCCGGAGGCATCGGCACGGTGACCAGCATCCACGGAAGCGCCGACGAACCCGTGCTCGTCGCTGTGCTCAACGCCCGGAGGCATCGGCACGGTGACCAGCCAGACCATGTCGCTGAGGAACCCGTCTTCCTGGTCGAGGTGCTCAACGCCCGGAGGCATCGGCACCGTGACCAGCAGGACCACGATCGCGTCGACCTGCTGCCGGAGCTCGGGTGCTCAACGCCCGGAGGCATCGGCACGGTGACCAGGCTCGGTCCGGGTGGCTGTCCGGTGCGTCGGCGTAGTCGTGCTCAACGCCCGGAGGCATCGGCACGGTGACCAGCTCGGCCGCCCACTGGTCGATCAGCTTGCGCCCGCCGTGTGCTCAACGACCGGAGGCATCGGCACGGTGACCAGCCGCCCGGGAGCCGGTCGACTTCGCGATTCTTGAGGTGCTCAACGCCCGGAGGCATCGGCACGGTGACCAGCGCCGAACGCGATGCGCGACCCGTAGCGACGCTCGGGTGCTCAACGCCCGGAGGCATCGGCACGGTGACCAGTCCGACGACCCACGTCAGCCGGAATGGCGTGCCAGGTGCTCAACGCCCGGAGGCATCGGCACGGTGACCAGACCGGCCCGAGTCGACCCGGCTGCCGTGCGGTCGTGCTCAACGCCCGGAGGCATCGGCACGGTGACCAGGCGCAGGCGATCGTCGAGATGCCGGCGAGATTCCACCTGTGCTCAACGCCCGGAGGCATCGGCACGGTGACCAGCCGACTATCGCAGGGTTGGCCTCACGCCATGCTAGTGCTCAACGCCCGGAGGCATCGGCACGGTGACCAGGCGCGCGAAGAGCGCGCCGGCACCTGCGAGACCGGTGCTCAACGCCCGGAGGCATCGGCACGGTGACCAGCAACGCCTCCTGGCGCGACCGTCGTGTACGAAGGTGTGCTCAACGCCCGGAGGCATCGGCACGGTGACCAGTCACGCGAGGCTCACGCCGGCTTCGCCGTCCACGTAGTGCTCAACGCCCGGAGGCATCGGCACGGTGACCAGCCCACGACGACCAGCGCCAGGTCGTGCTTGCGCGCCCCGTGCTCAACGCCCGGAGGCATCGGCACGGTGACCAGGGGTTGGCGGCGCGGTCACTCGCGCCGTGCACGCGTGCTCAACGCCCGGAGGCATCGGCACGGTGACCAGCCCCTACGGGCACGTGCCGGGACACCGCTATCACGAGTGCTCAACGCCCGGAGGCATCGGCACGGTGACCAGTCCCGCAAATCGGGCACGGCACGAGCTTGTGCTCGTGTGCTCAACGCCCGGAGGCATCGGCACGGTGACCAGTGTCCGACACGGGCTTCTTCGCGCGCGAAGTCCTGGGGTGCTCAACGCCCGGAGGCATCGGCACGGTGACCAGCCGGCCTCGAGTGGCCGGCCGAAGCGAAGGAGTGAGCAGTGCTCAACGCCCGGAGGCATCGGCACGGTGACCAGGGAAGCTCCCCGTCCGTGAGGTTCTGGTGGTGGTAGTTGTGCTCAACGCCCGGAGGCATCGGCACGGTGACCAGAGGCTATATGGCCGCATCCACATGCGTGGTGGTGGAGTGCTCAACGCCCGGAGGCATCGGCACGGTGACCAGAAGGCGAAGCTCGAGGCGGTCGCCTGCGGCATCAGGTGCTCAACGCCCGGAGGCATCGGCACGGTGACCAGGCCAAGCCCTGGGCCTGCTCACCACCATGGCGCCGGTGCTCAACGCCCGGAGGCATCGGCACGGTGACCAGCTGAAAGACCGATGGTCGCAGTTGCTCTCGGAGCGCGTGCTCAACGCCCGGAGGCATCGGCACGGTGACCAGAGGCTGACCAATGGCGATCACTCCCGGGGTTCTCTAGTGCTCAACGCCCGGAGGCATCGGCACGGTGACCAGGTGGGTGGTGGTCCGGGTGGAGTAGGAGCCGCTGGTGCTCAACGCCCGGAGGCATCGGCACGGTGACCAGTGCGACCAGAACCGAGACTCGCGCTCCAGCCGCTCGTGCTCAACGCCCGGAGGCATCGGCACGGTGACCAGCGCGCCAAGGGGCGGGGCGATCGGGGCTGGTGGGGGTGCTCAACGCCCGGAGGCATCGGCACGGTGACCAGCTCGACCAGCCAGTCCAGGTCCGGGATCGTGCGCAGTGCTCAACGCCCGGAGGCATCGGCACGGTGACCAGGCGGAAAGTCCGGCTGTGCTCGACCGCCCTGACGCGTGCTCAACGCCCGGAGGCATCGGCACGGTGACCAGAGCTCCCAGCCGGTGCCGCTGCCGCTGATGATCTCGTGCTCAACGCCCGGAGGCATCGGCACGGTGACCAGCCGACGAGTTCGACCCGCGCGTGAAGGAAGTGGACCTGCGGTGCTCAACGCCCGGAGGCATCGGCACGGTGACCAGTCAACTACCGCCGGCAACTGGCCGACGTGCGCCGGATGTGCTCAACGCCCGGAGGCATCGGCACGGTGACCAGGGCGCAGGTCTGGATCGTCGTCGTCTTCTTCGTCGTGTGCTCAACGCCCGGAGGCATCGGCACGGTGACCAGCTCGGAGGCAGCCTGGGCCAGGGTTTGCCCAGGTCATGTGCTCAACGCCCGGAGGCATCGGCACGGTGACCAGGCACGGTCGCGGTGAACTGCACCGAGCCCATCGCGTCGTGCTCAACGCCCGGAGGCATCGGCACGGTGACCAGGCGGCGAGCCGAGCTGTGCCGCTTGCGCGTGCAGGAGTGCTCAACGCCCGGAGGCATCGGCACGGTGACCAGGCAGATCCCGGGGATCCACGACCTGCTGGTCGTCGAGTGCTCAACGCCCGGAGGCATCGGCACGGTGACCAGAATCAAGACGTGGTCGGATCGGGTCATGGCTGTTTCGTGTGCTCAACGCCCGGAGGCATCGGCACGGTGACCAGCCAACGCCGCTTTCGCGAGTTCGTGGTAGGTGCTTCAGTGCTCAACGCCCGGAGGCATCGGCACGGTGACCAGGGCCCGGATCACAACTCGCACGCAGTCGCGGACATGCAGAACCAGATGCAGGCACCCACTCAGCGTGGTTCAAAGAGCACAGCTCGCTCAGCGTCCTCGCTGCCCCGGCCGGTGCAAGTCTGCACCTCGTAGACAGTTCAGAACTCGTCACGGACCCATGCTCCAGCAGGCTCACATCCATCCCTCGTTGCCAACGCAGTTTCGTGAGCAACCTAGTTGTCAGAGAGCTACTCACGCGCAGGTACTTGATCCTGGTGCGGAGGGCTGATGACGCGAAACGTAGGCTCGTCCTCAGCCCAGTCCTCCTCGACATTCGTCGACACAACGTGCTCCGAGCAGCGCGGACACAAGTCGATGATGAGCAGGGTGTCCTCAGGCGCCATCACCTTGCTCAACTCCCATCGCAGACGTTCGATCGCGCGTGAATCCAGCCGGCACCTGAAGACCGAGTACTGAACTCGGGATCCGTGGCCCCGCACCAGCCGGTAGACCTTGCGCCAACGTGCTTGGTCGCGCACGTCGTAGCACACGAGTTTCCATCGTTTATCGGTGGCCATCAGCGTAGCCGGAATCTGGCGAACAGCCCGCCTTCGTGCATCCACTCCTTCTCGAGCAACCGAACCTCGAGTTCGACCATTCGGGCGTAGCTGAGCGAGTAGCCGACCACGTCGTGACGCCAGGAATCAGCTCGCCGTCGCTCGATGACCTCGATGACCTTGCGCCGTCCGGAGTCCGTCAGGAACCAACCTGACCCGGCCTGCTGGAAGTCCAACTCGGCGTCGAACGTGCCGCGATTGAGCGCAGCCACCAACGACATGTCGACGATCGGGACCCGGAACAGTTCCATCAGGTCCAGCGCCAACGGATGCGCGGCGGATCGCGGTCGGTGGTAGAAGCCGATTCCCGGATGCAGCCCGACGCTGACGATCGCTGCCAGCACTTCGCGGTAGAGCATCCCGTAACCAAAGCCGAGCAGCGTATTGACCCGGTCCTGGGGCGGCCGCTTCGTCCGGCCACCGAACCGGAGACGCCCGTCGAGCGATGGCAGCAGCAACGAATCGAACGAGCGGAAGTAGGCAGCCGCGGCGGCGCCCTCGTGGCCCAGCAGCGCCGACGGTTCCGTGACGGCAGCGATCGCACGCAGAGCGTCCTTCATGGCCGCCACTGCCTGGCGCTGCGCAGGCGTCCTTCCGTCGCCTCGCGTAGCCCGGAGCAGGAACCGTAGCTGGCCCTCCACCTTCGCGGCGACGAGCCGCTTGGCCAGCTGAAGCGCCAGCTCCGAATCACCCAGGGCATGGAACTGACGCAGGTGCCGCTGGGCCGGGAACGCGTTCGTGGCCGTGCCGGCCACCACGGCTCCCGCAAGGGTCATCCACTGCACACCGACGTCGTGATCCGCACACAACCTCAGCGCTTGGGTGCTGATCTGGGCGAATCCGTGCAACACGATCTGGTCGAGGTCCGCCACCGGCACCCGAGTCGCATTCCCGTCCCGATCCTCGACGAGAACCTCGTCGCCACTGCGCCCGACCCGAGCACCTTGATCGGCAACATGCAACACCTGCCCTCGAGGATGCGGCGGCAACAGGCGCACGGGTTGGAACTCGGGATCCGCCCCCAGCCGGGACTCCTCGGGCAGGCAGACCGCCGCGAGCGAGCAGCGAACGCACAACCGCTCGTTCGTCGTCACGGGCGGCCGCTCGATCGTCTCACGCAGCTCACGGCCTCGCCCGATGGCCGTGCGCACCTGCGCCCTCAGGTCGTCGTCGATGGCGACCAGAACGGTCACGTTGTCGGCATGGTAGCGAATCCGCTCCTCCAGCACCGTTGTGCCGACAGCTTCCTCGATCAGCATCGCGTAGGCGGCGATCTGGATGCGGTCTGTCTGCCACGCTTCCCGCCGACCCTTCTTACCCGCCGAGCGTCCCCGCTTGTGCTCGTAGGGAATGATCTGCCCGTCGCGACGGCGCAGCACATCGACCGCACCCCGGATGCCGAGCGCCGCGCTCTCGAAGGACTGCCGTTCCACAGCGTCCTCGTCGGCAGCCGCGATCTCTTCGTAAAGTCGGCGACCGGCGAACACCGCTGCGTCGGCAACCCGGATGCGCTCGACCTCCTCGAGGTAGAAGAGCCGCTCGCAGTACACCAGTGCGTGCAATGCAGCGACGCTGAGGAGCGGGTCGTCCATGTTCCTCGACCGACCCTACGAGTTGGCGGGTGCCCGTGGGGTCCACTTCCACGACTCGTCAGGTGGCACCACGGACGGTTCCACTTGCGGGCATACCAGTTCGCTCTCCGTCCGACTGCTGTCGCTGCGATCGATCGCGCGCGAGAGTCGGGCCGCGCCGCGTCTCGGGGGATCCTTCGGATTGACGGGAACGTACCAGCGGCAAGGCGGCGGCTCGGCCACTAGGTCGATGTGGTCGAAGAGCAGGTTGTTGTCGCCGGCAAACGGCAAGCCGTAGCGGGACCAAGCGCCCTGGCCAGAGAGACCCGCACTCACGCGCTGCGCCACGGACGTCTCCGCCTCGACTCCGACGACGAGGTCGAGACCGATGAGAACCTCCCGGCGCACGGGCGCGATCCAGTACTTCGCGCCATGGGTGCGCGACTGCAGTGCCTTGCCCGACTGGCCCACGGGATAGCCGTGTCCCTGTTGGAAGAGACTGCCGATCCCAGGCGCACTCCCAGGCAACCCCAAGACGATCCGGAGCTGCGGCGCCGCGGGATCGATCCCCGTCGTCGGCAAATCGATCCCCTGTCGGGTCTCGATCCCGGCGAGATTGAGGACCAGGCCCCACGCAGCGCTGTAGGGCATGATCGGAAGCGACGCGCGCAGACTCCCCGCCTGCATCGGACGGTAGGCAGCGAACGGCGCCCGCACCCTCAGCCAGAGGCGATCCACGCTAGGCCTTCCCGAACATCTGCTCGGACACCTGCGCGAGCAGCGTCTGAGCGTTCTCATGCAGGTGCGCACCGGCCTTGGCCAGTTCCGAACGGCACTGCGCGTCCATTTGCCGGACCACCGCGCCTCCGAGCCAGAACTCGCTCGGTGGCAGGTCGTCGGCTTTGACTCGTGGTAGTTCGCCCCACGAGCCATCGGGGCGGAAGCCGTAGGTGTCGAAGCCACCGACCAGCCGATCGGTCAGCCGGACGACGATGCTGTGAGGGGCCATCTCGTAGTAGGCACGCGCGTGCCCACCGGCGACGTTCGAGAGGTCTGCGATGGCTGCCAACAGGTGCCTCCCCCACTCCTTCTCCTGGGCTTTGCCGAAGTCGGTGCCCGCCAGCGCGAAGGGATACTGGAATGCCGTCCAGGCCACCTCACGGTGGAGGAGCGCCGAACTCCCTGCGTTCTTCCAGGGGCTGTCGCCGGCGTTCAACGGGGACTGGTGGAAGGTCGCATCGAAGCGGTAAGGCTCGACCGACACGGCGAGGTTCATGCGCAGGACGCTGTCCCGCTTCGCAGGTCGCTTGGCCTTCTTCATCTCCTTCTCGTCGGCGACCATGAAGCCGAACAGGAAGTCATCGGCGAACCGCGCTGCATCGGGGAAGTCCTTGAACTCGACAGCAAGCTGACCCTCCTCGTGGAGCCGACGGCGATTGATGGTCTTCCCCCACGAATCGCCGCCGAGACGCTGCGCCAGGATCTCGCGTAGCGCGTTGCGCATCGACTCCGGACTGATCACCGTGTGCAGACTGTCGCCTCGCGTGATCTTCTGCAGGACGGTCCGATTCTCTTCGGACTCACCGCGGTAGTTGCCGCTCGGCGCGGAATGAGTGAGAACGGTTGCGAACAGGTTGGTCATGGCTGAGTGGTCTCGAGTGGAAGGTGGTGCAGGTCAGCCGCGCGCCGACAGCGCGAGCAACGTCAGGGACCGGACATGGTCGGGGGAAGCGTCCAAGGCCCGGGCGACGGCCACGAACTCCGCCTCCGTGAGCCGCTGGTTCACCGAGCACAGAGTTGCAGTGAACCACCGGGCGAACTCGCGGCCCGGTCGGCTGCGAGCGGCGAGAAAAGCCTCGGTCGCCAGCTTCGCCCTCTTCTCGACGTATTCGGGTTCGCGCCCAGACTGACCCTTGACCTCGTTCCACCGCAGCCCGTACTTGCCGTCCAAACGGCCGGCGATCCAGTTCTGCACGATGTGGAGCACGAGAGACTCGAGAGGCCTCGGGGCCTTGGATAGTTCGTTGGCAGTGTCGGTCATTCGGTTCTCGGGGTGGAAGTGGTCGAACAGGACCCGCGCATCGTGGCGGAAGGCCTTGTCATGGACAGTGAGAGCTTGCGGGGTAGTCGCACAGGCCCTCTCGAAACCGTGCCACCACGGCCGATTGGCGAGGACGTTGCGGAGGACCTGGTGCTTCGCCAGGTGCGACCAACACTCGATCACGATGCGCGCACGGTCGACCTGTTCGCGGCTCGGGGCGACAAGGTGGTTGGAGCGCAGCCGAACAGTGTTGCCCTCACGGCTCGTGTGGATCACCTGGAAGCCCGCGGTTGCACGAGCATCGTCCTGTTGCACCGCTTTGCCCACTTCGCCCTCGAGCCATCTCTCCGCTTCGAGCGCTGCGGCATCGGCAAGGTCGATGGTCGCCTGGCTGGGCGTGTCACTCCAGATCCTGTCGCTGTCCGGGCTGCGTTGCTTGCAGGCGCGCTGGTAGCGACGAACGAAGCCTGCCAACTGCGTCACTTCCGGAATGCAGACCACGAAGCCATCCTTCTCGGTTTTTCCCTTCGCATCCACGGTGCGTGGCACGAACACGTGCACCGCGAAGGGCCAGAAGTGCAGCAGGAAGAGGAAACGCCCACGATCACGGAAGGACACCCCTTCCGCGTTCACGTCCATGGCACCCAGGTAGTAGGTGCTTGCCAACTTGGCCGAGTTGTCGCCGTTCAGCGACTCCCAAGCCAATGACACGTCCTTGGCCTCCTCCGGGTCGGCTTCGGCGTCCTCGTCGTCAACCACGGACTGGGCAACCGCGCGTGAGTTGTAGGGCGTGCGCTGCTTCGGAATCGCCCGCAGAGTGTTCCAAACCCATGAACGCCAGAGCCCCATCCACCTCCCATCGTCACCCAGCGGAGCAAGTTCGCGCAGGGGCCCGCCATCCGGAACCACGACATCGTAGATGCAGACCTCCGTGGTCGTCTGCTCGCCCTCCTTCCCCGTCACCGTTCGCGGCTCCCGACGTTTCGGAGGCACCTCCGTCGTCTTCGACCCGTCCTTGAGCTTCCGCATCCAAGGCTTGGCACGCGCGGTCTCTTCCAGAGCCGCGGCATAGGCGCGATCGAATACCGCGGCCAACCCAGAGGCGTTGAGACGCATCGAGAACGCCGTGTCATCCAGGTGCACGACTTCGAGCACTGCACCATCAGGCAGCGGGTGCCTTCGCGTGAAATCGACCAACATCACCAGACCTGCCAGACCGGCTCGGTGCTGGGTGCTCGGCAACTCGGCCAGGGACCATGCGAGCGTCACCGGCTCGCCTCCATTCGCGCTCGGTCGCTCCTCGGTCGTGACTCGCCCAGGTGCACCGGAACCAGGCGGGCGCGTGCGTCGTTTGGGCTTCTTGGGCATGGTCACACCTGATCGATGAGCAGGAACCCGAGGTTCGGGTCGTAGCGACTACCGTCGGCGATGTGCAATCGGGCACGAGCCATCCAGGGCGGTCGGTCAGCCGCGACCTCCTGACCTTTTTGCTTCAAGGAGAGAACGAAACGTCGAGGCACGTTGATGATCCATGCATCCAGGGGTTCCGAGTCGCCGGGCATCCCCCGCACGCCCAGGCCGGCATTCAAGTCCGTCGACAGGACACAGCGAACGTCTCGATCATCGTCCTCGCCCCGCAAGGGACGCGCAGTCGCAAACCACCCCCCGCTCAGAAAGCCTGCGCTGGCCTGAGGCATGCACAGCCTCGGTGCGTACTTGTCGCTCGACATGGCATGTGCGAGGTGCGCCTGCCCCAACTCACAGCCATCGTGGTCCGCGCAGAACAATCCGGTCGCTACCAGGGCCTCGCGGCCGCCGTCTTCATGGGCGTAGGGGTTGGCATCCTCCGGCACGTAGGTGAGGACCTCGGCCCGGAAGTCTCGATGCCTGCTCCGCGAACGGTTGGCACGCCCCAGCCGTTGAATCAACGCCGTGAGCGGAGCGTCTTCACTGACCAAACGATCGGCGTCGAGATCGAGACTCATCTCGCATACTTGCGTGGTCACGGCCCATCGCTTTCCTACAGCCGCCTGGAACGCGGCCACGACGTCCCGGTGGCGGGCCCGCCGATCGCGCGCCGTGAATCGGCTGTGATACACGAGCGGATCGAGTCCTTTCGCTCGCAGCTGACTCACCAGCGCTTGACAGCGCTTGACCGTGTTAACCACCCACAACGTCGACCGCGGCCCGGCTGCGTCGCTCGCCAGAGCTGCGGCCAACGCGGAATCGCGATCTCGACACCTCGCCAGCGTGTAGCGTGGACGGTCCTCCTCGCTCACCAAGTCGGCGAACCTAGGTCGCTCCCCCGCGTCCGGGAAGATGCGGACCCCCAAGCTCGTGAGGACCTCCAACCGCTCGCGCGGTAGCGTTGCGGACATCAGCAGGATGGGCCCTCGGAAGTGGGTCAGCAGTGCCACAAGCCGCGCGAAGAGGTGCCGGTCAAGGCTGTGCACCTCATCGATCACGAGTGCCGAGTCCGCGAGTTGCGGCAGCAGGCAGAGTCCCGAGTATCCGTGCTCGAGGAAGGAGAGGAACTGATCGAGAGTGGCGCTGAAGTAGGTGCGCTTCCAGCTCGCCAGGGCGAACAGCCGCGCATCGGCCTCATCTTCGTACTTCTTGTTGCGCGTTGACTCGACCGGGTTGCTGGCCATGCCCTCGAGATCCAAGGTGGCTGTCCCGGTCAGCAGCGACGCATCTGTTTCCGGAGCCCACGCCACGTAGTCCCTGAACCCCTCCGTCGCCGTGGCTCGGGTCGGGTAGAGGAAAATCACCGAGCCAATGGACTCCTTGTCCGCGGCAGCGGCGGCCCATCGCCAAGCGAACAGAGTCTTGCCGGATCCGCAGCCGGCAACGATGGCCGATCGGAGCTCAACGGTGTCCGCGGCCTTCTGAAAGTCGCTCCAGTCCTGCCACTTCCCCGCGGCACGAAGGTGCTGAACGCGCCTCTCGATGATGTCCGCACGAATGCGCGCACCGGTCAACGCAGGCCGGTGCAGGCTACCGGCAAGGAAGCCCACCAGATCCCGTTGCTCGCGCCAAAGACCGGAAGCCACGGCATCGGCCGCCACCGTGGCGGCCTTCACCGCGAGCAGATGGTTGCGACGTGAGCAGAACTCGTCATCCGGGGGCGGATCGACCTCCGTTGCGGCATCCAGCCCAGCGTTCCAGGCATCGGTCCAGACGCCCGAAGGCCATGGGTCGCTTGGTAGCGGCCCTGGCGGTGCGCTACCAAGCACGGAGCCCACCCGCTGCAAGATCACCCGACATTCGTCGTGGGTCAGCAGGGTACGGATCGGGGGACGACCATCGGGCCGTGCCCAGTAGAAATCGTCTCGGCTGTACCCACTTGCCTTGGCATGGTGTGACAGGACGGCTGCCACCACGGCGTCGTAGTCACACCCGGACGCTCGGATCCACTGCTGCACGGAGTCGAGACAGAGCACGAGACCGCTCAGATGCTCGTGGCGAATGGCTTGGTCGTGCGTCTGCTGTGTAATCGCAGCCTGAAAGTCCGCGTTCGCCTTGCCCAGGTCGTGAAACAGGCAGGCAACCCGGAGGTCTCGAACGAAGGCGGCGGGGTTGGTGAGGCGGAAGAACCGGCACCATGACTCGAGAGCGCGGCCGCTGAAGATGGCGACTGCTGCGGTTTCCGTGTCGAGGCAATGGTCGGCCAGCGACAACTCGCGGCCGTCAATTCTCGACTTGGCCAGTAGCCGGGAGCCCCGATCAACCATGCAAACCCCGCGTCGGTCGGAAGATGCCGCAGCCCATCGTCTGCTTGCCGCCGAGGCCCTGCTCCTGCAGCACGATGCTGCCGGGTTCCGACAGATCCTGCACGCGCACCGAGAAGCCAACGACTCGCCGCCCTCCCACGCGGAGACTCCGGCGTCCCGTGACGGCAAGATCTCCGGCAACCTCCATCTTGGCCAGCTGGCGCTTCGCCTCGGCGAGAAACCGCCTCTCGAGTTCTGGCACGTCGATCGTTTCGCGCTCCATCCCCGCGGTGCACCGACGGGCGAGCCCGGTGATCTTGATCACGACCAAGCGGGCATCGAGTGCCCGACTGGGATTCAGTCCGCGGATCGTCGGCACACCGACCATCAAGGGATGGCCCGCAACGTCGAGGGTGCAACCCACCAGAGGCAACACGGTCGGAATGTGCTCGACCGGGATCCGCAACCTCAGCTCAGGACGAGAAGGCAACGCGAGCCTGTCGCCGTCGACCCTCTCGCCAGCCAGGGGATGCACCCCCAACCAACGCGCGTCGTGCAGACACGCGAGCCGATTGGCGAGCGCCGAGTACAGAGCGTAGCCGTGGTCGAGTGGCACGCTCCTTCCAGACACCGCGAAACAGACGTCTACCTTCGACATTTGCGCCCCGATGGGTTTCCCGGGCCCGAGCCAACTGCGGGAGGCGGTAGGCGAGCGACTGTGCGCCCCTGCGTCAAGGGGAGGCGAACCCGCGCGTGGCCTCCGTGGATGCACGGCCGCCCCCCCACCCCGGATCCGAGCCAACACCGCCCGCCCGGTCGCCGACAACCCGATGCGGATGTCCTGTTCGGTCGCCGCCGGGAACACCGAGATGGCACGGGCGTGCGTGGAGCGGACGTTCTCGTCATCGGAGACTCTTCCGTCCCCGTGGAAGCACCGCTGCCACACG
Organism: Planctomycetota bacterium; assembly: GCA_019636245.1. Classification (GTDB taxonomy): domain Bacteria; phylum Planctomycetota; class UBA1135; order UBA1135; family UBA2386; genus JAEUHS01. The sequence goes on along the minus strand of JAHBXX010000023.1, from coordinate 10,785 downwards.
ATGCCACCCTGCGCGTCGGTGACCTGCAGAATCGCCACGACCTTGGACACTGCATCGGCCACGCCGGGTGGCCCCTGGGTCGGCGACTGCGGCCCCATGCCGCCAACGCCCGAGAAGCTCACCACGTGCGCAGCCGCATTCGTGTGCTGCGCCCGCGCCGTGCCTACCGCGTAGGTCCGACCATCGCCCGGCGTCTTCACGTCGGACCAAGCCTCCGACCAGTTGTCCTCGGTGTCGTTCTCCCAGTCATGGGTCGAGTAGGGCAGATGCTGGGCCGTCACCAGCGGCGCCAGCAGCACGGCGGCCGCCGCGCCTCGGATCAGTCCCCAGGACCTACCAGTGAGTGAGTGAGTGAGTGAGTGAGTGAGTGAGTGAGTGGCATGCAGGTTCTCCCGAGCCATCAGGCTAGCACCCACCTCCCTCGCCGCCACCCCCTCCTTCGCCGGCCCGTTGCCCCGGCCGCGAGCCGGCTCCGCTCCCCCGCCCCTACCCGCCGAACCAGATCGTCTCGGTCAGCAACTCCCGCAGCACCGCCGTCGCATACGCCCCGCGCGGCAGCGTGAACGACAGCCGCAGGCCGCCGTCGACCGCCGCCGCCGCGACCTCCTCGACCGGCACCCGCAGCGGCCGCCGTTCGCCGCGGCCGAGCCGGAACGGCAGACCGGCGAACGCCTCCGGCCCGAGGTCCAGCGCCGCCAGCGCCTCGCGCTCGAGCCGCAGCGGCTCGCCCATCGGCTCCGGCATCTCCGGCCCCGGCATCGGCCCCGACGGCGACAGCTCGAACCGGTCGGCCCGCGCCTGCTCGCGGCTCAGGTCCTCGACGGCGAACACCGCGCCGTTGTGGTGCAGGAACGCCAGATCGCCGGGCAGGAGCCGGTGCACCTGCTCGCGCCGCGCCGCGACCACGCGGTTGAACACTTCGCTCTGCACCGCCGAGATCAGGAGCCCGAACACGCGCCGCGGCATGCGCGCCGCGAACGCCCGCGCGTTGCCGCGCAGCACCTCGAGGCCCTTCTGCAGGTTGGCGCCGCGCTTGCCGAAGCGCTGCTCGCCGAAGTAGTTCGGCACCCCGAGCCGGGCCAGCTCGCCGAGCGCGCGCTGGGCCTTGTCGAGGTCTTCGGGCGCCGTGCCGCGCAGCACCACGCCGAAGCGGTTGCCGCGCAGGTGCCCCATGCGCAGCTTGTTGCCGTGCCGGCTGGTGCGCAGCACGCGGAACCGTTCGCCGGCGGCGGCCGCGCAGCGCGCCTCGTCGCCGTGCTCGAGGCTGATCCACTGCCGGCTCACCGCCTGGGCGTCCTTGAGCCCGGCGATCCCGAACTCGCGCTCGTCGCGGTCGAGCGCACCCGCCAACGCGTGCAGCAGGTCGAGCGTCGACAGGCCGCGCTTCTCGACCCACAGCCAGACGTGGTCGCCGCGCCCGCTCGGCGTGTAGGCCGGCACCTCCTCGACCTCGAAGTCCTCGGCCGCGACCTTGTAGCGGCCGGCGAAGAAGCCGGCGCTGGTGCCGCGCGGCACCGGGCGCATGGGCTTGCGCGGCTGCGGGCGCGGCGCCGGCGCGCTCACTCCTTCTTCGCCTTCTGCTTCTTGCGCGGCTTCTCGGCCGGCTGGGCCGGCACCGTCACCTCGGCCTCGGCCGCGCCCTGGGCGGCCGTCGGCTGCGACTTGAACGCCGCCACCGGATCGCGGCCGGTCGCGTAGGCGAGCAGCCGCGCCAGCTCGTCGCGCATCGCCGCGCGCGGCACGATGCGGTCGATCTGCCCCTTCTCGAGCAGGAACTCGGCCCGCTGGAAGCCCTTCGGCAGCTCCTTCTTGATCGTGGTGGCGATCACGCGCGGCCCGGCGAAGCCGATCAGGGCGCCGGGTTCGGCCAGCAGCAGGTCGCACACCGAGGCGAACGACGCCGTGACGCCGCCGGTGGTCGGGTGCGTCATCACCGAGATCGACACGCCGCCCTGGCGGTGCAGCCGCTGCAGCGCGCCGCAGGTCTTCGCCATCTGCATCAGCGACACGGCGCCTTCGTGCATGCGCGCGCCGCCCGAGCAGGCGAACAGCACCACCGGCAGCTTCTGCTCGGCGGCGAACTCGCACAAGAGCGCGATCTTCTCGCCGACGACCATGCCCATCGAGCCGCCGAGGAACTGGAAGTTCATCACGCCGAGCGCGCACGGGATGCCCTTGACCTGCGCCGTGCCGGTGACCATCGCGTCGGCCTCGCCGGTCTTGGCCTTGGTGGCGGTCAGCTTCTCGCTGTACGGCACCCGGTCGTTGAACTGCAGCACGTCGACCGCGCGCAGCTCGGTCCACAGCTCCTGGAAGGTGCCGGGATCGGCGGTCAGGGCCACGCGCTCGCGCGCCGGCAGCGTGAAGTGGTAGCCGCAGGTGGCGCAGACCCGGTGGCGCTGCTCGAACTCCTTGCGGAACAGCATCGCGCCGCAGGACTCGCACTTGATCCAGAGCCCCCCGGGCATGTCCTTCTTCTTGCCGAATCGGGTCCAAGCCATGCGTGTTTCGATCCTGTGGTGAGGGAGGGAGGCGCGGACGGAGGGACGATAACGGCGCCGCGGCGGGCAGGCCAGATGCTGCCCGCTCAGCGGGCGGCGGCGGCGAGCGCGCGCAGCTCGGCGATGCGGGCCGCCCGGTCCTGGGCGCCGAACACCGCCGTGCCGGCGACGAACACGTTGGTGCCGGCGGCGGCGCTGGCGGCGATCGTGCCCGCTCCGATGCCGCCGTCCATCGACACCTCGCCGGCGAAGCCGAGCCGACGCAGCTCGGCGACCTTGGGCAGCACCTCCGGCATGAACTTCTGGCCGCCGAAGCCGGCGAACACGCTCATCACCAGCACCAGGTCGAGCTCCGCCAGGTAGGGCGCGAGCCGCGCCGCCGGCGTGTCCGGCTGCAGCGACAGCCCCGCCTTCGCGCCGCGCGTGCGGATGTGCCGCAGCAGGCCCGGCACGTCGCCGTGGCCCTCGACCTCGACGTGGAAGGTCAGCCACGCGGCGCCGGCGTCGAGGAACGCGTCGGCGTAGCGCCACGGGTCGGTGATCATCAGGTGCACGTCGAGCGGCCTGGTCGCCACCTTGGCGATCGCCGCGGTGACGACCGGACCGAAGGTCAGGTTCGGCACGAAGTGGCCGTCCATGACGTCGAGGTGCAGCCAGTCGGCCGAGCCCTGCTCGACCGAGCGCACCTCGTCGGCGAGGCGCGCGAAGTCGGCGGCGAGCAGCGACGGGGCGATGCGGATCGGGTGCATGGCGGGGCGTGGTCCTACCAGGCGGCGGCCGAGCCGCCGCTGCGATGGTCGCAAACGCCGAGGCGTTCGCCCGCCGGCAGCACCGCGGCGGCGAACACGCGGCCGATCTCGCGCGGCCGCGCCGCGAAGCCGTGGCCCCTGGCCGCCAGCGCCGCGCGCACGTCGGGCGCCAGCGCCAGCGGCTCCCAGACGATCTCGTCGGGCAGCCACTGGTGGTGCACGCGGGCGGCGCGCACCGCGTACTCGAGGTCCATGCCGTGGTCGACGACGTTCAGCAGCGTCTGCAGCACCGCGGTGATGATGCGGCCGCCGCCCGGCGCGCCGAGCACCAGCCGCAGTTCGCCGTCGCGCAGCACGATCGTCGGCGTCATCGACGACAGCATGCGCTTGCCCGGTGCGATCGCGTTGGCCTTGCCGCCGACCAGGCCGAACTGGTTCGGCACGCCGGGCTTGGCCGAGAAGTCGTCCATCTCGTTGTTGAGCAGGAAGCCCGCCCCGTCGACGACCAGCATCGAGCCGAACGTCGAGTTGATCGTCGTCGTGCAGGCGACCGCGTTGCCGGCCCCGTCGATCACCGAGAAGTGCGTCGTGTCGTCGCCGGGCTCGGCGCCGGGCGGGGTGCCCGGACGGACCTCGCTCTTGCGGTCGAGGCGGATCGAAGCGCCGAGTTCGCGCAGGTAGCCCGGGTCGAGCAGGCCCGGCAGCGGCACCGCGGCGTGGTCGGGGTCGCCGAGCCACTTCGACCGGTCGGCGTAGGCGCGCCGCATCACCTCGGTCAGCAGGTGCACGGCGTCGCTGCCGCCGAACCCCATGCCGCGCAGGTCGTGCGGCTCCAGCAGCGCCAGCATCTGCAGCAGCGCCACGCCGCCCGACGACGGCGGCGGCATGCCGATCACCTCGTGGCCGCGGTAGGTGCCGCGCAGCGGCTCGCGTTCGCGCGCCTCGTAGGCGGCGAGGTCGGCCGCGGTCACGTGGCCGCCGTCGCGCTCCATCTGGGCGGTGATCCTCGCCGCCGTCTCGCCGCCGTAGAAGCCGCGCAGGCCGTCCTTGGCGAACCGCTCGAGCGTCGCCGCCAGGTCGGTCTGCACCAGCACGTCGCCCTGCCGCAGCGGCGCGTCGCCGCGGAAGAACACCGCGCGCGTCGACGGGTAGCGGCCGAGGTCGCGGGCGTGCGCGGCGAGGTCGGCGGCCAGGAACTGGTCGACGGCGAAGCCCTCGCGCGCCAGGCGGATCGCCGGCGCCGCCAACTGCGGCAGGCTGCGGGTGCCGTACTTGTGCAGCGCCAGCAGCAGGCCGGCGGGGCTGCCGGGCACGCCGGCGGCGCTGGCGCCGAACTGGATGCGGTCCTGGTCGACGCTGCCGTCGGGGCGCAGGTACATGTCGGCGGTCGCCCGGCGCGGCGCGCGTTCGCGGCAGTCGATCGCGGCGGTGCGGCCGTCGGCCATGCGCAGCAGCAGGAAGGCGCCGCCGCCGAGGTTGCCCGCCTGCGGGTGGGTGACCGCGAGCGCCAGGGCCACCGCGACCGCGGCGTCGACGGCGTTGCCGCCCTGGCGCAGCACGTCGAGGCCGATCTGGGTCGCGTGCGGCTCGGCGCTGACGACGACGCCGTGGGCGCCGCGGGCGACGAGGTCGTTCGCCGCGGGAGCGGCCGGCGGCCACGGCGCGAGGGCGAGGCCGGCGCAGGCGAACAGCGCCGCGCGGCGGCGCCCGCCGGTCATCGTTCCTGGCCTCCGAGGCCTTCGCCGAGCTTGACGCCCTCCTGGCGCAGGTAGGCGAGCACGCGCTCGACCTCGGCCTGGTCGCCTTCGAGTTCGAGGGCGATGAAGCCGCCCTGGTCGGTCACCGACGCGCCGCGGATGTTGACCACGACGTCGAACGAGCGGTTGATCTTGTAGAGCAGCGGCTCGCGCACGAGGTCCTGGTCGAACTCGAAGTGGATGTTCTTCTTGGTCTTCACGGCAACGGTTCCGGCCGGGAGGCGCCCGACGGCGGCCGTGCAGCATACGCCGACCGGCGAGCCGGCCAGCATGCTTTGCGGCGGCCGGGATTCGGGCCTTGCGCCGCCGCCGGTGGCTGCTACCGTGCCCGCCCCACGACGGTCCCGTAGCCGAGTGGTTAGGCAACGGATTGCAAATCCGTTTACCCCAGTTCGATTCTGGGCGGGACCTCCACCTTCCCTGCGGCGTTTCGCGAGTTCGCCGCAGTCGTAGGCCCTGTCATGGTGCCCGACGAAGCCGAGGAGCAGGCTGCCGTCGGTGCGGTGCACGATCAGCCGCACGTCGCTGTTCACGCGCACCGACCAGAGGTTCTCGTCCTTCGCCTTGTCCAGGCGGTGGAACTACAGACCCGGACTCTTCGGATCGACCTGCAAGTCGAACGCGGTCGTCTGGACGGCCTCCTGCTCGTCGCCGGTCAGCCGGGCGAGGCTCTCCGTGAAGGTGTCGGCGCTGCGAAAGTCCATGGCTCCCCCGATCCGTGGCTACTCGATGCCTTCGCCGAGGATGTCCAGATACTTGCGGTAGGCGAACACCCGGTTGCGCTGCTTGCCGGTGACCTCGCGCGCCACGCCGAGGTCCATCAGCACCTGCATGCCGACGCTGGCCGTCGGAAACGTCAGGCCGGTATGCAGAGATTCTGAACGACCGGCCCGTCAAGTAAAAGTTAGCGGCCAACTTTGCATTGCGGCCGGGGGACGGCGCACCCCGAGTCGGTCCGTTCGTCGTTCTCGTCGACGCCGAGCATCCGGTGCGGGCTCAGGCTCTCGACGGTGAACGGCCCGGCGACGCGGACCGTCTTCTTGTCCTCGAAGGGCCGGTCGCAGAGGAACTCGAACTCGGCCTTCGCGGCGATCGAGGAGTCGATCTCCTTCCGGCGGGCGAGGCGGGCGGTCCACCAGCCGGCATGCAGCTTCTTGGTCGCGTCCGGCCACCGAACAGGGAACGGCGACCCGACCTAGGGCCCCCTACGGCTCCGATCATGGCGTGCCACCGGACCCAGCACCAGCGAGACCTCTCGTCGAACCCGGGCCGCCAGCACAGCAGCGTTGTCCAACCAACACGACCACGATCCGCATGGACGTCCACCGCCCGGGGAAATAGGGTCTGCCTGCCGCGGCTTGGCTCGGTGTGCCATCGGCGGCCAACCTCCAGCACCAGCCTGCCCACGCGCCCACCATCCGGCGCGCCCGCGGGGATGGCGAAACGGCAGACGCAGCGGCCTTAAAAGCCGCGGGCCGGCAACGGCCGTGAGGGTTCGAGTCCCTCTCCCCGCACACTCCCTTCCGCCAGCCCTCTACCGCCCCGCCAGCACCCGCGCCGCCGCCACCACTTCCCCCGCCGCCGGCGCCACGCCGCCGAAGCGCGCCGCATCGAGCGCCGCGTGCACCGCGCGCAACCGCGCCACCGCCTCCTCGCCGACTCCCACCGCGACCAGCCGCGTCCACACCTCGCCGTCGAACACCCCCGCCCGCACCCGCGCCGCACAGGCCGCCTCGACGGCCGTGCGCAGCGCCTCCGCCGACCCGCCCGCCGCCAGCGTGGCCAGCGCATGCGCGAGCCGCCGCTGCCACCGCTGCCGCGCGCGCCCGAGGCCCCAGCCGGCCACCCCCGCCGCCACCACCAGCCCGACCAGCGCGAACTCCCACCACGGCCGCGCGGCCGCCGCCGCGGCCTCGGCCTGCACCAGCGCCGCGACCGCCGGCGGCAGCACCGTGCCCGGCGGCGCCGGCAGCACCCGCAGCGGCACCGGCGCCGTCCGGTGCACCACGTAGCCGCCCTGCCGCGGCGAGAACGCGGCGAACGGGATCGCCGGCAGTTCACCGAGGCCGGGGCGCAGCGCCAGCACGTCGAGCAGGAACGTGCGCCCCTCCCCGCCGCGCCGCTCGCGCACGCCCAGCACGTGGAAGCCCGGCAGCCGCGGCGGCGGCAGCGGTGCCATGCGGTCGAGGTTGCCGTCGCCGCGCACCGCGACTTCGACCGCGATCGTGTCGCCGACCGCCACCGTGGCCGCCGCCACCGTGGCCGTCACCTGGAACTCGCCGACCGCGCCGGCGAAGCCCTCCGGTCGTCCCGCCTGCGGCAGCGCCCGCACCCGCAGCGACCCGGGCATGGACAGCACGCTGTGGTCCCGGCGATCGCCGGGCTGCCGGCCGCGCAGGAAGTCCGCCTCGAACCGGGTCGCGTAGGCATAGCGCAGTTCGACCGGCGCGATCGTCGACGTGCCGGCCGCCAGCGGCAGCCAGCGGTAGCGCAGCTCCAACACCTCGAAGCGCCGGCCGTCGCGCGTGCGGTCGGCGACCACGGCCGCGGCCACCACCTGGTCGCCGACGGCGAGCCGCTGCATCGCCCCGGTCGGCGCCGGCGGCAGCGCCACCACGGCGCGGTCCTCGGCGCCGAGCAGCCACGGCACGACGAGGTGGAACGGCTGGTCGAGCGGCTGCCGGAACAGCGGCAGCGCGGCGGCGCGGAACCACTCGGCGTCGATGCCGACCCGCACCCGCAGCTCGATCGCCTCGTGCAGCCACACCTCCGCGGCGAGCGGCTCCACCTCGACGAAGGCCCGCTCGAGGTCGGGCGCCTGCGCCGGCAGGGCGCCGGCGAGCGCCACCACGCACCACGCCCGCGGGCCGCTCACCATTCGCGTTCTCCCACCGTGGCCCCGGCCCCGGCGCCCAGGAGCCGCAGCCGCTGCTTCTCGCGCTCCTTCGCCAAGAGCCGCTGCCGCAGCCGCTCCAGCTCCTCGGCCGACAGTTCGCCGCGCGCGACGTCCGGCCGCGCCGTGGCCGGGGCTTCGGGTTCGGTCGGGCCGGGTGGCGGTGCGGGCTCCGGCTCGACGCGCGCCGCGGCGGCTGTGCGCGCGGCACGCAGCTCCTGCAGCCGCCGCCACGCCCGCTCGGCGTTGCGGCGCGCGGGCCCGGGTTCCCGTTCGCCCGCCGCCGCCCGGCACCAGTGCGCCCACGCCGCCTCGGCGCTGCGCACCGCGAGGTCCCAGGCCATCGGCTCGGCATCGGCGAGCTGCGCCGCGGCCGCCGCCTGCTCGGCGCGCTGCCAGGCCGCGAGCCCGAGCAGGAACTCGCCGGGCGCGTGCCAGGCCGCGTCGCCTTCGTCGAGCAGCGACCGCGCCGCCGCCGCCGCGTCGCCCGGCCGCCGCAGCCGCAGCGCCGCCAGCGCCAGGTTGGCGCGCCGCTCGGCGGGCGCCTGCGCCTCGGCCGCCGCCGCCGCGAAGGCCGCGAACGCCGCCTCGTAGCGGCCGGCGCGGTAGTCGGCTTCGCCGTCCTGGGCCGGCATCCGCGCCGCCAGCGCCGCGAGCCCGAGCCCGATCAGGACCGTTCGCATCGGCGTCGCTCCGGCAAGCACGTGCGCAGCATCCAGCACAGGATCGCCGCGCACAAGAACGCCGCGTAGCCGTGCGCCGGCTCGGCAGCGCCCGCGTGCACCGCGGCGGCGACCGCGCGCGGCGCCATCTCCTCGCGGAACCACCGCCGCAGGTCGCCGTCGGCGGCGGCGACCGCGCTGCGGCCGCCGCCGGCCCTGGCGACCGCGTCGAGCTGGGCGCGCTCGAGCCGCGTCAGCACGTCCTGCCCGTTCGCCGCGCGCAGGAACTCCTGCCCCGCCGCCGTCTCGACGACGATCTTGCTCGCCGCCTCGCGGCCGAAGCCGAGGCAGTGCACGACCGCGCCGGCCGCCCGCGCCCGCGCGGCCGCCGCCGGCCCGTCGCCGGCGAAGTCCTCGCCATCGCCGAGCACGACGATGCTCCCCCGCGTCGCGCCGCTGCGCTGCAGGGCCTGCAGCGCCAGGTCGATCGCCGCGCCCGGGTCGGTGCCGCCGCGCTCGACGGCGCCCGGCGCCAGCGCGGCGGCCAGTTCGGCCACCGCGGCGACGTCGCCGGTCAGCGGCACCGCCAGCCGCGCCTCGCCGGCGAACACGACCAGGCCAAGCCGCGCGCCGAGCGCGCCGTCGGCCAAGGCGGCGATCTGCCGCTGCGCCGCCTGCCACCGCGACGGCAGCACGTCGCGCGCCGCCATCGACCGCGACGCGTCGAGGCACAGGATCACGTCCGCGCCCGCGGGCACGCCACCGGCGAGGCCCCATGCCGGCTGCAGCAGCACGACGCCGCCGAGCCCGGCCGCCAGCACCGCGGCCAGGCCGCGCAGGGCGCCGTGGGCCGGCCGGCCGGCGAGCGCCTCGGCGCGCGGGCCGAGCGCCGCCTCGAGGCGGCGCTGCGCCCGCCGCGTGCACGCCACGCCGGCGCCGAGGCCCAGGACCAGCGCCACCGCGACCAGCGGCCAGACGGAACCGGCGACGAACACCACGGCGATCACGGCAGCACCGCGAACCACGTCCGCGCCAGCGCATGCGCGAGCCAGCCCAGCCCCAGCGCCGCGACGACCAGCGCCGCGAACCACTCGCGGGCCACGAGCCGGGGTTCGGCGTACTGCCGCGGCTCGAGGCCGTCGATCGCGTCCGCCACCGCCAGCAGCGTGCTGGCGTCGCCGGCGCGGAAGTGCCGACCGCCGCTCACCGCCGCCAGTTCCTGCACCGCCGTCGCATCGACGTCCGGATCGCTGCCGACCACCACCGTGTGCACGCGGATGCCGAGCCGGGCGCAGAGCTGCGCCGCGTGCCGCGGCGCGATCTCGTCGGGATGGGCCACCGTGGCGACGTTCTCCTCGCCGTCGGTCAGCAGCACGACCAGCCGGCCGGGAACCGGCGATCGCGCCAGCACCGACGCCGCCAGCGCCACGGCCGTGCCGATGCCGGTCGCATCCTCGGCGGATTCGGCGCCGACCGGCCGCACCGAGGCCAGCAGCTCGCGCACGGCCGCGTGGTCGAGCGTCGGCGGGCAACGCAGGTCGGGGTAGCGCGCGAACTCGACGCAGCCGAACCGGTCGTCCGGCCGCGCGTCGACCAGCCGCGCCGCCATCGCCAGCGCCACCGCGAGCCGGGGTTCCCCGGGACGCAGGTCCTCGGCCGCCATCGACGAACTGCGGTCGACGCACAGCATGACGTCGCGCACCAGCCGCTCGGGCGGCGCCGGCACGAACTGCACCGGCCGCGCCAGCGCCGCGACGGCGCAGGCCAACGCCAGCAGCTCGAGGCCGGTCGGCAGGCCGGCGAACCGCTGCCGCCACGAGGCCGGGCGGCGCCCGTCCGGCCCGGCCGGCAGCAACGGCAGGCGCGGCCGCTGCCGCGCCCGCCACGCCAGCGCGCCTGTGACCAAGGGCAGCAGCAACCACCACGACGGCGCCTGCCAGTGCAGCGCGCTCATGCCTCCTCCGTCTGCACGAACTGCACCGCGGCGGCGTGGGCGGCCGCGTGCGCGGCCGGATCCGGCCGCGCGGCCGCGAACTTCACCGCATCGCAGCGCTGCAGGCAGGCGCGCAGCGGTCCTGCTCCGGCCGCCACCGCGGCCACCAGTTCCTCGCTGGTGCGCGTCGCCGCCGCCACCGGCAGCCCGCGGCCGGCATGGCCGCCGACGATCGCCGCGAGGTCGCGGTAGAAGGCCTCGACGCGCGCCGCGGGCGCCGCCGCCGCCGG
>JAHBXX010000022.1 GCA_019636245.1 Planctomycetota bacterium | reverse complement strand
GGCGAACCCACGCGCCGCCAGCGCGGCCCGCCACTGCTGGGCGGCGGCCGAATCGCGGGCGACGGCGAGCAGGCGGGCCCGGGTGTGGCCTACCGCCGCCAGCACGCAGTCGAGCCGGACCCCGTCGGCGAGGCCGGCGAGCAGGCCGTGGTGGCCGTTCGCCACCCAGGCGTCGAACCCGGCCGGGGCCGGCCGCGGCGGCGGCGGCACGTCCTCGGCGGCGAGCGGCGGCGGGTGCACGCGGTTCTCGTGCGGGCAGCCGGCCGCGGCCAGTGCCCGCAGGACGGTGCCGGCGAGGCACGCCCGACCGAGCAGGCCGCCGCCCTCGCGGCGCAGGCCGAAGGGCGGCCGCAGGGCCTCGGGCCAGCCGATCACGTGCAGTTCGCCGCCGCGCAGGCGGAGGACCGTCGGCGGGGGTGGGGCGGCAGCCGGAAGAGGTGGCGGGGAACTCGCCATGCGCGCGGCCCCGGGCGCGAACCCGGGGACCCTGCAGGGTGCGTGCCGCCGGCGTCCGGTGGCACGAATCCGCGGCGCGCGAGGCTCGCCCGTGCGGCCGGCGGTCGCGTCAGCCGTCCTTCGCCGGCTGCGGCTCGTCCTTCGGCGGCTTCGGCTCGTCCTTCGGCGGCTGCCTGGTGTCCCCTGGCTTCGCCGTCACCGCGGCCTGGAGTTCCTGCTCGAGCTGCTTGGCCGTGCCGGGGCCGAAGCCCACGTGCACATGGCGCACGACGCCGTCGCGGCCGACGATGACCGTGTGCGGGATGCCCTGCACGCCGAACTGCTCGCCGAGTTCGTCACCCGCCATCGCCACCGAGATCTTGAGTTCCTTCTTGGCGAGGAAGGCCTCGATGGTGGCCTTGCCCTCGCCGAGGTTGACGGCATGGAACACGACGCCCTGCTCGGCGAAGCGCTGCGTCAGTTCGGCGAGCTTCGGCAGGCCCTGCACGCACGGGCCGCACCACGTCGCCCAGAAGTCGAGCACCACGACCTTGCCGTGCAGGTCCGACAGCCGGACCTTGCTGCCGTCGAGCAGCGACAGCTCGACGGCGGGAACCGGCTTGCCGACCGAGGCGTGGGGACCTTCCGCCTCCTCTTCATGCTCGCCCATCTCTGCTTCGAGGCGCTCCATCAGCGTGGCCTGCAGGTCGTCGACGCGGGTCGAGCCGGCCGGCTCGGCGATCGCGAACGCCGTCTCGGCGACGTCGCGCCCGTTCTCGAGGATCTCGAGGTCGACGGCCGGCTCGATCTGGATCGTGGTGGCGTCGCCGTCCTCGTCGTCGTCGTCGCCCATCAGCGAGGCGAAGTCGAGCTTCGGCGCCTTCGGCTTGTGGCGCAGGATCCACGGCTGGTCGCCGCGCTGCACCCAGACCTCGCAGGCGAGCGCCTCGTCGAGCACGCGCAGGTGCCAGGCGGCCTTGTCGCCGACCTTGGTCTCGGCGACCAGTTCGACCTGCTTGGCGTCGAGCAGGGCCTTCGGCGTGCCGCTCGGCGCCAGCAGCGCGCGCAGGTTGGCGATGCCCGGCAGCGGCATCATGCCGCGTTCGGCGGCCAGGAACGGCACCAGGCCGGCCGGCGCGTCGCCGAGCGAGTGCACCTGCATGCCGCCGATGCTGCGCAGGATCTGCTTGCCGTCGCAGACGATCTCGAGCCGGTCGAAGTCGGTGCCGTCGACGCGCAGGGCGAACTGGCGCGGTTGCGCCGCCGACAGCTGCAGGTCCATCGTCGGCAGTTCCAGGTCGTCGAAGTCGATCTGCGCCGCCAGTTCCTCGGGCAGTTCGGGCATCACGAAGGTGCCCTTCGCCTTGCAGCGCCAGAGCGGCAGGCCCTGGGTGAAGCGCAGCGCACCGGCCAGGACCTCGGCGCCGGTCGGCGCCTTCGCCTGCGGGGCGGGCGAAGTCGCCGCGGCCGGCGCGGGTTCCTGGGCGGGGAGGAGGGGGAGGCACGCCGCGAGGGCGAGCAGGGACAACTGAGGGGTCGAGGCCATGGCGGCGGGGGTTGGGGGATGCGGCGGCGCTCGTGGCCGGCGCGGCGGCGGAGCCTGTCGTCCGCCGGGCCGTGCATCATGGCGCGGGCGCGGCCCGGCCGCATGTCCCGACCGGTGTTCCCGCGGCCGCCAGGACGTCGTGCACGTGCTGGCGCGATCGCCGCCAGCCGCAGGGCGACACGAACGCGACGGCGGTGCGCGCGAGCGTGCCCAGGTCGCCCTGCCAGCACCGCTGCGCCAGCCACGCCCGGTCGGCGCGCACCTTCGCCGGCACCATCACCCGGCGGTAGACCTCCTGCGGCGCCGCCACCGCGGCCAGCACCTCGTCCTCGGCCAGGAAGGCGAGCTGGGTCGGCCCGGTGAGTCCCGGCCGCACGGCGAGCACGGCGGCGAGGTCGGCGGGCGACACGGCGTCGAGGTTGGCGATCACTTCGGGCCGGGGCCCGACCAGGGCCATCGCCCCGCGCAGCACGTCCCACAGCTGCGGCAGTTCGTCGAGCCGGGTGCGCCGCAGCCAGCGGCCGAGCGCGCCGGCGCGCGCATCGCCCCACGGCGCCACCGTCGGCCCGTCGCCGGTCAGGGTGCGGAACTTGTGCAGCACGAACGGCACCCCGCCGCGGCCGAGCCGCTGCTGCCGCCACAGCACCGGTCGGCCGCCGGCGCGCAGCAGCAGCGCGAGCGTGAGCCAGAGCGGCGCCAGCGCCACCAGCAGCACGCCGGCCAGCGCCGCATCGACGGCGCGTGGCAGTCGCGTCGGCACCGGTGCCGTGCTTCGATCCCTGGCCATGGTCGACAGCGACCCAGCGATAGCAGCGCAGGGCAAGGTCTGGCAAGGCTTCTGGCGGCTCGCCGACCCGAAGATCAGCATCACCTCGCTCGCCTGCATGGCGGTGGGCGGCGCCGTCGTCGCCCGCCACGGTTCGCTGCACTGGGGCTGGCTCGCGGTCACCGGCGCGGCGCTGTTCGCGATGGAGGTGGCGAAGAACGCCTGGGGCGACGTGTTCGACTTCGACGCCGGCACCGACCAGCGCGTGCTGCCCGAGGATCGCACCGACTTCTCGGGCGGCAAGCGCGTGCTCGTCGACGGCCTGCTGACGCGCCGCCAGACCTGGGCGATGGCGTTCGGCTTCGGCGCCCTGGGCGTCCTGCTCGGCGTGGCGATCGTGCAGTGGCGGGCGCCGGAGGCGATGTGGCTCGGTCTCGTCGGGCTGCTGCTCGGCTGGTCCTACCACGGGCCGCCGCTGCGCCTGTGCTACCGGGGCCTGGGCGAACTCGACGTGCTGCTCTGCTACGGGCCGCTGGTGGCGCTGGCGACGTCCGTCGTGCAGACGCGCGCGTGGAGCTGGGAAGTGGTGCGCCTGTCGCTGCCGCTCGGTGTCTTCACCGCGGCGTTCCTGCTCGCCAACGAGTTCCCCGACTACCGCGCCGACCTGGCGTCGGCCAAGCGCAACCTGGTCGTCCGCCTCGGCCGGCGCCGGGCGAGCCGGCTGCTGCCGGCGGTCTACGCGCTCGGGTTCGGTCTGGTGGCCCTGCTGCCGTGGGCCGGCCATCCGCCGCTGGTGCTGCTCGGGCTGTTGCCGTTGCCGCTCGCGGTCTGGCTGTGCCGGCAGGTCCGGCTCCGGCCCGAGGACTTCCATCGCGGGGTACCGGTGCAGCCGGCGGCGCTGGGGGTGTTCGCCGGCTACGCGCTGCTGGCCGCCGTGGGCACGGTGCTCGGCTAGGCGCCGGGCGGCGCCGGCGGCGGCGCGGGTTGGCCGCCGAGCACGTGCTGCAGCAGCCGGGGCAGCCGTTGCCGCCAGCTGTCCTCGTGGTGGCGGCCGGGCACCTCGTCGGCGAGCACGCGGCCGGCGCCGCGTTCGGCGAGCACCGTGAACAGCTGCCGGCAGTGGTCGCGGATCGGCGCGCGTTCGCCGTCGCCGATGTCGGCGGCGATGCGCGCGCCGACGGCGCCGTTCGCCTGCGCCAGCCTGGTCAGGAAGCCGTCGCCGACCCAGGCCGACGGCGACAGGGCGATGGCGCCGCCGAACACCTGCGGCCGCGTCAGCGCGCCGTAGAGCGCGGCGATGCCGCCGATCGAGGTGCCGACCAGGATGCGCTGCGCGGCGGTCGTGGCCAGCGTGAGGCCGCGCAGGCGCGCGGCCATGGCCGGCAGGACTTCGTGCTCGAGCAGCTCGAGGTAGGCATCGCCGCCGCCGCCGAACTCGGTGTCGCCGAAGCGGGTGCGGACGGGCACGTACTGGTCGGCACGCGAGCCGGCGTGGGTCGCGACGGCGCAGACCACGGCCGGCGGCAGGGTGCCCGTGCACAACAGGCCGTCCATCACCCGGTGGAACTGCAGCGTGCCCGACTGGTGGAAGGCCGGCACCTGGCGGTGGTTCGCCGGCTCGAACGCCTTGTGGCCGTCGTTGAGCAGCAGCACCGGCAGCGGCGCCTCACCGCGGAACTCCGGTGCCGGCACGTAGATCCGCAGCAGCCGCAGGCCCGGCAGCCGCTGGCCTTCGAGCAGCACGTCGTGGATTTCGCCGCGGCCGTGGCGCGGCATCGCCAGCGCGTGCAGTTCGGGCCGCGGGGGCAGGGCCTCGAGTTCGCGCGGCACGTCGTGGGCGAGACGGCATCCCATGGCGGGGCGGGAAGCATACGCCGGCGCCGGGCAGGCGCAGGGGGGCGCCGCGTCGGACCATGGGCCCGACCGAAGGGGGCGGCGGCGACGGGCCGCTGCCAGCGTCCCGACGGCCGGTGGCTTCGCATCGGGTGGCTCGGCCGGTTAGCGTGCCGGGAAGCGACGGAGATGCCATGAACCTGACGACCCTTCTCGTGTTCGGCGCGGCGGCGATGCTGCCGGCGCAGAATCCCCAGCAACCCAAACCCAAGCCCGACGGCGGCCGCGCGGTGGCGACGGCGGCCGCTCCCGCGGCGGCGGCGCATGCCAACCTCGCCGACCTGCAGCGCGACTTCCAGTCCAGGAAGCTCGCCGCGCTCGAGGCCTACGTGAAGGGCCATGCCGGCGCCAGCGATGCCGGCGACGCGCTCGTCGAGGCCGTCGGCCTCGCGGCGAAGCTCGGCCGCCACGCCGATGCGCTGCGTTTCGCCGAGGCCTACCTGAAGGACCGGCCGGACGGCGGCGCCGCCGGCGAGATGCGGCTGGCGCGGGCGATGGCGCTGCGCGACGGCGGCAACGTCGACGGCGCCGAGAAGGCGCTGCGCGAACTGGTCGACAACGCCGGCGACGACATCAACGCGCTGGTCGAGGCGACGACGATGCTCGGCGAGCTGCTGGTCGATGCGGGCAAGAAGGACGCCGCCGTCGAGCTGCTGACCAGCACCGGCGAGGCGCGTTCCGAGGTGCGCGGGCTGAAGGAGCACCTCGCCGGCATCGCCGCGTCCTACGAACTGATCGGCACCGAGCCGGTGGCGATCGACGAGGAGGACATCGCAGGCAAGCCGATCCAGCTCGGCGACTACAAGGGCAAGGTCGTGCTGCTCGACTTCTGGGCCACCTGGTGCGGTCCGTGCGTCGCCGAGCTGCCGAACGTGCTGGCCGCCTACGAGAAGTACCACGGCCACGGCTTCGAGATCGTCGGCATCAGCCTCGACAAGGATCGCGGCGCCTTCGACAAGTTCATCGCCGACCGCAAGATGACCTGGCGGCACCACTTCGACGGCAAGGGCTGGCAGAACGTGGTGGCCCAGGCCTACGGCGTGCGGTCGATCCCGGCGACCTACCTGATCGGCCCCGACGGCAAGATCGCCGCCGTCGGCCTGCGCGGCGAACAGCTCGAACGACGGCTCGCGCGCTTCTATCCGGCTGGCAAGCCGGCCGCCGCGCCCGCCAAGGGCAAGTGACGGCGGGCGGCGTGCCGCGCCGTCGATCCGCCGGTGCCGACGGGTTGACGGACGGCATGCCATGGACGACTCTCCTCCGGCGGGGCCTGCAGGGTCCGCCAACGCAGCCGGAGGTGCTGCTCGCATGGTCCGCTACTCCCTGATCGGCGGCGCGTTCTTCGCGCTCGCTTCCCTCGCCGCGGCCCAGGGGCCGCCGCAGTCCGGCCTGCCGATGACGCCGCCGCCGGTGCCGCACCCCGGACTCGCGTCGCAGCCGTTGTTCGACGACGGCACCACGCGCAAGCCGGACGACGGCGCCCGCCCACCGGCGGTCCCCGAGGCGGCCCCGCCGCCCGAGGCGGTCGGGCCCAAGCTCGCCGGCCGCCCGCTGCAATGGGCGGTCGCCAAGGTGCTCGAGCTGCCGTGGCTCGAGTCGCTGGCCGAAGCACGGGCGCGCGCGGCGGCGACCGGCCGGCCGATCCTCTGGCTGCAGGCGCTCGGCGACCTCGACGGCCACGCGTCGAGCACGCTGCAGAGCCTGCGCGGCCTGGTGCTGGCGGATCCGGGCGTGCACGAACTGCTGGCGACGCGCTTCGTGCTCGGCTGGCGCAACATCGAACGCGAACGGCACGTCGGCCTGTCGCAGGGCTACACCGCCGAGCAGACGGCGGTCGGCAGCACCAACGGTGCCGGCGGCCGCAACGTGCAGGTCGTGCTGCTGGCATCGGACGCCACGGTGCTGCTCGTGCTGCCCGGCTTCTGGCACGCCGCGGACCTCGTGCCCGAGCTGCGCCTGGGCCTCGATCTGCATGCGCTGCACCGCGCCGAAGGCCGCGAACCCGCCGAGAAGGTGGCCATGCTGGCGGCGCTGCACCGGGCGCACATGCTGCGCCACGGCGACGCGGCCCGCCGCCGCGGCACCTGGCAGGCCGCCGACCGCGACGCCGAACTGGTGCGCTCGACGCGCGAACCCCGCGACTCCGTGGTCGTCGAGGCCGACGGCAGGCGCCGGTTGGTGCCGCTGCCCGACCTCGTGCACGCCCGCGTGCAGCTGCAGCCGTGGAAGCCGCTCGGCGAGTTCGACTTCGAGGCGCTGGTCGACTACGGCCAGCCGCTGCACGACGAGAATGCCAAGCTCGAGCCGGGGCGCCCGTTCCCGCGCGCCGAGCAGGCGAACCAGCAGCGTGAACGGGCCAAGGAGAGGGCCGCGCGCGAGGCCGGCAAGGCCGCCGAGAAGGAGAAGGCGGCGCGGCCGCGGGCCAAGCCGGCCGAAGGGGCTTCGGGCGGCGGCTGACGCGCCGCCCGGCTTGGCCGCAGGCCGGCTCGGGTCGCTACGCGCGCACCATGCCCACCGCAGGTCGTCTCAAGCGGGCGGCCGACCAACGGTCGGCGGGGAGACACGGGCTGGGACGCCCGGATGCAGGAGCCGCGCCGCCGAGGCGCGAGGAAAAGGAAGCCGGGGGGGAAACTTCGGGAAAAGGGGAAGAAGGAGAGTCAAGTTTTTACGTCCGTCGCGGACAACCCCCGGCTGTGTGTCTGCTTGTCGTTCCCGCTCGGCGAGACCAGCGGCTGGTCGCCAGCGAGGTGATGCGGTGTTGGATGCTCCTAGCTGATCCCTGGACTGCGGTTGCTACCCCTGGACGTCGGTCGGACCGAAGACGCGCCCGGAGGCGCTTTCCCTGCAAAGCCGAACGAACCTGGGCGGATTCGGTGCAGGTAGGTTAGCCCGGCCGGGCGCCGGAGTCAAACCAGAGTTCCTAGTCGGCTGCGCGGCGGGGTTGCAGCACCAGTCCGTAGGCGGTCGCCTGCACCGAGAAGCCCATCGGCACGAGGGTCGTCGCCGTCGCCTCCTCGACCACCAGGGGGCCGTCGAGCGGCCGCGGGCCGAGCTCCTGGCGCTGCACGACGGCGACCCGGTCGCCGAGCGGGCCGCGCCGTTCGCGGCGCGGCGGGCGCGCCCGGGCGGCCGGCAGCGGCACCGCCGGGAACGCGCGGCCCGCCGTCTCGGCGCGCGCGGTGAGGCCGACGACTTCGATCGGCGCCGCGGCGCGGAAGCCGTAGCGACGTTCGTGTTCGCGCGCGAACTGCGCCGCCAGCCCCGGCCGCAGCGGCAGCCGCAGGCTGTTGCCCTGGCCGACGTGGCGCACGAAGGCCTCGACCCGGCCGCGGCCCTGGCCCCGACCGAGCCGGTCGGCGGCCTGCCGCAGCAGGTCGCGGCCGAGCCGCTGCAGCCGGGCGAGCGAGGCGGGCGTCAGCGGCTCCCGCACGGCGACGCTCGCCTCGACGGACTCGCCGGCCAGCGCGAGGCCGAGGGCCGAGAACGCGCCGGCGTGCGGCGCCAGGATCGCGCGCGGCATGCCCAGGCGCTGCAGCAGTCCGGCGGCGTGCAGGCCGCCGGCGCCGCCGTAGGCGACCAGCGGCAGTCCCGCCGGGTCGACCGCGCGCTCGGCGGTGATCCCCAGGATCGCGCGCGCCATCGTCGCGTCGGCGATGGCGAGCATGCCGCGCGCCAAGGCCGCGGTGCCGAGGCCGACAGTCTTCGCCAGCCGTTCGACGGCGCGCACCGCGGCGTCGACGTCGACGGGCAACGTGCCCTGCAGCAGCGTGTCGGCGCCGAGGTGACCGAGCACCAGGTGCGCGTCGGTCACGGTCGGTTCGTGGCCGCGGCCGTAGCACGCCGGGCCCGGATCGGCGCCGGCACTCTCGGGGCCGACCCGCAGGGCGCCGCCGGCGTCGGCGTAGGCGATGGAGCCGCCGCCGCAGCCGACCGTGTGCACCGGCACCGACGGCAGCGGCAGCGGCAGGCCGGCGATCGTGCTGCCGCCCTCGGCGCCGGTGTCGGCGCACAGACAGACGTCGGCCGAGGTGCCGCCCATGTCGAACGCCACCAGCTGCCGTTCGCCGAGGCGTCGCCGCAGCGCGTTCGCCGCCAGCACGCCGCCCGCCGGGCCGGAGAACATCGCCCGGGCCGGGAACCCGGCCGCTTCGTCGGGCGGCAGGATGCCGAGGCTGCTGCGCAGGAACCGCAGCCGGCCACAGCCGAGTCCGGCCAGGAGCCGCTGGGTGTAGCCGCCGACCACCGGGGCGATCGCGGCGTTGAGGATCGCGGCGCAGAAGCGCTCGTACTCGCCGAAGGCCGGCCACAGCTCGGCGCTGCAGGTCACCGGCACGCCGGGCAGGGCGCGGCGCAGCGCGGCGGCGAGGCGGCGTTCGTCGCGCGGGTCGGCCGGCGCGTGCAGCAGGCCGATCGCGACGGCCTGCGGCCGCAGGCGGCGCACCGCAGCGACGGCGCGCGCCACTTCCCGCGCGGTGAGCGCCCGCAGCACGGCGTCGGCGCCGCGCCGGCAGTCGACGCCCACGCGCAGGCGGCGCGGCACCGGCGGCGCCGCGCGGTCCGGCTCCAGCGCGTAGAGGTCGAGGCGCTCCTGGCGGCCGATCTCGATCAGGTCCTCGAAGCCGCGGTTGGTGACGAACACCGTGCGGGCGAGGTTGCCGGTCAGCACCGCGTTCAGGCCGACGGTGGTGCCGTGCACGACGTCGACCGGTTCGTGCGGGTGCTCGCGCACGGCGGCGATCCCCGCCAGCACGGCGCGCGCCGGGTCGTCCGGCGTCGACGGCAGCTTGTGCACCCGCACCCCGCGCGGCGACCACCGCACGACGTCGGTGAACGTGCCGCCGGTGTCGATGCCGATGCGCGTGGTCACGGGCCGGCAGGGTAGCGATCGGGTCGCCGGGCGCCATCCGAGGTTGGCGAACGCGCGCGCCGCCGCCTAGCCTTGCCGCCGATGTGCGCCGTGCTCCCGGTCGCCGATCTGCTCGCCGCCGCGTCGTTGCGCATGGTCTTCGGCCTCGGCGTGCTGGCGTTCCTGCTCGGCGCGCTGCCGTTCGCGTGGCTCGTGGTGTGGCTCTGCAAGGGCCAGGACGTGCGTGCGATCGGCAGCGGCAACCCCGGCGCCACCAACGCCAGCCGGGCCTTCGCCGGCAAGGGTGCGCGGCTGGCGGCGTTCCTCGCCATCTACCTGCTCGACGCCGGCAAGGGGTTCGCCGCCGTCGCGCTGATGCAGGCAGCCACGGACGAACTGCCGGCGGCGGTGGCCGCGGCGGCGCTGGCGGTGCTCGGTCACGTGTTCACGCCGTTCCTCGGCTGGCGCGGCGGCAAGGGCGTCGCCACCGCGACCGGCGCGCTGCTGGCGCTCGACTGGCAGGTGACGGCGGTGGCGCTCGGCGTGTTCTTCGTGGTGCGCTTCGCCACCGGCCACGTGTTCCTGGGCAGCCTCGCGCTCGGACTGGCGCTGCCGGCCGCGGCCGTCGCGCTGCACGCCGACG
Source organism: Planctomycetota bacterium (assembly GCA_019636245.1). Taxonomy (GTDB): domain Bacteria; phylum Planctomycetota; class UBA1135; order UBA1135; family UBA2386; genus JAEUHS01. The sequence continues at coordinate 70,742 of JAHBXX010000022.1, read as the reverse complement.
CGGCGTTCGGCGCCCGCCTGCCGCTGACGCTGCTGTGCCTCGCGATCGCCGGCTTCCTGTTCTGGACCCACCGCAGCAACCTGAAGCACTACTTCGCGGCCCGGGCCGCGAACGGCGCATGAAGGTCGCGATCCTCGGCAACGGCGGTTTCGGCACGGCGATGGCGCTGGCCCTCGAGCGGGTCGGCCATGCGGTGGCGTTGTGGGGCCACGACCCGGTCTACACGGCCCGCATCGCCGCCACGAGGCAGAATCCGCGCTACCTGGAGTCGTTCGTGCTGCCCGACGCGATCCGCGTCACCCACGATGCCGCCGCCGTGCTCGATCGCGCCGACGTCGTGCTGCTGGCCGTGCCGACGCAGCACGTGCGCGGCGTGCTGGGCGCGGTGGCGGCGTACCTCGCGCCGGACGCGCCGGTCGTGTCGCTGGCCAAGGGTCTGGAGCAGGGCAGCGGCGCGCGGCCGTCGCAGATCGCCGCCGAACTGCTCGGCGGGCCCGAGCGCGTGTTCGTGCTCAGCGGCCCGAGCCACGCCGAGGAGATCGCGCGCGACCTGCCGACGACCGTCGTGCTGGCCGGCGCCGACGACGCCCCGCTGCAGCGGCTGCAGACGGCGCTGACGACGCCGTCGTTCCGCGTCTACCGCAACCAGGACGTGCTCGGCACCGAGCTGTGCGGCGCGCTGAAGAACGTGATGGCGCTGGCGGCCGGCATCGCCGACGGCCTCGGCTACGGCGACAACGCCAAGGCGGCGATCCTGGCCCGCGGCCTCGTCGAGATGCTGCGCTTCGGCCAGGGGCTCGGCGCCGACCCGCGCACATTCTTCGGCCTCGCCGGCGTCGGCGACCTGGCGGTGACGGCGTTCTCGGCGCACGGCCGCAACCGCGCGTTCGGCGAACGCATCGGTCGCGGCGAGACGCTGGCGCAGGCGCTGGCCGCGTCGCCGAAGGTCGCCGAGGGCGTCTGGACCTCGCGCGTCGTGGTCGAGCAGGCGCAGCAGCGCGGCGTCGAGATGCCGATCGCGGCCGCGGTCGTGCGCGTGCTCTACGAAGGCCTCGCGCCGCGCGACGCCGTGCGCGCGCTGATGGAGCGCGACCCGAAGGCCGAGGCCTGAACGTGGTCTTCGCGTCGTTCGCGTTCCTGTTCTGGTTCCTGCCCGCGTTCCTGCTCGTCTACCACGCCGCGCCGCCGCGTTGGCGCAACCTGGCGCTGACGCTCGGCAGCTTCGTGTTCTACGGCTGGTGGCGGCCGCACTACGTGCTGCTGATGCTGGGCAGCGTCGCCGTGGACTACCTCGCCGCACGGGCGATGGGCGGCGTCGATTCGGGCCGGCGCCGCCGGCGGTGGCTCTGGCTGTCGATCGCGACCAACCTCGGCCTGCTCGGCTGGTTCAAGTACACGAACCTGCTGGTGGACACGTGGAACGACCTGACGCCGTGGCCGGTCGCGTGGGAACGCGTGCTGCTGCCGGTCGGCATCTCGTTCTTCACCTTCCAGTCGATGAGCTACACGATCGACGTCTACCGCGGCGACGTGCGACCGGTGCGCTCGTTCGGCGACCTGCTGTGCTTCGTGTCGATGTTCCCTCAGCTGGTCGCCGGCCCGGTGGTGCGCTACCGCGACGTGCAGGACCAGATCGCGCACCGCACGGTCGACCTGGTCGGGCGCAGCGACGGCGTGCTGCTGTTCGCGCTCGGGCTGGCGAAGAAGGTGCTGATCGCCGACTCGGTGGCGCCGCTGGTCGACGCGGTCTGGGCGCTCGAGCAGCCCGGGTTCGCCGCGGCCTGGCTCGGCGGCGTCGCGTTCTCGGTGCAGATCTACTTCGACTTCTCGGGCTACAGCGACATGGCGATAGGGCTCGGCCGCGTGCTGGGCTTCCGCTTCCCGAGCAACTTCCTGTCGCCCTACCGCGCGCCCAGCCTCACCGAGCTGTGGCGGCGCTGGCACGTGAGCCTCAGCACGTGGCTGCGCGACTACCTCTACGTGCCGCTCGGCGGCAACCGCCGCGGCGAGGGGCGGGCGCAGGTGAACGTGATGGCGACGATGCTGCTCGGCGGGCTGTGGCACGGCGCGGCGTGGAACTTCCTGCTCTGGGGCGGCCTGCACGGGCTGCTGCTCGTGCTCGAACGGCGGCTCGGCAAGGCGTCGCCGTACGCGCGGCTGCCGCGACCGGCGCAGGTCGCGGTCACGTTCCTGCTGTGGACGGCGACGATGATGGTGTTCCGCAGCGATTCGGCCGGCGACCTGGCGCGGATCGGCGCCGCGGCGGCGGGGCTCGGCGGCGCCGACGGGGTGCCGGCGCTCGGCGGCAAGGCGCCGTTCGCCTACGCCGCGCTCGGGCTCGGGCTCGCGATCGCGTTCGCGCTGCCGCGCAGCGAGCAGCTGGTGCAGCGCTGCCAGCCCCTGGTGATGCTCGGCGCGCTGCTGCTCGGGCTGGTCGCCATCGGCCATCTGCTCGGCGGCGAGTACACGCCGTTCCTCTACTTCCAGTTCTGACCGTGCCGATCATGCCTCCCACCGACCACCGGACACCGGCGCCGCAGACGCCGGCGCAGTGGGCCGTGCGCTGGCACGCCGTGGCGCTGGCGACGCTGCTGCTCGCCAGCGTGCCGGTCGTGCACCTCGTGTGGCACGGCCTGCTCGGCCGCCAGGAGCCGCCGATCCGGTCGCGCGGTCAGTACACCGCGCCGGCGGCCACCTGGGCCAACGTGCTCGACGGCAGCTGGATGCCGGCCAAGGAACGCGAGCTGCGCGAGGCGTCGCCGATCGCCTGGTGGCTGCGCAGCGGCTGGAACGAGCTGCTGTTCCGCGCCGGCACGCCGCGCAGCGAGCGCGTGCAGGTCGGCCGCGACGAGTGGTTCTTCCTCGCCGCGACGGTGGCGCCCGACCGGGCGCTCTTCGAGCGGCGCGCCGCGGTGCGCCAGCGGGTCTTCGCCACCGTGCGCGACGCCGTGCGCGCGGCGGGCGGCGAGCTGTTCGTCTGGCTCGTGCCCGACAAGGCGCGGGTCTATCCGGAGTACGCGTTCGCCGGCGGCGAACTGCCGGCGGCGAAGGCACCGCTCTACGGCGAGGTGCTCGGCGAGCTGCGTGGACTTGGCATCGCCACCGCCGACATGGCGGCGGCGCTGGCGGCGGCGCGCACCGCGCTGCCGGCCGAGGAGCTCTACTTCCGGCGCGACACGCACTGGCGGCCGCAGGGGGCGCTGGCCGCGGCCCGCGCCGTCGCCGCGGCGATCGAGGGTGGGGACCTGGGGCGATGGCTGTCGCCGCGCGGCGAGGTCGAGCTGGCCGGCAAGGACAGCATCCGCATGGTGGGGGACCTGACGGCGCTGCTCGGGCTCGCCACCGTCGAGGTGGCGCACGCCGGCGGTTGGCACGCGGAGCCGATGAGCCTGCTGACCGAGCGGCTCGCCGAGACGCGCGACTACTACGGCATCGTGCGGCGCGAGCGGGGCGCGGCGCTGCCGATCGGCGGCGACGACGATGCGGCCGAGGTCTGGGTCGCGGGCACCAGCTTCAGCGAGGAGAACGGCTGGAAGGCGCTGTCGCTGGCGCTCGGCCGGCCGGTGCGGGTGGTGCTGGCGCGCGGCGCCGGCGGCACCGAGCCGGCGCGCGCGCTGCTGCAGCGGCTGGCGCAGGGGGCGCGGCCGAAGGTGGTGGTGTGGGAGATCGTCGAGCGGGGGTTGCTCGAGGACGAGTGGGCGGATCCGCGGTTGTGAGGTGGTGCGGGGGCTGGGGTGAGGTTGCGGCGAGGGAGGTGGGTGTTAGCCTGATGGCTCGGGAGAACCTGCATGCCACTCACTCACTCACTCACTCACTCACTGGTAGGTCCTGGGGACTGACCCGAGGCGCGGCGGCCGGCGTGCTGCTGGCGCCGCTGGTGACGGCCCAGCATCTGCCCTACTCGACCCATGACTGGGAGAACGACACCGAGGACAACTGGTCGGAGGCTTGGTCCGACGTGAAGACGCCGGGCGATGGTCGGACCTACGCGGTCGGTACGGCGCGGGCGCAGCACACGGCGTGCACCGCTCCCGACCTCACATGGGCCGCGACACCTGCCATGGTGTTCGCCAACTGATGCGGTGCGCCATGGGCTCATCTCCCTCACGGGCAAGCTGGCGGCGGGTGCGCGGCGGCGGGGCGAGGTGGTTGCTCGCCGCGCTGGGGCTGGTCGCAGGGATCCCGGCACAGACCTCGGTGCGAGGATGGAACCGACCCTCGTTCGACACGCTGGTGTGGCAGCAGCCGATCGTCGACGTGGGCGCTTACGTGGGTGTCACTGTCGTCCGCACCGAGGATGGCCAAGTCCACGTGTGCGGCGAAAACCAGAACCTCAGGTGTTGGGTTCCGCCCCTGCCGCCTGGATTGCGCTACACCGCGCAGTCGGTGGGTTCCTTGTGTGCCGCAGTGCGGTCCGATGGTGTCATCTGCCAGTGGGGGGCCGTGCCGCCGGGTGTCGTCCCTCCTGTTGCACCACCGGGGACGCGTTGGGTTGCCGTCGCTGCGGGAAGTGGTCATGCCTTCGCCCTGAGGTCGGATCGCGTGCTCGTCGGCTGGGGCAACAACCAAGTTGGGCAGTGCAACGTGCCAGTCTTGGTCCCGGGTTTGTCGTACCTCACCGTCGCATCGGGCAGTAGTCATGGCCTGGCTCTGGTGTCGGATGGTTCGCTTCGCGTCTGGGGTGCCAACACCTTTGGCCAATTGGCGATGCCGCCGTTGCCGCCAGGGGTCACCGCCCGACGCATCGGCTGCGGCGTCTGGCACAATCTGGTCGCATTGTCGGACGGCAGCGTGCTGGCGTGGGGGGACAACTCCGCCGGCCAATGCACCGTGCCAGCCCCTCCAGCCGGCCTTTTCTACGTCGACGTGCGCGGCGGCCAGTACCACAGCCTCGCGTTGCGTTCCGACGGTGCGATCGTCGGCTGGGGCGACAACTCCGTGGGGCAGTGCGACCTGCGCCTGCCACCGCCCGGCCGCGTCTGGACGGACTTCGCGGCCGGCAGCTACCACTCCGTGGCCCTGCGCTCCGACGGCGTGGTCGAGACCTGGGGCTGGGCCGGCCAGTTCCAGGGCCAGGTGCCGCCGCTGGACGAGAAGCAGCGCCACATGAGCGTGGTCACCGGCGGCACGCACGCCGTCGCGGTGCTGTCCGATGGCAGCCTGCAGACCATGGGGAGCGGCGCGTACGGCCAGACCAGCGTGCCGCCGTTGCCACCCGGTGTTCGCTACATCGCGGCGGCGGCGTCGTTCGGCAACACGCTGGCGCTGCGGTCGGATGGGCGACTGGTCGCTTTCGGCGACAACAGCTTCGGCCAGGCCGGGGTGCCGCCGTTGCCGCCGGGCCTGCACTACGTCAAGGCGGCCGCCGGCTACAGCCATGGCGCCGCCATCCGGTCGGACGGCACGGCGGTGGCGTGGGGCGACAACACCTGGGGCAAGTGCAACGTGCCGCCGCTGCCACCCGGCCTCGGCTACGTCGACCTGGCGGCGAACGATGCCAACACCCTGTTCCTGCGCTCGGACGGCACGCTGGCGCTGGCCGGGGACACTTCCTTCGGTCAGGCCAACTGGCCGCCGCTGCCTCAGGGCATGGTCTACACCAAGGTGGCGATGGGCCGCTTCTACGGCGCGGCGCTGCGGTCGGATGGCGAATGCGTCGAGTGGAGCACCGGCGGCGGCTACTGGCTGCCGCGGCCGCCCTTGCCGCCCGGCGTCGTCTACGTCGACCTCGCCAGCGGCTACGAGCATCTGGTCGCGCGGCGGTCCGACGGCCAGGCGGTCGAGTGGGGCAAGCATGCCCACGGCCCACCCGACGTGCCGCCGCTGCCAGCGGGGGCCTCCTACCTGGATGTCGACGCGGACTTCCTCGCCAGCGTCGGCGTCGTCGGCGCGACCAGCACCTACGTGACCTTCGCCGCGGGCTGTGCGGGCTCGCTGCCCGCGGCCACGCTGGTGCCGCGCGACACGCCGCGGATCGGCCGGACCCTGCCGGTGCAGCTCGATCGCCTGCCGATCGACGCCGCGGTGCTGGTGTTCGGCTGGCAGCGCCTGCAGCCGGCGGTGCCGTTGCAGGCGGTGGGCATGCCCGGCTGCGCCGCGCACGTGTCGCTGGATGCCCTGGTGCCGTTGGCGGGGACGAACGGCCGGGTGCTGTACGAGCTGCCGATCCCCTACCTGCCGATCCTGCTCGGCACGCGCTTCCACCACCAGGCGATCGTGCTCGATCCGTGGGCGGGCAACGGCCTCGGCGCGGCGGTCTCGGCGGCGGCGGAGGGGGTCGTCGGCGGTTGACCGCGCCCGGTGGTCGGGGGTCCGCTGGCGCATCACGGCCCGCCGACCCGGTGCGCGGGCCCGTGGCCGCGGTTTTTTTCGCGTCGCGCTGCCCGAAACTCCGGCTGCGGCGAACCTGTCGGGTGGAATGTCCCTCCCCCGAATGCAACCTCCCGATCAGGACGGCGGCGACCCGCCGGCGCAAGCGGCCGACAGTGGCTTCGAGCGCACGCTCGACCAGGCACTCGACGGCGGATTCGCCGCGGCGCGCGAGCTCGCGCCGCCGGCCGGCGACAGCGTGCTCCGGCATCTCGAACACCGCCTCGGCTCGCGGCCGGCCGTGTCGCTGCGCGACGTGGATCACGACACTGCGACACCTATGCTGAAGCCGCTGGTCATCGGTGACGGCGTCGAGCGCACGACCGGCAAGTACGTCGTGCACGGCCTGCTCGGCCAGGGCGGCGTGGGTGCGGTGCACAAGGGTCACGACACGGACCTCGGCCGCGACGTCGCGATCAAGTTCCTGCATGCGCGGTACCGGACCGATCCGGCCGTGCTGCACCGCTTCGTCGAAGAGGCGCAGATCGGCGGCCAGCTGCAGCACCCGGGCATCGTGCCGGTCTACGAGCTCGGCATGGCGAACGGACGGCCGTTCTTCGCGATGAAGCTCGTGAAGGGGCAGACGCTCGCGGAGAAGCTCGCCCGGCGCGCGTCACCGGCGGACGATCGCCGCACGTTCCTCGCAACCTTCGAGGACATCTGCCAGACGATGGCCTACGCGCACGCGCGCGGCGTCGTGCACAGGGACCTGAAGCCGGCGAACGTGATGATCGGCAGCTTCGGCGAAGTGCAGGTCGTCGACTGGGGCATGGGGAAGGTGCTCGAGCGCGGCGGCGTCGCCGACGAGAAGCGCGCGGCGGAGCTCCACTCGAACCTCAGCGTGATCGAGACACTGCGCTCGTCGGGCCACGGCACGCAGTCGGTGATGGGCTCGGTGATGGGCACGCCAGCATACATGCCGCCGGAGCAGGCGCGTGGCGACATCGACCAGATGGACGCTCGCAGCGACGTATTCGCGCTTGGCGCGATCCTGTGCGAGATCCTGACCGGGTTGCCGCCGTACGCTGGCCCCGCCCAACAGCTGATTGGCATGGCGGCGATGGCCAAGCTCGACGACGCGCGCGCGCGGCTCGAGAACTGCGGCGCGGAGCGGGACCTGGTCGACCTGACGTTGCAGTGTCTGATGCCGGCGCCCGCTGCCCGGCCGATGTCCGCGGAGAAGGTCGCTGCGGTGATCCACGGCCACCTCGCCGCCGCGGAGGAACGTGTGCACCGGGCGCGGGTCGAGGCGGCGGAGGCGAAGGTGCGCGCGGTGTCGCTGCGGCGTGCGCACGGGCTCGGCATCGCGCTGGCGACGGTGTTCGCCGCCGGCCTGGCCGTGTCGCTGTGGTTCTGGCGCGAAGCGGACGCGCAACGATCGCTGGCGGCGCAGGCCGCGGAGAACGAGAAGGCGGCGGCCGCGATCGCCCGCGCTCAGCGCGACCAGGCCGAGCGCATCGGCACGTTCCTGGCGGAGACGCTGCAGGGTGCCGGGCCCGCCGTCGCACTCGGTCGCGACACCGCGATGCTGCGCGAGATGTTGGATGCGGCGGCCAAGCGCATCGACCGCGGTGAACTCGCGGAGGCCCGGGAAGCCGAGCTGCGGTTGCGGCTGTCGATCGGCGACACGTACCGAGAGCTCGCCGCCTACGACGACGCGCAGCGTGTGCTCGAGCCTGCAGTCGCTCTCGCACGAGCCCTTCGCGACGACGGCGCCACGGCAAGGGCGCTGCGGAGCGTGGCCCAGTTGCTCCTGGAGCGCGGCGACCTCGCGGCTGCGGAGCACTGCGCCCGCGAGTCGTTGGCGACGAGCCGCCGGCTGCACCCCGGCGACCACCCCGACGTGGCCAACGGCCTCGGCGTCGTCGCGAGCGTGCTCGCCACGCGCGGCGGGCTCTCGGCCGCCGAAGAGTTGTTTCGGGAGGCGCTGGCGATCGTGCGCCGCGTCCAGCCCGTCGACCACGCCGCCGTCGCGCGCGCGCTCAACGACCTTGGCCTCACGCTGCTGAGCCGCGGCGGCGCGGAGGCTGCCGAGGCGCTGCTGCGCGAGAGCCTGCAGACGTGGCGTCAGCTCCACCCTGGCGACCATCCGGAAGTCGCGAACGCGCTCTCCACTCTCGCCGGCGCGCAAATGACACGCGGTGAACTCACGTCTGCCGAGGCGCTGTACCGCGAGGCCCTGGACATGAGGCGCCGCCTGCTCCCTGCCGACCATCCGAACATCGCGATGGGCATCAGCAATGTCGCGATGGTTCTCCGTCGCAGCGGGGACCTCGCGGCTGCGGAGCCGTTGCTGCGCGAAGTGCTGGCGATCGATCGTCGCAACTTCCGCGGCGACCACATGTTGGTCGCGACGAGCCTCGCCAACCTGGCCAGCGTGTGCCTCGATCGCGGGGATCTCGACGAGGCCGAGCCCCTGTTCGCGGACGCCGCGGCGATGGAGCGCCGCCTCTTCCCGAACGATCACAGGCGGGTGGCGACGGCGCTGCACAATCTCGCCGTCGTGCGCCAGCACCGCGACGACGCGGCCGGCGCCGAAGCGCTGTTCGAGGAGGCCGTGGCGATGCTGCGTCGGTTGCCGGAGCTCCACCCCAGTTCGTTGGCGAGCTTCCGCGCGCTCGCCGATCTGCTGGTCGAGCGCAACGATCTCGCCGGAGCCGAAGCGGTCCAGCGGGAAGCGCTGGCGACGGCACGCCGTGTCTTCGCAGCGGACCATCCCGAAGTCGCCGGGGGCCTCAACAACCTGGGCGTCGCGGTCGCCGCCCGGGGTGACTTCGAGGCGGCAGAGTCGCTGTACCGCGAAGCGGTGGCGATGTGGCGACGCCTCGGGGCGGGAGACCACGCCGAGATCGCAGGAACGCTCGACAATCTCGCCGGCGTGCTGCGGCGGCGCGGTGATGCGGCGGCAGCGGAGGCCTTGCGCCTCGAAGCTGCCGCACTGCGTCGCCGCCCCGGCGCGGCGTCGGGCGCGCCCGCGGATGGCTCGGGGCGATGACGGTGCGGAACGCGCCCCACAGCCGCTGGGCACAGCGGCCGGAAGAGGCCGGACGCGCTCGTCGCGCCCTGCCGCGCTGCGCAGTACCGTCGACCGACCGGGGCGCTTCGGCGAGGCTTCGCAGAGAAGTCCGGCGCGCGATGTCGCGTGGCGGGTGACGCGAACGAGCATGGGTTCCGAATCCCACGACACGGTCTGGACGGTGCTGCGCGCGGCATCGCGCGGCGACGCGTCGGCGCGTGCGGCGTTCGCGCAGGGCTACGCGGTGCCGATCCGCAGCTACCTGCAGCATCGCTGGCGTGGCCGCGCGCTCGCCGCGAGCGTCGACGACGCGGTGCACGACGTGTTCGTCGAGTGCTACAAGCCCGGTGGCGTGCTCGAGCGCGCGGATCCCGAGCGCGGCGGCTTCCGTCCTCTGCTCTACGGCGTCGTGCGCAACATCGCGCGCCGCCACGAGGAGCTGGCGGCGAGGAGCGGTGCGCGCGCGCCCGGTGAGAGCGTCCATCTCGACGAACTGCCGCACCAGGCCGAAGCCCTCTCACGCACGTTCGACCGTGCCTGGGCGCGATCGCTGCTGCGCGAAGCCGTGCAGCGCCACGAGGCGGCGGCGGCTGCCGGCGACGACGACGCGAGGCTGCGGCTTCGCATCCTGCGCATGCGTCACGAGCAGGGGATGCCGGTGCGGACGATCGCGGCCGCGCTCGGCGAGGCGGACGTCGCCGTGGTCCACAACGCCTACCGCCGCGCGCGCCGCGACTTCGCCGTTCACCTGCGGGCGGTCGTCGCGGCCAGCACCGGCGTGCAGGGGCCGGCGGTCGACGACGAGTGCCGCCGCCTCACCGAGCTGTTGCAGTCGTGAGCGTGCGGGCGCCCTCGAGGTCGCGATCGGCAGGCCGTAGACGGCTGGCCACGGACGCGCCGGGCAACGGCCTCGGCGCGGCGGTCTCGGCGGCGGCGGAGGGGGTCGCCGGCGGTCGACCGCGCCCGGTGGTCGGGGGTCCGCTGGCGCACGATGCCGACGGTGGCCCCGTCCACCCACCTCTGGCACGATGCCGCGCGATGCTCCGCACCCTCGCGATCGGCTCGTTCGCCTCGCTCTCCCTGATCGCCCAGGAGGCGGCGCCGCGGCCGGTGCCGTTGCAGCCGATCGACCTGTTCCGGCTCGACTTCCAGATGGTGATGCCGGCCGAGCAGCCGCGCGGCTGGCTCGACGCCGACCACTACCTCGTGTTCGACGCCGGCCCGAAGGCGATGCCCGGCCAGGGTCGCCCGCAGTGGCGCGCGGTGGAGGCGCGCACCGGCAAGCGCCGCCCGCACCTCGACCACGCCGCGCTCGGCAAGGCGCTGCGCGCGCTGGGGCTCGACGCCGAGGACCTCGACGTGGCCCTGCGCGACCCGGACGCCTGGACCTGGAGCGCCGACCATCGCCGCTGCGTGGTCGCCATCGCCGACGACCTGTTCGCCGCCGGCCTCGACGGCGCCGCGGTGCGGCTGACGGACACCCCCGACGAGGCCGAGGTCGGCGTCTCGTTCTCGCCCGACGGCCAGTGGATCGCCTTCGTCGCCGGGCACAACCTGCACGTCGTGCCGGCGCAAGGCGGCGAGGTGCGCGCGCTGACCACGGCCGGGCACGAGGACCTGCTGTTCGGGCGGCTCGACTGGGTCTACCAGGAGGAGCTCTACGGCCGGGGCAACTTCCAGGGCTACTGGTGGTCGCCCGACGGCGCCCGCATCGCCCTGCTGCGGCTCGACGAGGAGCCGGTCGAGGAGTTCGTGCTGGTGTCCGACCACCCGGCCCGGCCCGAGGTCGAGACGACCAACTACCCGAAGGTCGGCGAGCCGAACCCGATCGCCGACCTCGGCGTCGTCGACGTGGCGACCGGCGAGCTGCGCTGGTTCGACCTGTCGACCTATCCCGACGAAGACCGGCTGCTGGTGCGCGTCACCTGGGCGCCGGACGGCAAGGACGTGTTGTTCCAGGTGCAGAACCGCGAGCAGACGTGGCTCGACATGCTGGCCGGCGATGCGGCCAGCGGCGCCTGGCGCAAGCTGTGGCGCGAGGACAGCGACTGCTGGGTCGAGGCGGGGCCGGAGCCGCTGTGGGTCGGCGGCGGCGCCGAGTTCCTGTGGCCCAGCGAGTCCGATGGCTACCGGCACCTGTACCGCTTCGGCCGCGATGGCGCGGCGCGCGGCCGACTGACCCAGGGCGAGTGGCAGGTGAAGAAGGTGGTCGCGGTCGACGAGGCCGCGGGCTGGATCTACGTCACCGCCGACAAGGACTCGCCGCTGCAGACGCACCTCTACCGCGTGCCGCTGGCCGGCGGCGAGCCGCAGCGCATCACCAAGGGCCGTGGCACGCACGACGTCGACATGGCGCCCGACCGCCGCACGTTCGTCACCACCTGGAGTTCGGCGGTGACGCCGCCGTGCACGTCGCTGCGCGACCTGGAGGACCGCGAGTTGCGCGCCATCGCGACCTCGCGGCCGGAGCTGCTCGAGCGCCATGGCGCCGTCGTGCCGGAGTTCGTGCAAGTGCCGGCGCGCGACGGCTTCCCGATGGAGGCGATGCTGCTGAAGCCGCCGGCGTTCGACGGCACGCAGCCGTTCCCGGTGGTGCAGTTCACCTACGCGGGGCCGCACACGCCGCGCGTGCGCGACGAGTGGGGCGGTCGCGACCAGCTCTGGCACCAGCTGCTGGTGCAGCGTGGCTACGTGGTGTTCGTCTGCGACAACCGCTCGGCCAGCGGCAAGGGCCGCGTGTTCGCCAAGGCCTGCTGGCGGAAGCCCGGGCAGAGCGAGCTGCGCGACCTCGAGGACGCCGTCGGTTGGCTCGTGGCGCAGGGCATCGCCGATCCGGCGCGCATCGCCATCTGGGGCTGGAGCTACGGCGGCTACCAGACGCTCTACAACCTGACGCACAGCACGAAGTGGAAGTGCGGCGTCGCCGTCAACGCGGTCACCGACTGGCGGCTCTACGACACGATCTACACCGAGCGCTACTTCGGCCTGCCGGACGCCAACGAGGAGGGCTACGAGCGCGGCAGCGTCGTCGCCGCCGCCGGCGACCTGCACGGTTCGCTGCTGCTCTTGTGCGGGGCGATGGACGACAACGTGCACATGCAGAACAGTCTGCAGTTCCTGTGGGCGCTGCAGCAGGCGGGCAAGGACTGCGACTTCATGGTCTACCCGCGCGTGCGACACGGCATCGAGGACCTGCAGCAGCAGCTGCACCTGTTCGCGCGCTTCGAGCGCTTCCTGCGGGAGAAGCTGTAGCGTGGCGCGCGCGTTCGCCGGGCCGCTGGCGCGGTTCTATGGAGGGGCGGGCGGCGACGGCGCGCGGGCGCGCGCCGGCGTCGAGCTGTGGCGACGGGACCTTTGCGCGTCGGTGGCGCCGAAGGTCGCCGCGCAGCTGGTCTGGGACGAAGGCGCCGAGGTCGCGGCGGAGGCGGACCTGGGGGAGGCGGGCTGGCCTGGGCTGCGGCTGTTCGCGCTCTACGCCGAGCAGCCGGAGCTGGAGCTGCCGGACACCGTGCCGGCGCTGCTGGAGCTGGATCGGGAGTGGCGCGCGGCGGTGGACGCGAAGTTCGCGCGCAGCAAGTACGGCCACCTGCTGGCGTGCTCGGTGTGGCTGCCGGGGGATTTTCCGGTGACGCTGCGGGCGCCGCTGCCCGATGGCGAGACGGCGGAGATCGGGTCGCTGGCGGTGCTCGCGGACCAGTTGCGGTGGCTCAACGAGCGCACGTTCGCGGCGGAGGCGGCGGCGGTGGTGGGCTGGCGGGAGCTGCCGGCGCCGGCGGGCGGGGAGCTGCTGGCGGCGGCGCGGCGCGGGTATGCGGGGCTGGCGGGGGTGGTGGCGGCGGCGGTGGCGGCGCGGGTGCCGGTGGTGGTGGGGGAGGCGTGACGGTTCCGCGTCCTTGCAGATTGTGCACGCGATGCACAGTCTGCAAGGAGGGCTGAGCGCACGGTTCGACCTGCTTGCAGTCTGCCTTCGGGCAGTCGATCTGCTGGCGAGCATGCACGCCGAGCTGAATGTGCAGGCGCGGCACTGTCGATTCGAACTCAACTCGACGGCCGAGCTCTTCGAGGAAGCCCTGTCGCGGTGGATGTCGACCGTGGGTCGGATCCTCGCGTTGGCCTCGAGCCCCTCGACGGGCTCCCCACCGTCCGGGTCGACGAGCGCGACGTAGAACTCGGGCCGATTCGCGCGCTCCGTGCAGCAGTGCGCGCGCCGAGCAGGCGGGAATCGACTGCCCGCTTGCCACGGAATGCGTCCCGGTCGATCGGGAGCCGGCAGCACATCTGGCCGGAGCCTTCGCGGCGATCTTCCGCGTCACTCGGCGCCCGGATCGCCGACCGCGCTCCCCGATTTCCCGAACCCGCCCCCACGCCCCGGACGCATCCCGGGCATGGCGAACCCTCTCACGATGTCGGCAACCCTCGGTCTCGCGCTCGGCGCCGCGACCGTGTTGCCCGGTCAGGCGATCCCGATCAACGAAGCCGCCCTGCACGCCCTCAACCGGATCACGTTCGGCGCGACGCTGCCCCTGCTGCAGCAGCTCAGCCTGACGCCGGCCACGGGGCCGAGCAGCATCGACCTCTACATCGACGAGCAGCTCACCCTCGCCGGTGCGGAGAACCCGCTGGTTCCCGCCCTGCTCGCGCAGCTGGCGACGCCGCGGGCCAACATCCACGAGGTCAAGCAGGAGCAGTTCATCCGCGCCTGCTTCAGCCGCTACCAGCTGCGCGAAGTGATGACGCAGTTCTGGCAGCGCCACTTCAACACGCACTACGCCCAGGTCCACCAGATCGTCAACGTCTTCGTGCCGGGCTCGTCGGAAGCGGTGCAGATGATCGACGAGGCGAACCAGGCCTTCCGTGCGCACGCGCTTGGTCGCTTCGAGGACCTGCTGCTCGCCAACCTCGACAGCCGGGCGATGATCCTCTACCTGAGCCTCTTCAACAGCCGCTCCGGGCCGGGCCCGAACATCGAGCCGAACGAGGACTTCGCGCGGGAGAACAAGGAGCTCTACACGCTCGGCCCGGAGGAGAACGGCGTGGCGAACTACAGCCATGCGGACATCGAGGCGGCCGCCGAGTGCTTCGCCGGCTACAACGTGTTCCGCTCCGGCCTGGGCAACGTCACCTGCCGGGATCCGATCACCGGCGCGATCATCCCGAACCCGGTACCACTGCAGTTGGTGTTCATCGAGGAGTGGCACGAGGCCGGCCAGCGCGTCTTCGACTTCGACCCGAACGACCCGAGCGACAACCTGACGATCCAGGGAGTGGCGACGTCCGGAGCCGAAGCCCGCCAGCTCATGGCCTGGCTGGCCAGGATGGCGCAGACCAAACGCTTCGTCTGCCGCAAGTTGATCGACTTCTTCCTCGCCGACGGCGCCGCCCAGCAGGAGCCCGCACTCCTGCTCCAGTGCACCCAGGCCTGGGGCAACAACGGCGGCGACATCGCCGCGGTGCTAGAGGTGATCCTCAAGTCGGCGGCATTCCAGGGGCCGACCTACCGCTGGCAGCGGCTGCGCATGCCGATGGAGTTCACGTGCTGGATGGTGCGGGCGCTCGACGGCACCGCGGCCACGCCTTCCAACCTCGACGACATGATCGCCGCGACCGGCTTGATGGGGCAGAGCCTGCACGACTTCCCGTCGCCGGACGGCTACCCGACACTGAGCCGGCGCCAGCCCGGCACGCAGATCTACATCGACGCGGCCAACCACGCGCGCGGCTTCCTGCGCACGCTGCCGCCGTACACGGGCATCGTGATCCACGACCTGCCGCAGATGGTCATCAGCGGCATCGGCCAGGTGGTGCCCAACGGCAATCCGGACGATCCGGCCGACGTCGCGCGCTACTTCCTGCGGCGCCTCTACGTCGGCCGCTGGACGGCTGACGACCACACCCGGCTCACCGAGCTGACGCAGGCGACCATCTTCGGGGTGCTGGCGCCGCTCGACCACGTGGGCGCGCCGGTCGACTACCGCAACCGCATCCACCTGCTTGCGGCCCTGGCCGCCGTGTTGCCGCAAGGCCTGAAGAAGTGAGGGGACCCACCATGACCATCGATCGACGTGACTTCCTGCGCTTCGGCGCCCTCGGCAGCGCCGGCCTGCTGACCAGCCGCCTGGCGGCCTTCGCCAACGCTGCGCGCCCCGCGCTCGGCAACCCGAACCGCAAGCTGCTGGTGGTGTTCCTGCGCGGCGGCAACGACGGCGTCAACACCGTCGTGCCGTTCGGCGACGTGACCTACCCGACGGCCCGGCCGGTGCTGCACCTGCCGACCAGCTCGCTGTTGCCGATCCCGGGTTCGACGTTCGCCGGCCTGCACCCGGCGCTCGCGCGCCTGCAGCCGGCGATGCTGCAGAACGAGGTCGCCTTCCTGCACGCGGTCGGCACCGACAACCCGACGCGGTCGCACTTCGCCGAGATGCAGAAGCTGGAGACCGCCGAGGAGGGCCCTGCGTCGGCCTTGCCGCAGGAGGGGTTCGTGCCGCGCCTCGTGCAGCAGGTGCATGCCCCACAACCACTGCCGACGCTGGCCGGAGTGAGCATCGCCAACCTGATGCAGCGCATGTTCCTGACCGTGGACCAGAGCCGGGCCCTGACCCACATGCGGTCGGCGCGCGAGTACACGTTCGGCCAGCCGGTGCCCTTCCAGCGGCTCAAGGGCGCACCGCCCTCGGCCAGCGACCCGCTCGGCGATGCGTTGTGGGGTTGCTGCGCCTTCGACGATGTGCCGCCGTCGGCGATCGACGGCCTGATCCGCACCACGGGCGAGAACGCCTGCGGCAGCGAAGGGATCGTGCAGGTGGACGTCGCCGACTGGCTCTACGGCACGCCACCCAACCACAATGCAGCGAGGTACCCCACCAGCCCGTCCGAGGTGAACGCCCTGGGCCTCAGCGGCACGGAACTGGCCGCGCTGTCGAGTCCGCAGGCGCAGCATTTCCTCGGCCAGCTCGAGGAGGCGGTGACGCTGCTGCGACGCACCACCACGAACGTCGTCGGCGTCGACCTCGGCGGGTTCGACACGCACCAGAACCAGCTCCTACCGCACGAGCGCCTGCTGCACGTCCTGGGCTTCGGGCTCGCCAGCGTGCACGCCGACGCGCACGAGTATTCCTGGAGCGACCTCGGCATACTCGTGGTCACCGAGTTCGGCCGGACGTCGTACGAGAACGGCAGCGCCGGTACCGACCACGGCGTCGGCACCGTGTGCATGTTCCTCCGCAAGGGCGCCAACGGTGGGGTCTACAACTGCGCCGCGGTTCCGAGCCAGCAGTTCGGCGCCGCCTGGCGCGCGCTGACGGCTCCACCCACGGCGCCCATCTACGCCGACGCAGTGCAGCCGCAGACGCACTTCCAGACCGTGCTGGCCGAGGTCTGCGAACGGCACTTCCTGATGGCGCCGGCATCCGTCGACATCGTGGTGCCCGGGATCCTCGCCCGCACCGGACGGTTGTACCGCCGCCTGGGCTTCCTCTGAGCCAGGCATGCCGACTCCGGAACCGCCGACCGTGCCGCCCGTGCCTCTCGACCGAGCGGATCGGTGCCGCCTCGGTCGATCGGGCGGGAGCCTGTTCCACGCCTCGATGCTGCCGGGGTATCGTGCGTGGGCCGATCTGCCGTCGTCGGCGCCGTCGAGGAACGTGTCCAGCCCTGCTCCTTCGCCGCCTGACGACGACTTCGAGCGGGTGCGTGCGTTCCTGGCCGGCGACGCGCAGGCGGCGGTCTGGATCGCCGGGCGGCTGGACGCCGCCAGGCGCATGGTGGCGGGCCTGTGCCGCCGGTTCCGCCTGCCACTCACGCGTGACCAGGTCGACGACATCGGCCACGACGTGATCCTGATCGCGCTGCGCAAGCTGGCGCAGCTGCCGCGCCACGTTCCCCTGGATGCCTGGTTGCACCGCATGTGCAGCTACGAGCTGGCCAACGCGCTGCGTCGCCAGCGCCGGCGGGCCTCCGCCGAACTGCCGGGCGATGTGACGGACGCGGCTGCCGGGGCGCTCGAGCGGCTGGAACGCCAGGAGCTGGTGCTCGCCGCGCTCGAGGCGCTGCACGCCCAGGACGCCACGGTGGTGCGGCAGCACCTGTTCGACGGCCTGACCTTCGTCGAGATCGCCACCAGGCTCGGCGTGACCGAGAACCTCGTCAAGGGGCGCTACTATCGGGCGATGGCGCAGCTCGCCATCACCCTGCGGCACCACGACCCAGGGAGGGACCTGCAGTGAACATCGATCCTGCATCCGGCGCCGCCGAGGACCTGCTGGCGGCCCTGACGGTCGGCGACATCGGGCCGACCGATCCGCGCGTGCAGCAGCGGTTCGCCCATGACCCCGGACTCGAGGCGCGCTGGCGCGCACTGGCGGCGACGGTCGCCGAACTGCGCGCGACCCTGACGCGAGCCGACGAGCCGTCGGCGGCGGGCGGCGATTCGATCGTCGACACGCTGGCGTCCGTCCAGGCGTTCCACCGCGGTCGCCGTTCGCTCTCGCGGCGCCGGCTGCTGGCGTTCGGCATCGGTGCCGTGGCCACAGCGGCGGCGACATGGTTCTGGCTGCCGCGGGCCGAAGTCCACGAGCCTCCCGATCCGCGCCTGGGTCCGGGGGCCACTCGCCTGGAACCGGATGGCATGCCGTGGGCCGCGGATGCTCCTTTGCGCTGGCAGGCGGTGCGCGGCGCGGAGTTCTATCGGCTCGACCTGCGCGCCGTGCCGGACGGGGTGGCCGTCGTGGTGCCGGGGGCTGCGCTCAACCGTCTCGAGGGCACGTCCTGGCTGCCGACCGCCGAGGTGCGTTCGGCGCTGCCCGCCCGCTTCCGCTGGCGCGTGGTCGCGATCGACGACTCGAACGTGCCGCTGGCGACCTCGCCCTGGGCCGAGACGTGGCAGTGAGGCCAGCCGCCGGCCGGCGCCTCCCCTGGGGGCCCACGTGGCCGCTCGCGGGCCTCCTGCTCGGGCTGGCGTCCGCGGCGCTGCCGGCACAGTCGCACGAGGCCGACCGGGCGACGGAACCCGCCTGGTTCCTCGCTTCGGGCGACGTGGCGCCGCAGGTGGAGCAGGCCATCGCGACCTTGGGGCCGGGACGGCATGGCGACTACCTGCGAACGGTCGGCGCGGCGTTCTTCGCCTGCCGGCCGGAGCACTTCGATGGCCGGCAGAGGCGAGCCTGCGTCACGGCGCACCTCGGCGTCGTCGCGCGTGCAGCCGCCGAACCGGAGCTGGTGGAGTGGTTCCTGCTGGCTGCGGCCAGCTACCAGGCCCAAGGCGGCGACAGCGAGGGGGCGCTGGCGACCCTGGCCGCGGTCGAGGATCTGGCGCCCGAGGTGCGCGCGTTGCGATGCGAACGAGCGCTGCTCCAGGCCGATTGTCTGGTCGATCTGCAGCGGCTCGGTGACGCCGACCTGGCGCTGGCGCGGATCGCCTCGATGCCGCTCGCGCCAGAGCAGGAACTGGACCTCGTGGCGCGGCGGGGCAGCCTCGACGTGGTCCTTGGCCGGCTGGACCGTGCCGGCCGGAACCTGGCGCGCGCGGATGCCCTGGCCGCAGGGCTGTTCGCGGGCGCGCCGCCACCGTCCGAGGCCTGGGACCTGCAGTTCGAACTGCAGCTGCGCCGCCTCGACCTGCTGGCGGCGCGTGAGGAGTTCGCGGCGATCGACGCCGCCATCGACGCCTTCCGGCGCCGGTGCATCCACGAGGGTCGCGAGCTCTCGGCCGAGCAGCAGCGGCAGCTCGACCTGCATGCGATCGGCGCCGCCTATTGCGCCACCCAGCAGGACGACGCGCAGGTCGGGCCGACGATCGCCAGGATCACCGCCGCCCAGGCCGCGCCGGTGCCCTCGGCCCGCCACGCGCGACTGCTGATGCTCTGGCTGGCGGATCTCGAGCTGCGCCGCGGCGCGTTCGGACCGGCGGAGACGGCGCTCCAGCGCCTGGCCGCGATGCCGGCGATGCCGCGCGGGAACTGGCTCCTCGCGCCGATCGCGGCCGAGCTGGCGCGGCGCCGTGGCGCCACCGCCGTCGAACTGGCGCACCACGCCGACCTGCTGCGCGGCGTCCTGCGCGAGATGATCCGCGAGTGGCAGATGGTCTCGTGGGAAGGCGAGTCCACCGGCTTCCTGCGCCTCGGTTCGCGCCTGCGCGTGGTGTCCGAGTTGCTGGCAACGACGGTGCTGCTCGACCGGCAGCGGGCCGTCGAGGACCTGCTCGAGCTGCAGTGCTGCACCTCCGCGAGCCGCGCACGAGGCGTGACGGGCGTGTCGCTGGCCGAAGTGCGCCGGGAGATCCTGCCGCCGGGGCACGGCGCCTTGCTGTTCGTGCCGGCCTGGAACGAGTCGCACGTGTTCGCGATCGACGCCGACCACGTCGAGCATGCGCCGTTGCCGCGGGCGGCGCAGCTGCGGGCCGAGGCAGGGATCCTGCAGCTGGAACTGCAGGCGCTCGACGTGGTCGGATCCCAGGTTCCGGACCTGCGCGACCTGACCGCGGCCAGCGAACGGGTCGCCACCCTGCTGCTGCCGGCGGGCGTGCGCCGCCTGGCGGAACGATGGCTGCACCTGACGATCACCGGCGGCAACCTGCTCGGCGGCTTGGCGTTCGGCTGCCTGCGTTGGGACGCGGAGCAGCTGCTCGGCGAGCGTTTCGCCCTGGCGACCAGCGCGTCGCTGCCGCTACTGGTGGCGCTCCGCCGCGCGGATGCGACAGCGACGGCAGCCGAGGCTCCCTCGGCGCGGTTGTTCGCGACGCTGGAGCCCTCGGCTGCGTTCCGGGACCGCAATCGCCTCGAGACCGGCGGCGAGCTCGATGGCGGGCGCTGGGGTCGCCTCCTGGCCGCCTTGCCGGCAGCAACCGAGAGGCGCGTCGGCGCGGCGGCGACGGTGGGCGACTGGCAGCGCGACGCCAGCCAGCATCGGCGCCGCCTGAGTGTGCTGCTCGCGCACGGCGAATTGGCGGTTGGGGATCGTCCGCCGGCTCTGGCCCTGGCCCCGGACGCAGACCACCCGGAGGGGCTGCTGACGCCCGTCGAGGTCGCGGCTTCGCCGCACGCGGGCCTGGTCTGGCTGGCCACCTGCCATGGCGCCCGCGGGCCGGCGCGCATGGGCGACGACGACGTCGCCGCGTCGCTGGCGGGCGCGTTCCTGGCCGCCGGCGCCACCGCCGTCGTCGCCAGCCCCGCGCCGCTGCGGGCCAGCGTGCACCTCGACCTCGCGGCGCTCGCCGTGGCGGCACTGTGCGACGGGCGGCCGGTCGCGGAGGCCTTGCGCCAAGCCCGGGTCACGGCGGCCGCCGGCGATCGTCTACGGGCCTTCCTGATGGGTCAGGTCGAAGTGACCGGGTGGGGCGGACACACCCTGGCCGAACCGCCGCCGCAGCGGTCCTGGCTGTTCCTCGTCGGGCTCGGCCTGCTGAGCCTCACTGCGGGATGCGTTGCGAGACGGCGCCGGTCGAACCTTCGCTCGGCGCCGGGATCCCGCCGGGCGGCGGGGGCGGCGGCAGGGCCCTGATCCTGCCGATCACGCCGATCACGTAGCCGCCCAACTGCATGTCGGGCGCTGCCGGTGGCGGTGCGACGACAGCGGGCAATTCCGACGCCTGCGTGCCCGGCTCGCTGTACTCGAGCACGAAGGCCCACGGCTCCTCGGCATCGCGCTGCGCGATCGACAGCGAGGTGACGAGGGTCACCGGGTCGGAGACGACGTCGAGTTCACTGCCGCCGACCTCGGTCGCGACGAGGCGGATGGTCAGCCAGTAGTGCTCGTCCGTCGACCAGCCGATCGGATACCAGGGCGGCGCCAGGGTGACGTCCAGCGGCCACAGCGTCGAGGTCGAGACGGATGCCGGGATGTCGATCATCTCGTGCACCATGTTGCTCTCCGAGGTGGCGTCGAGGCGCCCGTCGATGCTCGGCTGTGCCTGCCGCCAGGTGATCACCTGCAGGTAGGTCCGGCGCTCTGGATGCGAGAATCTCACGAGCCACTCGGGGGCGATCGAGACCACGAAGTGGATCCGGCTGTCGTCGGTCGGCAGGGTGTCGATCTGGCCGCCGCCATGCAGGTCGATGCCGTCGTCCCAGGGCTGGATGCCCATCGCCAGGTTCGACCATCGCACGTCGCCAACGCCCAGGTCGTCGACGACGCGAACCCGGGTGCCGGCGTGCATCAAGGCCAGATCGGGCACGCACACCGTGCCGGTCAGGGGCTCGAACGACACCTCCGTGGTCTGCGCCAGCCCCGGCAGCTCGGGCTGCAGCAGGACGCGCACCCCGAGCGAGGTCTTGGCGACCAGGTCGAGGTCACCGTCGGCGTCGCAGTCGAGCAGGAAGGCGGCGAGCACCTGCTCGCTGCCGCCGAGGTGCGCAGCCAGGCTCTCGTCGTCGAGCACGCCGGCGTCGCCGATCTGCGCCAGTCGCCACTCGCCGGTGTTGGCGTCCCGGTACAGCCACGCGGCCTTGACGATCGGGTGGTCGCAGCGCAGGACGTGGCCGTGCTGCCCGGCGAGGGTCCACTGCACCGCGCCGCCGGCGGGCAGGCAGGCGAGCCCCGAGGCCGTGGCGCGCAGGAGCCGGGCGGTGCCGTTGCCGTGTCGGAAGGCCGCGAAGTCCAGGACCTCCTCCGTGGCCGTGCTCTGCGCCACGAGCAACCCGCTGCCGCCCTCGTGGTAGCGGTAGCAGTGCACCGTCCGGCCGCTGGCGCCGAGCACGGCGACGAGATGCTGGTTGCCGAACGGCACGGTGCGCACGGCCCGTGCGCCCTGGAGCTGGACGTGCGGCCAGGCATTCTGGTCGAACGCCAGGGTGGCCGGGTTCCAGCGCAGCATCACCACTCCCTGGGCGCCGACCACGGCCACGGTCTCGTTGCTGCCGGGCGTCAGCCCGTCGACCCTGGCCAGGTCGTTGGCCCCGCCGATCGCCAAGGCGCGCATGCCGCCGCCCAACCACGGGTTGCCGATCGCCCACAGGCTGCCATCGGCATGCACACTGATGGCGCCCGGCCAGTGGCCACCGGTGTCGTGCACGACGATCTTGCGGGCCGCGGAGTCAGGGGTTGCCTGGGCGCCGCCGACCGCGGCGAGCCAGAGGCAGCTGAGAAGGAGGCGGATGCGGGGAGGGCTGGCCATCGGGTTACCACCTGGATGCTCCCGAACCGTCCTCGGGGCGGCGAGAAGTTCGCCCTCTTTCCAGATTCTCGCCCGCCGCGCCGGCCCCAGCCCCTCACCTCCGCGGCGGGAACCCCGCGAACATGTCCCGCACGACGTCCCGCAGCCCCGCTTCCCGCTCCGCCAGCGAACTGTCGAACTTGAACGCGCCCTGCGCGGTGCCGCGCCACACCACCTCCCGCTCCGTGCCCCGCACCAGATCCACCACCAGCGTGCCCTCCTGCAGCTCGTAGCGGCGCATGCGCCCGTCGCGGAACTCGTAGCCGGAGCCGCGCGTGTTCAGCGCGCCTTCCACCGACCGGTGCACGGCGACCAGCAGGTCGGCGCCGTCCTTGCGCCGCTGCAGGCCCTTCTTCTCCAGCTCGGCGGCGACGAGGCCCAGCAGCGTCTCGTCGCTGACCATGGTCGGCGACTGCTGCGCCGGCGGCATCAGGTCGAAGCTGCGGAACTGCGCGAAATCGACGTCCTCGTCGTGCGTGGTCTGCACACCGATGCCGTGGCAGCCGGCGAACGCCGACACGAGCAGGGACACGCCGGCGAACCGGAAGGAGAGAGAGGAGGGGTGCCGAACCATGCCGTCGAGGCTACGGCGCCCGGCGCGCCGAGGGGAGCCCGAAGGCGCGGCCGCCCCTCACTTCAGCGCCGCGTAGACCCGGTGCACGTCGTCGTGGCCGTCGATGCGCTCGAGGAACGCTTCGACCGCGGCGCGCGCCTCGCCGGCGAGGGCGACCGGGTCCTTGGCCCGGTAGCCCAGCTCCGCGGTCGCGACCACCCAGCCGGCGGCGCGCAGCGCGTCGGCGACCTGGTACATGTCGGTGCGGTCGGTGAAGAACCGGGCCCCGGTCTGGCCTTCGGGCATGTGCTCGAGTTCCTCGACGTCCTGCGCGCCGGCCTCGATCGCCGCCTCGTCGCGGTCCTTGCCGGCCTGCGGGTGCGTGGCCTCGACGATGCCGACGTGGTCGAACAGGAACGCCACCTTGCTGCCGAACTGGCCGTCCTTCCACATCGAGCGCAGGTCGGGTGCGGTGCGGTTCCGGTTCTCGGTCATGCACTCGACGATCACGGGCACGTTGTGCGGGCCCATGCCCTCGTAGGTGACCAGCTCGTAGTTGACGGCGTCGTCGCCCTGGCCGGAGCCCTTGGCGATCGCGCGCTTGATGACGTCGTTCGACACCGACTGCTTGCGCGCCTGCTCGACGGCCAGCGCCAGGCGCGGGTTCATCGCCGGGTCGGGCACGCCCATCTTCGCGGCGACCATGATCTCGCGCACCAGCTTGCTGGTGATCTGTGCGCGGCGGTTGGCGGTCACCTCGCGTTTGCTGTGCAGCCACTGGCGGCCCATCGTTGGTCTCGTCGCTCCGGTGCTCGGGTGGGGGCCGCAGGATCGCCGCCCGGGCCCGCGCGGGCAAGGCCGCGCACCGACTCGGTGGTCACCGACCGGGCCGCGCAGCGATCGCCCGGCCTTTCGCGGGTGCCGTGGTGCGCCGCCCTCGCTAGCCTTCTGCACGCCTCTCCCGCCCGCTCGACGCAGGAGCCCGCGGCCGCCCGTCCTCCCGGGCCGCGGCCACCGGCGGTCCCTTTCCTCCGTCCCTGCCCTCCCCATCCGCCCCATGTTCACCGGCCATCCCCAAGGTCTGTTCCGCCTCTTCTTCATCGAGATGTGGGAGCGGCTCGCCTTCTACACGATGGTGGGCATCCTGCTGCTCTACGCGACCGACACCGAGAGCGGCGGCCTCGGCTGGCCGAAGGCGGCGGGCAACGAGATCTACGGTCTCTACCTCGCGTTCGTCTACTTCACGCCCTACCTCGGCGGCCTGCTCGCCGATCGCTTCCTCGGCTACCGGCGCTCGGTGCTGATCGGCGGGTTGCTGTTCGCCACCGGCTTCTTCCTGCTGGCGACCGGCCAGCAGTGGACGTTCCCGACCGGGCTGGTGTGCCTCTGCCTCGGCAACGGCTTCTTCAAGCCGAACATCTCGGCGATGGTCGGCAACCTGTACCAGAAGGGCGATCCGAGGCGCGACGCCGGCTTCAACATCTTCTACATGGGCATCAACATCGGCGCGTTCATCGCCAACTTCCTGGCGGCGATCATGCGCAACGCCTTCTGGTGGGAGATGGTGTTCGTCGCCGCCGGCGTCGGCATGCTGATCTCGGTCGCGATCCTGCTGGCGAGCTGGAAGGTGCTCGAGCGTGCCGACCGCGTGCCCGGGACCAACCCCGGCGACACGCCGTTCGGGGAGATCATGCGGAAGATCCTCGGCCCGGCCCTGGTCGTCGGCGTGATCGGCTGGGCGGTGGCGGAGTACCTGCTGCCGACGGCGGTCACCAAGCTGGTGCGACCGTCGGACTTCGGCTTCCTGGTCGGCGCCGTGCCGATCCTGCTGTTCTTCGCCCGCCTGTCGCAGAAGGCCGCCGACGAGGAGAAGCCGGGCCTGCGCGCGCTGCTGCCGATCTACCTCGCCGGCGGCACGTTCTTCATGGTGCTGCACCTGAACGGCAGCGCGATGACCACCTGGGCCAACGACAGCACCGCGCGCCACACGGGCCAGCCCGATCCGATCGTCGCGGTCGCCGACCTGATCCGCGTCGATGGCCGGCCGGTGTTCGCCGGTCCGGCCTATCCCGGCTACTACGCCAACGCCGACACCTCGGTCGCCCGGCCCGACCGGCGCACGCTGCTGCCGCTGGCCTCGAACGAGCAGGCGAAGATGTTCGGCCAGAAGCGCATGGACGAGGCGAGCCTCGCCGGACTGCGCAGCCAGCTGCCCGCCGACGTGCGCATCGAGACCCTGCCGATCGGCGGCCAGCTGACCGACGAGCAGAAGGCGTGGAAGAAGCTCAGCGTCGACGTCTACCCCGAGGTTCGCATCAAGGAGGACACCGACTCGCACGGTCTGCCGATCGTCACCGTCGAGGTCGCCGACACCGCGGTCGCCTCGCAGCGGATCGTGTTCGTGCGCAGCCTCGACGACCGGAGCTTCCCGGTCTACCTGGTGACGCCCGAGCGGTTCGAGGCGATGTACGCCGGCGACCCGCCGACGCTGCCGCCCGGCGAGTACCTGCGCACGGCGAACGCCGAGCTGTACCAGTCGTGGAACGCGTTCTTCGTCGTCGCGATGACGCCGCTGGTGATGCTCTTCTTCGCCCGCCTGCTGCGCCGCGGCGTCGACTTCAGCACGGCGCGCAAGATCCTCGCCGGCATGGTGATCACGGCGCTGTCGGCGCTGTTCATGGCGCTGGCCGGCTTCCTCAGCGACAACGGCGCGGTCAAGGTCAGCGGCCTCTGGCTGATGGGCTTCTACGCGATCGTCACCGTCGGCGAGCTGTTCCTGTCGCCGATGGCGCTGTCGCTGGTCACCAAGCTGAGCCCCAAGCGCTTCGTCGGTCTGACCATGGGCGGTTGGTTCTTCGCCACCGCGGTCGGCAACAAGTTCTCCGGCTTCCTCGGCGTGCTGCAGGGGCAGCTGGCGCCGGCGACCTTCTTCCTGGTGATCGCCGTGGCGGTGAGCTTCGTGGCGCTGTTCATCCTGTCGGTGCTGCCGCGGCTGGACGCGGCCATCAAGCAGTACGGCGCCTGACCGGCCGCGCGCGGCCCAGGGGCCCCGCGGCCAGGAACCCGCGGCCCAGGGCCGCTGCGCACCAGGGCCCCCTCGCCCGGGGGCCGGTGGCCGGGCAAGATCCGCACTCCCATGACCCGCCTCTCGCTGCAGACCCTCGTCGAGCGCCTCGGCCGGCTCGGCCCCGGCGACATCACGCTGCCCAAGGTCGAGGCGATCGTCGCCGACGGCGTGCTCGACGAGGCGACGCTGCGGCCCTACGTCGGCGAGCGCGCCGACAAGTACGCGCGGCGGCTCGTGCACCGCAGCCGCTGGTTCGACGTCATGGTGCTGACCTGGGCGCCCGGTCAGTTCACGCCGGTGCACAACCACGCCGGCAACTGCGGCTGGGTGCGGCTCGTGCGCGGCCAGATCGCCGAGGAGACCTTCCGGCTGGTGCCGGGCTCGTCGCTGCCCGACGCGGGCACGGCCGCCGATCCGGGCGAACGCGGCGGCTGCGTCGGCCTCGAGCGCACCGGCAGCGGCGTGATCGCCGACGTCGGCGCCGTCGCCACCGCCGACCGCGTGCGCGCGATCCATCGCCTCGGCAACCCGGCGGCGGCCGGCGGCGCCACCACGGTGACGCTGCACGTCTACTCGTTGCCGCACGACAGTTGTCTGGCGTTCGACCTCGAACGGCGCACCTGCCAGCGCCGCGACCTCGCGTTCGATCCGCTGCCGGCGTGAGCCGCTCGGCCCGGCGCCGTGAGCCGGACGGGGGGCGAGGCGGCGCCGTTGCGGCGCCGGCGGGGCCGCGTAGGCTCCCGGGCCGCGATGCCCGCCGATCCGAGAGCCACCGCCGCGCCGGCGCGCATCGAGGCGCTCGACGGCGTGCGTGGCCTCGCGATCGTCGCCGTCGTCGCGATGCACGCGACCCTGTTCACGACCGTGCACCCGCGGGTGCCGGCCGAGCCGCTGGCGCAGGCGTTGCAGCTCGGCTGGAGCGGCGTCGACCTGTTCTTCGTGCTCAGCGGCTTCCTGATCACCGGCATCCTGCTGCGCCAGAAGGACCGGCCGCACTACTTCCGCGACTTCTACGCCCGGCGGGCGCTGCGCATCTTCCCGCTCTACTACGCGGTGCTGGCGCTGCTGCTGTTCGTGCTGCAGCGGCCGCCGACCAGCGGCGCCGAGAAGGCCTCCTACCTGCTCTACTACCAGAACCTCGCCTGGCTCTGTGGCCACGACGTCCACCCCGATCTCGCCCGCACGATCACCTGGTCGTTGGCGGTCGAGGAGCAGTTCTACCTGCTGTGGCCCGCGGTGGTCTGGCTGCTGCCGCGGCGCCGGCTGCCCTGGCTCTGCCTCGGGCTCGCGGCCGCCGCGATCGCCCTGCGCGCGGCGCTGCTGGCGCGCGGCGTCGACACGGCCTACTTCCTGACGCCCTGCCGGCTCGACGCGCTGGCGGCCGGCGCCTGCCTCGCCGTGTGGCCGTCCCCGCCCGCCTGGATCGGCCGCGCCGCGGTGCTGGTCGGCATCGCCGGCCTCGCGGCCACCGCCTGGGCCACCGGTTCGCCGCTGCCGCAGGACAACCCGGGCCTGCAGCTGTGGGGGCTGGCGGCGGCGTTGCTGCTCGCCGTCGGGCTCCTGACCTTGGCCCGCGGCGAGGGCGTCGTCGCCCGCGTGTGCCGCGGGCGCTGCTTGCGCTCCTTCGGCCAGTTCAGCTACTGCATCTACCTGGTGCACATCCTGGTCGTCGAGTGGCTGGCGGCGCGCCTGGTCGCCGCCGCCGAGGCCAGCCCGGCGCTGCGCGAGTGGCTGGTCGAACGCAGCCCGCCGCTGCTCGTGCTGCTCGCGTTCGTCGCCACGAGCCTCGCCGCGGTCTGGGTCGTCGGGTGGGCGAGCTGGCACCTGTACGAACGGCACTTCCTGGCCCTGAAGCGCCACTTCGGCGGCGCGGCGGCGGGCCCGGCCGAGCCGCCCACCGCCGCGCGGCGATGAGCGTCAGTCGGGCGCGCGCGGCCGGCCTTTCGCCGGCGGGGCCGTCGGGTCACGGCCGGTGCGCCTGACCACGGCGTCGCGCAGCAGCCACTCGATCTGGCCGTTGATGCTGCGCATCTCCTGTTCGGCCCATCGCCGCAGCTCCTCCAGCAGCGGCGGCGGCAGGCGCAGCAGGAAGCCCTTCTTGTCCTCGGCCACGGACTACCCGTAGAGCGTGCCGGCGTTGACGACCGGCTGCGTGCCGCGTTCGGAGCAGAGCACCACCAGCAGGTTGCTGACCATCTGCGCCTTGCGCTCCTCGTCGAGCGCGACCACCGAGCTGGCCTGCAGCTGCTGCAGCGCCATCTGCACCATGCCGCAGGCGCCGTCGACGATGCGCGTGCGCGCGTCGATGATCGCCTCGGCCTGCTGTCGCTGCAGCATCGCGCCGGCGATCTCCGGCGCGTAGGCGAGGTGGCTGAGCCGCGCCTCGACGACCTCGAGGCCGGCCATCTCCAGCCGCCGCGTCAGCTCCTGCTGCAGCTCGCCGTTGACGGCGTCGCCGCTGCCGCGCAGCGACGTCGCCTGGTCGTGCGGGCTGTCGTAGGGGTGCAGCGACGCGAGGTGGCGCAGCGCCGACTCGGTCTGCACCTGCACGTACGAGGCGAAGTCCTCGACGTCGAACGCCGCCTGCGCCGTGTCGCGCACCCGCCAGACGACGACGGCGCCGATCTCGATCGGGTTGCCGCGCAGGTCGTTCACCTTCAGCTTGTCGCTGTTGAAGTTGTGCAGCCGCAGGCTGATCGCGCGCCGGCCGGCGAACGGATGGACCCAGAAGAAGCCGTCGCGACGCAACGTGCCGCGGTAGCGGCCGAACAGCACCACGACCTTCGACTGGTTGGGGTTCACCAGCACGAGCCCGCGCACCGCCAACACCATCGCCAGGACGCCGAAAACGCCCAGCGCCAGCAGCAGACCGCCGGCGACCGGGGAGCCGTGGTGGAGGTGCCTGCCGCCGAACACGAACGCGGCGATGCTCGGCGGCAGCAGGAGGATGCCGAGCAGCAGCATGGCGATGCCGTTGGCCGGACGGGGGTAGGGGAACTCGCGCGAGGCGAGGCTCTCGGGGCGGTGGTCCATGGCTATCGAGATGATATCAGAATGACATCTCCACGTGGACGGGGGCTCCGGCAGCCTGTCGCCACCGGCTCAGGATTCCGCGACCTGGTCGCCGCCGAACGGCAGCGCGCCCAGGAACCAGCGCCCATAGGCCTTGGTGCGCACGCGGGGGTCCATGACCACGACCTTGCCGCGGTCCTGGCTCGAGCGCACCAGCCGGCCGAAGCCCTGCCGGAAGCGCAGGATCGCCTCGGGCAGCGAGTGCTCGGCGAACGGGTCGTGGCCGCGCGCGCGCAGCGCCTCGAGCCGCGCCTGCACCAGCGGGTGGCCGGGGCTCTGGAACGGCAGGCGGGTCACGACCAGCAGCGTCAGCGCGCCGCCGCGCAGGTCGATGCCCTCCCACAGGCTGTCGGTGCCGACCAGCACCGACGTCGGCTCGGCGCGCTTGCGTTCGAGCAGGCGCGCGAGCGGCGCCTCGCCCTGCACCAGCAGTTCGATGCCCGCCTCGGCGAGCGGCGCCCGCAGGCCCTGGGCGAGGCTGCGCACCGACTCCCACGAGGTGCACAGCACCAGCGCGCGGCCGCCGTTGTCGAGCACGTGGCGGCGCGTGCGTTCGGCGACTTCGCGGCGGAACGCATCCGCCTGCTGCGCCGGGTCGGGCATCGCCTCCTCGAGCACCAGCTCGACCAGCCGGTCGTAGTCGAACGGCGAGCCGAGCCGCAGCGTGGCCGCCTCGTCGAGGCCGAGGCGACCGCGCAGCCACGCGAAGTCGTCGTCGGCGCCGGTCGCCAGCGTCGCGCTGGTCAGCACGGTCGTGATGCCGGCGCCGAACAGATGCTGGCGCAGCGTGGCGCTGACGTCGAGCGGCGCCCCGCACAGCGACACGCCGTGCCGTCCGGGCTCGAGCCAGCGCACCAGCGGCGTCTCGGCGTCGGGCGCCGGCACGCACAGCGCGCGCAGCGTCGCGCCCAGCGCCTCGAGCCCGTTGGCGCGCGCCTGCAGCTCCATGCGGGCGTCGACCTCGGTGGCGCGCGCCGCCGCGGCGCCCAGCTCGGCGGCCAGCGCGCGCAGCACCGGCGTCAGCGGCTCCTCGAGCGTGCGGTCGCGCAGCGCCAGCCCCTCGCGCGCCTGGCCCGCCGCGAGCGCCTGCTCCAGCCCGGCGAAGAACGCCTCGTTGTGCTGCCTCGCCTCTTCCCACAAGAGCCGCGCCGCCACGCTGCCGTGCCGCGACAGCAGGCTGCGTTCGCTGCGGCGGCCGTGCAGGCGCCGCAGGTGCCAGCCGACGGTGCCGGGGCCCACCCGCAGGCCGAGGCTCTCGGTGGCGGTGCGCTCGAGGTGGTGCGCCTCGTCGAAGATCACCGCGCGGTGCGGCGGCAGGTAGGACGCGCCGGCGAGGCGCAGCGCCAGGTCGGCGAAGTAGAGCGCGTGGTTGACGACCAGCACCTGCGCGGTCTGCATGCGCCGCCGCGCGCGCTGCCAGTGGCAGTGCTCGTAGTGCTTGCAGGCGCGTTGCAGGCAGTTGCCGTGCTCGGCCTGCACCTCGTCCCAGACCTCGGCGTCGGGCGCGAAGTCGAGGCTCTGGCGCGTGCCCTCGCGCGTCGTCAGCGACCAGTCGACGATGCGCCGCAGCTGGTCGTGCCGGCCCGGATCCTCGAACAGGTGCTGTTCGCGCTCGGCGAGGCGCATGCGCCGCAGGCAGAGGTAGTTGTTGCGGCCGAGCGCCGTCACCGACGACCACTCGAACGGCAGCACGGCGTGCAGGAACGGCAGGTCCTTGCGTTCGAGCTGCTCCTGCAGCGCGATCGTGCGCGTCGACACCACGATCGGTCCCTCGCCCTGGTGGCGGTCGGCGTGCAGCGCCGCCGGCAGCAGGTAGGCGAACGACTTGCCGACGCCGGTGCCGGCCTCGGCGACCAGGTGCCGGCGTTCGGCCAGCGCGCGTTCGACCGCGACGGCGAGCTGCAGCTGCTGCGGCCTGGCCTCGAAGTCCGGCAGCCGCCGCGCGATCGGCCCGTCCGGACCGAGCAGGGCCTGCACGTGCTCGCCGCCGCCGGAACTCAAGGCACGCCGTGCTCCGACCGGGCGTCCGGGCGCGAGGTCGCCTCGGGCAGGAAGTCCTCCGGCAGCAGCATGCGGTTCTGCTGCGGCTGGTGGCGGTCGTGCAGCACCGGCAGCGGTTCGCCGCCCGGCCGCCGGCCGTGCAGCAGGCGGGCGCCGAGTCCGCCGTGCACGCGCACCCAGTGCCCGTGGCGGCGCAGCACCGCCCGGTGGTCGCGGAACTCGTAGTCGACGCGAACCATCTGCGGCAGCACGAACGGCACCGGCC
The DNA here is from genome assembly GCA_019636245.1 of Planctomycetota bacterium. Taxonomy (GTDB): domain Bacteria; phylum Planctomycetota; class UBA1135; order UBA1135; family UBA2386; genus JAEUHS01. The sequence continues at coordinate 39,255 of JAHBXX010000022.1, read as the reverse complement.
GCACCGCCAGCACGCGGCCGACCGAGACGTCGCCGTGCACGAGCACGTGGCGCAGCTGGAAGGCGCCGGCCAACCAGCCGAGCAGGATCAGCGCCCCCGGCGTGACGACGATGCCGAACCAGAACGGCGGGTGCAGGAAGCCGCGGTCGAGGGAGCGGACCGCGCCCTGGATGCGGTTCACGTTCGGTTCCGCGACGAGCACCTCGATGTCGACCGTCTGGCCTGGCAGCAGTTCCGCGTCGGCGACGAAGGCATTGCCGCGCACCTCGATGCCCTGCCACGGGAAGCCGTAGAACACGCATCGCCAGCTGCGCCCGCCGTCGCGGAACGGCGCGCCGACCTCGTGCACGGCGCCGGTGACCACGGCGCACGGGCCGTGGTCGAGCCGCTCGGTGTCGGCGAACTTGCCGCCGGCCTGCAGGAACATCAGCCACGCCACGAGGCTGCCGAGCACGCACAGCCCGCCGCCGACGGCCAGCAGCGGCCACCGGTGCGCCAGCAGCGGCCGCAGGCGGATGCGCCGCGGGGCCGGCGGGATGCTGCGCACGTCCTGCATCATGGCTGCTGCACTAGAGCGCCACCGGGGGCGGGCGTCGAGCCGCGGGGGCGGGGGTCGTCGGAGGGTGCGGCCGCCCGATGCCCCTCCGGCCGAGGAATGCGCTCACCAACGATCGACCCGGGGATGGGAGTGGTCCGAATCGATCACCCCCGATCGGATCCAGGCCGGCCGTCGGCGTCATCCCGCGCGCCCGTGCTCGCGCAGCAGCCAGGCGCGGAACGCGGCCAGCGCCGGCAGCTCCGCCCGCCCCTCCGGCACGGCGAGCCAGTAGGCCTTGCCGGTGCGCACCAGGGTGTCGGCGAACGCCTCGACGACGTGCCCCTCGGCCAGTTCGTCGTCGACCACGAACGTAGGCAGCACGGCGACGCCGAGCCCGGCGATCGCCGCCTGCAGCACCATCGAGTGGTGCTCGAAGCGGGGGCCGCGGCGGCCGTCGATGCCGGTCAGGCCCTTGCGGCCGAGCCAGTCGTCCCAGCCGTAGGGCCGCGACGAGATCTGCAGCAGCACGGCCGAGCGCAGGTCCGCCGGTTCGCGCAGCCGGGCCTGCCGCCGGTAGCCGTCGCTGCACACCACCCGCACCTCCTCGTCCATCAGGCGTTCCAGCTTCGCCCCCGGCCAGACCGGATCGCCGTAGTGGATCGCGGCGTCGAGGTCCTCGGCGGCGAAGTCGAACGGCTGCAGCCGGGTGGTGAACTGGACCTGCACGCCGGGGTGGTGGGTGGTGAACGACGGCAGGCGCGGGATCAGCCACTTGGTGCCGTAGGTCGGCAGGATCGCCAGGTGCAGGGTGCCGCCGCCGCGGCGCAGCGCGCGCAGCTCGAGCGCGGCGCCCTCGAGCCGGTCGAACGCCGCCCGCACGTGCTCGAGGTAGCGCTGGCCGGCCGCCGCCAGCCGGACGCGTTGCCGCTGGCGGTGGAACAGTTCGACGCCGAGATGCTGCTCGAGCGCCTGGATCTGGCGGCTGATCGCACCCTGGGTCAGGTGCAGTTCGTCGGCGGCGCGGGTGATGCTCTGGTGGAAGGCCGCCGACTCGAACGCCTGCAGGGACGCGGTGGTGGGCAGGGAGCGGGCCATGTCATGAGCCATGGTAATGAACTCATGCGAAGATGTCGTGCCCTCACGACGGGGGGCGGCGGCGAAAGAAGCTAGGATTCCGGGTGTTGCCCGCCGATCGGGCCCGATCAGGGCCCCGAACCCCGACCGCGCCTCGCACCGCGCCGCTCGCACCAGCCATGCAGAATCTTCATGAGACGACCCTGTGGGCCCTGCTGGAACGCACCGTCGGCACCGCCCGCACGGCGCGCCTGTTCGACGCCCTGGAGGTGCACCCGAGCCTGCTGCTGGCGCCGACCGGACGGACGACGCGCGCCGAACTGGCCCAGGCGCTGAACATGCTGCTGTTCGAGGACGTCACGCGGCGGGTGCCGATGGCGGCCGCCTACGTCGGCGACACGCTGCGCGAGGGGCGCAAGCTGGTGTTCGACCACGGCGCGCTGCGCACCGTCGCGGCGCCGAGCGGCGCCCTGCCGGCCGGGCACGCGGCGTTCCGCCGGTTCCTCGAGCCGCTCGGCTTCGAGGTGCGCGGCGTCTACCCGCTCGACCGGCTCGGCATGACCGGCCGCGCCTACACGCACCGCGACCTGCCGGAGGCGATCGCCCAGTTCTTCGTCAGCGAACTGCACCCCGAGCGCTTCTCGCCCGGGTTCCAGCACGCGGTGCAGCGCGTCGTCGGCACGTCGCGCGATCCGCTGCCGGCCTGGGCGGCGCCGCTCCTGGCGACGCTGGCCTGCGACGGCGTGCTGCCGACCGCCGAGGCCGAGCGCCTGCTGCCGAACCTGGTCGCCTGCTTCGACCGGCAGCACCGCGAGCCGAGCTGGGCCGACTACGAGCTCCTGCGGGCCGAGTCGCCGGAGATGGCCTGGATCGCCACCGAGGGCAACGCGTTCAACCACGCCACCGACCGCGTCGCCGACGTGTTCGCGGTCGCGGCGGCGCAGCGGCGCCGCGGGCGGCCGATCAAGCCGGAGGTCGAGGTGTCGCGGAGCGGCCGCGTCAAGCAGACCGCGTTCCGCGCGGCGATGGTCGAGCGCGCGTTCGTCGATGCCGACGGCACGCTGCGCACCGAGGTCGTGCCCGGCTCGTTCCACGAGTTCATCACCCGCGCCGAGGAGGCGCCCGGGGTGCTCGACCTGCGCTTCGACAGCGGCAACGCGACGGCGATCTTCGGCATGACGGCGAAGGCGTGAGGCGCCGCGCGGCCGCCGCTAGAGTGCGCCGGCGATGACGGATGCCCTGATCGGAGACCTGCGCGCCGCCCTCGGCGAGCGCGGCGTGCTGACGAGTGCCGAGGACCGGGCGCGGTTCGAGACCGGCTGGCGCTACGGCAAGGGGGTGGCGCGCTGCATCGCCCGGCCGGCCTCGACCGAGGAGGTCGCTGCGGTGCTGCGCGTCGCCGGCCGGCATGGCGCCCGGATCATAGCCCAGGGGGCCAACACCGGGCTGGTCGCCGCGTCGACGCCGGACGCCACCGGCACGATGGTGGTGCTGAGCCTCGAACGGCTCAACCGCACGATCGACCTCGACGTGCACGGCCGCACGGTGCTCGTCGACGGCGGCGTCCTGCTGAGCCAGCTCAACGAGGCGCTCCAGCCGCACCGCTTCTGGTTCCCGGTCGACCTCGGCGCCGACCCGCAGATCGGCGGCATGGTGGCCACCAACACCGGCGGCACGCGGCTGCTGAAGTACGGCGACGTGCGCCACAACCTGCTCGGCGTCGAGGTCGTGCTCGGCGACGGCCGGGTCGTGTCGCTGCTCAACACGCTGCGCAAGAACAACACCGGCCTGGACGCCAAGCACCTGTTCGTCGGCACCACCGGCGTGTTCGGCGTGGTCACGCGCGCGGTGCTCGCCGTGGCGCCGCTGCCGCGCCAGCGCGCCAGCGCGCTGGTCGGCTGCGCGGACGGCGCGGCGGCGCTCGAGCTGCTGCGCACGCTCGAGGCCGGGCTCGGCGACGTGCTGAGCGCGTTCGAGGTGATGAGCCGGAACGCGCTCGGGCCGGTGTTCGCGCACCAGCCGGCGCTGCGACGGCCATGGCCGGAGCTGCCGCCGTACAGCGTGCTGGTCGAGGCGGCGACGACGCTCGACGCCGCCGACCTCGACCTCGCGGCGCTGCTCGAGAAGTTCCTCGGCGCCCACCTCGGGCAGGCCGACGACCGGGTCACCGACGTGCTGATGGCGCGCGGCGACGAGTTCTGGCAGATGCGGCACCACATCAGCGAGAGCCTGCGCGGCGCGGGCCGCATGCTGGCGTTCGACGTCAGCGTGCCGCGGTCGCGGCTGCCGGCGTTCACCGACGCGGTCGCCGCGCTGCTGCCGGCGGTCCATCCGGCGGTGCGGCTGTGCGACTACGGCCACTGGGGCGACGGCGGCACGCACCTGAACCTGGTGTGGGAGGAGGCGGCGGTCGCCGATGCCGCGGCGCTGGTGCGGGAGCTGCAGGCGCGCATCTACGACCTCGCGGTGCGCGACTTCGCCGGCAGCTACTCGGCCGAGCACGGCGTCGGGCCGCACAACCAGGCGTTCTACGACCGCTACACGGATCCGCAGGTGAAGGCGCTGTGCGCCGTGCTCGGCGCGTTCTGCGATCCGGACGGCAGGCTGGGCACCGTGCGGCTCGGCGAACGGCCCGGCCGCTGACGGGCGTCGGCGCGTTCAGGCCCTGGCGCCGAGCACTTCGGCCTCCGGGCGGGCGAGCAGCGATCTCAGCAGCGGCGGCGCGAACCGGCGCTGCACGGTGATGGCGTAGAAGTCCTCGAACAGGTCGGGCACGACGCAGTATTCGACCAGCGCGCCGCTGCGCAGTTCGTCCTGCACGACCACCGTCGGCACCAGCGCGACCCCGTCCGAGTCGCGCGCGAGCAGGCGCAACAGCGCCATGTCGTCGACCTCGGCCCGCAGCTGGCGGCGCACGCCGAGCCGGTCGCAGGCCAGGTCGAAGCCGGCGCGGATGTCGCTGTCGCGGCCGGGCAGCAGCAGCGGGACCTCGACCAGATCGTCCGGGAACCGGAACGCGCGCCGTCTCGGCCGCGGCTTGCCGACCAGGCTGACCGGCTGGCGGGCGATGCGGCGGCAGCGCCACGGGTCGTCGGCCGTGCTCACCACGCGGCGGTTCGACAGGATCAGGTCCAGGCTGTGCACCCGCAGCCGTGCCAGCAGTTCCTGCAGGCTGCCGGACTGCAGCACCAGTTCGACGTCCGTGCGCGACAGCAGCGGCCGGCAGAAGTTCTCCTGGAAGTTGCGCGACAGCGTCGCCAGCGCGCCGATGCGCAGCACCTGCCGCGCCGGCGAACGGCCCTGCTGCAGCACGGCCATCAGTTCGTCACCGGCGGCGAAGATCGTCTCGGCGTAGGAGAGCGCCAGCCGCCCGGCCTCGGTCAGCTGCATGCTGCGCGCCTGCCGCACGAACAGGGGTCGGCCGATCTGCTGCTCGAGCTGGCGGATCTGCGTCGACAGCGCCGACGGCGACACGTGCAGGTGGCCGGCGGCGCGCGTCAGGCTGCCTTCCTTGGCGACGGCCCAGAAGTAGTGCAGATGGTGGAAGTTCAGCGTCGGCATGATGGTTCCAGGAAACAGAACGAACGGGTGAGATATATGATCTTGGGAGAAGTCAGGGAGCGAGGCAACATGCTCCAGCACAGAGCCCCGGCGGTGGCCGGGCGCACGTCGACATGCCCATGCCCTCCGACCTCTCCCTGTTGCTCCTCCACGCCGTGCCGGCCGTGTTCCTGCTGGCGGCCCTGGCCGCCGGGCGTGCCGCGGTGGCGGTCGCCACCGCCTGGCGGCGGGCCCAGCTCGCTGCCGGCGCTGCCGCGGCGATCGGCGGCATGGTGCTGCTCGGCGGCCGCCCGTCCGCGGCGACCGTGGTGGCCGCCCTGGTCGCGTTCCTCGGCTGGGTGATCACCCGCTACGCGTCGACCTACCTCGCCGGCGAACCCGGCCAGCAGCGGTTCGTGCGCTGGCTCCTGCTGACGCTCGCCGGCTCCAGCCTGGTGGCGGCGACCGAGAACCTCGCCTTGCTGGCCGTCGCCTGGCTCGGCGCCAGCCTGGCGCTCGGCAACCTGCTGACCTTCTACGGCGACCGGCCGGCGGCGCAGATGGCGGCGCACAAGAAGTTCCTCGTCAGCCGCACCGCCGACGGCTGCATGCTGGTCGCCTGGGTGCTGCTGGCGGCCGCGGCGGGGACCCTGCACCTGCCGACGCTGCTGCAGTTCGCCGGCACCGGCGCGCCCCTGCCCGGCACCGTCCAGGTCGCCGTGCTGCTGGTGGCGGTGGCGGTGCTGCTGAAGGCCGCGCAGCTGCCCTTCCACGGCTGGCTGATGCAGGTGATGGAGGCGCCGACGCCGGTCTCGGCGCTGCTGCACGCCGGCGTCGTGAACCTGGGCGGTTTCGTGCTGATCCGGCTGGCGCCGCTGGTCGACGGCACGCCGACCGCGCAGGCCCTGCTGGTCGTCGTCGGCAGCGCCACGGCGGCGACCGCCGCGCTGGTGGCGAGCACGCGCATCAGCGTCAAGGTCGCGCTCGCCTGGTCGACGTGCGCGCAGATGGGCTTCATGGTGCTGCAGTGCGGCCTGGGCCTGCACGAGATGGCGCTGCTGCACCTGGTCGGCCACTCGCTCTACAAGGCCCACAGCTTCCTGGCCGCCGGCTCGGCCGTGCAGCAGTCGATCGTGCGGGCGATGACCCCGGCCACGGCGCCGGCGACCGTGCGCACGCGGGCCCTGGCCGCGGTGGGCGGGATCGGCGTGGCCTTCGCCGCCAGCTGGCTGCTCGGCGTGCGGCTCCTGGAGCAGCCGGGGCTCCTGGCGATCGCCGCCATCGTCGGCGTCGCGCTGGCGCCGCTGCTGGTCGGGGGCCACGCGGCGGCGCCAAGCCGCCGGCGCCTGCGTGGACTCGGCGCCGCCTTCGCCGTCGCCGCGGCCTACTTCGGCCTGCACCGCCTGCTGCACGGCTGGCTGGGCATCGGCGCCGCGTCGACCTCGGTGGCGCTCGCCGCCTGGACGATCGGCTGCTTCGCCCTCTTGTTCGCCGCCCAGGCCGTGCTCGCCGCGCGTCCGCACGGGGCGTTCGCCCGTCGCCTGCACGCCTGGTTCTACGGCGGCCTGTTCCTCGACGAGTGGTTCACCCGCCTGACCCTTCGCCTCTGGCCGGTCGGCACCGGAACGTCGCCGGTGGCGCTCGCCCACACCCCACGCCCGGAGACCCTGCGATGACGTCCGTCCTGCCGATCGCCTCGCGTCCCCTCGTTCCTCCCGTGCTCGACCAGGACGTGGAACTCGCCTGCCAGCGCATCGCGCCGGCATGGCCGCTCGACCGGTTCCTCGCCGTCAATCCGTACTGGGGCCACCGCGACCAGCCGTTCGCGACCGCGGCCGCCGAGCTCGGCGCGCTGTGCGGCGCCACCCTGTGGATGCCGCGCGCCTACCACCGCGAGCAGTGGCGCCAGGGGCGGCTCGGCCGCGAGCACCTGCAGGCGGCGATCGACGCCGAGGGCGCCGGCTGCACCGTCGACGAACTGATCGCGGCGATGCAGGGCGAGACGCCGGTCGCGGCGCCGCTGCCGTTGGTGACCGACCTGGCCGACCGCAACCGGCGGCCGTCCGAACCGCAGCGCTGGACGGACCTCGCCGTGCACCAGATCAGCCAGCACGCCGCGGCCTACTTCGACCGCACGCAGTCGTCCTGGGGCCCCGACCGCGGCCTCGGGCTCTACGGCAGCTGGCGCCGGAGCCTGGCCCAGGACCGCGGCCTGCCGATGCGCGCCGGCCACGCCGCCTTCGCCCGCCGGGTGCAGGCGCTGCCGGCGAACGCCCGCGACGCGCTCGCGGTCGCCACGCGGTCGCTCGGCGTCGAGCCGCCGCAGCGCGCCGCCTACTACACGGCGCTGCTGGCCAGCGTGCGCGGCTGGGCCGCGTGGTGCGCCTACCAGCGCTGGCAGGCGCGCCTCGCCGGCGGCGACGACGGCCACATCGTCGACCTGCTCGCCATCCGGATCGCCTGGGAGCTGCTGCTCGTCCAGGACGAGGAGCTGCAGCCGGTGCTGCCCGCGTGGCGGGAGCGGCTGGCGGCGCACCCGGCGGCCGCGGCGCGACTGGCCTGGGCCCAGGCGCACGATCGGCTGCTGCAGCGCGCGCTCGAGATCGCCTTCCAGCAGCGGCTCGGCGCGGGCTTGCGGCGTGGTCCCGAGCCGGCGTCGCCGCCGCCGACCGTGCAGGCGGTGTTCTGCATCGACGTGCGTTCCGAGCGCTTCCGCCGCGCGCTGGAGGCCGAAGGCGGCGACGCCGTGCAGACGCGCGGGTTCGCCGGCTTCTTCGGCCTGCCGATCGCGCACGCGCCGCTCGGCGGCGCGACCGTGCGGCCGCAGCTGCCCGGCCTGCTCGCGCCCGCCCAGACGACCACCCAGAGCTCCGGCGACGCGGCGCTCGACGGCGCCCTCGCCGCCCGGCGGCAGGGCGCCCTGCGCTGGCGCCAGCGCTGGAGCGAGTTCCGCGCCGGCGCCACCTCGGCGTTCACCTTCGTCGAGTCCTGCGGCCTGCTCTACGGCGTCGACCTGCTGCGCCGCAGTCTCGGTGCGGCGGCGCCGCCGGCGCGCGCCTTCGAGTTCGGCCTGGAGCCGCGGCAGGCCGCTCGCCTGCGGCCGGCCTGGGGCTCCGGCAGCGTCGCGGCGGACCCGGCGCAACGGATCGAGCTGGCGCACACCGTGCTGCGGGCCATGGGTCTGCTGCGGCCGCAGGCGCGGCTCGTGCTGCTCGCCGGCCACGGCAGCAGCAGCGCCAACAACCCGCACGCGGCCGGCCTCGACTGCGGCGCCTGCGGCGGCCAGACCGGCGAGGTGAACGCCCGCCTGCTCGCCCGCCTGCTCAACGAGCCGGCGGTGCGCGACGGCCTGCGCCGGCGCGGCGTCGACGTGGCCGCGGCGACCTGGTTCGTCGCCGGTCTGCACGACACGACCACCGACGAGCTGCGCCTGTTCGACGAGGACGAGGTGCCGGCGGGTCATGCCGCCGAGCTGCAGCAGCTGCGCGCCTGGCTGGCGCGGGCCGGCGAACGCACGCGCGCCGAGCGCGCACCGTCGCTCGGGCTCGGCCACCTGCAGGGCGAGCCGCGCGCGCTGGCCAGGGCGCTGCGGCGCCGCGCCGCCGACTGGGCGCAGGTGCGGCCCGAGTGGGGGCTCGCCGACAACGCGGCGTTCGTGGTCGCGCCGCGCTGGCGCACGCGGCACCTCGATCTGGGCGGTCGCGTCTTCCTGCACGACTACGACTGGCGCGCCGACGAGGGCTTCCCCGTGCTGACGCTGATCCTGACCGCGCCGATGGTCGTCACCAACTGGATCAACCTGCAGTACCACGCCTCGACCGTGGACAACCGGCGGTTCGGCAGCGGCAACAAGGTGCTGCACAACGTCGTCGGCGGCAGCATCGGCGTGTTCGAGGGCAACGGCGGCGACCTGCGCCCGGGCCTGCCGCTGCAGTCGCTGCACGACGGGCAGCAGTGGCGGCACACGCCGCTGCGGCTCAGCGTGTTCGTCGCGGCGCCGGCCGCGGCGATCGACGGGATCCTCGCCGCGCACGAGACGGTGCGGCAGCTGGTCGACAACGGCTGGCTGCACCTGTTCCGCATCGACGACGAAGGGCATGCCCACGCGCGAAAGGCCGGCGGCGGCTGGTCGCCGATGCCGACCGGGGGCTGAGCCGTGGCGGATGGGGCGGCGTCGCCGTTCGCGGGGCGGCGGCTGTGCATCGCGACGATGCACGGCAAGGAGCGCGTCATCGCGCCCCGGCTCGAGGCGGGGCTCGGGGTGCGCTGCGTGACGCCGGCGCCCGGCTTCGACACCGACCGCTTCGGCACCTTCGCCGGCGACGTGCCGCGCCGCGGCAGCGCGCGCGCCACGGCGCGCGAGAAGGCGCTCGCCGGCATGGCGGCGACCGGGACCGACCTCGCCGTCGCCAGCGAGGGCACCTTCGCACCGCACCCGGAGGCGCCGCTGCTGCCGATCGGCGTCGAACTGCTGCTGCTCGTCGACCGCCGCGACGGCCTCGAGATCGCCGGCGAGGACGTGACCGCCGCGACCAACCACGCCCGCGCGCCCTGCCGCGACCTCGCCGAGGCGCGGGCTTTCGGCGGCCGCATCGGTTTCCCCGACCACGGGCTCGTGCTGACGCTCGGCGAACCGCCGCGCCGCGTGCACCGCGGCCTGCACGACCTGCCGGCGCTGGCGGCCGCGGTCGCGGACCTGCAGCGGGCGGCCGCGGCCGAAGGGCTGCCGTGGTTCGCCGGCAGCGACATGCGGGCCGACCACAACCCGACCCGCATGCAGGCGATCGACCGCGCCGCCGCGGCATTGGCGACGCGGGCGGCGACCCGTTGTCCCGCGTGCGAACTGCCGGGCTTCGGGCCGGTGGACGTGCGGCGGGGGCTGCCGTGCGCGCTCTGCGGCCTGCCGACGCCGTGGCTGCTGGCCGTGGTGCACGGCTGCGCGCGGTGCCCCGAGCGCCGCGAACTGCCGCGGGCCGATGGTCGGCAGGCCGCGGATCCGGGCGACTGTCCGGTCTGCAATCCGTGACCGGACCGCGGTCGCACGCGTCCGGTTGGGCTTCGCCGGCGCAGCCGCTATGGTGCGCCGCCCGAGCCGCTCCGATGACCGAAGTCCTGCCCAGCCACGTCAAGCCCGCGTCGCCCGAGTTCCAGGCCAACCGCGAACACCACCTGCGCACGATCGACGAGATCGCGGCGCTGGTCGCCCGGGCCCGGCTCGGCGGCGGCGACGAGGCCGTGGCCAGGCACCACAAGCGCGGCAAGCTGCTGCCGCGCGAGCGCATCGCGGCGATCCTCGATCAGGGCGCCCCGTTCCTCGAGCTGTCGCCGCTGGCCGCGCACGGCCTCTACGGCGGCGACGCGCCGTCGGCCGGCATCGTCACCGGCATCGGCCTCGTCGAGGGCCGCGAGGTCATGGTCGTCGCCAACGACGCCACCGTGAAGGGCGGCACCTACTTCCCGATGACGGTGAAGAAGCACGTGCGGGCGCAGGAGATCGCGCTCGAGAACCGGCTGCCGTGCGTCTACCTGGTCGACTCCGGCGGCGCCTTCCTGCCGCTGCAGGCCGACGTCTTCCCGGACCGCGACCACTTCGGCCGCATCTTCTACAACCAGGCGCGCATGTCGGCGGCCGGCATCCCGCAGGTCGCGGTGGTGCTCGGCTCGTGCACGGCCGGCGGTGCCTACGTGCCGGCGATGAGCGACGAGAGCATCATCGTCAAGGGCAACGGCACGATCTTCCTCGGCGGTCCGCCGCTGGTGAAGGCGGCCACCGGCGAGGTGGTGTCGGCCGAGGATCTCGGCGGCGCCGACGTGCACACCCGCCTGTCCGGCGTCGCCGACCACTTCGCCGAGGACGAGCCGCACGCGCTGCAGCGCTGCCGGTCGATCGTCGCGCACCTGAACGCGCGCAAGCCCGACCAGCTGGCGCTGACGGCGCCGGAGGAGCCGCTCTACGACCCCGACGAACTGCTCGGCGTGCTGCCGAAGGACACGCGCACGCCCTACGACGTGCGCGAGGTCATCGCCCGGCTGGTCGACGGCAGCCGTCTGCACGAGTTCAAGACCCGCTACGGCACGACCCTGGTCACGGGCTTCGCCCACCTGCACGGCATGCCGATCGGCATCGTCGCCAACAACGGCATCCTGTTCTCCGAGAGCGCGATGAAGGCGGCGCACTTCGTCGAACTGTGCAGCCAGCGCAAGGTGCCGCTGCTGTTCCTGCAGAACATCACCGGCTTCATGGTCGGCCGGAAGTACGAGACCGGCGGCATCGCCAAGGACGGCGCCAAGATGGTGCAGGCGGTGGCGTCGACGAACGTGCCCAAGTTGACCGTGCTGATCGGCGGCTCGTTCGGCGCCGGCAACTACGGCATGTGTGGCCGCGCCTACCAGCCGCGGTTCCTGTTCACCTGGCCGAACTCGCGGATCTCGGTCATGGGCGGCGAGCAGGCCGCCGGCGTGCTGGTGCAGGTCAAGAAGGACCAGCTCGAGGAGAAGGGGCAGCGCCTGTCGGCCGAGGAGCAGCAGCGCATGCGCGCGCCGATCCTCGAGAAGTACGAGACCGAGGGCCATCCGCTCTACGCCACGGCGCGGCTGTGGGACGACGGCGTGATCGATCCGCGGCAGACGCGGGCGGCGCTGGCGCTGGCGCTGTCGGCGAGCCTCAACGCCGGCATCCCGGACTGGCGGGCGCCGGTGTTCCGCATGTGATCCGCATGTGAGCGGCGGTCGGCCTGGCCGCGCGCCGCGGCCGCGCAGGGTGTGCAGGTCGACCCGGCGGCAGCGGACCTTCGCCTTGGCCTGGCCGATCCGGCCGGGCTAGCATCGGCGGGCCACGCTTCCCCTCGCGTCCGCGGCCCATGAAAGGTGACAGCCCCTCCTCTCCCCTCGACCTCCTGATCGTCGGCGCCGGCCCTGCCGGCACGGCCGCCGCCTGGCGCGCCCACGAACTCGGCATGTCGGTGCTGGTGATCGACCGCGAGTGCGTGCTCAGCATCCTGCGCGACTGGGCCGAGCACACGCCGAAGCCCAAGCTCGTCGACGCGGACTACGGCGAGTGCGCCGACCTGCCGTTCCCGACCGGCGGCCCGCTGGTGTCGCAGTTCACGTTCGAGGACCAGACCTCGTCGGCCGACCTCTACGCACGCTGGCTGAAGGTCTACGACGACAACAAGGTGCCGTACAAGAACGGCGTCGAGATCGGCAACTGCGAGCGGGCCGGCGACGGCGTGCTGGCGGCGGAGTGCATCGAGCTGCAGAGCCAGACCAAGAACAAGGTCTACACGCGCAACGTGCTGCTGGCGCTGGGCAGCGGCTCGGCGGCGAAGGTGCGGCTGATGGGCGACGGCCGCGGCATCCGCTACAAGCTGGGCAACGTCGTCGACTACGTCGGCGCACCGGCCTGCGTGATCGGCGGCGGCATGTCGGCCGCCGAGGCGGTGGTGACGATCGCCGCCGCCAAGAACGAGGCCAAGGACAACAGCGACGTGTTCTGGTGCTACCGCGGTCGCAGCATGCCGAAGGTGGCGCAGGGCAAGGCGCTGGCGGCGCGCTTCTACGAGTCGTGGATGCAGGGCAACATCCGCTACCTGCCGCTCAGCGAGCCGCTGGCGGTGTTCCGCGACGACGCCGGCAAGGAGTTCGTCGCCGTGAAGACGCGGCGCGTCGAGCTGCCGAACCTGCCGCCGGAGCTGGTCTGCTACGAGTTCGAGAAGAACAAGGTGCTGGCGTTCATCGGCGCCGAGCGTCCCGTCGAGCTGCTGAAGTCGATGGGCATCCACGAGTTCTCGGCTGCCGACGCGCCGGCGAAGAAGCGCCTCGCGGTGTCGGCGCTGCGCGAGACCCAGGTGGCGGGCATCTTCCTCGGCGGCAGCGTGCTCGACCCGGCGTTCATCGAGACCAGCGACTTCCGGCCCGAGGCGCTGCAGTCGACGGTGAAGGAGCACCCGGGCTGCTTCAAGACGGCGATCGTCGACGGCGTGCGCGCGGCCGAGACGATCCACCAGCGCCTCAAGGGCGGCGCCAGCGACGAGGCGATCCGCGAGCGGTTGGTCCGCCAGGACCAGACCCTGGTCACGCCGCCCAAGCCCGCCGTGGCCGTGCCGAAGCCGGAGGCCGAGCCGACGCTGGAGCCGACGACCGGCGCCCTGTTCGTGCACCTCGGGCCGGGCGAGACGCCGACCAAGACCGAGCACCTGTTCGCCGTCGGCGACACCGTCGTCGGCCGCACCGCCGGCCGGGTCGTGATCGGCGGCGACGCGCTGCTGCTCGACCAGCACGCCGCGTTCCGCGTCGACGCCGAGGAGTGCTACGTCACCAACCAGCCGTACGGCGGCGAGTGCTACGTGCGGTTCAACTCGGAGCGCACGGTGCCGCCGGGCACGATGGTGGTGGCCGGCCGCCAGCGCCTGCGCGTCGACCTCGCCGGCGGCAAGGTCACGCTGGTGCGGCTCGACAGCCAGGGCAATCCGACCAAGTCGCTGCCGATCACGCGCGAGGAGCGCACGGTCGGGCGCGACGATCTCGATCCGCGCGACTTCGCGCTGTCGCGCTCGCACTTCGCCGTCAGCGACGCCGGCGGCGTGGCGAGGCTGCGCGACCAGAGCCGCAACGGCACGTTCCTCGAGCTGCGCGGCACGCTGCGCCTCAACGAGGGCGACGAGGTGTGGATGGGCGAACAGCGGTTCCGCTTCCTCGACATGCGCAGCGACGTCGTCGTCGGCAGCAGCACCGCCAGCGTCGCGAAGGCGGCGCCCGACCAGACCGTCGTCGGCCTGCGCCGGCCGGCGACCGCCGTCGACATCGCGGTCCCCGCGGCCGCGCCGGCTGCCGTGCCGGCCGCCGCGCCGGCCGCGGTCCCGGCGGCGCCCGGCGGCGCACCGTCGATCGAACTGCCGGACGGCACGCGCATCGAGGCCGGGACCGACAAGCCGATGCTGAGCTGGCTGGCCGCGGCCGGTGCCGCGACCGACGACTCGTCGAGCCTCGGCGGCAAGGTCCAGACCCTGTGGGAGTGCTGGGACCAGGGCGAGCCGTGCGATTCCGGCGGCAGCTGCGGCAAGTGCGTGGTGACGATCACGGCCGGACTGGAGGCGCTGAACGAGGCCAGCTCGCGCGAGAAGAACACCATCAAGAAGGCCAACAAGAAGCTCGGTGGTCGGCTCGACGAGGCGAAGTGCCGGCTGGCCTGCCAGGCGATGGTCAACGGGCCGGTGAAGATCGAGCCGAGCGGCAAGACGGACGGCTGATGCGGCCGGCCCGGCGCCCGCCGCGGCGCCGGGGCGCACCGGATGCGCTGGCATCGGACCGCGGCGTGTGACAGAGTGCCGCGGCCGCCGGTGGTCGCTCCGCTCTCCCCTCCCGCCGCGGCCGCTTGCCATGATCGAGACGCCGCCGCCCGCCGCCGCTCCGCCGCCGGCCCTGGTCCCGCCGCATGCCGTGCCGGAGGGCATGTCCTTCACCGGCCGCTTCGCCGGCGGTCTGCGCGACGACCTGCGCCGCCGCCTGCCGCACTACGTCGACGACTTCGTGCAGGGCATCCACCCGAAGGTGCTGGCGGCGACGCTGTTCCTGTTCTTCGCCTGCCTCGCCAATGCGATCGCCTTCGGCGGCCTGACCGGCATCGTCACCGGCGGCGCGATCGGCACCGTCGAGATGATCGTCGCCACCGCCGTCGGCGGCGTCCTGTTCGCGCTGCTGGCCGGACAGCCGCTGACGCTGCTCGGCGGCACCGGCCCGATCGTGGTCTTCACCGGCCTGCTCTACACGGCGTGCGGGCAGCTCGAGCTGCCGTTCCTGCCCGTCTACGCCTGGACGGGCATCTGGTCCGGGGTGTTTCTGGTCGTGCTGGCGGTCACCGACGCCAGCGCGCTGATGCGCTACTTCACGCGCTTCACCGACGAGATCTTCGCCTCCCTGATCGCGGTGATCTTCGTCGTCGAGGCGATCGGTTCGCTGCTGGCGCCGCTGCTCGGCGACGCGCCGCCCGACCGCGCGCTGCTGACGCTGGTGCTCGGCCTCGGCACCTTCACGCTGGCGCGCGGCATGCGGAACTTCCAGCGCAGCTGCTACCTGTGGCGCACGGTGCGCGCCTTCGTCAGCGACTTCGGGCCGGCGATCGCGATCGCGGCGATGACGGCGTTCGCCGTCTACGAACGCGGCGTCGCCATCGAGGCGCCGGCGGTGCCGGCGGTGTTCGCGACCACGCAGGGGCGGGAGTGGTTCGTCGATCCGCTCGCGGTGCCGGTGTGGGTGATCTTCGCCTGCATCGGTCCGGCGCTGATGGCGACGATCCTGTTGTTCCTCGACCAGAACATCACCACGCGGCTGGTGAACGCGCGCAGCAACCGGCTGACCAAGGGCGCCGGCTTCCACCTCGACCTGCTGGTCGTCGGTGGCATCACGCTCGGCATGAGCCTGTTCGGGCTGCCGTGGATCGTCGCCGCGACCGTGCACTCGCTGAACCACGTCAAGAGCCTGGCGACCATGCGCGCCCAGACGACGCGCGACGGGCCGCACGAGGTGATCGCCAGCGTGCGCGAGAACCGGGTGTCGGCGCTGGCGATCCACCTGCTGATCGGCGCCAGCGTGCTGCTGCTGCCGTGGATCCAGCAGATCCCGATGGCGGTGCTGTTCGGCCTGTTCCTCTACATGGGGCTGACGACCCTGGCCGGCAACCAGTTCTTCGAGCGCGTGATGCTGTGGATCACCGACCCGGCGCTCTACCCGAGCAACCACTACACCCGCCGCGTGGCCCACTGGCGCATCCACGCCTTCACCGCGGTGCAGGCGATCGCCCTGGCGGCGCTGTGGCTGCTGAAGGCGAGCGCGGTAGGCATCCTGTTCCCGGTGCTGATCGCGCTGCTGGTGCCGCTGCGCCTGCTGCTGGCGCGCTCGTTCACGCCGGCGGAGCTCGCCGTGCTCGACACCGAGGAGGAGGTCGAGGAGGCGGAGGAACTGCTGCTCAACAGCGCGCGCGGCTGAGGTGCCTCCGCCGGCGCCGACCGGCCCTCACCGCCAGTGGAACTGCCGCTCCAGGTGGCAGTCGCGGCACACCGCCTGCGACCCGTCGGGGATCGGCACCGCATCGAGGCTCTTCGCCGCCGCGGTCAGGGCGACGTCGTGGCAGCTGGCGCAGTCGAGCGGCTTGCCGTCGAGGCCGGAGCCGGTGTGGCCGGGCGACAGGTGCGAGAAACCGTTCGCGGCCGGCCAGGCGCGCATCGGGCGGGCTGGCGCCGCGCGGCCGCCGACCAGCGTGCCGGCGGGCACCCGGGCGTGCTCGAGGAACGAGCTGGAGCGGCCGTCGATGGCCGGATGGCACTGCTGGCAGGCGCCGCCGCCGACGTTGGCGTGGCCCTGGTGGCAGCCGCGGCAGTCGGCGACGCCGGACTTGACGACCGGCACACGCTGCAGATCGTCGCCGGTGGCCGGCGCCACGAACGTGTGGCAGCTGAAGCAGCCGTCGGCCAGCGTCGAACCGGGGCGGCCGTAGGCCTGGCTGCGCACGTGCACGCCGTGCGGGAAGTCGGCGACGGCCCGCCGTCCGTCCGGGGCCACGGCCACCGGCACGGGCTGCAGCGTCACCCCCGCGTCGCCATCGGCGTGGCAGACGCGGCATGCCGGGTCGGCGCCGGCGTCCTCGCGCCAGGTGAACGCGCCCTGCGCCGCGGGGCGCAGCGCCGTCGATTCGCCGAGGTCGCCGTGGCACGACGCGCAGCCGCCGCGCGGGTCCTGGCTGACCGCGCCGGCCGTGCCGGTGGCCGGTTGCAGCGCCGTGGGGGCGAGGTGCAGCGCGTGCCAGAACGGGCGGGCGGGCCGCGCGGCCTGCGTCTGCACCTGACCGGTCAGGTGGCACTCGCCGCAGCCGCGCGCGCCGGCGTGGGCGGCGAACTCCGCCGTGTGCCGCCGGGCGCCGGCCAGGTAGCGCGCGCGCTCGGCCACGTACTGCTCGACCGTCGCCGCCGGACGTTCGACCGGCCGCAACTCCGGTCCGAACACGGTCGCGCCGTCGCGCCGTTCCTCGGCGTGGCACTGGCGGCAGCCGCGGCCACCCTCCTCGGTGCCGTGCCAGGCGACCGGCCACTGGTGGTCCTTCGCCCGCCAGCGCGCGGCGTCGTCGGCGGCGACCTGCGCCAGCGGCGTGCCGTCGGGCACGTGGCAGGCGGCGCAGGTGGCGAACGGCACCGGCGCGAAGTCGCGGCGGTCGGGATCGTCGGCGACCCCGCGCTCGCGCGCGGCCGCGACCGCGCCGTCGACCGCGTGGCAGACGGCGCACGGCATGCCCTTGGCGAGGTGCGCCTCGTGGGGGAAGGTCCAGGAGGCGAACGGCTGCTGCCGCGGCGGCGCCGCCGGCGCCGCGGCGCGCGCCTTCGCCCGCAAGGCGGCGAGATCGAACGGCTCGCCGGGGGTGGCGTGGCAGGCGGCGCAGTCGCCGACCAGCGCCTGCGCCTCGGGGTGCAGGAAGTCGCGCCCGGCGTGGTCGCGGTGGCAGCGCACGCAGAGCCCCTCGTCGACGGCGAGGCCCGGCAGCGCGCCGAGTTCGCCGTCGCCCGTCCACGGGTGGCGGCGCGTCGGCTCGGCCCGCAGGTCGCCGTGGCACTGCAGGCACCTGGTCGCCGTCGGCCCGTGGCCGGGTTCGTGGCAGGCCCTGCAGCCCTGTTCGGCGGCGATGCGCGCCGGCGCGTGCGGGTCGGCGCTCGCGGCGGCGTTCGCCTGCACATGGGCGTGCGCCGGCAGCAGCGGGCCGGCGTCGGCCAGCGGGTCGAACACGGCGCCGACGAACAGCGCCGCCAGCAGCAGCACGACCGCCGCCACGGCGGCGAGGCGGTTGAGCAGATGCAGCGCCGGGAAGCGGCCGAAACCGACCTCGGCGCGCACCATTGCGTCCGGGTCGTTGTCGAACACGCCCTTGCCGGGCTTCTGCCACCAGAAGGCGTTCGGCTGCACGTCGAGCGCCAGCGCCATCGAGGGACCGGCGCCGGTGATGCGCACCGCGAGGCGCGTCGTGCCGAGCACGATCTCGCTGCCGTCGCCGAGGTCGGTGGCGGCGCCGACCCGCTTGCCGTCGACCCAGGTGCCGGTGGCCGAGCCGAGGTCGCGCACGGTGAAGGTGCCATCCCAGGCGATGCGGCAATGGCGGTCGGCGAGCAACGGGTCGTCGACGACGACGTCGCAGCCGGTGCGGCCGCCGATCACGACCTCGGCGTCGCTGCGGCACACGGTGGTGCCGCCTTGCGCCACGACGATGCGCGCGGTCGTGCTCATCGCGGCGCGCCTCCGGACCCGAACAGGCTCTGCGGCTGCCGCCGCGTGATCGCCGTCGTCGGGCAGTTGTAGACGCAGGCCTCGAACGGCAGGCCGGCGCACAGGTCGCACTTGATCGTCTTGCCGGCGACCGCGGTCAGCTTGCCGCCGGCGCCGGCCGTGCGCGGCTTCTCGCCCGCGGCCGCCGGCGCGGCGGCGGCCGCCGCCGGGGCCGGTGCGCCGCCGAAGAACCGACCGACCAGCGGCAGCGAGGCCAGGAACGACGGCTGTGGCGGCGGCGGCGGAGCGGGCTCGACCAGCCGGATCACGCCGTAGGGGCAGCCGTCGATGCAGCCGGCGCAGCCGACGCAGTTGTCGTATTCGAAGCGGATCCGCCCCTGCGGGTCGCGGCGGATCGCCGCATAGTCGCACGACAGCATGCACTGCGGCACCTCGCAGTGGTAGCAGGCCGTGACCAGCACCTCGTCGGTCGCCACCGGCGTGCCGACCTTGCTGAGGCGCGGCACGTGGTCGTCGTGCACGGCCACGCACGACTCGACGCACTGGTTGCAGCGCACGCACTTGGTGCGGTCGATGACCAGCGCCCGCCCGCCCTTCACCGATTCGTGCTCGACCATGACGTGCAGTTCGTCGAGCAGGCTGCGGCTGCCCAGGTCGGGCGCGGCCGCCTGCCGCGCCGCGTCGACGTCGTCGCGCCCGAGCAGGCGGTTCGCGGCCCGGACCAGGCCCTGCTGCGCCGGTGCCGCGAGCTGCTGCCACTGCGTGCGGGGGATGCGCACCAGCGCCGACCGCGTCAGCGCGCGGTAGGTCGCCGGCCAGGCGGCGTCGCCGGTCGCGACCGCGTGCTCGCCGAAGGTCGCGTTGCCCTTGTAGAAGGCCAGCACCCGGGCCTCGGGGCCATCGCCGGCCGCCGCCGCGATCGCGCCCGCCCTGACCAGGAACACCGCGTCCGCCGGTTCGCCGGCCTTCGCCACCACGTCGCCCTCGTCGGCGGTCAGCAGGGTCGCCCCCTGCTGCAGCGTGGCGATCGCCGCGTCGTCGAGGTCGCGGCACAGCGACGACGCCCGCAGGTGCAGGCCGAGCTGGTCGAGGTAGCGCGCGTCGATGCGCTGCCGGAACTCCTCGTCCTCGGCGTAGAGCTTGCTGAACAGGCGCTGCTCGAGGGCGGCGAGCCGCGTCGGCGTCGTGGCGCGGAACGTCGCCAGCGACGGGTGGTGGCTGTGCGCGCTGACCTCGCCGAACCAGTCGCCCGCCTGCAGGGCGGCGGGCACGCAGGCGCCGTGCCGCGGCCGGGCCTGCACCGCCTCGACGTTGCCGGCCAGCACGACGAACAGTTCCGTCGTCAGGTCGCCCTGGGCGACGATCGGCGTGCCCGGCTCGGCGTCGAGGAAGCGCACGAAGCCAGCCCGCCGCGCGGCGCCCGGCGCCCATTCGAAGGTGCCGTCGGTGATCGCCGCCTCCTTGCGCACGCCGTCGAGCTGCTTCTTGTCGACGTCGGCGAACAGCGGCGTGGCCAGCAGCTGGTCGATCGGGGACGAGGCGGGCGCGGGCATCGGCGAGGTTCAGTAGTACCAGACGGCCAGGATGTGGATGCCGACGAGCGCCAGCAGCAGCGTCGAGCACGGCACGTGCACGAGCCGCCACAGCCGCAGCGCCTCGCGCCACAGCCACAGGCGGCGCGCCTCGCGCTGCACGAGCTCCTGCTGGCCGGTCAGCGTCGCGAGGTCGCGCCGCAGCGCCGCGGCGGCGGCCTCGTCGGCCTCGCGCAGCGCCGCCGCCGCCGCCGCCACCTTGCGGCGGAAATGCTGCTCCAGCGCGTGCACCTTCTCGACCGACAGTTCGCGTTCCTGCCGCGTGAGCCACGTCGGGCCGAAGGTCCACAGCGCGGCGCCGAGCAGGCCGGTGCCGATCACCGCCAGGCTCAGTCCGTTGAGCAGCAGGCCCATCGTCGAACCCGAGCGCAGGCCGCCGTGCCACCACACCAGCAGCGCCGCGGCGATGCCGAGCCAGACGTGCACCTGCAGCCACGCGGCCAGGCGCCCGATCGGCTGCCGCGGGGTGGTGGCGAGGCGCAGCAGCCCGGCCGCGGCCGGGTCGGGCTCGATCGCCACGGCCAGCACCCGGTGCACGCCGAACTGGCGCAGGATGCGGTCCGCCTCGCGCCGCACGGCGGCCGTGCCGCCGAGCTCGCGGCGCACGATGCGGTTCTGCAGTTCGGTCAGCGCCGACTGCGCGCGTTCGAGATCGGGCAGCTTCGCCTTCCAGGCGAACTCCGGGCTCAGCCGCAGCCGGTGCGCCGCGCGCCGGGCGGCGTAGGCCGCCAGGGCGACGTAGGCGGCGACCGCGAGCCAGCCCGAGGTCAGCAGGAAGGCCACGTTGCCCGGATCGCGGCTGCCGAACGGCTTGCCGCTGGACAGGCTCCAGCCGAGCAGCGCCGCCACGACGGCCAGCGCGGCCAGTGCGAAGCGGGTGCGGTAGAGGCCGAGGTTCATCGCGGCGGCGAGGCCGGGCGGCGCGGCGGGCGCAGCCGCGCGAACAGGGCGCGCAGGCGGTCGAGCAGGCCGGGTTTGCTGCGGGCGCTGACGATCGCGCTGGCCCATTCGGCCGGCGTCAGCGCCGTGTCCATCAGCAGCACCTCGGCGATCGACTGGCTGGGATCGGCGCGGGCGATGCGCACGGCCTCGCGCCCGGCCTCGGGCGGCAGCCTGCCGTTGCCGACGAGGAACCTCAGCGCGCGTTCCTCGAGCGCGAGGTCGGCGGCCTGCCGCTGCGCGTCGTTGCAGAGGAAGATCGCCCTGACCACGCCGAGGCCGAGCAGCGAGTGGCGCCCGATCGGTTGCGAGTTGCCGCGCAGCTGGGTGCCGTCGGCGAACGTGCCGTTGGTGCTGCCGCGGTCGCGCACCGTCCACGTCGTGCCGTCGAAGGTGATCTCGGCGTGCAGTTCGGACACCGAGTCGTTCGGCAGCAGCACGTCGGCGCCGCTGCCGCGGCCGAGCGAACTGCGCGCCTGGGCCAGCCGGAACCGGCGCTTGATGCCTTCGCACTTGACGACCAGCCGCGCCGTCGATTCGCGCAACCGGGCTTCGACGTCGACGGGCGCCGCCTGCGCGGCGGCGAAGCGGCCCATCTCCCGCTCGATGTCGGCGGGCTCGACGGCGATCGTGGTCGGGCGGGGGCGCGCCTCCGCGGGGGGTGGGGGCGGGGCGGGCGCCGGCGGCGGGGCTGGGGGCGGCGCCTGTGGCCTGCCTGACGGGTGGTGGCATCTGGTGCGGAGCCGGTGGCGCGGGGGGCGGCGCCTGCGGCTAACGCGGCGAGGCGGCAGTGGTGCCGGGTCGGGCCGGCGGCGGCGCGGGTGGCTGGGGTGCCGCACCGGGTCGGTAGGCAGGCCCACGCTGCAGCGGCATCGTCTGGTCGGGCACGAAGTCGTCCGCGGGCGCGCCCGGCCGGGGCCCCGGCATGGTGCGCATCGGCGAAGCGCCGCCACCGGTCTGCTCGGCGGCTGGCGGCACCGGCTTCGGTGGCGCCGGCTTCGGTGGCGCCGGTTGCGGCGGCTTGGCGATCGGGCCCGGCGACACCATCGTCATCTCCGGCGTCGCCGTCCCCGGCGGTGGTGCGGTCGTCGTCGGCTCGGCGTTGCGCACCAGGAAGGTCGTGCGGCCGACGCGGATCTGCGTGCCGTCGAACAACGGTCGCCGCATCCCGGGCGCCAGCACCGCCTCGTCGACGATCGTCTGGTTGGTCTTGCCGATCGCCTCGAGGAACGGGCCGTCGTCGTCGAGACCGACGCGGAACTGCTCGCGGCCGACCTCCTCGTCGTCGATGGTGAGGTCGACGCGGCGCGACCGGCCGACGACCAGGTTGCGGTCCAAGGGCACCGTGGCGGGTGCCTTGCCGGGTTGCTGCACGATCAGTTCGAGGCGCGGCATGCGAGCTCCTGGGCGGGCGATGCTATGGGTTTCGTGGACTCGCGCCAAGCGCGCTCTCCGGCGCTGGCGGCGACAGCGGCTGCTGCGCGGCCCACAGCCAGGCGATGCCGGTGCCGTGCAGCAGCAGCCGCGGCAGGCGGGACGGCACGTGCTCGGCGAGATCCTCCACGGGCGCGAACAGGAACGGCATGCACCACAGCGGCAGCAGCAGCAGCAGCCAGGTGCCGAGGGCCGGCGAACGCACCGGCGTGCGCGTGCGCCAGAGCACCACGACGACGGCGAGCGGCACGACGAAGGCGAGCCCGAAGCTGCCGTGGCCGACGCCCCAGCGGAACATCGCGTGGCCGATGCGCGGCACCAGGGCGAGACGCTGCAGCGACGTGGCCCCATCGACCGTCGGATCGGTGGCGAGGCTGCCGCCGCTGACGGCGGCAGCGACCGCGATCGCCACCGGCAGCGCGGCCAGCAGCCCGAGCGCGCGCCACCGGCCGTTGGCGCCGCGCCGACGCAGCCAGGCGTCGCCGCCGAGCACGACCGCGGCCGCCGCGAACGCGCCCAGCGCCAGGACGGGCCACGGCGACGGGCGACCGAACGTCTGCAGGTCGCTCTGCAGCGCCAGCACCAGCGTGCCCGCCCCGGCGGTGGCGAGGGTCGCCGCCCGCAGTCGCCGGGCATCGCCGTGCAGCCACAGCGCGGCGACCAGGAGGCCGGCGTAGGGCAGGCCTTCGGGCTTCTGCAGCACGGTCAGCAGGAGGCCGCACGCCAGCACCGGCACGTTGCCGGCGGCAGCGCCGAAACCCGCGGCCGCCAGCCATGCGGTCAGCGCCGCGTCGCCATAGCCGGAATCGAAGCTGCCGGCCGACGGCGACAGCCACACCGGCGTGACCGCCGCGGCGAGCGCCCACAGCACGGCGCGGCGGCCGGCGATGCCGGCCGAGCGCGCGGCGCCGTGGATCGAGGCGATGAGCAGCAGGTAGGCGGCCGGAAACAGCAGCCGGCCGGGCAGGTGCCAGCGCTCGCACAGCCCCAGCAGCAGCGGCTGCAGCAGCGGGTAGTCCCGGCTCTGGCAGTAGACGGCCGGATCGCGGAAGAACGGCTGCTGCAGCGTCGGGTTCGCGGCCAGCACGTGGGCCTTCAGGTCCCACGCCACGGCGCCGTCCCAGTGCCGCGAGGGCGTCGCCAGGGCGCCGTAGGCGATCAGCGCCGCCGCGCCGAGGACCACGGCCACGGCGATGCCGGCGAGCCAGCGTGGCGTCGGTTCCCCTGGCCATGCCGGTGGCCGGTGCCGCGCGGCCGCGGCCAGACCGCCGAGGATCGCCAGCGGCAGCAGGGCGTCGGGCACCGTGCCGTGGGCGAGCAGCCAGGCC
Source organism: Planctomycetota bacterium (assembly GCA_019636245.1). Classification (GTDB taxonomy): domain Bacteria; phylum Planctomycetota; class UBA1135; order UBA1135; family UBA2386; genus JAEUHS01. The sequence goes on along the minus strand of JAHBXX010000022.1, from coordinate 15,547 downwards.
GAGCCGACGACGCCGATGCCGGCGGCGGCGACGAGCGCGGCCAGGACGAGGCGTTGCAGGACGATCCCCGTCATGGGCGCTGCAGCCGGAGCGACGTGCGAGTCGCGACCAGCCCGGCCTCGGCGGCGCCCGGCGGCGTGGCGACCAGCAGGCGCGGCCACAGCAGGGCGGCCGCGAACTCGATCGCGCCGCGGTCGCTGCCCTGCCAGGGCACGCGCTGTTCCGGCAGCGTGTTCGCCCGCAGCCAGGCGATCGCGTCCGCGCCTTCCAGGCGGCTCTGGGCGAACAGGTAGTGCGCGTCGCCGAGGCGCTGGAAGGTGCCGACCTGCTCGGCGCGGCGGACCAGGGCGCGTGTCGGCGCGCGCAGCAGGCCCCACACCAGGTGGGCGGCGACCAGCAGCAGGATGGGCAGCGACCAGCGCTTCGACGGCACCCGGCCAGCGTAGCGGCGGCCACCCGCGGTTCGCAGCGGCCAACCCGCGCTTTCCGCCGCCGATGCCGGCGCCGCCGGTGCAGGGCTCACGCCGGTGCCGCCGTCGTGCCGATGCGACCGGCATGCCGGCGTGGTGGCGTTCCTGTGCAGCCCTGCTGCGGGCACCGGCGAACGAGCTGGCCTTCGCGCTGCGGGCCGGGTTCGCCTGGAGCCGTGGTGCCGCCGTGCTGCCGCACGAGCCGAAGCCTGGGCCCGGTCGGGAGCCGGTCGCTGGCTCCGATGGCGCGACCGAGCGCATGCGGCGCTACGACCTGGCCGCGCTGTGGGCGCGGTCGACGCAGGCCGTGTTCGCCAAGAACCTCGCCCTGCTGGCGAACCTCGAGCGCCTGACCGCGGGCGTCGACCTCGGGCTCGGGCCGGATGCCGTGCGAGCGCTCGACGCGGGCAGCGGCGACTTCCACTACGCGACGGCGCTGCAGCGCTTCCTGTCGCGGCACGGCGCGCAGCGGCCGCGCGCCGTCGAGCTGCTCGGCTGCGAGATCGACGGCCACGGCATCTACCGCGACGGCCATTCGCGGGCCGACCACGCCCGCGCCCACGCCGCGCTGGCGGACGAGCCGCCGGGCGCCGTGCGCTACGCCGTCGCCGACGCGGCGAGGCTGACGCTGCCGCCGCAGGACGTGGTGACGCTGTTCTTCCCGTTCCTGACCGTGTACCCGCTGCTGCAGTGGGGGCTGCCGCTGTCGCGCTGGCGCCCGCGCCGCCTGCTGCGCCGGCTGGTGGCCGCGCTGCGTCCCGGCGGCTGGCTGCTGGTCGCCAACCAGACGGCAGCCGAATACGAGCGCCTGGGCGCGCTGCTGGCGGATCTGCCGATGGTCCGCGAACGCGCCGTCCCGTTCGCCTCGGAGCTGGTGCCCGAGCCCGAGCGCACGGTGGGCCAGATCGGCTCCCTGTGGCGCCGGTTGGACCTGCGACCGCCGCCCGTTTCGGGGTAGACTCCGCGCCCCGCAGTCCCCTCCGCTCGCCCCCGTCGGAGCCTGCGCCCGACGCATGTTCACGCTGCAGATCCTGGACCGCGGCCAGTCGTTCCTCCATGCCCTCGATGCGTCGCCGGTGCGCATCGGCAGCGATCCGGTCGCCGACCTGCGGCTCGAGGAAGAGGGCGTGCAGCCCGAGCATGCGCGGCTGGAGCCGGCCGCGGCGGCCGTGCGCCTGCGGGCGATCGGACCGGTGCGGGTGAACGGCCGCGACGTCGCGGCGGTGGACCTCGCCCTCGGCGACCGCATCGAGATCGGCAAGGCGGTGCTGGTCGTCGGCCGCTCGGTGACCCGCCCGGTCAGCGCCGACGATGTGCTGGCCGCCGCCGTGCCGTCCCGGCTGGCGCGGCCGCCGCGCGGGCGACGCAAAGCCGGCTGGTTGCCGTTCGCCGCGGCCGGCCTGCTGCTGGCCGTGGTCGGCTACTTCGTCAGCCAGGGCGACGACACGGTGGCGATCCGCAACGAACTCGCGGCGGTGGCCCGCCTGCGCGACGCCGGCCAGCTCGAGCTCGCCGCCAGCGCGATCGCCAAGCTGCGCGGCGAGTGGGCGAACGCCACCGACGATCGGCTCGGCCAGCTCGACGCCGAGCAGGGGCGGCTGGAGGCGATCCAGGCCGAGATCGCGCGGCTGACGGCGCAGGTGCTCGATCCGGCCGTGGATCGCAGCCACGCCGAGTGGACGCGCGAGCTGCGCGGCCTCGAGGAGGGCGGGCAGGCCCACCAGCGGGTGGCGGCGCGCCGGGTGCGCGCCGGCCTGCGCGAGACGCTCGACCGGCGGCCGCGGCCGACGGTGGCCGCGGTGCCCGAGGCGGCGACGCCCGAGCCCGAAGCGCGCCCGGCGTCGTCGCCGGCCGCGGCACGAACACAATCCCCGGCGCCGGTGGTGCCGCCGCCGGCGGCGGCCGAGCCGCCGACCACCACCCAGCCGCCGCCGGAGCCGCCCGCGGCCGCGGTCGTGGCGACGCCGGCCGCCGTGCAGGAGCAGGCCTCGGCCGACGGCGCCGACCGGATCCTGGCCGAGGCCAACCGCCTGGCCGCCCGGCAGATGTTCGGGCCGGCGCTGACGCTGCTGCAGGAGGCGGTCGCCGCCGCCCCCGACGAGGCGCACGCGCGTCGCCTGCAGGCGCACGGCGACGAGCTGCGGGCCGACGCGATGCGCCACGCGCACCTGCTGGCCGCGCAGGCGCGGCAGTCGGTGCGGCTCGGCAAGCCCGAGGAGGCCGTGGGCCTGCTGCGCGGCGCGCAGCCGCGGTTCCCCGCCGGGGCGGGCGCGGAACTGCTGGCCCAGGTGCTGCGCGAGGCCGAGGACGAAGTCGACGAGCCGCCGCCAGCGCGTCCGGCGGCGCTGCAGATGCTGGCGAAGGCCGCCGCACACGAAGACGCACCGCCGTCGCTCGTCGACTTGCAGGGCCAGCTCGAGGCGATCCGCCGCGCCGAGGATGCCGGGGCGTTCGCCGTCGCCGCCCGCCTGCTGCGCGAGACCGCCGAACGGGTGCAGGTTCGTGATGCGGGGTTCGCGGCCCGCCTCGTCGCCCGCGCCGAAGCCGCCGACCTGCAGGCCGCCTGGCACGAGTGCGTCGCCGCAGCGCTCGGCTCCGGCCGCTCGCTGAAGGCGACCACGCGCGAGGGCCGCGCCGTCACGCTGCGCCGCGCCACCGACCAGGGCCTGTGGGCCACGGCTGCCGCCGACGGTGGCGAGCAGCAACTGCCGTGGTCGCAGGTGTCGGCGTTCGGCCTGTCGCTGCTGGTCGACCAGACGGCGCCGACCGGCCGCGCCGCGGTCGGCGCCGCGGCGCTGTTCTACGGCGTCGGCGACCGGGCCCGCGCCGAGGCGCTGTTGGCCAGGATCTGGGCGGCCGACACGACGCTCAAACCACTCATCGACGGGGTGCTGGCGAACGGCCGCGGCGAGCCCGTCGATGCGCGCGGCTACACGCTCGGGCGCGACGGGTTCGTGTCGGCCCGCATGGCCGAACTGCAGAAGGACGCCCAGCGGCTGGCCGGGCGGCTCGACCCGCTGCTGCGCGACAAGCCGGCGCGCGACGCCGTGGTCGCCGAGGCGGTCGGCCGCGGCGCCGACGAGACGGCCGCCCTGGCCGCCGTGCTGCAGCGGGAATTCGACCGCCAGCTGGCGCGCCTCGAGACCCACGCGCTGCGCAAGCAGCTCGAGCGGCTCGAGGCGCAGCGCGTGCTGCTCGACCGGGCGCGCGACGAGGCGCGAGCGCTGATCTACGACGAGGCGCGCTACTTCTATCCCTATCGGCCGCCAGCGGTGTCGGGCGAACGGTTCGCGGAATACAACCGCGTGCAGGCCGAGGTCGACCGGCTGGTCGCGGCCCTGCGCACCGTCTGGAAGGACGATCGGCTGCGGGTGCGCGTGCCGGCGACGCTGCGCACCGACCTCGAGCGGCTCGACGGCCTGGCCGATGTGCTGGTGCAGCTCGGTCCCTTCGACGCCACGCGGCTCGCCGCGGTGCAGTGGGCGCGGGCGTTGCCCGCCGGCGACTCGATCGGCGTGCGCGACTACTGCCGCACGGTCGCCGAGCGCGAGCAGCACGAGGAGTGGCTGCGGGTCGAGGCCTACAACGAGATCGCCACGAAGCCGCTGGCGTCGGCCGTGCGCGAGCAGCTGCGCGTCACCAACGACTACCGGGCGATGTTCGGCCACCGGCCGCTGGCGATCGTGCGCGCCATCTGCGACGCCGCGCAGGGCCACGCCGAGGAGATGACGCGGCTCGGCTACTTCGCCCACATGTCGCCGAACGAGGCGCGCCGCACGCCCTACGACCGCATGCAGCTGGCCGGCTACCCGCACGGCGCCAGCGAGAACATCGCCCTCTGCGACACGGCCAGCGCGGCGCACAACGCCTGGTGCCATTCGTCGGGCCACCACCGCAACCTGCTGGATCCGAACCACCACGAGGTCGGCATCGGCGCCGATGGACGCCACTGGGTGCAGAACTTCGGCTCCGGCAGGGTCTATCGGGACGATCCGGCCTGGACGGCGGGCGACGGCAAGCGCGCGCGCTGAGGCGTGGTCCGCGGTGCGGCGCGGCCGCTCGCACCCGGGCGAGGCGCCCCGCCGGGCGGCAAGGCTGGCGCCGGCCGCGAACGTGGCTACGCTGCCGGCCGTTCGTCTCGTCGCGCGTGCTGCAACACCTGGAGATCACGGAGCCGCAAGGAGGGGTGCGCCGCGTCGCCATCGGCCCGGGCACCACGACCTTCGGCAGTGCCGCCGAGGCCGATGTGCCGTGCCGGGCGCCCGGCATCGCCCCGCGCCACCTGCGCTTCGTGCGCACCGAGCGCGGCGTGCGCGTCGAGCCGTGCACCGCGGGCGGCGTCGTCGAGGTCAACGGCGAGGCGCTGTTCTGCAAGGACCTCGAGCCCGGCGACGAGATCGTGCTCGGCGCGGTGACCCTGCGCTGGCTCGCCGAACCGCCGGTGCCGATGCCGGCGCCGCCGCCGGCGCGCCGACCGCCGCCCCGCGGTCGAGGCCGCGCCGCCGGCCATCGTCCGGCCGCGGCGACCGCACGTCGCCCGCGAACCCGGCGCGGCCACGGCTGGTGGCTGGTGCCGGGCGTCGTGCTGGCCGTGCTGGTTGCCGGTGCGCTGATGCTGCGCACACTCGCGGATTCGACCTGGCCGCGCACGCCGCAGTACTACGTCGACCTCGCCCGCGAGCAGCTCGCCAACGGCCAGCCGCAGCGCGCCCTCGACACGCTGGAGTTCGCCCTGCGCGACGCCGAAGGGGCCACGCGCGCGCAGGCGCAGGCGCTGCAGGCCGACATCCGTCGCCTGCTGGTGGAGAGCGCCGAGGCGCCGCGCCTGCAGGCGGCGCGCCAGGAGCACGATCTGCTGGCGGCGTTCGAGGCCCGCTACCTCGGCGCCGGCGCCGCCCGGCCGGCGGCGCGCGAGTTCGTGCGCCAGTGCGACGACTGGCTCGGGCGCCACGGCGACCTGTGCCGCCGCCTCGCCGACGGCGCCGCCCTGCTGCGCTTCGTCGAGCAGCGGCGGGCGCAGCACCTCGGCATGGCCGCGCTCGGCGAACCCGACGGCGCCGCCGACGTGGTGTTCGCGGCCCAGTCGCGGCTGCGCTTCCAGTGGCGCGACTACCGCGGCGCGATCGGCCGCCTCGACGCGTTCCTGGCCGCGAACGCCGATGCGGTCGTGCAGGCCGAACGGGCGCGGCTGCTCGCCGAGGGCGAGGTCTGGCTGCAGGGCAAGCTGCGCCTGGTCGACCAGCTGCTGGCCCGCGGCGACCGCGACAACGCGGCGCGCGACCTGCAGCAGCTCGAGCGCTGGTCGGCGCTGCCCGAATGGGCGCCGCTGCTGCAGGAACGGCGGGCTCGGCTAGCCGCGGGCGAAGGCGACCGCGGGCGGTAGCAGCGGGCCGGGTTCGTGGTCGGCCGGCTGCAGGTGCAGCTGCCAGAAGCCGACGTCGTGCCAGGCGCCGAACTTGTGGCCGACGCGCACGACCGTGCCCCAGGGCACGAAGCCCAGCCGCTCGTGCAGCCGCACCGACCCCGGGTTCGGCAGCGTGATGCCCCCGATCGCGGTGTGGAAGCCCTGCCGGCGCAGCACTTCGCACAGCCGGCGGTAGAGCGGCGGACCGAGGCCGCGGCCGCAGTGCGCGGCCGCGAGGTAGATGCCGGTCTCGGCCGACCAGCGGTAGGCGGCGCGGGTGCGGAACGGGCCCGCCTTGGCGTAGCCGACGACGGCGCCGTCGACCTCGACCACCAGCCACGGGTAGAGCTCGGCGCCCTGGCGCCAGGCGGCCTCGAGTCCGGCCGCGGTCTCGTCCTCGGCGCCGAAGTGGATCGTCGTGTGGCGGATGTAGTGGTTGGTGATCGCCGCGATCGCGGCGAAGTCGGCGGCGGTGGCGAGCCGCGGGTCGGGCGCCGCGGTCACGGCGTCCCCGGGCGGCGCTGCACCAGCTGGCGCGCCGCCGCGCTGGGCAGCAGTTCGCCGCGGGCGATGCGTTCGCGCGCCGCCGCCAGCGCCTGCACCGTCGCCGGGTCGGCGAGGAAGTCGGCGAGCAGGCGTTCGCGCACCGCGGCGTCGAGCCAGTCCTCGGCCTGGCGCGCGCGCGTGGCGGCGAACGAGCCGTCGGCGCGGCGCCCGGCCAGCCGCCGTTCGATCGCCTGCCACAGCTCGTCGAGACCGCGTCCGGTGAGCGAGGAGCCGACCACGACCGGCGGCGGCTCGGGTTCGCCGGCGTGCAGCACGCGCATCGCCAGCAGGCACTGCTGGGCGGCGCGGTCGGCGGCGGGCGCGAGGTCGCCGTCGGCCTTGTGCACCAGCACGCCGTCGCAGAGTTCCATGACGCCGCGCTTGATGCCCTGCAATTCGTCGCCGGCGGCCGGCGACAGCAGCAGCAGGAAGTAGTCGACCATGCCGTGCACCGTGACCTCGGACTGGCCGGTGCCGATCGTCTCCACGAGCACGAGGTCGTGGCCGGCCGCCTCGCACAGGAGCATCGCCTCGCGCGTGCGCGCGGCGACGCCGCCGAGCGTGCCGCCGCCCGGCGACGGGCGCACGAACGCGTTCGGGTGGCGGCTCAGCTCGGTCATGCGCGTCTTGTCGCCGAGGATGCTGCCGCCGGTGACGGCCGAACTCGGGTCGACGGCCAGCACGGCGACGCGCTGGCCGGCGTCGCAGCGGCGGCGGCCGAGCGCCTCGATGAAGGTGCTCTTGCCGACCCCGGGCGCGCCGGTGATGCCGATGCGCACCGACTGGCCGGCCCAGGGCAGCAGGAGTTGCAGCAACTCCTCGCCGGCGGCGGCGTCCTCGGGACGGCGGCTCTCGACCAGGGTGATGCCGCGCGCCAGGGCGGCCCGGTCGCCGCGGCGGATCGCGGCCGCCAGTTCCTGCACCGAGGTCACGCCGGAACACTACGCCGCGAGTTCGCCGGCGGCGACGGTCGGGCCGGCGAAGGCCATCGGTCGCGCCGGTGTCGCGTTCCGCGACAGCCGCATGCCGCGGGCATGGCGGCCGGTGAAGGAACCTTGATCCGCGACCGCGATTCTTCATCGGAACGTCGTCAACTCCGACGGCGTCCCGTCCCGATCCAGGCCGCATGCACACGGGACGCAACGGTCGATGCGGTGGGTGGGTGGTGCTGCTGGCGCTCGGCGGCTGCGCGGTGGCGCCCGGGGAGAGGACGCCGGCCGAACTGCACGCGGCGGCCTGCGGCGGCGACGCGTCGGCCGCCTACCTGCTGGCCCTGCGCTGCGAGCAGGGCGGCCCTGGCGAGGCCGGCGACCCGGTGGCGGCGGCGCGCTGGTACACCGCGGCGGCGATCGCCGGCCACGCGGCGGCGCAGAACAACCTCGGGCTCTTGTGCCACCAGGGCCTCGGCGTGCCGCGCGACCACGAGGCGGCGCGGCGCTGGTTCGAGCTCTCGGCGGCGCAGGGCAACGCCCACGGCGAGACCAACCTGGGCATCGCGCTGCTCTACGGCCACGGCGGACCGCGCGACATAGCCCGCGGCTGCGAGCGGCTGGCCGCGGCGGCTGGGCGCGGCAACGTGCGGGCGCAGGCGGTGCTCGGCTCGGTCTGGTACGAGGGCTTCGGCGTCGCGGCGGACCATGCCGAGGCGGCGCGGTGGTACGAGCTCGCGGCGGCGCAGGGCAACGCGACCGCGCAGCACCGGCTGGCGCTGATCCTGCTGCGCCGCGGCGGCGGTCCGGCCGACGACGCGGCGGCCGTGGTCTGGCTGCAGGCCGCCGCCGCGCAGGGGCACGCGCTGGCGCAGCACGACCTCGGCCTGCTGCACGCGCAGGGGCGCGGCGTGGAACGCGATCTGGTGGCGAGCCGCGGCCTGCTCGGGCAGGCGGCGCAGCAGGGCCTCGGCATCGCCCGGGCGCGACTCGCGACGGCGGCGCTGGCGGCGCCGGTGGGTCGGTAGCAGGCGCGCAGGTCAGCGGGAGGGCCGCCGCCGCAGCCAGACGTCCGGGCGCTCAGGTGGCGCCGGCTGCCGCGAGGCCGCCCGGCGCAGCCGGTGCGTGCGCCGCGTGCTGGGCGGTGCTCACCCGCCGCACGATGCCGACGGCGAGCAGCGCCCCGCCGATCAACAGGAGGTCGGCGGCGAGGCCGAAACCGGCGCCGGCAACGGCGTGCCTGCCCGTGGGGGGTAGCGGCCAGTGGCCCGCCAACAGGCCCGCGGCGAAGGCGCCCAGCAGCGTGGCGGCCCACCATGCCGCGACGCGCCCGTGCGATGCGACATCCTGCGCGCCGGTCGCGCCCCACAGTTCGCGGGCGATCTGCATCGGGCGGACGAACTGCAGCAGCGGCACGAACCAGCCGCCGATCGCCCAGCCGGCGGCGTACCGCGGCCGATGGCCGAGCGCCCGCAGGTTGTGGTAGGAGCGGTGGAACCAGGCCACGAAGGCGATGGCCGTCGCCAGCAGCGCCCAGCGGACCAACCAGCCGACGGCCACAGCCGCCGGCGTCACCGCCGCGGCGTCGGCGCCCTGCGCGAGGCGTGTTGCGTAGAGCGCGGCGTGGCTGCCCAGCGCCGCCAGGAACAGCAGGAGACAGAGGTTCGCCGCCAGAGCGTGCGCGTGCAGGGGCCGGAAACGGTGCAGGTGCATGGACCGGGAGAATAGCGGCCCGCCCTTCGGCCCGTGCCCGCAGCACCGAGGTGCGCCTACCCTTGCCGGCATGGACCCGCGCCACCCGTTCCATCCCCAGACCTCGTCGGTGTCGGAGGGCTTCGACCCCCGGCTGTCGGTGATGGCGGTGCGGCCGCCGATCTATCCGGTGTCGACCTACGCCTTCGCCACCGCCGAGCAGGCCGCGCACGCGTTCGAGGTCGCGCTCGGCAAGCTGCCGGCGCGGCCCGGCGAGGACGTGGGGCTGATCTACTCGCGGCTCAACCATCCGAACGCGGAGATGTTCGAGGACGCGCTGCGCGCGGCCGAGAAGGGGGCGAAGGCGGCGGCGGCGTTCACCAGCGGCATGTCGGCCATCGCCACGACGCTGCTCTCGCTCGCGCGGCCCGGCCAGGTGGTGCTCTACCAGCGTCCGGTCTACGGCGGCACCGACCATTTCCTGCGCCACATGCTGCCCGAGTGGCAGGTCGAGGCCGTGCCCGTCGAGGGCGGCGACTGGGCGGCGGCGCTGGCGCGGCACGGCGACCGGGTCGCGGTCGTCTACGTCGAGACGCCGGCGAACCCGACGCTGCAGATGATCGACCTGCAGGCGGTCGCGGCCGAGGTGCGGCGGCGGGTGCCCGGCCGGCGCGTGCCGATCGTGGTCGACAACACGTTCCTCGGGCCGGTGTTCCAGTCGCCGCTGCGGCACGGCGCCGACGTCTGCCTCTACTCGGCGACCAAGTTCCTCGGCGGCCACAGCGACGTGCTCGCCGGCGCGCTGACCAGCAGCGACCCCGAGCTGGTGGGGCGCATCAAGGCGACGCGCGCGTTCCTCGGCACGATCTGCGAGCCGTTCACCGCCTGGATGCTGCAGCGCAGCATGGCGACGCTGTGGCTGCGCATGGTCAAGCAGAGCAAGAACGCGACCCGGCTGGTCGACGTGCTGAAGGCGCACCCGGCGGTCGCCGTCGTGCACCACCCGTCGCTGCTGACCGGCGACCAGGCGCGCATCTACCAGCAGCAGTGCACGGCGCCGGGCTCGATCGTGTCGCTGGAGCTGCACGGCGGGCGCGCGGCGGCGTTCCGGTTCCTGAATGCGCTGCAGCTGGTGCGGCTGGCGGTGTCGTTGGGCGGGGTCGAGTCGCTGGCCTGCCACCCGCGCACGACGACCGCGTCGGAGATGTCGGAGGAGGACCTGAAGGCCGGCGGCGTCACCGAGGGGCTGGTGCGGCTCAGCATCGGCGTCGAGTGGTGGCGCGATCTGGCGGCCGACCTGCGGCGGGCGCTCGACGCGGCGCGGGGCTGAAGGTGCGGCGCGTGCCCGGTCGCAGGCGAGCCCGTCTCGATCAGTTCGAGCGGCCGCAGCGCGGCGCACGATACCGCGGCCCCCGATTTCGGCGGATACTGCCGACGGCCGCGGCGCGGCCGATGTCCTGCCGTCGATGAGCCCCACTCCCGCGACGGTCCTGCTGCTCGAACACGTCGAGTTCGTGCGGCGGCTTGCCACCGATCTCGCCGGCACAGCCGATGCCGACGAGGTCGTACACGACGCCTGGATGCGGTCGCTGTCGCAGCCGGTGGACGCCGTGCGCGAACCGCGTGGCTGGCTGCGCACGGTGTTGCAGAACGTCTGGCGCAACCGCCGGCGCACCGAACGGCGGCGCCGGCAGCACGAACGCGAGGCCGGGCGGCAGGTCGATGTGCCGAGCGCCGCCGACATCGTCGCCCGCGAGGAGGTGCGCCGGCGCGTCGTCGCCGCCGTGCAGGCGCTGCCGCAACCTCTGCGCGAGGTCGTGCTGCTGCACTACTACGAGGGCCTCGGCTCACCCGCGATCGGCGCGCGGCTCGGCCTCTCGGCCAGCGCCGTCCGCACCCGCATGCAGCAGGCGGTCGAACGGCTGCGCCGGCGCCTCGACGACGATCACGGCGGCGAACGCGCCGCCTGGGCGATGCCGCTGCTGGCGTGGCAGCGGTTCGCGCGGCCACCGCTCGAGGCCGCGCCGGCGGTCGCCGGCGCGTTGTCGCTGCGCTGGATCGCCGCGGCGCTGCTGGCGCTCGGACTCGGCGTGTGGTGGTTCGGGGCCGGCGACGGGCCGTCGGCGGCGACGCCGGTGGCCGACGCGGCGACCGGGGCCCAGGCGGGGGGCGTGCAGGCCGGCGGCGACTGGCAGAGCACTGCCGTGACCGATCGCGCTGCGGTCGTGCCGCCGTCGCGGGCGCCGGAGCCGTACGTCGGTGCGCTGCCGATCGGGGGACTCGCCGGCCGGGTGCACGATGCGGTCGAGGGCCACGCCGCGGCCGACACCATGGTCACGTTGCGCGCGGTCGAACCGGCGAGTTCAGCGCTGGCGCCGCTCGACTTCGGGGTGCGGCTCGAACGACAGGCCCGCACCGACGCGGCGGGGTGGTTCGCGTTCAACGGGCTGCCGGCGGCGGTCTACGAACTCGACGCGGTCGCCGCCGACGGCCGCCGCGCCCGCGTCCGCACCACCGTCGCGACGACCGCCGCGCGCGTCGACCTGCCACTGCGGCGGCTGCCGTACCTCGGCATCGTCGCGGTCAAGGTGCTGGACGCCCAGGGCCGCGCCGTCGCCGGTGCCGACGTGACGCTGGTGCTGCACTGCACGCGCCGCGGGCCGATCGGCTGGGGCGGCGTGCCGCCGATCACCGGCGCCAGCGACGCGATGGGCATGTTCTGGCTGCGCGACGCGCGGCAACTCGAGCACGTCTTCGAGGGGTTCGCGCTGGCGCGCACGGCCGACGGCCGCAGCGGCGTCGCCTGCATCGCGCGGCCCGAGCATCGCGGGTCCTTGCCGTACGTCGAAGTCGTCGTCGATCGGCCCGGCGAGCTGCTCGGCACGCTGACCGGACTCGACGCCGTCGATCCGCGCGCCGGCCGCGTCGTGCTCGAGCCGATGGGCGTCTACGCGCACGTGCTGCCGGGGGCCCCCGTGGTCACGGCCGAGATCGCCGCCGACGGCACGTTCCGCGCCGTGGCGCCGGCCGGACGCCACCACGCGCGCATCGAGCTGCTGGGGCGCCGGCGCGCGCTCGTGGACGGAGCGCCGGTCAACTGGCAGAGCCTGCCGATGGTGCGGCTGCTGGCCGGCGAACGCGTGGCGACGACGATTGCGCTGGCGCCGGCCGCGGTCGTGCGCGGCCGGGTCCTCACGATCGACGGCGAGCCGATCGCCGGCGCCGACGAGCGCGCGCGCCGCGCCGGCGACGAGGAGCCCGGCTGCTTCTGGCACGATCGCCGCGCGCCAGGCCCCGACGAGTGCTACACGACGGCGCGCGCGACCACCGGCGCCGACGGCGGCTACGAACTCGGGCTGGCGCCCGGCCGCTGGCACGTCAGCGTGATCGCCGCCGCCCACACGCTCGACGTGCGGTGCGGGGTCGAGGCCGGCGAGCAGCCGGTGGGGCTCGAACACCGCCTGCAGCGCGACGGGGCGCTGCGCGGCCGAGCGCCGGGGGAACTCGTGGCGCTGCGGGCGGCGGCGGATCCGGCGCTCCTGCACCTCGTGCCGGTCGACGGCGGCGCCTTCGCGGTGCGCGGGCTCGCGCCCGGTGCGTGGCAGGTCGGCGACCTCGACGCGGGGTCGTTCGTGCCGCGGGCCGAGGTCGCGATCACGGCCGGAGCGGCGACGTTCCTCGACCTGTACGCCACGAGCCCGATCGTCGTGCGCGGCGCGGTGCGGCACGCGGGCCAGCCGGTACCGGACGTGCAGGTCTGGGGCCGCGATCGCGCCGCGGCGGTGACGACCGCCGCCGACGGTTCGTTCACGCTGGCCGCCGCGCCGGGCACCTGGCGGCTGTGCTTCGGCCACCGCGGCACGCTGTTGCAGACGCTCGAACTGCCGCCGGGCGGCCACGAGCGGCACGTCGGCATCGTCGAGCTCGAGGCCGCACGGGTTGTCGTGCGCGTCGTCGACCGCGACGGCGCCCCAATGCCGGCGACCCTCTGGATCTGGCACCGTGACGACCACGGCACGCCGGTGCGGCACCCGGTCGCCGAGGGGCGGCTCGAGCAGTGGGCGCCGCTGCCGGCGCGGGCGGTGGTGCTGGTCGGGGTGCGTTTCGTCGACGGCGGCGAGGTCTACCGGCAGCTCGCCGAGGGTGAGACCGAAGTGGTGCTGCGGCGCACGCCGCGCGGCACGGTCGCGTTGCGGGTCGTCGATCCGGAAGGGGCACCGCGCCCGGGCGCGGGCTTCGTGTTCGAACCGTGGGGACGCGCGGGGCCCGCACCCACCGACGGGGCCGGGTTCCACGCCGCCCGCGACCAGGCGGTCGAGGCATCTTCCGCCCTGACCGACGCGGACGGCACCGTGACGGTGCCGGGACTGCCGCCCGGTCCGGTGCTGGTGTACTTCCGGGGCGCCTGGGGCGAACACGGTTTCGATGCCTCGCTCGGCCGCCGCCTGCCACCGGTCGAGGCCGTGGTCGACGTGCGTGCCGGCGGGACCACGACGCTGGAACTCGTGCTGCCGCGGCGCTGATCTGCCGGTTTCCGCCGACGGCCTGCCTGCCGGCGGTGTCCAGGACCTCGACATGCTCGCACTCCGTTCGTTGATCGTCCTCCTGGTGCTCGGCGCCGCCGCGGCGCAAGCGCCGTTGTCGGTCGAACTCACGCGCAAGGGCGAACCGCCGCTCGCGGCGGTCTGGACTGCGCCGGTGCTGACGCTCGACACCGAGTTCGGCAGCGCGTCCGTGAAGCCGGACAAGCTCGAGCAGATCGTGTTCGGCGAACCCGACGTCGTGGTCGCGGCCGGCGTCGAACTGCGCGGCAGGCTGAAGCTCGCCCGGCTCGATGCCAAGGTCGACGGCAAGGCGCGCAGGTTCACGCCGCGCGAACTCGAATCGCTGGTCGTCGTGCGCGACGGCAGCGCGCGCGGCGCGGCGACGTTCAGCGGCGCGTGGATGACGACGTTCGGGCCGGCCGAGCTGGTGCAGCGCGGCGCGAGCGTCACCGGCACCTACGGCCACGACGGCAAGGGCGAGATCGAGGGCAAGCTCGAGCAGGGTTCCCTGACCTTCCGCTGGCGCGACGAGGGCGGCAGCGGCAACGGGACCTGGGCACTGCTGCCCGCCGACGGTGCGTTCACCGGCAAGGCCGGTGACGACGGCACCTTCTGGGGCGGCTACCGCAAGGCGCCGCAGCGCGCGAGCGCCGAGCCGGGCAAGGTCGCGAGCGGCCAGACCGACGTCGGCGTGCGCTACCACGTGCGGCTGCCCAAGGCCCACGCCGGCGCGGCGAAGTGGCCGGCGGTCTGCATCCTGCACGGCTCGAACATGGACAGCCGCGCCTACGTCGACACGATCGTCGCGACCTGGCCCGAGTTGGCGGAGGAGTTCGCGGTGGTCGGTCTCGACGGCGAGAGCCTGAGCCCGGCCAGCAGGCCCGCGGCGCTGCGCTTCAACTACTCGTACGTCAACTTCGGCGGCCCCGACGTCGGCCCGCTGTGGGCGCGGCGGCAGAGTCCGGCGCTGGTCGCCGAGGCGCTGCAGCAGCTGCAGCGCGAACTGCCGATCACGCAGTGGTACCTCGGCGGCCACAGTCAGGGCGGCTTCCTGACCTATTGCCTAGTGATGTTCTATCCCAAGCTCGTGGCGGGCGCCTTCCCGATGAGCTGCAACCTGCTGGTGCAGTGCGAGCCGGACAACTTCCGCGACGCGGCGGTGCGGCAGCAGCACCGCGTGCCGGTCGCGGTGATCCACGGCCGCGCCGACGACGTCGTCGCGTTCGACGGCGGCGCCTACTGCCACCTGCGGCTCGTCGACGCCGGCTTCCCGTTCGTGCGGCTGTTCGCGCCCGAACGCATCGGCCACCAGTTCGCGCTGCTGCCGGTCGACGAAGCCGTGCGCTGGCTGCGGCAGTGCGCGAGCGACGACGCCGAGACGGTGCTGGCGGGCGGCGAGCAGGCGGCGAAGGACGGACGCTGGCGCGATGTCGGCGCGGTGCTCGCGCGGCTCGGTGCGATGCGCGCCGATGCGGCGCGCACGGCGGCGCTGCAGCGGCAGCTCGACGCGGCACTGCGGCCGCGGCTCGCGGCACTCGACCGGGCGATGGCGACCGGACGGGACGGCAGGTGGGTCGACGACTTCCTCGCCTACCGCGCCGAGTTCGGCACCGCCGCGGCGTCGGCCAAGGTGCTCGAGGCCTATGCCGGGCTGCGCGCGCAGCAGGCCAGGCGCGGCGACGAACTGTTCGGCGAATGGCGCGGTGCGGCCGACGACGCGGCCCGCAGGGCGGCGTTCGCGCGGCTCGCCGCTGAATGCTGGGCGACCAAGTGGTACGCGGCGATGAAGCTCTGGATGCAGTGAACGGCGCTCGCGGCAACGGCGGCCGGGGCAGCGCTGCGAGCCGCGTGTGCCTGGCCGATCGTCGTTCTCGCGAGTGGCGAACCACTCGACGGCGGTCCCGTTGGCCGACGGCAGGGTCTTCCTCGGCGCGGCGAGAACCGAGACTTCGACTACGAGAG
>JAHBXX010000021.1 GCA_019636245.1 Planctomycetota bacterium | reverse complement strand
CACCGCCACGCCGGCGCGCGCCGCGGCCGTCGCCCCCGGCTACCGCACCACCGATGCCGCCGCCGCCGAGAGGCTCGAGCAGGCGCGCGACTCCGTGTTCAAGCAGATCCTCGTGCAGCTCACCGCCGACGGCGGCGAGATGCGCGTGCGCCTGCAGCCGCCCGAACTGGGCGAACTCGACCTGCGCCTCGTCGTCGAGGACGGCAACCGGCTGACGCTGACGATCGCCGCCGAGCGCGCCGACCTGACGCAGCTGCTGCAGAAGCACCTCGACCAGCTCAAGCAGACCCTGCAGGCGTCCGGCCTGCAGGTCGCGGACGCGCAGGTGCACCAACGCGGCGCCGGCGGCGCCGGCGAACAGGCCGGCTTCGGACCGCGCCAGCGCCGCCACGCCGCCAACGCAGAACCCATCGCACCGGCGCCGTTCGCGGCGCCCGGCCGGGGCTGGATCAGCGCGGCCGGACTCGACTTCTGGGCCTGAGGAGACCACGACCATGATCACTTCCACCACCACCAACGGCATCGGCACCAGCGGCAACCAGGTGCTCGGCACCCGCGCCGCGAGCTACGGCGACAACCCGTTCCTGCAGCTGCTCACCGCGCAGCTGAAGAACCAGACGCCGCTCGAGCCCGTCGACAACGAGAGCTTCATGAACCAGATGGCGAGCTACTCGTCGATGCAGGAGCAGCGCGAGCTCAACACCAACATGCTGAAGCTGCTCGACTACCAGGGCCTGCTGGCGCGCATCCAGAGCCTCAGCGAGGGCAGCGCGCTGCTCGGCAAGGAGGTCAGCTACACGACCGGCGGCGGCGAGCCGCTGCAGGGCCGCGTCGCCGCGGTGTTCGTCGCCGAGTCCGGCGAAGTCCGCCTGCGCCTGTCCGAGGGCGCCGAGATCGACCTGCGCCAGGTGACCGGCATCAGCGAGCCGACCGCGGCCTGAGCCATCTCCACCGAACCCACGACGAGGCACGCACCAGATGGTCAGCACCGCACTCTACACCGGCCTGTCGGGACTGCGCGTCCACCAGACCTACATCGACGTCATCGGCAACAACCTGGCGAACGTCAGCACGCCGGGCTTCCGCGGCTCGCGGGCGACGTTCAGCGACCTGCTGAGCTTCACCGTGCGCACCGGCTCCGGCCCGAGCGCGAACTTCGGCGGCACCAACCCGCTGCAGATCGGCTACGGCGCCGTGATGGCCGGCGTCGACACCGACCTCAGCCAGGGCACGATGCAGGACACCGGGCGACCGCTCGACGTGGCGCTGCAGGGCCGCGGCTTCTTCACCCTGACCAACGGCACGCAGAGCTTCTACACGCGCGTCGGCTCGTTCGGCGTCGACGCCAACCGCACGCTGGTCGACCTGCGCAGCGGCCTGCGCGTGGTCGGCGCCAGCGGCAGCAACATCACCGTGCCGACCAGCGACACGCTGCCGGCGCGGCCGACGGCGCAGGTGCGCTTCCAGGGCAACCTGCCGGCCACCGTCGGCGGCCCGCTCGAGGAGATCGTCGAGTCGAGCGTCGCCCTCAAGGAAGGCCAGCCGGCGACCAAGGTGGCCACCGCGGGCGGAGCTTCGGCGCCGCTGTTCGACCTCTCTGCGTTCGCCGGCCGCACGCTGCTGATGTCGGTGAACGGCGGCGCGCAGCAGTCGCTGCAGGTGCCGGCCGGCTTCAGCGGCGGCCCGGTGAACGCGCAGGCGGTCGCCGGCATGTTCTCCGCCGCCGGCATCGCCGCCGCGTTCGACAACGCCGCCGGCACGGTGACCATCGACACCGTGCGGCTCGGCGGCTCGGCGACCCTGAAGTTCGACGACGGCCCGTCGGCGACCGGCCTGCTGAGCGCGCTCGGCATGACGGCGACGCTGGCGAGCGGCTCGGAGACAGCGGCGACCGCGACCACCGACATCGCCCGGCTGACGACGCGCCTCAACCCCTACGCCGACGGCGATGCCATCACGATCGGCGGCACCAACCCCGACGGCACCGCGTTCTCCGACACCTTCGTCTACGGCACGGGCCCGGGCCGCAGCGGCACGACGCTGGGCGACCTGCTGGCGTTCCTGAACCAGACGATCGCCCACCCGACCCAGGTCACGGCGACGCTGACCACCAACGGCAGCCTGCGCCTCACCGCCGCCGAGAAGGAGGAGGCCTCGCTCAGCCTGTTCATCGGCGACGCGGCCGGCAACGCCGGCAGCAACGGCTGGCCGAACTTCGCCGTCGTGCAGGACGGCACCGGCCCCGACACCGCCGACACCTCGATCGCCATCGTCGACGCGCAGGGCCGTACCCACCAGGTGAACATGAAGTTCACCCGCAGCACGGTCGACCCGCGCATGTGGGACCTGCAGGCGACGACCGATCCGGCCTCGGGCACGATCACGCAGTCGTCGATCGGCCAGATCCGCTTCAACGACAACGGCTCGTTCAACGTCATCGGCGGCGGCACCAACGCGCTGACGTTCGCCTGGAACGGCATCGGCGCGGCGCAGACGGTGACGGTCGACCTAGGCACCGGCGGGCAGTTCGACGGCGTCGCGCAGCTCGGCAACAGCACGACCGTCGCCGCCGTCGACCAGGACGGCTTCGCCGCCGGCACGCTGCTGAACACCGGGTTCGACAACGACGGCCGCCTGGTCGGCTTCTACAGCAACGGCCAGAGCCGGGTGTTCGACACGCTGCGCATCAGCATGTTCAGCAACGAGGGCGGCCTCGTGCGCGTCGGCGACACCATGTTCGTCGAGTCGCCGAACTCCGACGACGCGATCGCGACCACGGCGAACGCCGCCGGCGCCGGCACCGTGCGCGCCGGCCAGCTCGAGAACAGCAACGTCGACATCGCCCGTCAGTTCGTGAACCTGATCGAGGCCCAGCGCGGCTTCCAGGCCAACTCGCGCGTCATCACGACGACCGACGAGATCCTCGCCGAACTGATGAACATCGTGAGGTGACCGTGCAGAGCTACGGAGAGATGGCCCTGGTCCGCGGATTGTCGTTCCTCGCCGAGAAGCAGGCGGCGACCGCGCACAACCTCGCCAACGTCGACACGACGAGCTTCAAGCGCCGCCATGCCGTCGCGCAGGCGACCGCCGAGGACTTCGGCACGCTGCTCGATCGCCAGCTGCCGACCGTGGCCTACCGCGAACGCACCGATCTGCAGCGCGGCGTGCTGCGCGAGACCGGCAACCGCTTCGACGTCGCGATCGACGGCCCGCACTGGCTGCGGGTGCAGGACGACCGCGGCGGCCAGTTCTACACCCGCGACGGTCAGCTGCAGCTGGACGCCAGCGGGCGCCTCGTCACGCGCGGCGGCCTGGCCGTGCTCGACGCGGGCGGGCAGCCGATCCGCTTCGGCACCGGCGAGGAGGCCCCGAGCGACCTCAGCATCTCGCCGAACGGCACCATCCAGAGCCCCGTCACCGGCCAGACCTGGGGACCACTCGCCGTCGTCACCCTGCCCCAGCCCGAGGCGCTGGTGCCGGCCGGCAAGGGTCTCTACGTCGACCCGTTGCGCCAGCGCACGACGCAGGCCGGCGACGGCGTGCAGCAGGGCTTCCTCGAGGGCAGCAACGTCGACAGCCTGCAGGAGCTGGTGCAGATGATCGCCGTCGAACGCAGCTTCACCGCCACGCAGAAGGCGCTCACCGGCATGGGCCGTCTGCACGAGAACCTGATCGCCAACATCCTGAAGTAGGACCTCTCCCGATGCTCAAGAGCCTCTACACCACCGCGACGGGCATGAAGGCCCAGCAGACCATGGTGGACATGATCGCGAACAACATCGCGAACGTGAACACCGCCGGCTTCAAGAAGTCGCAGGCCTCGTTCGAGGACCTGTTCTACGTCACGATGCAGGCGCCAGGCCTCGCGCGCGGCGCCAACGACACGCCGGTGCCGATCGGCACGCAGATCGGCTCCGGCACGCGCCTGAACGGCACCACCAAGGTGTTCACGACCGGCACGCTGGAGATCACCGACCGCAACCTCGACGTGGCGATCGACGGCGACGGCTTCTTCTCGGTGCTGCTGCCGGACGGTTCGCTCGGCTACACGCGCGACGGCGGCTTCCAGCTCAACGCCGACGGCAAGATCGTCACCGGCGCGGGCAACATCCTGGTGCCCGAGATCACGGTGCCGAACGACACGCTCGACATCTCGATCGACGCCGAAGGGCGCGTCAGCGGCCGCACCGCCGGCAGCCCCGACAACTCGACGCTGTTCGGCCAGCTGACGATCCACCGGTTCGTCAACCCGTCCGGCATGCTGGCGGTCGGCGCCAACGTCGTGCGTCCGACCGAGGCGTCGGGCCCGCCGATCACCGGCAACCCGGGCAGCACCGGACTCGGCCTGCTGAAGCAGGGCTTCATCGAGCGCTCGAACGTGCAGATCGTCAACGAGCTGGTGAACCTGATCGTCGCGCAGCGCGCCTACGAGGTGAACAGCCGCGCCATCCAGGCCAGCGACCAGATGCTGTCGACGGCCACGAACCTGTCGCGCTGACGCGCACCCGAGGGAGGAGACCATGACGATCCTGACGACGATGCTGCTGCTCGGCGCCGCCCTGACGGGCGGCGGCGGGGGTGGCGGTGGCGGTGGCGGCGGCGAGACCGACGGCAAGCTGGAGCTGCGCCTGCGGCCGGCGACCACGGTGCGTGGCCTCGACGTCACCATCGGCGACCTGTGCGAAGTGCTGCCCGCCGGCGCCGAGGCGCTGGCGCTGGCGCAGGTGCCGTTCGGACCGGCGCCGGGCAGCGGCCACGCGCGCACCGTGCTGCGCACCGAGATCGTGCAGGCGCTGGCCGCCGCCGGCCGCAACGTCGCCCAGTGCAAGCTGACCGGCGCCGCCGAGGTCGTCGTGCAGCCGGTGGTCGTCGAGGTGCCGCAGGCCGAGCTGCTCGAGTCGGCGACCGCGGCGCTGCAGGCGCTGCTGGCGCTCGAGGGCGGCGACGTCGAGTTCGAGCCGCCGGCCCGCCTGCGCCAGGTGCAGGCGCCGCCCGGCCGCCGCAGCCAGGAGCTGCGCAGCCGCGTGCGCGGCAACCGCACCGGTCCCGATTCGGCCGTCGTCGACGTCGAGGTGCTCGTCGACGGCGAGCCCTGCAAGCGCGTGCCCTTGCAGTTCACGCTGCAGCGCTACCACGTGGTGCTGAAGACCACCGGCTCGATCCGCGCCGGCACCCCGCTCGGCCCCGAGAACCTCGCCGCCGTGCGCGAGCCGATGGCCCAGGCCACCGGCCTGTTCCTGGCGGCGATGCCGCAGGTCGAGGGCCTGATCGCCGCCCGCAACCTGCAGCCCAACCAGCGGCTGACGCTCGGCGACACGGCGCCGCCGGCCCTGGTGCACAAGGGCGAAGTGGTGACCGTCGTGCTGACCCGCGGCCGGGTCAAGGTCACCGCCAAGGCGATGGCCAACCACGACGCGCCGCTGGGCGGCCGCGTCACCCTCACCAACGTCCAGTCGCGGGCGACGCTGACCGGCGTCGTCACCGGCCCCGGCCTCGTCGTCGTGCAGCCATGAAGTCCACCCACATCTCCCTGCTGGCCGTCGTCCTGCTCGCCGCGGCCACGCCGCTCCGGGCCCAGAACCCGTACGTGCGCCCCGGCGCCCAGATCAGCGCCGTAGCCGACCTCAAGGCACGCAACGTCGGCGACATCCTGACCGTCACGATCCAGGAGCAGCACAGCGTCCGCAACGAGGACCGGGTCGAGCGCCGCAACGACACTTCGCTGGCGGCGCGGCTCAACGCCTATTCGCTCAGCGACAAGACCTTCAAGACCAACGTGCTGCCGCGCATCGACATCCGCAAGGAACAGGACTTCGAGGGCCAGGCACGTCAGAACTCGGGCTCGGACGTGCGCGCCAGCATCGCCGTCGTCGTCGTCGACGTGCAGCCGAACGGCAACCTCGTCGTCGCCGGCACGCGCAGCGTCACCGTCGTCGACGAGACCCGCACGCTGCGCATCAGCGGCGTCGTCCGGGCGCTCGACGTCACCCCCGACAACACCGTCAGCAGCCAGCAGGTCGCGGACGCCCGCATCGCCATCAACGGCGAAGGCGCCACCACGCGGACCGTCTCGCGCGGCCCCGTCGGCCAGCTGTTCGACACGCTGATCTGGGCCGCCTGGCCCTTCTGAGGTCCCCGATGCGCCTGCCCGCCCTGCTCTTCGCCCTGCACGCCGCGACCGCGCTCGCGGCGCAGCTGCCGACCACGATCCTGCCGCAGCCACCGCTCGCGCAACCGCTGCCGGTGCAGCAGAGCGCGCTCGGCGAGACCGTGCTGTCGCCGCGGATCCGCAACATCACCCGCCTGCACAACAGCATGCCGCACCAGCTGCTCGGCATCGGCATCGTCACCGGCCTGCCGCCCGGCAACGGCTCCAGCGATCGCGGCACACGGCAGGCGATCCTCAACGTCGTGCGCCAGCTCGGCCTCAACCTGACCATCGCCGACGTCATCGGCGGCACCACCGCGCTGGTGTCGCTGACCTGCACGCTGCCGCCGTTCTCGAAGACCGGGCAGATGCTCGACGTCAAGGTCGAGGTGCTCAGCGACGCGCTGTCGCTGCGCGGCGGCGAGCTGCTGCGCGCCGAGCTGAAGGGCGTCGACGGTCAGACCTACGTCGTCGCCCAGGGGGCGTTGATCACGCCCGGCTTCGTCGCCGCCGGCACCAACGCCTCGGCGACCAAGAACCCGAGCGCGACCGCGTGGCTGCACAACGGCGGCCTCGTCGTGCGCGAGGAACGGTCGTCGTTCTTCAGCGAGTCGGGCGCGCTCGAGCTGCAGGTGCTCAACCCGAGCCCCTTCAACGCGGCGTCGATCGCCGCCGGCGTGCGCACGGCGCTCGACGGCTCGCCGGCGCTGGTCAGCGCGGTCGACCCGGCGCTCATCCGCATCGAACTGCCCGACGCCGACCGCACCAACGAGAACGCGCTGCGCATCCTGAACCTCGTCGGCAACGTGCGCGTCGCCGTCGAGAATCCGGCCCGCGTCGTCGTCGACCAGGCCAGCGGCACCGTGCTCGCCGGCGAGGGCGTGCTGATCAGCCCCTGCGTCGTCGGACTCAGCGAACTGACCGTCGCCATCGTCAACGAGGACGAGATCGTGCAGCCGAATCCGTGGGCGCAGGGCACCACCGAGCGTGTGGCCCGCACGCGCGTCGAGGTGCAGACGAACGATCCCGAGCTGCAGAAGCTCAGCGGCGGCGCCACGGTCGCCGACCTGCTGCAGAACCTGCGCGCGCTGGGCATGACGCCGGCCCAGCTGGTGCTGGTGTTCCAGGCGCTCGACCAGGGCGGCTTCCTGCACGGCACGCTGGAGGTGCGCTGATGCACCCGTCCGCGCTCGAACGGCTGGCACGGCCAGGCCACGGCGATCCGGCGACCCAGGCGCGCGAACGGGCCGAGCGGGTGGCCGTTCAGTTCGAGACCGTGTTCGTGCGCACGCTGGTCGGCAGCCTGCGGCAGACCGCGTCGGTCGGCGGCGAAGGCATGTTCGGCGCCGGCCCCGGCGCCGGCACCTACGCCGACTGGTTCGACCAGAACCTGGCCGAGCAGATGGTGGCGTCGAGCCGCATCGGCATCCGCGAGCAGCTGCTGGCCGACCTGGAGCGCAACGGCGAACTGCCGGCGCGGGAGCGTCTCGACGCCGCGGCGCGGCAGGCCGCGAACGCGGCTTCGGCCGCGAACCGCGTCGGCTGGACCACGCTGGGCCGCACCGGCCCGGGAGGCAACCATGTCGTTCCCTGACCTCTGTGCACGGCTCGAGCAGTCGTTCGACGCCACCGCCGGGCTGCTCGGCGAGATGCTGCAGGGCCTGCAGGCGCGCCGCGCCGCCTGGAGCCGCGGCGCCGCCGATGCCGTCGTCCCGTCGCCCGGGCTGGAGCAGGTCGCGCAGCAACTCGCCCGCGAGGAGGCGCTGCGTGCCGACCTGCTGGCCGACATCCGCCGCGTGCTGCCGGCGCCGTTGGGCGCCGCCGCCGCGGCGATGCACGTCAACGTCACGCGCATCGCCGCAGCGCTGCCCACGGCGGCGGCGCGGTCGCTGCGCGCGGCCGCCGATCGGGCGACGGCGCAGGCGAAGGCGGTGCGCGTCGAAGTGACGCTCGGCCAGCGCCTGCTGCAGTTCGCGCAGCGCGCCCATGCCGGCCTGCTCGCCGGTGCGGCGGGGGATGCCGGCGCGACGGGCGCCGGCGCCGGCGCCGCGGTCTACGACCGGCATGCCCGCACCGCACCGGCATCCGGTCCGCGCCGCGAACGCGGCGCGATCGTCGACGGCAGGATCTGAGGACAGAGGGAGGCGACCATGACATTCGGCTTCGGACTCGGCGCGGGACTGCGGGCTCTGACCGCGGCCCGCCTCGGCATGCAGACGGCGGGCAACAATGTCGCCAACGCCAACACCGCCGGCTACTCGCGCCAGCGCGTCGAGCTGTCGGCGTCGATGCCGTTCGGCATCGGCAGCACCTTCCAGATCGGCACCGGCGTCGAGGTGCGCGGCATCTCGCGCCTGGTCGACAACGGCCTCGAGACCCGGCTGGCATTGCAGCTCGGTCTGGTCGGCGCGGTCGAACTCGAGCAGTCGCGCTTCCGCGAGATCGAGAGCATCCTCGCCGAACCGGACGGCGGTCTGTCGCAGTCGCTGGCCGGGCTGTTCGGCGCCGTGGGGCAGCTGAGCACCGATCCCGCCGACCGCGCGCTGCGCGGCGGCGTCGTGCAGGCCGGCAGCAGCCTGAGCCAGGGCTTCCGGCTCGCCGCGCGGCGGCTCGGCAACCTCAACGACAGCACCTTCCAGGAGGTGCGCGGCCTCGTGCAGCAGGCCAACGAGCGCGCCCGCTCGGTCGCCCAGCTCAACCGGCAGATCATCGCCGCCGAGGCGACCGGCGCCGCGGCGAACGACCTGCGCGACGCCCGGGCCGAGCACGTGCGGGAGCTCGGCAAGATGCTCGACGCGCGCACCATCGAGCGCAGCTCGGGCAGCCTCGACATCCTGGTCGGCGGCCAGCTGCTGGTCGCCGGCGACCAGACCACGCGGCTCGCCGTCGGCAAGGACGGCCAGAACCGCACCCAGGTCACCGTCGGCAACGCCGGCGCGCCGGCGCAGGTCCGCGAAGGCCGCATCGCCTCGCTGCTGCGGCAGGAGGCCGACTCGCTGCCCGCGATCACCAGCCGCCTCGACCAGCTCGCGCGCTCGACGGTGCTCGAGTGGAACCGCCTGCACTCGACCGGCATGCCGCGCTCGGGACCGTTCCGGTCGCTGGTCGCGGCCTACGGCTCGGGCGACCGCAACGGCAACGGCATCGCCGGCGACGAGCTGCTGTCGCAGTCGGGCTTCCTGTTCGACGTGCAGCGGGGGGCGCTGCACGTCGCGGTCACCAACACGGCGACCGGCGCGCTGGAGCGCACGCGCATCGACATCGACCCGAACACGATGACGCTGAACGACCTCGCGGCGCGGCTCGACGCCATCGACCGGCTGTCGGCGAGCGTCGATCCGCAGGGCCGCCTGCGCCTCCAGGCCGACGCCGGCTACGGCTTCGACTTCTCGCCGCGGCTCGACCCGGACCCCGACGGCGCCGGCACCTTCGGCGGCACCGCGCCGGTGGTCGGTTCGCAGCAGCGCGGCCCGTACGACCTCTCGGGCCAGACCTTCCCGCTGAGCTTCACCGTCACCACCGGCACGGCGGCGGCGCCGACGGTGCGCACGGTGACGCTCGACGCCAGCGACTTCGCGAACCCGGCCGCGGCGACGACCGCCGAACTGGCGGCGGCGATCAACGCCGACCTCGGCGGCGCCGGCACCGCGACCGAGGTCGGCGGCCGGCTGGTGCTGCGCAGCGCCCAGGGCGGCAGCGATTCGCAGCTGACGCTGGCGAACGTCGGCGCCGGCACCGCGCTCGGCGCGCTCGGCCTGTCGGCCGCCACGGCGACCGGCCGCGACCACACGCTCGCCGTGCGCGTCGAGGGCGCCTACACCGGCGCCACGAACCAGCAGTTCACGTTCGTCGCCGCCGGCGACGGCATCGTCGGCCAGACCCCGGACCTGCGCGTGCGCGTGCTCGACGGCGCCGGCAACCTGGTGACGACGCTCGACGTCGGCGCCGGCTACGAGCCGGACACGCCGCTCGACCTCGGCAACGGCATCAAGGTGGCGTTCGGCCCGGGCCCGATCTCGGCGACCGACGGCCAGGCGTTCGCGCTCGACGCGCTGGCCGACAGCGACACCAGCGACGTGCTGGTGGCCCTCGGCCTGAACGCGTTCTTCCTCGGCTCCACCGCCGGCGACATCGAGGTGAACCCCGACCTGATCGGCAACCCCGATCGCCTGGCGGCGGGTCTCGGCACCGCCGCCGGCGACGCCGGCAACCTGACCAGGATGCTGACCCTGCGCGGGCTCGACCTCGACGACCTCGAGGCCAACACGATCGAGGACTTCTACGCCGACCTGATCGGCGACGTCGGCTTCCGCACCTCGGCCGCGGCCTCGGACCTGCAGGCACAGCGCCTGCTGCTGCAGCAGCTGCAGGCCGAACGCGAGAGCATCTCAGGCGTCAACCTCGACGAGGAGATGGTCGACATGCTGCGCTTCCAGCAGTCCTACGAGGCCGCGGCCCGCATGATCGCCGTGGCCCAGCAGATGACCGACACGCTGATCAACCTCGGGAGGTGACGATGAGCATCCGCATCACCCAGGGCATGCTGTACTCGCGGGCGCTCGGCGACGTGCAGAACGGCCTGTTCCGGTTCTCGCAGCTGCAGCAGGAGGTCGCGACCGGACGGCGCATCAACCGGCCGTCGGACGATCCGGCCGCGGCGCTGCGGCTGCTGCCGCTGCGCAACGACCTGCGCAACCTCGAGCAGCTCGGCAGCAACGTCGCGCTGGCCCGCGAGACGCTGAACACCGGTGCGGCGGCGCTCGAGGACGCCTCGGCCCTGATGCAGCGCGTGCGCGAGCTGACCACGCAGGCGGCGAACGGCACGCTCAGCGGCGGCGACCGGGCGAGCATCGCCGCCGAGATCGACCAGCTGTTGAGCCAGCTGGTCGGCATCGGCAACAGCCGGCGCGGCGAACGCTACCTGTTCGGCGGCACCCAGAACGGCTCGGCGCCGTTCGAGCTGGTGTCGGGCTCAGGCGGCACGCGCGTCGTCTACCGCGGCAACCGCGAGAGCCTCGCCGTCGAGGTCGCGCCCGGGGTGCAGACCGGCCTGAACATCCCCGGCGACGCCCTGTTCCAGCAACGGACCCGCGGCACCACCGCGTTCACGCCCGCGCTCGGCAGCGCCGGCACCGGCGCCGCGCCGGTCGGTCGCGGCGACACCGGCATCGGCTTCGGCCGCCTGTCGGTGACCTTCGCCGGCCTCGGCGGCGACGCGCCGCCGACGGTCAGCGCCGGCAGCGGCTTCACCGACGCGGTCGGGCCGCTGACCTTCGAGTTCACGACGCCGCCGGACGGGCTCAGCATCGGCGGCGGCTCGAAGGTGAACATCCCGGTGACCGACGGCGTGTTCACGACCGCCGACGGACGCACGATCTCGCTGACGGTGACGGGCATGCCGGCCCAGACCACCGGCACCTTCACCGCGCAGGCGAACCTGTCGGTCGACGGCGGCGCCTCGACGGTGCTGATCTCCGACTTCGGCCGCGACAGCGTGCCGGTGCGCAGCGCGCACGACGGCAGCGTGCTGAACGTCGACGTGCGCAACCTCGCCCGCGCCGGCGACGAGGACGTGCGCTTCAACGGCACGTTCGATGCCTTCACGACCCTGATCGCCCTGCGCGACCTGCTGCGCAACGACGAAGGCCTGCCCGACCAGGTCGCGCGCGACCGCATCGCCGGCATGCTCGACGAGGTCGCCGACGCCCACGACGCGATCCTCGACGGCCTGCGCGAGCTCGGCTTCCGCTCGTCGAGCATGGACGTGCTCGGCAACCGCGTCGAGGGCCTGCGCGTGGCGCGCACGGAATCGCTGTCGCTGGTGCAGGACACCGACCTCGCCGAGTCGATCCTGGCGCTGCAGCGCCAGGACATGGCCTACCAGGCGGCGCTGCAGGTCAGCGCCCGCATGATGCAGACCAGCCTGCAGGGCTTCCTGCGTTGAGGCGGCGATGAGCGATCCGATGCTGCGCCCCACCGGTCCGCTGCCCGCCGCCACGGCGGCGCTGCCGCCGGCACCGACCGCGGTCCCGGCTGGCGGCGAGGAACCGGCGTTCCAGCGCCTGCTCGAACGGTTGCAGCGGCTCGCCGCCGAACAGCAGCGCACGGCCCCGGCCGCCGACGCCGACCAGCTGCGGCAGGCGCTGCGCGCCGCCGACGAGGGCTTCGTCACGGCGATGGACCTGCGCCAGCGGCTCGAATCGGCGTTCCTCGCCCAGCGGCCATGACGGCGACCGCGGCGCCGGTGCGGCAGGTCGACCGGACAGCCATGCAGCGCTGGCTGCCACAGCTCGACGCCTGGCTGCTGCCCGACCACGCCTACGGCGTGCAGCACACCTGGCCGCAGCTCTACCGCAGCGATGGCGACGGGCTGTTCTTCGTGCAGACCGACGGCGAACGGCTGGTCAGCCACTGCGCCTGCCGCCTGGTCACCCTGCACGCCGCGGACGGACCGCGCCGCGCCTGCCTGGTCGGGTCGGTGGCGACCGATCCGGACCGGCGCGGGCGCGGCCACGCCGGCCAGGTGCTCGCCGCGGCGCTCCTGGCGACCGCGCCGCGCACCGACCGGTGGCTGCTGTGGGCCGAGCGGCCCGACCTCTATTCCCGCCACGGCTTCGTCGCCGGCGCCCCGGAGACGTGCCTCGTGCTGGCACGGCGGCCGGCGCGCGACCTGGCCTGCGTGCGGCCGGCCGAGCCGCGCGACCACGCCGCGCTGCACGCGCTGCACGAGCAGAAGCCGTGGCGGGTCGCGCGTTCGCCGCGCGTGATGTCGGGCCTGCTGACGACGCCGGGCATGACCACCCTGGTGCTCGAGCAGGACGGCGCCGTCACCGCCTACGCCTGCTGTGGCAAGGGCGCCGACCTGCAGGGTCACTGGCACGAGCTCGGCGGCAGCGACGCGGCGCTGGCCCGCCTGCTGCCCGCGGCGCTGCACGCCACCGGCCAGACGCACGCCTTCCTGCTGCTGCCGCCCTACCGCACCGGGCTGCGCGAACGGCTGCGCGACGCGACGCTCGACGTGGTCGAGGTGGCCGGGCCGATGCAGCGCCCGGCGGCGGGCGGGCCGCGGCCGCTCTGGGTCGACGGCCTCGATTCGGTCTGACGCCCCCGGTGGCCCGAAATCCGGGCCGTCGCGCGGGGTTGCTCCCGCAGCCGGGTCCGCGGCCGCCCCGGAAAATCCCGGGTCGGATCGCGGCCGACGGCGGCTACACTGCTCGCCCGATTTTCCGCCCCACGCCCGAGCCGACATGGACATCGTAGTCTGCATCAAGCGCGTCCCCGCCACCGACACGGCGATCAAGATCGCCGCCGACGGCAAGTCGATCGACCCCGCCGGGGTGACGTTCGAACTCAACGCCTACGACGAGTTCGCCCTGGAGCAGGCGCTGCGCCTCAAGGAGCAGCTCGGCCAGGGCTCGGTCACCGTGGTGACGATCGGCAGCAAGGATGCCCAGAAGGAACTGCGCGACGCGCTGGCGCGCGGCGCCGACAAGGCCGTGCTGCTGACCACCGACCAGTGGGTCTTCGACGGCGCGTCGACGGCCGCGGCGCTGGCGGCCTGGATCCGGACCGTGCCGTGCCAGCTCGTGCTGTGCGGCCGCCAGGCGGTCGACGCCGACAACAACCAGCTGCCGGCGAACCTCGCCGCGCGCCTCGGCTTCGCCTGCGTGACCGAAGTCGCGAAGCTGACGCTCGAGGGCGGCGCGTTCACCGCCGAGCGCGACATCGAGGGTGCCCGCGAGGTGCTGACCTGCCGCACGCCGGCCGTGATCAGCTGCCAGAAGGGCCTCAACGAGCCGCGCTACGCCAACCTGAAGGGCATCATGGCGGCGAAGAAGAAGCCGCTGGAGGAGGCGGCGGCGCAACTGCCGACGCCGGCGCTCGAGGTCGTGTCGCTGGCGCTGCCGCCGCAGCGCGCGGCGGGTCGCATCCTCGGCAACGGCGCCGAGGCGGTGCCGGCGCTGATCGCGGCGCTGCGCGACGAGGCCAAGGTCCTCTGATCCCCACCCACCGGAGACACCCCCCATGAGCAACATCGTCGTCGTCGCCGAAGTTCGCGGTGGTCAGCTGAAGCGCACCACCCTGGAAGCCGTGACCGCCGGACTGCAGCTCGCCCAGAAGAGCGGCGGCAAGGTGATCGCCATCGCCTGCGGGTCCGGGCTCGACGGCGCCTGCGCCGAGCTGGCGGGCAGCGGCGTGCACCGGGTCGTCGCCGTCGACGGACCGGCGTTCGCCCACTACAGCGGCGACGGCTACGCCAGGGCCGTCGCCGAGCACGCCAAGGCCGCCGGCGCCGGCGCCGTGCTGATGGCGCACACGGCGATGGGCAAGGACCTGCTGCCGCGGGTGTCGGCGCTGCTCGAGGGCAGCATCGCCACCGATGCCATCGCGGTGGCCTGCGACGGCGGCACGTTCGGCGCCACCAGGCCGGTGTTCGCCGGCAAGGCGGCGATGACCGTCCGGGCGAAGCAGGCGCCGTTCTGCGTGACGCTGCGGCCGAACAACTTCGCCGTCGCCGGCGGCGGCGGCAGCGCCGAGGTCACCAAGGCGGCGCCGCCGGCCGGCGACCTGCTGTCGGTGGTCAAGGAGATCGTCGCCTCGGCGACCGGCCGCACGCCGCTGCAGGAGGCCAAGGTGGTCGTCGCCGGCGGCCGCGGCCTGCGCGAGGCGGAGCAGTTCAAGCTGATCGAGGACCTCGCCGCCGCGTTCGGACCGGGCGTGGCCGCGGTCGGCGCCTCGCGCGCGGTCGTCGACGCCGGCTGGCGTCCGCACCGCGAGCAGGTCGGCCAGACCGGCAAGGTCGTGAGCCCGCCGCTCTACATCGCCGTCGGCATCAGCGGCGCGATCCAGCACCTCGCCGGCATGCGCACGGCGCGCACGATCGTGGCCATCAACAAGGACGCCGATGCGCCGATCTTCAAGGTCGCCGACTACGGCATCGTCGGCGACGCCTTCGAGGTGGTGCCGGCGCTGACCAAGGCGATCGCCGAGGTCGTGAAGCACAAGTGACCGCACGAGACCGCCGCGCGGTCGGACAGCACGCATGACGCTGAAAGCAGGGATCGTCGGGCTGCCGAACGTCGGCAAGTCGACGCTGTTCAACGCGGTGACGCGCACGCAGAAGGCGCAGGCCGCGAACTACCCGTTCTGCACCATCGACCCGAACGTCGGCGTCGTCACGGTGCCGGACGAGCGGCTGTACGTGCTGCAGAAGATCGCCAAGACCAACGTGGTGATCCCGGCGGCGATCGAGTTCGTCGACATCGCCGGCCTGGTCAAGGGCGCCGCCGCCGGCGAGGGGCTCGGCAACAAGTTCCTCAGCCACATCCGCGAGGTCGACGCGATCGTGCAGGTCGTGCGCTGCTTCGAGGATGCGGACATCCACCACGTCTCGGCGACCGTCGATCCGGTGCGGGACATCGAGGTGATCACGACCGAGCTGGTGCTCGCCGACCTCGAATCGGTCGAGAAGCGCCTCGACCGGCAGACGAAGCAGGCCAAGCGCGGCGACAAGGAGGCGATCGCCGAGGTGCCGGTGCTGCAGAAGATGCTGCCGGTGCTGAACGCCGGCAAGCCGGCGCTGCTCTGCGAGCTGTCGGCCGAGGAGAAGGCGGTGGCCCGCAACTTCCAGCTGCTGACCGACAAGCCGACGATCTTCGCCTGCAACGTCAAGGACACCGACCTCGCGACCGCCGACCAGAACCGCTACGTGCAGGCCGTGCGCGACTACGCGCAGACGCACCTGGCCTGCGAGGCGATCGTGATCTCGGCGCAGATCGAGAGCGATCTGGTCGACCTCGAGCCCGAGGACGCGAAGGCGTTCCTCGCCGATCTCGGCGTGCCGGAGTCCGGCGTCGGCGCGCTGATCCGCGCGACCTACCACCTGCTCGGGCTGCGCACCTACTTCACCGCCGGCGAGAAGGAGGTCCGCGCCTGGACGATCCACGCCGGCGACACCGCGCCGAAGGCGGCCGGCGTGATCCACAGCGACTTCGAGCGCGGCTTCATCAAGGCGGAGACCGTCGCCTACGACGACCTGGTGCGATGCGGCAGCGTCGCCGCCGCGCGCGAGAAGGGCCTCTACCGGATCGAGGGCAAGGACTACGTCGTGAAGGACGGCGACGTGCTGCTGTTCAAGTTCAGCGTCTGAGCCGGCTCCGGATGGCGCTGGCCCTGGACGATCCGCTGCCCTGGCTGCGCCGCACGTCGCTGGCGGAGGCGGTTTCGTACCTGCTGCTGCTCGGCATCGCGATGCCGCTGAAGTACGCCTGCGGCCAGCCGCTCGCCGTCACCGTGTTCGGCATGGTGCACGGGGTGCTGTTCCTGCTGCTGGTGTGGCTGCTGGTGCGTGCCCATATCGACCGCGGCTGGCCGGTGCGCCGGCTGCTGCTGGTGTTCGTCGCGGCGCTGGTGCCGATCTGGCCGTTCGTGCTCGATCGGCGCCTGCGCGGCTGGATCGCGGCGACGCCGGCGGCGGGCGGGTAGGGGCCTCGCCGCGCCGGCCCTGCCCTCGGCTCAGGCCCGCTCGCGCTGCAGCGCCTCGATGGCCGCCACGACCTCGTCCGGATCGGGCCAACCGCCGCCCAGCAGCCGCTGCAGCGTGCCGCCGCCGCGGCTGGCGACGACCCTGCCGTCCACCACCACGTCGAACTGGCCGAGGCTGCCGCGGCGCCGTTCGACGCGCAGGCCGAGCGCGTCCTCGATGTGGGCGGCGAGACCCGCCGCCCGTGGACCGAAGCCTCAAGAGGTGCAGTGCAGGATGACGACTTCCATGGCGCGTCTATCGGCCCTCCGGGCCCACGTCTCCAGGGGGAGCGCACGCGGCTCGCGCCGGCACCAACTGCGCCGCCACGAGACCCACCAGCAGCCCCAGCAGCAGGGCGGCGTCGAGCCCGGCGAAGCGCCGCAGCGCCCATCCGACCACCACGGCGAGGACCACGACCGCGATCCGTCTCGGGGACGACAGGGTTCAGAGCATGCGGCGAAGGTAGGCCGACCCGGCGCCGATGCCAACCGCCGCCGAAGACGCAGCGCGCTCGCCATCGCCCGGCACTAGCCGCCGTCCGCCAGCGCGCGCGCCATGCCCTCCTGCTGCTCCCACTGGCCGTAGAGCCGCCCCTGCGACGCCAGGTGCCGCAGACGGCGCCGTAGATCGGCCGTCAGCGCCCCCGCCGGCGCCCGCCGGAACGGCGTGCCCGGCAGCGGCAGGAACGTGTGGGCGTGCACCTTCGCGCCGCGCGCCACCAGACGGTCCATCAGCGCCAGCGTCGCGTCGACGTCGGCCGGTTCCTCGCCGGGCAGACCGAACAGGAAGTCGACGTGCGGCACGAAGCCGTGCTCGACGGACAGCGCCGCCGCGCGCTCGACCGTGGCCGCATCGTGGCCGCGCGCGCTCGCCTGCAGCACCCGGTCGCTGCCCGACTGGCCGCCCAGGATCAGCGCCCGGTTGCTGACGTGGCGGCGCAGCAGCTGCAACGCGCGCGGCGTCACGTGCTCGGGCCGCACCTCGCTCGGGAACGTGCCGAACCACAGCCGCCGCTCGGGCCCGATCTCGTCGCGCACGCCGGCGAGCAGCGCCTCCACCGCTCCGAGGTCGGGCTCCGGCCCCGAGGCGCCGTAGCTCAGCGACGTCGGCGACAGGAAGCGGAAGTCCCGGAAGCCGCGACCGACCAGGAAGCGCACCCACTCGCACACGTTGGCGATGCTGCGGTGGCGGAACGCCGCGCCGGCGAAGTAGGGCGTCTGGCAGAAGCGGCAGGCATAGACGCAGCCGCGCGTGATCTCGATCGGGCCGAAGCGCGCGTGCCCGGGCCCGAACGGCGGGAAGGCGTCGAGGTCCACGCGCGCGGCGCGACCGCGGCGACGCAGTTCGCCGCCGTCGAGCCACGCCGTGCCGGCGACCTCGCGCGGGTCCGTGCCGGCGCGCAGTGCCTGCACCAGGCCGCGGATCGTGGCTTCGCCCTCGCCGGTCGCGACCAGATCGAAGCCGGCCCGCAGCGTCGCCGCCGGCTCGGCGCTGGCGTGCACGCCGCCGGCTACGTGCAGCACGCGCGGGTCGTCGATCGCGGCGCGGACTTCGCGCAGCTCGGCGGCCAGCCGCACGAAGTCCGGCGAGTAGAACGACCAGCCGACCAGCACGCGTCGGCCCTGGGCCAGGGCGCGGCGCGTGGCGGCGACCACGGCGTCGATGCCGTTGCCGAACTCGATCGGCACGTCGGCGGTGCGCGCATCGCTCTCGAGCGCGCCCGTCAGCACGTGGAACGCGAACTTGCCGGTGCGGCGGTAGGCCCAGACGACGGTCAGCACGAGCCGAGCGACGCCCGCACCGCGGCGGTGTCGACCATCTGCTGGAAGCGCACGACCCTGCCCCGCTCGAGCCACCACGTGTGCGCCGCCTGCGCGTCGAGCCGGCGGCCGGTCGCCCGCCCCGTGCCGTGGTAGCGCCCGAACATCGTCAGCACGTCCGGCCCGCCGACGATCTCGCCGACCTGCACACGGAAGCCGTCCCACAGCTCGGCGACCCGGGCGAACACGCCGGCGACGATCGCCTCGCGGCCGAGGTAGGGGTTCCGGTCGGCGAGCGGAAAGCCCTCGGCCTCCTGCCAGCGCACCTGCGGGTGCAGGTGGCCGAGCAGCCGGGGCACGTCGCCGGCGGCGAACGCGGCGTAGAGATCGAGCACGAGATCGCGGGCTTCGGTCATCGGGGCGCCTCCGGCCGCCAAGCGTAGCGCGACCCTCCGCTCAATCCGCGGCGACCTCGACCACCCGGCCGTCGTCCACCTCCCAGCGCCTGGTCAGCCGCACGGTGTCCAGCATGCGCCGGTCGTGGGTCACCAGCAGCAGCGTGCCGTCGAACGACTCGAGCGCGAGTTCGAGCTGCTCGATCGCCTCGAGGTCGAGGTGGTTGGTCGGCTCGTCGAGCACCAGGAGGTTGACCGCGCGCGCCTGCAGCAGCGCCATCGCCGCGCGCGTGCGTTCGCCGGGCGACAACGACGCTGCCGGCCGGCCCAGCCAGGCGGTGCCGAGACCGAACTTCGCCAGCAGCGTGCGCACCTCGGCCGTCGGCCAGCCGGGCAGGCAGCGGCCGAACGCCTCGAGCACCGGCTCGTCGCCGTCGAACTGGCCGCGCACCTGGTCGATCTCGCCGACCACCACGCCGGCGCCCAGCACCGCCGAGCCGGAGGCCGGCGCCAGCCGGCCGAGCAGCAGCGCCAGCAGCGTGCTCTTGCCGCCGCCGTTCGGCCCGGTGATCGCGACGCGGTCGCGCACGCGCAGCTCCAGGTCGACCGGGCCGAACCCGAAGATGCCGCGCCGGGCCGTCACGCCGCGCAGCGCCGCGACCAGGTCGCCCGGTCGCGCTGCGGCGGCGATCGTGTACTGCAGCCGCCACTCCTTGCGCGGCGCCTCGACCGCCTCGAGCCGCTCCAGCATGCGCTCGGTCTGCCGCACCTTCTTCGCCTGCTGCTCGGTGCTCTCGACGCGGAAGGCGCGGCCGATCTTGTCCTTGTCGCGCGCCTTGCGCCGGGCGTTCTTGACGCCCTTCTGCATCCAGGCGCGCTGCCGTCGGGCGCGCGCCTCGAGCTCGCCGCGGCGCGCCGCGTACTGCTCGTAGGCCTCCTGCGCGTGGCGACGCGCGACCGAGCGCTCGTCGAGCCAGGCGTCGAAGCCGCCGCCATAGCTGACGACGCGCAGCAGGCTGCGGTCGATCTCGACGACCCTGGTCACCGTGTTGGCGAGGAACTCGCGGTCGTGGCTGACCAGCACCGTCGGCGCGCGCAGCTCCTGCACGAACTGCTCGAGCCGCTCGAGCCCGTCGGTGTCGAGGTCGTTGGTCGGTTCGTCGAGCAGGTAGCCGTCGTAGCGCGACAGCAGCAGCGCCGCGAGGCCGGCGCGCGCCGCCTGGCCGCCGGACAGCGCCGCCGTCGGCAGGTCCAGGTCGACCGCGAGGCCGACGTCGTCGAGCGCTTCGGCGGTGCGCTCGTCCAGGTCGGCGCCGCCGAGCGCGAGCCAGCGGTCGAGCGCGTGCGCGTAGCGTTCGTCGGCGCCCGGCACGGCATCGGCCATCGCAAGCGCCTCGCGCTGCACCGCGGCGTCGGCTTCGGCGACGCCGGTGCGCCGCAGCAGGAACCGCCGCACGGTCTCGCCGGGCAGCCGCTCGAGTTCCTGCGCCAGGTAGCCGAGGGTCGCGTCCGGCGGCGCCGTGTGCACCGTTCCCGCGTCCGGGGCGCGCAGGCCCGCCAGGATGCGCAGCAGCGTCGACTTGCCGGAGCCGTTCGGCCCGACGAGCCCGACGACGTCGCCGGGCCCGACGACGAGGTCGAGGTCGCGGAACAGCTCGCGGCTGCCGAAGGCGGCGCCGAGGCCGCGGGCGTGCAGGGTGGCGGTCACGCGGGCAGTCTGCGGATTCGACGGCCCGGGGGCCACCGTGGCGCGGCCGCCGGGCACGGCCGGCGGCCCCGGACCCGTCAGCCGCGATGGCGCGCCTGGCGCCCGGCTCCGGCCGCGGCGCGCACGGCAGGCCGCCTGCCGCCCTGCACCCAGGGGCGCAGGAACTCGGGCCAGTCGTGCCGCGCGCAGCGGGCATAGTCGGCGGCGAGGGCCCGACCGACCACCGCGGGCTCCCACCCCCGGTGCTCGGTCAGCCACTGCCACAGGAGGGTCGCCAGCCGGTGCAGCGCGATGCCCGCCGTCTGCCGCGTCGTCGCATGCAGCCAGGTGGCGAAGGCATGGAACGCCGCGTAGGCCGACGGCCCGTCCAGCAACGGCACCAGCGTCTCGTTCCAGTTGCCGCTGTTGCCGACCAGGTCCCAGTAGCGCGCGAAGCGCTTCATGCCCTGCAGCGCCGCGAACGGCACCGCCGCGGTCTGCACGACCTCGTACGGCGGCTCGGCCGCGTACTGCATGCCGTGCTCCGCGTCGTGGCGCACGATCGGCGTGCCGCGCAGGCGCTTCAGCACCCCGACCTGGATCTCGTGCGGCCGCAGCGCCCACAGCCGGTCGAAGCCGCGCGCGAACGTCGCCTCGTCCTCGCCGGGCAGGCCGACGATCAGGTCGGCATGCACGTGTGCCCCGGTGCGTTCGCGCAGGAACCGCAGGTTGTCGGCGAGGCGGGGCACGTCCTGCCGCCGGCTGATGCGCTCGCTGGTCGCCCGGTCGAGGGTCTGCACGCCGACCTCGAACTGCAGCGCCCCGGCCGGGAACGCGGCGATCTCGGCCCGCAGTTCGTCCGGCAGGCGGTCGGGCACCAGCTCGAAGTGCAGGAACAGCCCCTCCTGCCAGCGCTCGCGGAAGAAGCGCAGGATCCGCGCCGCGGTGGCGATGCCGAGGTTGAACGTGCGGTCGACGAACTTGAAGTGCCGCACGCCGCGTCGCAGCAGCCGCTCCATCGCCGCCAGGAACGCCTCGGTGTCCGCCCGGCGCACCGGCACGTCGAGCGCCGACAGGCAGAACTCGCAGGTGAACGGGCAGCCGCGCGCGCTCTCGACGTAGACGATGCGATGCGCGATGTCGGCGTCGCTGTACTCGTCGTACGGCAGCACCAGATCGGCGAAGTGCGGCGGCGGCGCCTCGATCACGTGCGGCGGCACGGCGCCGGCGAGCCGCGCGCGGCACAGTTCGCGGAACGCGACATCGCCCTCGCCGCGCACGACGTGGTCGGCCAGCGCGCAGATCTCCTGCTGCTCGCTCTCGTGGCTGACCTCGGGCCCGCCGACGACAACCAGGACCTCGGGCGCGACCTGCTTCAGCAGCCGCACGACCTGCAGCGACGGCAGCGCATTCCACACGTAGACGCCGAGCCCGACCAGGCGCGGCCGTTCGGCGAGGATCGCCTCGACGACGTCGGCCGGCCGCTGCGCGATCTCGAACTCGCGCAGGACGCTGCGCTCGCGCAGTTCGCCGAGGTTGGCGCGCAGGTAGCGCAGGCCGAACGAGGCGTGGATCCACTTCGCGTTCAGCGTGGCGAGCACCAGGTCCGGCATGCCGCCATGCTGGCCGGGGCACGACCCGGCCGCCACTGCGACCCGCCGCCAGGCGCCGCGCCGGGCGTGCCGAGCCCGACGAACCCGGCTGCCCTTTGCCAAGCCGCCCTCCCTTGCGCAAACTTGCGACTCCACGCACCTCCCCCGGTCCCAAGGAGTTCGGATGTTCGCCCAGCGGATGCGCCAGAAGGAGTCGGAGTTCTACTTCGTCAGCTACCCCGCCGAGGACCTGCTGCGCAAGGTGCGCTTCGTGACGCGCTTCTACGGCGACCGCGGGCAGACGATCGGCGGCGACGACGGCAAGGCGAAGAAGAAGGAACTGGACGACGTCGAGCGCTACGTGCAGGCGATCGAGAAGAACAGCAAGTCGTTCCAGCGCGACCTGAATCGCAGGAAGGTCCGGCAGATCAAGGACTTCTATCGCAACGAGACCCGCCAACCGGTGATCCCCGGCGCGGTGCTGCTGTTCTCCACCGAGAAGCTCGAGTTCCAGCCGCTGAAGGGCATGGAGCGCGCCGGCAACCTGGTCGAGCCGCGCGGCGACTTCCTGATCATCGACGGCCAGCACCGGCTCGCGGGCCTGCACTTCTACCTGCAGGAGAAGGACGCCGACCGCCGCGTCGAGGTGCCGGTGGTGATCTTCGACGGCAAGACCGCCGACTTCGCCACCGAGATGTTCGTGGTCATCAACAGCACCCACACCCGCATCAACAAGTCGCACCTGATCGACCTGTACGAGCGCATCGAGTGGGGCACCGATCCGGAGAAGAAGTACGCCGCCACCCTGGTGCGCGCCCTCTACGAGTCCGACGACTCGCCGCTGCAGTACCACATCAACATGCTGGGCGGCCGCTCGCACCAGGAGATGTGGATCAACCAGGCGCAGATCTTCGGCGAGACCTACCGCCTGATCCGCCGCAAGGACGCGCAGCACCGGTTCAAGGACGGGCGCGGCTGGAGCCGGGATCGCGGCTACGGCCTCGTGCGCGACGTGCTGAAGGCGCTGCGCACGGCGTTCGGGTCCGCCTGGGGCGACAACAGGAACTACTTCGTGACGCGCGACGTCACCATCGAGGCGATGCTGCGCCTGTGCGGCGACGTCGCCGCGAAGATCGACGCGACGATCGCGCCCGGCCCGGAGCTGCTGAAGCTGCTCGAGAACCGGCTGCGGCCGATCGGCGAGCTGGCCGCCGACTTCCGCCGCGAGGGCTTCTACGAACGCTTCCCGGCCCGCGGCCAGCTCGAGCGCATCGACCTGATCAAGAAGCGGCTCGCGCGCCAGTCGCGGTTCGAATGACCGCCGGTCCTCAGCGCGAATAGAGCTGCAGCAGCGACGCCGCGAACCGGCTGGTGTCGAACGAGGTCGCGTCGGGGTCCAGCGTGATGCCGCCGACGAACCCGCTCCGGGTGATGGGCTCGAGCAGCGCCGGCCGATTCGCGAACACGTGGATGGGCACCTCGAGCGATGGATCGGGGTGGGATCCGACGCCGGCGATCGGCGGCTGATGGTCGCCGAGCACGAACACGAGCGAAGGGCGCGGCAGCCGCGCCACGAAACCGACCGCGGCTCGCAACGCGTACTCGAGCGTGTCGCCGAACGCCGGCACGAGGCGCGGATCGTATGGCACGTCGAGCCACGTGACCGGGTGCACGATGCGGGGCGGCGCGGCGAACGTGGCGGCCTCCAGGCGCCAGTCGGCGATGTAGTGCGGCACCATGCGCCACGGCACGTGGCTGGTGACCGACACGAACATCGTGAACAGCGGCTGCTGCGCCGGCCGCACGACCTGCTCGAGCAGATGGTGCAGCGCGAACTGGTCCGGCATGCGGCCCCAGTGGTAGACGAAGCCGCGGTAGTCGAGCTCGATCTGCGTCAGCACTTCGTCGAAACCGTAGAAGCGCTGCCCTTCCGGCCACTGCCGGGGCATCGCCGGCAGCACCTCGACCGTGCGATAGCCGGCGGCGCGGAACCGCCGGGGCAGCGGCTCGATGTCGCTCTCGAACAGCAGCTGGAACGCACGATGGCCGTCGACCCGCGTGCCGCACAGCAGTTGGGCGTGCGCGAGCCACGATGCGCCGCCGCTGTTCGCGGGCCGGCAGGTGCCGCTGCAGGCGCCGAACCCGGCCGCGCGCAGCTCGTCCTCGAGTTCGCGCGCCAGCGCCTGCAGCCGCGGCGCGAGTCCGGGTTCGCGCCAGGCGTAGCGGCCGTACGATTCGATGAAGAGCAGGTGCACGTCGGCGCCGCCCAGGCCGGCCAGTTGGCCCGGTACGGCCGCCAGCTCGCGCGCCGATCCGGCGAAGCGCGCCCGGATCGGGTCGTCCACCGCCGCCGGATGCCGCCAGTAGTCGATCGCGTCGCCGACCTGGCCGGCGAGCGGCCACAGCATCGATTCGTGCCACAGCGGCTCCGGCCTCGACGCGAGCGACTGCCGCGCGACGCCAGCCAGCACCAGCGCCTGCAGCGCGACCAGTAGCACCATGGCCCCGCGTGGCCGCCTTGCCGGCGCGGCGACCACCGCGAACGCCCAAGCCAGCAGGCAGTGCGTCGCCAGCACGGCGAGCCCGATCGCGATGCCGGCCGCCCAGGTCGGCCAGGCGCCGTCCTGGGTCAGCAGGTGCAGCAAGCCGGGCAGCTCGAGCGCATCGAACTTCAGGTCGAGGCGGCGGTCGAGCAACAGGTGCAGGTAGACGGCGGCGCTGCGGAACAGTGCCGCGGCGAGCAACAGCACAGCCGCCGCATGGGCGAAGCCTCGCGCCCGGCCGCTCGCCGCCCCCAGCACGGCCAGCCCGAGCAGACCGGCCAGGTCCGGAGACAGCGTCCGTGCCGGACGCCACGGATCCGCCGCGGTGAACGGCAACGGCAGGATCGCGACGAGGTGCAGCAGACCAAGCGCCAGGAGCCAGACCGCAGCCTTGCCGAGCCGACTCATCCGCCCTCGACCACGAGCTGGCCCTGGCGCAGCACGAGCACCGGCGCCAGCGCCACCATGGCGCGGCGGCGCGGGCAGAAGCCGGTGATACGCACGCGCGTGCCCTCGTCGATCGGCGCCATGAACGGCAGGCTCCAGGGCACCGTACGGCCGGCGCCGGCGTAGTCAGGCCGGACGAGGCCGAGCAGCCGCTCGCCACCGTCCGCCGCCGCTTCCCCCGCCGCCGTCGCCACCACGCACTGCACGGCAGCTTGGCGCAGCGACGAACGGGCGACGCCGCGCACGGCCCGCGCGTCGCCGTCGACGAACCCGCCGAGCCCCGGTCCGTGTGGCGCCGAGGCGACCTCTCGCAAAGCGACGGCGAACACATCGTCGAGCCAGGGCATCCAGCCGAGCTGCTGCAGGCCCCGCCAGGTGTCGGGATCGCTGGGCAGCGTGCCGCCGAGCGCCGGCGGCAACACCATCGAGGTCTCGACCGCCTCCGCCTGCATGCGCGCGAGGCGCAGGTCCTCGAGGCCTCGGTGCCAGTCCTGCGCACCGAGCACGGCCAACGCACCGGCGCCGAGCGGCAGGGCTGCCGCGCCGAAGCGGGCCGCGACCAGCCCGATGCAGCCGATCGGCAGAAGGAACGCGCCATAGGTGCAGGCGCGCAACGACGCCGCGTCGAGCTGCGGCCCGTGCCTCTCGGCCGCGAGCAGGAACAGCGACAGCCCGAACCAGATGCAGCCCCACCAGGGCGCGGCCCGCCGTCGGGCCGCATCGCTGCGGTCGCCGAGCCGCCACAGCACCAGCGGCAGCAGCCAGGCGCAGGCCCCGAGGGCGGTCTCGTCCCAAGCCGTCGCGGGCAACGGGTCGAGCCATGCCGAACCCGTCGTGCGCAACAGGTGGAGCAGCGCGGCGGCGGGTGCCGCGACCAGGCGCCCGAGCAGCCCGGCATCGCCGAGCGCCAGCCGGCCGGCCGGGAACAGACTGCCGACCGCGGCGAGGTTGCCGCACAGCAGCAGCGCGACCGTCCAGCCCATGCGGCGGGAACTGCCCGCCCGGCGCGCCGCCTCGAGCAGCGCCGGCGCGACCGCGACGAACACCAGGACGCCGTTGGTGTGGCACAGCGGCGCCGCGACGACGAGCGCCAGCGCGAGCAGGGCCCGGACGACGAACCGCCGTTCACCGAGCAGCAGCCACACCGCCCACAGCAGCAGCAAGGGCACCAGGAACAGACCGACCCTGGCGCCGTAGAGCCAGTCGGCGCCGAACGCCGGACTGCAGGCCAGCAGGCCGCCGAGGCCGATCGCCGATGCCTGGCCGCCGGGACCGAGGCCGAAGGAGCGGCGCGCCACCCCGGCGAAGGCGAACACCACCAGCAGGGCGAGCAGCGAGTTCACGGCCGCCGCCCACCAGAAGGACGAGCCCGGCACGCGCAGCGCGCCGAGGTGCAGGAGGCGCGCCAGCACGTGCGCCGGCTCGCGGCCGAACTCCGTCACCTCGGCCAGGGTCCACTTCATCGTCGCCTCGCCCAGCGCCTGCCGGGACGCCGTGGACTCGGGCAGGCGCGCGGCGAAACTCGTCCACCCGAACGCCGCCAGCGCCGGCACCACGGCGATCGGCCAGCCGAGATGGCGCAGGAACCTCAAGCCGCCTCCGGCGGGCGTTCGCTCATCCACACAACGTAGCAGGCGGCCCCGCGCGCGTAGAGCCGTTCGAGCGCCGCGCCGCCCGCGAATGCCGCCGCAAGCCGTCGCATCGCCGGCAACGGCGACCAGCGCCGCAGTCGCTCCAACCGGGCCCGGCGCGCCGCCAGTCGCGGCCCGGCGGCGACCGGAACCTGCGGCGAGAGGTCGAACGTGCGGAAGGTCCGCAGGCCTGCCCGCTGCAACGCACCACGCGCCGCCGCCACGCTGCGCAGGGGCGGGGAGGCCCATGCCGCCGCCAGTTCGCGCCGATCACCGTCGTCACCGGACTCGGCCCGCGCGAGGTCTTCGACCCAGACGAACACGCCGCCCGGCCGCAGCGCGCGGCGCACGTTCGTGAGCACCGTGTCGAGGTCCGGTTCGTGGCCGAGGGCTTCGATCGCCAGCACGATGTCGAAGCCGTCGCCGAGCGGTCCGGTCAGCGCCTGCCGGACGAAGCGCACGCGAGCCGCGAGGCCAACCCGGGCCGCAGCCGCGCTGGCCTTCGCCACCTGGAACGGACTCGGCGTCACGCCGACGAGCTCGCCGCCGCCGAACCGCGCCCAGCGCTGCGCCGAGGCGCCGAAGCCGCAGCCAAGGTCGAGCACGCGCCCGGCGGGGCGGCCATCGAGCCGCGCGAACAGCCATTCGTCGAGCCCGGCGCCGCCGTCGGCCGGGCCATCCGCGCCCGACGGCGGCGGCAGCAGGCGCTTGCGCAGTTCGAGCCCGCCACCGCGCGCCCGCGCTCCCCGGCTGCGCCACCA
The DNA here is from genome assembly GCA_019636245.1 of Planctomycetota bacterium. GTDB lineage: Bacteria > Planctomycetota > UBA1135 > UBA1135 > UBA2386 > JAEUHS01. The sequence continues at coordinate 53,854 of JAHBXX010000021.1, read as the reverse complement.
CTGCCAGCGCGACAGCGTCTCGTAGAGCGCCGCGGCGTCGGTCGCGCGGCCCGTCATCGCCGCGGATCCCCGGCCCGCCGCAGCACGAACACCAGCTCGTTGCACCAGCGCAACGGCAGCAGCGGGCGCGCGATCGGCTCGGTCCGGCCAGGCCGCGGGCGCCACCACGGCAGCAGCTGCCGGAAGCGCGCGCGCGGCCACTGGTCGGGCAGAACGCACTCGACCGCGAACCCGCAGCGCTCGAACAACGCCCGCCATTGGTCGATCGACTGCGCGTCCTGGTGACCCTGCACTTCGCGACGGCCGAGGCCCTGGCGCCAGAACCGCCACACCAGCGTGTCGGCGTTGCGCACCAGGAAGCAGAACCGCGCACCGGAGCGGGCGACGCGCAGGATCTCGCGCAGCGCGCGCTCGCGGTCGAGGAAGCGTTCGATCGAGCCGAGGCAGGTGACGCCGTCGAAGCTGCCGTCCTCGAACGGCAACTGCTCGGCGTTGCCCAGCCGCACGTCGGCGGCCGGCACCAGCTCATGTGCCAGGGCGACCGCCTCTGGCGAGATGTCGACGCCGGCCGATGGATGGCCGCGTTCGAGTGCGGCGCAGAGCAGGAGGCCCGGGCCACAGGCGACGTCGAGGATCCGGCCACCGGGCGGCAGCCCGAGCAGTTGCACGAAGATCGGGTAGGCGCGGCGAGGCCGCAGGTAGCGCAGACCCCGCCTCCGGTACGTGGCGTCGAACCACGCAGCGACATCGGCCTGGCTCACCTCGGGTGCGGTCACTTGGGAGTTCGCTCGCCGCCGCAGTCTAGGTGCCTGCGCCGCGAGTGACGAGCACACGGCCCCCAGGACGCGGCGGAGCGCGCACCCGCCGGCCCCGTGTGCACGCCGCGCCCAGCCCGCCGCCGGGCTTCGCGGTCCGCGGGACGGGCGCGTCTCGAAAGGGGACCGCCGCGCCCTCGTGCGCATCCGGCTGGGCAGCGCAGGTCGATAGGCACGCGACGCGCCCGCCGCGGCGCGGACCGCAACGCCGAGGCCGACATGCCCATCGACTGCAGTGTCACGGGACCACTGATCCTGGTGCGCAACCATGCCGGGGTCACGCTGCCGTTCTCGACCGGGATGCTCGCGACCAGCATCCTGGTCACCGGGATCGCCACGCCGCTCGCCTACGAGCTGGCGGCCGACATCGCCGCCGAGCTGCACACCGGGCCGGCGCGCGAGGTCGACGGCGACGACCTGGTCGAGCGCGTGGCGGTCCGGCTCGAGGCGCGGGTCGATGCGGCAGCGGCCGAGCGCTACCGGGCCTGGCGCAAGGCCAGGCGCTGCGGTCGACCGCTGGTGCTGTGCCTGTCCGGCGCGCCCGGCGTCGGCAAGTCGACGGTCGCGACCAGGCTGGCGCTGCGGCTCGGCGTGCAGCGGGTCGTGCCGACCGATGCCATCCGCGAAGTCCTGCGCACCGTGATCCCGGCCTCCGTGCTGCCCGAACTGCACCTGGCGGCCTACGAGGCCGCACGCACCGAACGCCGCAGGGACGCCGCGGATTCGGCGTTCGTGCGGCAGGCGCGAGCCGTGGGTGGTGCGCTGGTGGCGGTCGCCGATCGCATGGTGCGCGAGGGCCGCAGCGTGCTCATCGAGGGCGCTCACCTGTTGCCGGGCGACGTGCGAGACGAACTGCGGCGGCGGGACAGCCAGGCGATCGTCGTCGAACTGCTCTGCACGATGGACGACGAGCGGCTGCACCGTGCCTACATGCTGCGTCGCACGCGTGTCGACCCGGCCCAGCCGGGGCTGCGGCACCTGCGCAACTTCGCCGCGATCCGGGCCCTGCAGGAGGACCTGCGCGACTGGGCGCGCGCCGCCGGCGTACTGTGGCACGACCTCGGCAACCTGCACGGCCTGACCGAGAGCATCGTGGATCGCTTCGTTGCCGAGGCGCAGGCCGCCGCCGCCGAGGGCCGGTGCGTCGCAGCCGAGCCCGACCCCTGCCGCTGACGGCAGACCGGCGGCGGCGCTCGATTCGCGGGCAGCCGGTGGGACCTCCGGTCCCGCGCTGCGCGCACGCGTGGTTCAACCGACCAGGAGGTGGCGACCCAGGAAGGCCCCGGTCCGACCCCACAGGTCCGACCAGTCCTCGCCGCGCATGAGGTGGGTGGACTCCGGATACTCGTGCAGCTCGGCCCCGTAGTCGCGGGCGAAGCGTCGCCCTGGTGCCGGCGGCACGACTTCGTCGCGGCCGGCGAGGCCGAGCAGCAGCGGCGGACGGCACGGTGCCACGGCCGCCGGGTCGACGAGCACCGGCGCCGCGAGCAGAGCCGCGACGGCATCGAAGGGGCATGGCGCCGGCATCGCCGCCAGCGCCGCGAAACCGCCCATCGAGATGCCGACGAGGCCGACCCGCAGCGCACCACGGCGCCGGCACGCGGCGGCGAGCGCCGGCAGTTCCAGGCTCCACGAACGCGCCAGAGCCAGGATCGCCGCCAGACGTTCGTCCGGAGGCAGCACCGCGATGCGCGCCAGGGTCCCGTCGGCGCGGTGTCCGTGGCCGGGCGCGTCGGGCAGCACCACTTCGATGCCGCCGTCGACGAAGGCCGCGCAATCGCCCCGATGCACTGCGGCTTCGGCGGCGTAGCCGTGCAGCAACACGACGCTGGCACGCAGGCGGCCGCGACAGGGCAGATGATGGACCCCGGTGATCGACAACACCGTGGAACTTACGCGCGACCGCTCGGGCCCGCAGCACGACGCCGAGCAAGACCCACGCGGGACCGTTCGCGAGCCGCCGTGCCGCTACCCGCGCACTCGACCAACGTAGCGCGGCACTCGGGCGGCATACGTCGACCAGGCGGCGCCGAGCCGCGCCTGCAGGTGCGCCTCCTCGAACTGCACCCGCGCGTGCATGTTGCCGACGTAGAGCGGCAGACCGAGCCACAGGAGCGGCGAGGGGAACAGGCAGCAGAGCCCGAGGTAGCAGGCGAACATGCCGACGAGACCAGGGTTGCGCGAGCGGCGGAACAGCCAGCCCTGGCCGCCGCGGCGCCGCTGCGCCCGCAGCTGCAGCACCGACGCGAACGTGATCGCGCGACCGAGTGCGACCAGCACCACCCCGGGTCCGACCAGCCAAGCCACCGGCAGGGCGCCCACCGCCACGGCGACCCCGGGCGCCAGGATGCAGGCGAGCGGCAGCAACCACAGAGCGACCCCGAGCGTGGTCGGCAGCGCGTAACGCAGCAGCTTCTGCGCCACCGACCGGCCGCGCGCGGCCTGCAGAGCATCGTCCGCACCAACGCCGCCGGTCGGAGCCGTGGCCCCCAGCAGCTGCCACGTGCTCGCCTCGCTGGGGATCGGAAACAACGTCAACTCGACGACCAGCGACGCGTAGGCCAGCAGGACGACGGCGTCGACGGCGTTCACGCCTTCCCCCGGGCCGAGCGGCGGTGCGCCAGCAGGAACGTCGCATCACCGGCGAACGACCAGGCCAGCAGCAGCACTGCGCCGGCGGTCAACGCATCGCCGACCAGGACCGGCATCGGCGGCCAGATCGCCAGCAGCAGCACCACCATCACCGAGGCGCAGACGCGGCGGCCCCGACGGTTGTCGCCGTGCACGGGTTTGGGGTCGTGCGCAGGCGCCCCCGCCCACCACATCGCCAGCACGAACAGACAGCGCAGCAGAGGCAGGAGCAGCACGTGATCGCCGCCGCCACGCGCCGTGACCAGCGCCGCAAGGCCGAGCACCGTCAGCTGATCGGTCTCCATGTCCAGCACGGCGCCGGCCGCGGATCCGCCCCAGCGGCGGGCGACCGCGCCGTCGACCAGGTCGAGCAGCACGGCCACGACGGCCACGGCCCAGAACCACGGCCAGCCCCGTTCCTCGAGCCAGGCCGCGGCGAGCAGCACGGCGAACCGGACCAGGGTGACGACGTCGGCGGCACGCCGGCCAGCGCGCAGCACGACGACGAGGCTCGCATGCGAGAGCGCCATGGCACCGAGCAGCACGCCGCGCCACCAGGCCACGGGTTCGAGACCACCGGCCCAGGGAGCCGCCAGAAGCCATGCGGTCCACCAGACGGCCTGCACCCGCAACCAAGTCTGCAGCCGCGCAGGCTCCATCGACGCCAGAGCCTACCCGAGACGACATGGGAGCGCAGACGGGGTTACGTGGCGGCGCCGCGGCGCTAGGCTCCTCGCCTCGTCCCACGGCCGCCCGCAGCGGCTGCCGCGACGCGCACTCTCCCGCATGGTCTGCGAATTCGGCGACGACAGCGCCTGGCCCGCCTTCCTCGAGGCCCGCGCCTGGCTGCAGCAGGGCCGCGAGGACCTCTGGTTCGTGCAGCGTGGCGATGCCTGGACCTGCGAACCCGCGACCTCGGAGCTCGGGATCGCTGCGCGCCAGGTGTTCGCGCTGGCCGCGCCGGACGTGACGCCGGGGGGCGCGCTGACCCTCTATGCACCGACCACGACCGGTGCGCCGGGCTTCGTGCACCCGACCGGCCGACCCGTCGAGGCCACCTTCCTGGCGATGGCACGCGTCTACCTGCCAGTGCTGATGGGCGCCGCCGCCGCCCGCCGCCGCGGACGCACGTTCACGACCGGTCACGTGACGCAGACGCTGGATGGCCGCATCGCCTGCGCCAACGGCCAGTCGCAGTGGATCGGCAACGCCGCCGACCTGCGGCATGCGCACCGCATGCGCGCGCTGCTCGACGGCGTGCTGGTCGGCGCCGGCACGCTGCGCACCGACGACCCGCGCCTCGATGTACGGCACGTGCGCGGGCCGAACCCACGCCGCATCGTCTTCAGCGGCGCCGGCAGCGCACTGCGCGAACCCACGCGCCGCCATGCCTTCCGGCCGCCGGGCTGCGACGTCGTCGTCGGTGCCGGCGTGGCCGGCGACGCGCCGCCGGGCGTCACCGTGGTGCCCGTGGCCGGGAGCGGGGGCGAACTGGACGTCGCCGCCGCGCTGGCGGCCTTGCGCGCCCGCGGCGTGCACTCGATCTACCTCGAAGGCGGTTCGGCGACGCTGTCGTCGTTCCTGCGGACGCGCTGCCTCGATCTGCTGCAGGTCCACATCGCCGGCATGGTGCTGGGTTCGGGCCTGCCGAGCTTCTCACTGCCTCCCGTCGAGCACGTCGACCACGGCCTGCGATTCGCCATGGACCATGCCATGCTCGACGGCCACGTGCTGCTGTCGTGCTGGCCGGTGGGGGGCACGGCCGCATGAGCCGGGTCGACCGGATCGCCACCGCCTACTGGGTCGAGGCACCAGGCCGCGGCGCGCTGCGGCGGCAACCGTTGCCGACGCCGGGACCTGGCGAGGTCGAGATCGTCGCCCACTGGTCGGGCATCAGCAGCGGCACCGAACGGCTGGTGGGCCGCGGGCGCGTGCCGGCGGCGGCCGGCGCCGCGATGGCGTGCCCGGGCATGCAGGGAACGTTCGCGCTGCCGGTCAGCTACGGCTACAGCCTCGTCGGCGAAGTCGCGGGCACCAGCGAACGCGTGTTCACGATGCACCCGCACCACGACCGCGCGGTGGTCGCGCGCGAACGGCTGGTGCCGTTGCCGCTGGCCGTGCCGCCGGCGCGCGCGACGCTGCTGCCGAACCTCGAGACGGCGCTGAACGCGGTCTGGGACGCGGAACTGCGCGCAGGCGAGCCCACGGTGGTCGTCGGCGGCGGCGCCATCGGCCTGCTGCTGGCCTTCGTGCTCGCCCTGCGGCACGACGGGCCGTGCACCCTGATCGAGCGGACCACGGCGCGACGGGCGTTCGCCGCGCGGCTGCCGTGGATCGAGCGGGTCCTGCCGCCCGAGGAGCTCGTCCATGGCGCCGCTGCCGCTGCGTTCCACACCACCGCGACGAGCGAGGGGCTGCAGCTCGCGCTCGAGGCCACCGGCTTCGAGGGGCGCGTCGTCGAGCTGTCCTGGTATGGCGACGAGCCGGTCGCCATGCGGCTCGGCGGCAGCTTCCACCACGATCGCAAGCGCATCGTCGGTTCGCAGGTCGCGGCGGTCGCCCCGAGCCACCGCACCGCCGGCCGGGCCGCACGCACGGCGGCAGTGCTCGATCTGCTGCACGAACCGCAGCTCGATCGGCTGCACGGCCCGCCGATCCCGTTCGTCGATCTGCCGGCGTTCTTCGCCCGCCTCTACGGCGGCGAAGTGGTCGAAGCCTGCCCCCTGGTCGCCTACTGATGCCCATGCCCTCCGAAGCCGCCACCTTCCGCGTCGCCGTCAAGGACCACGTCATGGTCGCCCACAGCCTGCGCGGCGCCGTGTTCGGCCCGGCGCAGCGGCTGCACGGTGCAACCTACGAGGTGACCGCCGAGTTCGCGGCGCCGCAGCTCGACGCGAACGGCATCGTGCTCGACATCGGCCGGGCGCACGAGGTGCTGGCCGCGGTGCTCGCACCGTTGCGGTTCCAGAACCTCGACGAGCTGCCGTCGTTCGCCGGCCGCAACACGACGACCGAGTTCCTCGCCCGGTGGCTGCACGGTGAGCTGGCGGCACGGGTGCGCGATGGGTTCCGCGGCGTGCTGCGGGTGACCCTCGAGGAGAGCCGCGTGGCCTGGGCCAGCTACGAAGGCCCGATCACGTGATCCTGCTGCTCGAGCCGCCGCGGCCGGCCGGCTTCGTTTCGGGCGGTTACCGCTATCAGGCCGAGATCGGGATGCGGCTGGCTCGGCAGGGGACCGGCTGCCTGCGCGTCGTCGCGCCCGGGTCCCTCGAAGCCGAGGTCGCCGCGGCGCCGGCCGACGCCCTCGTCGTGGTGGACGGTCTGTTCGCCGCCCACCGCCGGCGCCCGCTGCCCGCGGGCGTGATCGCGCTGCTGCACGGCGTGCCCGACACCGCGCCGTGGTCGGCGGCGCCACTGCCCGTCATCGCAACGTCGCGGCACACCGCGACGGCGGTGGCCATGGTCGCGACCCGCGTCGCGATCGTGCGCCCCGGACTCGATGCCTGTTTCCGCCCCGGTCGCCCGCGGCCCGCCGACGGCCGGCGACGCATCGTCTGCATCGGCACGATCGGCCCGGCGAAGGGCCAGCTCTTGCTCGCCGAGGCCCTCGCCGCCGCCGCTGACGCCGCCCGCTGCGACCTCGTGCTGCTCGGCAGTGCCGAGCGCGCCCCCGACTACGTGCACGAGGTCGCCGCCGCGACGGCCCCGGCACGGCTGCACCTGCGTGGCGTGCTGTCGCCGGCCGAGGTGGCCGACGAACTCCACCGCGCCGACCTGTGCGTCTCGGCGTCGCGCGAGGAGTCGTTCGGCATGGCGGTCCACGAGGCGGTCGCCTGCGGCGTGCCGGTACTCGCCTTCTCCGCCGGCGAGATCGCCGACTGGATCCACGACGGGGCCAACGGCTGGCTGGTCCCGACCGCCGCGAGCGATGCCGCGTTCTGCAGTCGCCTGCACGGCGTGCTCGCGGATCCGGCCAAACTGCTCGCCGCGCGCCACCATGCCTTGCCGCCACCGCAGCGGGACTGGGACGCTGTCGCGCACGAGTTCGCCACGGCGTGCCGCAACCTCGTCCAACGGTCGTAGCCGCAGCCGCCGGTCGACCGGGCGCGCGTCCTCGTCAGGGCACTTCGACCCAGAACCAGCCGCGCAGGTCGCCGATCGCGAAGCCAGTGGCGGCATCCTGGGGATAGAGACGCCGCAGGGCATCCCGCACCGGCGCCTTCAGCTCGTCGCCGCGGCCGTGGCACTGCAGGCACAGCGGCTGGGTCTGGATCGGGTAGAGCGCCCCGAGCTGCTGTGCCGGGCCGACGAAGAACGCGGGCTGGGTCGAACTGCCGGCCACGTGCGCCCGGGCCCAGGGCGGGACCTCGTTGGCGGAGTTGCGCAGCCGCTGCGAGGTGCGGCCGATGCGCACGCGGCGTTCGGCGCTGACGGTGGCGGCGATCGCGGGCGCGCGCTCGCGGCAGACCTCGATCGCCTTGGTCGGCCCGCCGACCGCCAGCGCCGCCGCGAGTTCGCCGATCAGGGTCTGCGCCAGCTGGTCGCGCGCGGCCGCGGCCCGCTCGCGCCGGGCGGCCTGCGCCGGATCGTCGGCGCTGATCGGCGACCAAGCCGGCGGCCCGCAGGCGGCGAGGCAACCCAGCGACACCAGCGACAGCCGACGAACGAACGCGCGCATCGCCGGATCGTCGTGGCCGGCCCCGATACCGGCAAGCGCTGGTCCCCGCCGCCCGCCGCCAGCCGCCGGCCTCCGGCCTCCGGCGTCACGCCGGCGGCGAGGCCGGTCCTGCACCCGGCGGCGCCGCCGCGGCGGCGATGCGGTCGGCGAGGTGGGCGGCACGATCCCGCCAGGTTCCGAGGGCCTCCCCCACCCGCGAGCCGCACAGCTCGAACAGCGGGCAGTCGTCGCAGCGCGGATCCTTGGCCCCACAGACGTAGCGCCCCAGCAGCAGCAGCCGGTGACCGATCTCGATCCACTGCGGCCGCGCGAACCGCGCGCACAGGTCCTGCTCGATCTTCTCGGCGCTCGTCGCCGCCGACAGGCCGAGCCGCTGGGCCGTGCGCATGACGTGGGTGTCGACGACGACGCCCTCCGCCAGGCCGAAGGCGACGCCGAGCACGACGTTCGCGGTCTTGCGCGCGACCCCCGGCAGCTGCACCAGTTCGGCCATGGTGCGCGGCACCTCGCCGCCGTGGCGCTGGTGGATGGCCAGGCTGGCGCCCTGGATCGCCTTGGCCTTGTTGCGGAAGAAGCCCGTGCGGTGCACGACCGCCTCGACCTCCGCCGCCGGCGCGGCCGCCAGCGCCGCCGGCGTCGGGAACTTCTGGAACAGCAGCGGAGTGACCGTGTTGACCGTGCGGTCGGTGCTCTGCGCGCTCAGGATCGTCGCGATCAGGAGGGTCCAGGGATCGCGATGGTCGAGTTCGCAGCGCGGCTCGGGGATCGCCGCGGCGAGCCGCGTGGCGACCTCGGCCGCGCCTTCGGGCGGGAGGGCGGCGACACGCGCGGGGGTCTTCTTGCTGGCGGCCACGCGCACAACGTAGCGGCGCCGGGGGGCGGTGCTCAACCGCGCGGACCGAACACGGCGCTGCCGATGCGGACCAGCGTCGAACCCGCCGCCACGGCGGCCTCGAGGTCGTTGCTCATGCCAAGGCTCAGCGTCGGCAGCGGCAGGCCCGAACGCCGCCGCAGGTCCGCGGCCTGCGCCGCGACCGCGCGGAACACGGGCGCCGGGTCGCCGGCCTGCGGGCCCATCGCCATCACGCCGGTCACGGCCAGCGCCGGGCAGTGCGCCTGCACGTGTTCGAGCAGCGCCGGTGCATCGCCGGGCGCGCAGCCGTGCTTGCTCGGTTCGCCGGTCGCGTGCAGCTCCAGCAGCACGTCGAGGCGGCGGCCGGCGCGCTCGAGTTCGCGCTGCAGTTCGTCGGCGAGGCGCACGCGGTCGAGGCTGTGCAGCAACACGAGACCCGGCACGCGCACCAGGTCGCGCACCTTGTTGGTCTGCAGGGAGCCGATCATGTGCCAGCACAGGCCCGGCAGGTCGGCGAGTTCGCCCGCCTTCGCGACCAGTTCCTGCACGCGGTTCTCGCCGAACGCGCGCTGCCCGGCGGCGTGGGCGGCGCGCACCGCGGCTGCCGGCTGCTGCTTGCTGACCGCCAGCAACTCGACGGTCCCGGCCCCCCGGCCCGCCGCCCGGCACGCGCCGGCGATCTTCAGCCGCAGCAGCGCCAGGCGGCGGACGATCGCCGCGTCGTCGGTCACCCGTCGGTCCAGTGGGCCGTCAGCGGACCCGGGAACATGACGCGGCCGCGCCGCACCAGCGCTTCACGGCCCTCGACGGTGAACCCCGACAGCAGCGCGTCCCACGCCTCGTAGTGGTCGGTGAGGCCCACCCACTGGCGCAGCGCCTCGCCGACCCGCGGCTCGCCGGCGTGCCGATCGCCGAGGTGGCGCGCCAGTTTGCGCATGAACTGATCGGCCTCGGCGCGGAACGTCGCGGCCGTGACCTCCTCGGGCCGGAAGCCGAAGTGCGCGATCAGATCGGCGCGGAATGCCGCCGCGACCTCCCGCAGCGAGCTGCCCTCGAGCACGTCCCGGACCGCCTGCGCGAGGTCCATCGAGGCTCAGTGGCGGAAGTGGCGCTGGCCGGTGAACACCATCGCCATGCCGCGTTCGTCGGCGGCGGCGATCACCTCGTCGTCGCGCTTGCTGCCCCCCGGCTGCACGCAGGCGGTGACGCCCGCCGCGGCGCAGGCGACCAGTCCATCGGCGAACGGGAAGAACGCGTCGCTGGCGACCACGGACCCGCGCGCGCGGCCATCGGCCTTCTCGACCGCGATCTTCGCGGCGTCGACGCGGCTCATCTGCCCGGCGCCGATGCCCACGGTGTGGAACGCGCCGTCGTCGGTGCCGCGGGCGAACACGATCGCGTTCGACTTGACGTGCTTGCAGACCTTCCAGGCGAACGCCATCGCCTCCTTCTCGGCGGCGGTCGGCGCCCGCTTGGTCACGCTCCGGTCCTGCGGCGCCTCGGGCGGCACGTCGGCGGTCTGCAGCAGGAAGCCGCCGGCGACCGGCCGGGCGCCGAACCGGTTGCGCACCGTCGCGTCGGGCAGGCCGCCGAGCTCCAGCACGCGCACGTTCGGCCCCCATTTGGCGCGCAGCAGTTCCTGCGCCGCGAGGGGCTCGACCTGCGGCGCGACGACGACCTCGAGGAACGTGCCGCTGTCGACGATCGCCCTGGCGGTGGCGACGTCGAACGGACGGTTCGTCGCCAGGATGCCGCCGAAGGCCGACACCGGATCGCCGGCGAGCGCCCGTTCGAACGCACGCGGCAGATCACCCGCGACCGCGACGCCGCAGGGGTTGTTGTGCTTCACCAGGACGCAGCTGGTGGTCGCGAACTCGAGCGCCAGCGCCAGCGCCGCGTCGGCGTCGAGGATGTTGTTGTAGCTCAGCTCCTTGCCGCCGAGCTGGCGCGCGCTCGCGAGGCTCGGGCTGGGGTCGCCGAAGCCGTAGAAGGCGGCCTTCTGGTGCGGATTCTCGCCGTAGCGGAGGTCCTGCAGCTTCTCGCCGGCGAAGGCGATGCGCAGCGGGAAGAACGGCTCGCCCGACATCGTGCGCCGTTCGCAGTCGAACCACTGCGCAATCGCGGCGTCGTAGGCCGCCGTGTGCGCGAAGGCCTTCGCGGCCAGGCGGCGCAGGTGGTCGGCCGGCACGACGCCCGCGTGCTCGCGCAGCGCCCGCAGCACCGCGTCGTAGTCCGCGGGGTCGACGACGACGGCGACGCTCTGGTGGTTCTTCGCCGCGCTGCGGATCATCGCCGGGCCGCCGATGTCGATCTGTTCGACCACGGCGGCGCGGGTGATGCCGGGCTGGCGCAGGGTCTCGCGGAAGCGGTACAGGTTGACGCACAGCACGTCGATCGGATCGATGCCGTGCTGCTGCATCGCCTGGCGATGCGCGGGCTCGTCGCGGCGGGCGAGCAGGCCGCCGTGCACCTTGGGGTGCAGCGTCTTCAGGCGGCCGTCCATCGCCTCGGGGAAGCCGGTGTATTCGGCCACCTCGGTCACCGGGATGCCGGCGTCGGCCAGCGCCTTGCGCGTGCCGCCGGTGGACAGCAGCGAGAAGCCGAGCTCGAGCAGGCCGCGGGCGAACTCGACGATGCCGTGCTTGTCGGTGACCGAGAGCAGCGCGCGCCTCATCGCTTCGCCTCCTCCTTGCGTTGCTTCAGGTAGCCCTCGATGAACGGATCGAGGTCGCCGTCGAGCACGCCCTGCACGTCGGAGGTCTCCACGTCGGTGCGCAGGTCCTTGCACATCTGGTAGGGCTGCAGCACGTAGCTGCGGATCTGGTTGCCCCAGCTGATGGAGCCGCGGTCGCCGTAGAACTTCGCCAGCTCCGCCTCGCGCTTCGCCAGCTCGAGCTGGTAGAGCTTCGACCGCAGCGTGCGCATCGCCGAATCGCGGTTCTTGTGCTGGCTGCGCTCGGCCTGGCAGGCGACGACGATGCCGGTCGGGATGTGCGTGATGCGGATCGCCGACTCGGTCTTGTTGACGTGCTGGCCGCCGGCGCCGGAACTGCGGAAGGTGTCGACCTTCAGGTCCTCCTTGCGGATGTCGACGGCGAGGTCGTCGTCGAGTTCCGGCACCACCTCGACCGAGGCGAACGACGTCTGCCGCCGGCCCTGGCCGTCGAACGGCGAGATGCGCACCAGCCGGTGCACGCCCTGTTCGGCCTTGAGCCGACCGTAGGCGTAGGGGCCCTTGACGACGATCGTCGCGTTCTTGATGCCCGCCTCCTCCGCCTTCTGGAAGTCGGTCTCCTCGACCTCGTAGTCGTGCTTGGCCGCCCACTTCACGTACATGCGCAGCATCATCTCGGCCCAGTCCGAGGCGTCGATGCCGCCAGCGCCGGGCTGCAGGGTCAGGATCGCGTTGCGGTGGTCGTGCTCGCCGCCCAGCATCAGCTGGAACTCCAGCCGTTCGATCCCGTCATGGATCTGCGCCTCGACCTGCGCCAGGTCCGCCTCGACGGCGGCGGCATCGTCCTGGCCCAGCTCGACCAGCACCATGCCGTCCTCCACCAGGCGCAGCAGGCGGTCGATCGGATCGACCACCTGGAAGCACAGCTTCTTCTTCTGCACGACGGTCTGGGCCCGCTCGGCGTTGTCCCAGAACCCCGGCTGGGTCATCTGGTGCTCGATGTCGGCGAGCTCCCGGTGGCAGCGAAGGTAGTCAAAGACTCACCTTGAGCGACTCGATCCGCTGCTCGGCTGCCTTCAGGGTGTCCAGGTGGTCGGAGAACGCCATGCGGCGATGAAATCACCACCAGCGGGCGATTTCCACCCCGGCCCCAGCCGGCGGCGGCTGGAAGTGAAACCCGCGACGGGCACTGCAGGCAAAGGATCGAAGTCGGCGAATCATGGCCCGTCGCGGGTTCCGAGTATCACCACCGCGTTGCCGCGGCAGTGCATTCTCGGCGGCCGGCCGCGCCGCATGAGCAGGCGCCCCGGAGCCGCACGGCGGCCCGACGCCCGACCGGCTGGCGGAGCGCGTTCGCATGGGCGGCTCGCCGCCGGGCCGCGCAACGCCGGCGAGCGCGGATTGGCCCGCATCGGGACGGACGCCGCCGGACCGCCCGCGGCGCCTGCGTTCTCGGCACCCGGCGGCGGCGCCTCCTTGCCAGCGCCGCTTCCCGCGGCGGCCGTTCAGCGGGTCGACAGCGATCCCGGCCCGGGCGCACGCCTCGCGGCCGCGGCCCCGCCCGACTGGTAGCTCTTCAGCTTGTTGTAGAGCGTCTTGGTGTCGATGCCGAGCGAACGCGCGGCGCGCGTCTTGTTGCCACCCGTGCTGGCCAGCACGCGCAGGATGTGGCGCTTCTCGAGTTCGGCCAGCGTCAGCCCCAGCGTCCCCTCGAGGGAGCTCTCGGCGAGCAGCTGCTGCAGCGAGGTGGCGGGCTCGACCAGGACGAGGTCGAACGCCCCACCCTCGAGCTGGGCGCGGAGCTCGTCCGGGGAGCGGCAGACGGTGGTCATGCAACCCCAGCTGGCAGCGGCTTCGGCGAGGCCGGCGGCCGTGGGTTGCTGGGCGGAGTGGAGGAGCAGACGTTTGCCGTAGTGCATGAGTGGCGACCGGCGGCACCGACCGGATCCTGCCCGGCGAGCGAGCACGAGCCGGCGCGAACGCGCGGGTTTCGAGGGTTCGGGGGTTGGGGGGCGGACTTGCTGCTACGCGACGGCGGCGTTCGACGTTGGACACCGGCGAGCATTTCCAGATCGCCGGCAGGCCGGGGCGCCGTCGATCCGGCACGTAGCCAGCCAGGCCGGTGCGGCAACCGACCCGGCAGGGTCGCCCGCACCGCGGCGCGGGCCGCGAACGCACTAGCCGGAACCGAACCGGTGCGGCGACAGCGACAGGTGCCCGGAGCCGGTGCGCAGCACGATCTTCGTCCGGCCCGAGCCGCGCACGCCCGCCAGCACGGCGCCGAACCGCCCCACCGTCTCGCTCGGCAGACCGAAGCCGTTGCCGACGCGACCCGTCTCGGCGCGCGCATCGACCTCGAAATCCGCCTCCGCCGGCACGTGGCACTGCACGGTGCCCTGGCCGGTGGCGAGGCGGATGCGTTCGCCGGGCTCGCGCACGAAGGCCTGCATGTCGCCGACCTTGCTGACCACGTCGAGGTCGCCGCGGTGCTCGAAGGCGATCACCATGCCCCGGCCGGTGCGGGCCCGGACGCCGCCGGCGCAGGCCTCGAAGCGCAGGTCGCCGCGGCCGGTCTCGACCACCGTCTCGGCCAGGCGGTTGCCGACGGTGACGTGGCCGTTGCCCTGGATGCGCACCTCGAGCGGCAGGTCGGCCGGCAGGTGGATGCCGAGTTCGAGGCTGAACACGCCCGGCGGATCGTCGGCGGCGCGCCGGGGCGCCCGCACGACCAAGGTCGTCGGCGCGGCCGGGTCCGGCGCCGCGAGGAACGCGAGGGACACGCGCTCGAGCCGGGCCAGGTCGGCGGCGCTGTCCGCGGCGCGGCGCACGCCGCCACGGCAGGCGAAGGTGCGCTCGGTGCCCGCCGCGACGCCCACGGTGCCATCGGCCACCTCGAGGCGGATGCGCTGGATGTCTTGACCGATCGGCAAGTCAGCCGCCACATCCGCCACCGACCGGTGCGCTAGGGAGCCGCCGCACGCGGCGGCCAGGACGGCCAGGCTGGCAACCAGGAGAGCTCGCACGGTGGGGTTCCTCTGCCGCCCGTGCCACCGGCGTGGTGGCAACCTGGGCACACGATGGGATCGACGTCGGTCGGAGGCCCGGAGTTTCGCCGCCCAGGGGCCGTCTTGGAACCGCCTTCCGATCCTCTCGTCACGGCGCGTGGCACGCACCGAAAGCTAGGATCTCCGACGCGGCGCCATGCGGAACACGAGCCCGGAACAGCAGCAGGACCCGGTGACGATGGTCGCGTTCCATCGTGCCCTGGGCGAGCACGCCGACAGCCTGAAGACCTACGCCACCCGCATGCTCGGCGACCCGATCGCCGCCGAGGACATCGCCCAGGACGCCTTCCTGGCCCTCTACAGGCACCTGCACCAGGTGCCGATCGCCGCCTTCCGGCCGTGGCTGTTCCGCGTCGCCCGCAACCTCTGCCTCGACCAGATCCGGCGGCGCAAGTTCAAGCTCAGCCTGTTCCGCGACCTGCAGAAGGACGACGAACAGCCGCTGGCGCTCGCCGACGCCGACACCGCGCCGCCCGACCAGGTGGCCGAGACGCGCGAGGCCAACCAGGCGATCGACGCCGCGATTCGCGAGCTGCCGGCCAAGTTCCGGGAGGCCTTCCAGCTCTGCGAAGTCGAAGGCCTCAGCTACGAGGATGCCGCCGCGATCCTGGGTTGCCCGGTGAAGACGGTGTCGACGCGGCTGTTCCGCGCCCGCCAGCGCTTCAAGTCCCTCGTCAGCAGGCTGATCAAGGTCTGACGCATCGATGAACTGCAACCGATGAACGGCATCCGATGAACTGCAACCAGCGCCGCTACGAGCTGTCCCAATGCCTCGACGGGCGACTGCCCTCGGGGCGTCGGACCCTCGTCATGGAGCACCTCGAGCAGTGCGGCGACTGCCTGGCCTTCTGGACCGATCTGCAGGCCGCGCAGCGCCTCGTGCTGCAGCTGCCGCAGGAACGGGTCGGCGCCGGCTTCCGCGAGCAGCTCTGGGAGCGCATCCACGCCGGCGAAGGCACCCCCGAGGCGGTGTTCCACGAGCCCGTGCCGCTCGCGACCAAGCTCCGCTATGCCCTGACCGGGGCCGCGGCCGCCGCCGCCGCGCTGCTCGCCGCGCTGTCGCTGCGGTCGGATCCGGAGCCGACGGCGGCGCCGGTGGCCTCGGCGGCGCCGGTGGCCGCCGACGAACGGGTGCCGGTCGGCCGCGAGATGTCGCGCCGCGACGACGTGCTGCCGCTCGAGCAGCACCCGCTGCTGGCGTCGACGCAGCGCCTCACCGCCGACGTGGTGGCGATGGAGGCCGCCCGTCAGCTCGAGCAGCGCTACGCGACCGCGCACCGCGCCCTAGACCGCCTGCAGAAGCGCAGCTCCGACCCGGAGATCGCGGTCGGCCAGCTGCTCGACAACGCCGACGAGTTCCACGATCTCGGCGAGTTGCTGCTCGAACTGCAGGATCGCCGCCGCCTGGTCTTCGTCGAACCCGAGGTGGGCACCGACCTGCGCGTGGCCGTCGGCCTCCTGGGGCAGACCAGCCTGCTCCGGCGCAACCAGGACTCGGTGGCCAGCGTGGTCGGCCGGGCGCTGCAGAGCCGCCGGCTCGGCAGCATCTCCGGCATGATCTCGCTGGTGCCGATGGACCCCCGCGAGGAGCGGGAGGTGCTCGTGCGGCTCAACTGGCTGCGGCCCGAGGTGTTCCCGAAGCTGTTCTTCGTGTTCGGCACCGACGACGAACTGCGCCCGCTCGGCATCCGCGGCAGCGCGTTCGCGATGGAGGACGCCTGCGGCACCAGCTGGGTGGCTCCGCGCAGCCTCGTCGAGGCCCGCGACAACCTGCTGCTGTGGGCCCATGCGCGCGGGGAGGGCGCCGGGCGCCGGGTCGAGGTGCAGATCCAGCTCCCGCCGACGCCGGGCAAGCCGCGCTGAACGGCGCGGTCGCGCCCTGCGGGCGGTCGCACGGCCGCGCCCCGGGTTAGCATGCTGGGCGGCGCCCGGTCGGGCGCCTCCCGAGCTGGAAACCCCGATGCGCCGACTGCTCGCCGCGACCTGCCTGTTCCTCGGCCCCGTGCCGCTGCCGCCCGTGGCGCACGGCGCGCTCGACCCGCACGTCGACCCAGCCCGCGGCGCAGCGGCGACGCTGCGGCCCACGGCTCCCGGCGACGAGAAGGCGATCAAGGCGCTCGAGGCGTGGCTGAAGCTCTACCGGGCCGGCAAGGTCGACTACACCTCGAAGGCCAACATCGCCAAGGAGTCGGTGGCGGCCAAGTACGGCATCACGCCGAAGGAGATCCTCGGCGCGCCGACCTGGGCCGGCGACCTGGAGCTGATCCTGGAGGCGGTGGCGCGGCAGGACGACGCCGCCGCCGCGCAGGCGCTGCTCGAGGTCGCCGCGATCGGCCTCGACCAGGGCAAGTACACGCGCGAGATGTCGCCCGTCGAGGTGCGCGCCGCCGGCGAACGCTGGGCGGCGAAGCTGCGCACCCCGGCCGCCAAGGAGGAGTTCTGCCGCGCCGCGCGCGGCGAGCGCAAGGTCGACAAGGCGCGCGCCGCCGCCTTCCGCGCCGCGGCCGCCCGTTGCCTGGGCCTGCTCGACGACCGCACGCTCGCCGGCGCGCTCGAGCCGCTGCTGCGCGACGAGGAGGAGCTGGTGCGGGCGACCGCCGCCGAGGCGTTCGGCAAGCTCGCCGACGAACGCTCGATCGACACGCTGGTCGAGTTCGTGGGCCGGGAGACCGGCGACGCGGCGCTGCAGCTGGCGGCTCAGGCCCTGCAGGCGCACTTCGCCAGGAGGGCGAAGCCCTCGCTGCTGACGCCCGGCGCGCCCGCGGCCGACGGCGCCGACGGCGCCCCTGCCGCCGCGCCGCCGTTGCCGCCGGAGTTGCGCCGCGCCGTCGTCGCCTGCAGCGAAGCCCTCGGTCGGGCGACGTGGCGCGCCGACATGGCGTTGGTGCGGTTCCTCGACGAGTTCCGCGCCGCCGAGGCGGTGCCGGCGCTGATCGGCGTGCTGGAGCGCTTCCGCAACCGCCCGGAGGACGTGCGCTCGGGCCGGTTGTCGGGGCTGCTGCAGTTCCAGGTCCACGAGCTGCTGGCCGGCATGACCGGCGCGGTGATCCCGGCCGACCAGCCGGAGAAGTGGCGCCAGCTCTGGGAGAGCCGGCAGGGCAACCTCGTCGTCGCCGAGAAGCGCGCCACCGCCGCCGGCGGCGCCACCGCCGCCGACGGCTTCTGCGGCATCCCGATCCAGGGCACGCGCGTGCTGTTCGTGCTCGACCTCTCGGGCAGCATGGACTGGCCGATGCGCGGCCGCGAGCAGGGCACCAGCCGCAAGCGCGCCGCGTCCGGCATCGACTTCGCCAAGCAGGAACTGCACCGGGCGATGACGGCGATCGCGCCGAACGCGCAGTTCAACCTGATCACGTTCAACGGCGACCCGAAGCCGGAGATCTGGAGCAAGGACCTGGTCGTCGCCACCGACAAGAACAAGGAGCGCTTCCTGAAGTTCGTCGACGGCCTGAAGGCCCGCGGCGGCACCAACCTGTGGGGCGCGCTCGAGGAGTCACTGGCGATCCGGTCGCTCGTCCAGGGCACACGCTACGACTGCAACGTCGACGAGATCTTCATCCTGTCCGACGGTGCCCCCTCGGTCGGCGCGGTCGTCGATCCGATCGAGATCCTGCGGCTCGTCAAGGAGACGAACCGCTTCGCCTCGGTCCGCATCAACACGGTGTTCGTCAACACCGAACCGCCGCCGGAGATGCGCCAGCCGGCCGGGGCCGCGGCCGTGACGCCGGCCGAGCTGATGCGGCGGCTGGCCGAGCAGAACGGCGGCAAGTTCGAGGAGCTCTGAGCCCCCCACCGCCTCGCGGCGGCCGCCCGCTCACAGCGGCAGCTTGCAGCCGGTCGCGTCGAAGATCACCTCGAACCGCGGCGCCAGCCAGCGGATCAGCTCCTCGGGCGTGCCCAGCTTGTCGGCGGTGATGCGGGCGGTGACCTCGCGGTCGCCGGTCTTCTCCAGGTTGCGCGTCCAGACCAGCACGTCGCCGGGCAGACGCAGGCGCACCACCACGTCGAGGCCGGCGAGCTGCTGCCGCCGCTTGCGGAAGAAGTCCGCCGCCACCGGGTCGGTGCTGGCGGCCAGGCTCTCGGCCTTCGCCCGCGCTTCCGTCCAGGCCGCCCTGCCCTGGGGATAGAGCGTGAGCTTGGCGGTCCCCGGCCGCGGCCCGGCACCGAGCACCCATTCGGCGCCGGTGCCGCACAACGGACTGCGCTGCAGCGCCGCGAAGTCCGGGAACGCGGCCTCCAGCTCGACGGTGCGGTGCACGGCCGTGCGGCGGGTGACGTGGCGCAGCAACTCCATGCCGGCCGGCGCCAGCTCGGCGGCGACGAGGTCGCGTTCGAACACCGCCGAAGGATTCGACACGGCGCCCAGCTGGGCGGCGCCGGCCGTGCGGCGCAGGTCCTCGAGCGCGGCCTCGCGGAGCGTCATCACGACGGCCTGACGCCCGGAACCATCGGCCTCGAGCGTCACGGTCTGCTCGAACTCCAGGCACCCGCCCAGGCACAGCAACAGGACGAACGGCAGCGGTCGTGGCATGCCGATGGCATCGGCCGTTGGCGCCGGTGGGCTGGAGCCGACCGCGGCGGACGGGCGGACCGCCGCCGCCGGCCCGTGGCTATCATGGCGCGACCATGCTGGCCCGCATCCTGATCGGCCTGCTGTCCTGGCAGGATCCCGCCCCGCCGCCGGAGTCCAAGGAAGCCCCGGTCGCGCCAGCGCCGGCGCCGGCCCCCGCCGCCCCGGTCCTCCTCGGCGACAAGGAAGCCAAGGAGCTGGCCGCCGAGCTCGACCGGTCGATGACCGCCAGCGCGTCGATGGCCGACCGCAACCGCGCCCTCGACCGCGTCGCCGGCGGTTCGCACGCGCTGCTGCTGAAACCGCTCGCCAGCGTCGTCGAGAAGGACAAGTCGATCGTGCTGCGCAAGCGCGCGGCCAGCCTGCTGCGCAACCAGCCCGCCAACGACGCCAAGGCGACCATCCGGCGGCTGCTGAAGAACGCCGCGGTGCGCAGCCAGCCGGGCGTGACCGCCGAGCTGGTGCGCGGCCTCTCGCACTGCGGCTACACCCCGGCGCTGTGGAGCGAGATCGACGGCCTGTTCGAGATCGACTACCAGGCCGAGCGCGTGCCGCTGCAGGAGGCGCTGCTCGACCTGATCACGGTGCACAAGGAGAAGCAGGCGCTGCCGCTGCTGCTGCG
Source organism: Planctomycetota bacterium (assembly GCA_019636245.1). GTDB lineage: Bacteria > Planctomycetota > UBA1135 > UBA1135 > UBA2386 > JAEUHS01. The sequence goes on along the minus strand of JAHBXX010000021.1, from coordinate 33,946 downwards.
CAACCTCGACGAGCCGGCGCCCGAGAACGAACACGACGCCAGCAACCCGCCGCAGGAGTACTGGGAAGCACGCTGGAAGGCGTGGGCTGTGTGGAAGGGCAGGGTCAAGGAGGCGCTGTTCGCCGTCACCGGCCAACGGTTCAGCACCGCCGCGGAAGCGAAGGCATGGCTGAAGAAGAACCCGCTGCGTTGAGCGCCGACGCGGGCGGCGGTCGGATGCGGGAGCCGCTGGAGTTCCTGCGCGATGCCGCCGACTGGCTGCTCGCCCCGGATCTCGGCGTCTGCATCGTCGGCTCGCAGGCCCTGGCGCTCGCCTGCCGGCGCGCGGGCGAACCGGGGCCGGCACCGATGGACCTCGACCTGTCCTGGCGGCTCGACGTCGACGAAGGCGCCGAGCTGCTGCGGCGGCACGGCGTGCTGCTCGCGACCACCGACGGCAACCGCGCCCGCGGCACGCTGGCGATGAAGCTCGGCGGGCGCCGCATCGAGATCACCACGCTGCGCGGCGGCGAGCCCGGTCAGGGGCTCGGCCAGCGCATCCTCGCCGATCTCGGCGAACGCGACATGACCATCGGCGCGCTGGCGTTCGAACTGGCCGCCGGCCGCCTGCACGATCCGCACGATGGCCTGGCGCACTGGCGCCAGCGGCGCGTGGTGCCGGTCGGCGACCCCGCCCAGCGCGTGCGCGAGCACCCGATCCGCTGGCTGCGCTACTACCGCAAGGCGCACGAGCTCGGCTTCGCCCTCGAACGCTCGATCCGCCACCTGGGGCTGCCGCCCGCGCTGCTGCTCGAGCTGCCCCCGGAGGCCGTGGCGCTGGAACTGCGCGCCGTGCTGGCGAAGTGCGCATCGCCCGGCCGCTGCCTGCTGGAACTGCACGAGGATGGCGTGCTGGAGACGCTGGCGCCCGAACTCGCGCGGCAGTTCGACGGCCGGCCGGCAGGCCCGCAACGCTGGCATCCCGAAGTGTCGCAGGCGCTGCACCTCGTGCTCGCGCTCGAATGGGCGGCTGCCCGCACCACAGGCCTCGACCTGCGCGACCGGCTCGCGGTCCTGCTGGCCGTGCTCGGCCACGACCTCGGCAAGGGCTACACGCAGGCCGGGCACCTGCCGAGCCATCCCGGCCACGAACGCAACGGCGTGCCCTACGTCGAGCAGCTGCTCGATCGCTGGCCGGGTCTCGCCGACCCGCGCGCGCGCACGCTGGCCCGCGACGTCTGCGCCCTGCACGTCGAGATCCGTCACTTCGACGAACTGCGGCCGGGCACGCTGGCCGACCTCTACGACCAGTTCTTCCGCGGCCGGGACTACCCGGTCGATCTGTTCGCGATGGCGGTCGCCGCCGATACGGCAGGCCGCCTCGGCCACGGCCACGTCGGCGCCGACACCGAGCGGGTCGTCGGCGCCGACCTGCGTTGGCTGCGCGAGGTCTGCGCCGGCGTCGACGCGGGCTCGCTGCGGCAGCGGCACGGCGACGACCTCGAGGCATTCCGCTCGGCGTTGCACCAGGAGCGGGCCCGAGCCCTGGCGACGGCGCGCCCAAGGCGCCGCGGCCACTGACCCGACGGGCCTGGCCTCACGGCAGGCGCAGTTCGCAGTCGGCGGTCTTCCCCGCCTGCACGTCGACCTCGACCTCCGGTCCGGCGGCGCTGTCCGAACCGGGCCGCCGCGCCCGCAACGCGTGGCGACCGGGCCGCAGCGCGTCGAGGCGGGCAGAGCCGCGGAACGCCGGCTGCAGATCGGACCAATCGCCGCCGCTGAGCGGCCGGCTCTGCACGACGGCCATCGGCACCGCGCTGCCGTCGGCCGCCTTGACCGTGCAGCGGATGCGGCCGGCGAGTTCGAGGTCGATGCGACCGCAGTCGGTGGTCTGCTGCTCGACCACGACCTGCTGGCCGCGCTGCACCGACGCGTAGCCCTGGTGGTGCACGCGCAGGGAGTAGACGCCGGCCGGCACGTCCTCGACCACGGCACGACCCTCGGCATCGGTGCGCATCCGCTGCACGCCCAAGGTCATCGTCGTCGACTCGCCGCTGCTGTCGTCGAGAGTCGCGACCGACGCCATGACGAGGCGCTGCGGCGGTCGTTCGCCGGTCTCGCCGGTGTCGACCACGAGTTCGACTTCGGCGCCCTCGACCGGCTCGCCGCTGCCCGCCGTGTGCACGCGCACGGACACCCGACCGGTGCGCAGCACCAGATCCTGGCGCCGGCTGTCGCTGCCCGCGGGCACCTCGACGTCCTGGCTGGCCTTCACCAGCTGGTTCGGGCGGCCGAAGCGCAGCGTCCAGGCCCCCGGCTCGACGTCGTCGAACGCGAACGTGCCGTCGGCGCCCGTCCTGGCCTGCCGGCCGCCGAAGCCAGGCACCGGCAGGGACGGTCCGCCGCGCCGCTCGAGTTCGACCGTGCCGCCGGCAACCGGACCGTCGACGCCGGTCAGGGTGCCGTGCAGCCGCACCACCCGCGGCTGGCGCAGCTCCACCTGCGTGGTGCCGCCGCCGACCACGGTCACCGGCTGCGCCGACGCCGCGACGGAGTCCGCTTCGCCGGCGAACACGATCCGGGCGCCGCCGGCGGTCATCGGCTGCGCCCGGCGCGTCAGCACCGCTTCGTAGTCGCCGGGCGCCAGCGGGCCGATGCGGGCGCGGCCCTCGGCATCCGTGGTCGCGCCCTTCGGCGGGGCGACGCCGTCGTGCGCCGACAGGCGCACCCCGGCGCCGCGCAGGAGCGCCCCATCGGCGTCGCGCGCCACCACCTCGACGAAGCCGGGCTCGCGCAGGGCCAGCCGCACCTCGATGGTGCCGGCGCGCGGCACCGTGATCGTGGCCGGCAATGCGCCGGCGAAGGCCCGGTGGGACGCCTCGAAGCTGGCGTCGCCGGCCGGCAGGCCGCGCACGACGGCCACGCCGTCGGGGCCCGTCGTGCCGTCGCCGAGGCGGCCGAAGCCCTCGGGCAGGGCGATGTCCGCGGCCTCGTCCAGTTCCAACCCGGCGGCCACGAACCGCATGCCATCGCCGCGGGCGCCGCGCGGCGGCACGACGCGCACCTTGGCGTCGGCCACCGGTTCGCCGGCGGCGTCGACGACGAGCACCCGCGCCGTCGCCCCGGCATCGGCCACGAGGCGCACGCCGCGCACCGTCTGGCCGGGCGCGATCTGCAGCACGGCGCCGCGGGCCGGAAGGTGGCCCTTGCCGGTCGCCACCACGGTGATCGCGCCCGGTTCGACCGACTCGAGCCGGAAGGTGCCATCGGCCGCCGTCTTCACGCTGCGGCGACCGACGAAGGGCAGGTCGTCCACCTCCGCGCGGTCCTGCGGCTGCGAGCTGGCCGCCTCGGCCTGCACCCGCGAGCCGGCCAGCGGCGTGCCGTCCGCCGCGGTCAGCACGCCCTCGACGACCGCGAGCCGCTGCACGCGCAGGACCAGGTCGCCGGTGCCGACCCGCACGTCGCTCGCGGTCACCGGCGTGTGCCCGGCGCCGAAGGCGCGCAGGGTCACGGCGCCGCTCGGCAATCCCGCCAGGGTGAAGTAGCCGCCCTGGTCGGTCACCGTCGCCTCGGCGGCGGAGAAGCGCTCGACGTCGAGGTCGCCGCGCAGCTCCTTGCGCTTGCAGCCCACCTTGAGGCCGGCCACGCCGACGCCGCGGTCGTCGACGACCTGACCGGCGATCGCGTTGCCCTGGCGCAGGACGAGCACGAGGTCGGTGCGCTGCTCCTCGGGCGCGAGGTCGACCGCGAGCGTGGTCGGCAGGAACCGGGACGACGCCGTGCGCAGCACGTGGGCGCCCGGCCGCAGCCCCGGGAACACGAACGTGCCGTCGGCGCCCGTCCGGGTCCGGTTCTCGCGCCCGAACAGGAACTGGCCCACCGAGGCCTCGACGAGCGCCTCGGCGACCGGGCGACCGGCCTCGTCGCGCACGACTCCCTGCAGCCGGCTGCTGCGCACGACGACCAGATCGCCCAGGTCCTGGTCGCCCTTGGCGGCGACGAAGGCGGCGGGCTCGGTCGCGAACACCAGTTCGTCGCCGCGCAGATCCGGTCGCCCGTCGCGACCCGCCGGCACGAGCAGGGTGAAGGTCCCGTCGCGGTCCGCGGTCGCGGACACCCCCGTGGCCGCGGAACCGGTGCCCGGCACCACGACGATGTCGTCCTCCTCGCCCGCTCTCCAGGTCATGGCCTCGACCGCCACCCCGGCCCGCGGCCGGCCGCCGGCGTCGACCAGCCGGCCCCGGACCCGGTAGACGGGGGCTGCCGCCGCGGCAGCGCGCTCGACCTCCTGGCGTTCGACCGGGGCCGCCGCGGCCGCCTGCGGGCGTTCCGCCAGGGTGCCGCCGGCCGCCGATTCGGCCGCGGCCGACGCGGCGGTGGCGGACGGGCTCGCCGGCGGCGCCGCCGGCGCGGCGGGCGGCGGCGCATTGCCGCCGTCGAACGCGAACCAGAGGGCGGCGAGGACCAGGACGGCCAGCAGGGCCACGAGGAGCGACTTCGATTGCATCGGGGAGCAGGCGGTGGATGGCGCGCGTCGACGCGGCGGCCCGGCCATTACTTCGCGAAGGCCACGCTACCGCCCCCGCCGATCGGCGCATGCGCCGGGCCGGCGGCCGGCCTACGCTCGCCAGGAGCATGCCGTCCCCCGCCCACCACAAGGCCCGCCGCCGCCAGCTGCTCGCCGCGATCGACTCGCCCGTGCTGCTGATGGCCGGTGGCTGGATCCCCCGCAACTACCCCGCCAACTGGCAGCCGTTCCGCGCCGACAGCACGTTCCTGTTCTTCTTCCCGGAACCGGAACCCAACGCGGCGGCGCTGTTCGACCCGAAGGACGGGTCGGTGACGCTGTTCCTCGACGAGCGCACGCAGGCCGACGCGCTGTGGCACGGCCCGGTGCCCGGCTTCGCCGAGGTCAAGAAGACGGTCGGCGTGACCGCGGTCGAGCCGCGCGCCGCGCTCAAGTCGTTCGTCGCCCGCAAGTGCGGCAAGCGCAAGGTGCGGTCGATCGCGATCGCCGATCCACGCGCCACCGCCGAGGCGGCGGCGATCACCGGCGCGAAGCTCGACTTCCTCGACAGCGCGCGCATCGGCGACGGCGAACTGCTGCAGTGCATCGCCCGGCTGCGCAACCAGCGCACGGAGCCCGAGCTCGCCGAGATGCGGCAGGCGGCCGCGGTGACCCGCGAAGCGCACGTGGTGGCGATGGCGCGCACGCGGCCGGGCATCCTCGAGCAGGAACTGGTCGGCCACGTCGAGGGCACGTTCGCCCGCCACGGCTGCGTGCCGGCCTACAACACCATCCTGTCGGTGCGCGGCGAGGTGCTGCACAACCACGGCCACCGCAACGTGCTCCACGCCACCGACCTGGTGCTGCTCGACGCCGGGGCCGAGTTGCCGTCGGGCTACTGCGCCGACGTGACGCGGACCTGGCCGGTCGGCGGGCGCTTCGGCGCCGAGGCGCGCGACGTCTACGACGTGGTGCTCGCCGCCGAACAGGCGGCGATCGCCGCCGTCCGGCCCGGCGTGCGCTACCGCGACGTGCACCTGCTGGCCTGCCGTGTGCTCGCCGACGGCCTGGTGCAGATGGGCCTGCTGCGCGGTTCGGCCGACGACCTGGTGACGAGCGGCGCGCACGCGATGTTCTTCCCGCACGGCACCGGCCATCTGCTCGGCCTCGACGTGCACGACATGGAGGCGTTCGGCGATCGCATCGCCTACGGCCCGGGGCGCCGGCGCAGCGAACAGTTCGGCACCGCCTACCTGCGGCTCGACCTCGACCTCGCGCCGGGCATGTGCTTCACGATCGAGCCCGGCATCTACTTCGTGCCGGCGATCCTGCGCGACCCGGCGTTCCGTCGCCAGTTCAAGGGTCAGGTCGACTTCGCCCGCGCCGAGCGCTTCCTGACCATGAACTCGCTGCGCGGCTTCGGCGGCATCCGCATCGAGGACGACGTGCTGTGCACCGACTCCGGTCACGAGGTCCTGACGGCCGCCGTGCCGAAGGAACGGGTCGCCGTCGAGGCGCTGGTCGGCAGCGCCGGCGCCTGACGTGCCGCGGGCGTTCGCGCTGGCGATCGGCCTGCTGGCCGATCGCCGCATCCACGGCGTGCTGGGCGCCTGCGTGCTGCTGAGCCTCGCGGTGTTCGCCGGCCTCTGGTGGTCGCTCGACCTGGCGCTGGCCGCGTTGCCCGTCGAGGGCGATGGGTGGCGCACCGCGCTCGACTGGATCGGGGCCCTGGCGACCGTCGTGGCGGCTTGGTTCCTGCTGCCGATCGTGATGAGCGCCTGCGTGGCCCTGTTCCTCGACCGGGTGGCCCGCATCGTCGAGGCGCGCCACTACCCGGACCTGCCGCCGGCGCCGGGGCTGCCGTGGCATCGCGCGCTGCTGGCGACGGCCCAGTTCGTGGGCCTGCTGCTGCTCGTGAACGTGCTGCTGCTCGCGCTGTGGTGGTTCCCGGGCGTCTATGCGCTCGCCTTCCCGCTGGCGAACGGTCTGCTGCTCGGCCGCGAATACTTCGATCTCGTCGCCCAGCGGCGCCTCGACCTGGCCGCTGCCCGCGCGCTGCGCCGCCGCCACGGCAGCGGCATCTGGCTGCTGGGGCTGGCGATCGGCGCCTGCTCGACGCTGCCGATCGTGAACCTCGTCGCGCCGGTGCTCGGCACCGCGGCGATGGTGCACTGCTTCGAAGGCTGGCGGCGCGAACGCCTTCAGGCGGCTGGCGGGTAGAGCACGACCGGCACGCGGCTGTGCCGCAGCACCAGTTCGGCGACCGACCCCAGCAGCAGGCGGCGCAGGCCGCTGCGGCCGTGCGTCGCCATGGCGATGTAGTCGGCCTTGGTCGCCGCCGCATGGTCGACGATCGCGCGCGCCACGTCGCTGCCGTCGAGCACGAGCGTCTGCTTGCAGACGTCGCGACCGAACTGGTCGGCGAGTCCGGCCAGCGCCTTCTCCCAGTCCTTCTTGATCTGCTCGCGGTCGGGGTAGGTCGCCATCAGTCCGCCGCCCGTGGGTTCGAACGGCAGGTCCTCGAGCACGGCCACGAGCGTGACGCCGAGGCCGAGCCGGCGCGCCAGTTCCCGCACCGGAGCGAAGGCCCGCTTCGACTCGTCCGAGAGATCCGTGGTCAACACGATGCCGGGCATGGTCAGCTCCACTCGTTCGCGTCCGTCCTCGGGTGGTGCACCGCGACCTGGCGCGGTCGGACACCGGCGACCCGAGGGCGTAGAGCATGCGGTCCGACCACCGGATCGGCCATGCGATCTTCGGCCACCCCGGGGTCGGCCGTGAAAGACCCGGCTGCCGCGCGGGTTGCGACCCCAGCAGAGGTCCCGCCATGAGCACCAGGAAGCCCGCCGTTCCCCACGATCCCCTGGTCGGATTCGCCGCGCTGTGCGCCCGCGACGTGATGCAGCGCGATGTGATCAGCGTGCGCGCCGGCGACCCGCTCGACGAGGTCGAACGCGCGCTCGCCGATGCCCGGGTCAGTGGTCTGCCGGTCCTCGACGACGACGGGCAGATGCTCGGGGTGCTGTCGGCCAAGGACCTGATCCGCCACCGGGCCGAAGACGCGGAGGTGCCCGAGGACCTCGGCTTCGAGGACACCGTGCTCGACGCCGACGAGACCGAACCGGTCGCCTTCCGCCGCTCCCTCGGCAGCAAGGCCTGCGCCGGCGACGTCATGTCGACCGACGTCGCCACGGTCGGGCCCGACGCCGGCCTCGTCGAGGTCGCGCGGACCATGGTCGACCGCGAGGTGCACCGCCTGATGGTCGTCGAGCGCGGCCGCCTGGTGGGCATCGTCAGCACGATGGACGTGCTGCGGCCGATCGCCGGCCTGCCGCCGAAGGCAGGTCGCTGAGAGCCCGACGGAATCCGAGCCGGTCAGCGCAACCAGGCGAAGTCGGTGTTGCCGCCGCTGAGGATCGCGCCGATGCGGCGGCCGCGGATCGCGCCGCCGAGCGCCCGCAACGCCGCCAGCACCGTCGCCGAGCCGGGCTCGACGACGATCTTCATGCGTTCGAGGCAGAACCGCGCCGCGTCGACCATCGCCTGCTCGCCGACGGTCACGACGCGTACGCCGTGCTGCTGCAGCAGGCGGAAGTTCGGCTCGCCGAGCGCGGTCAGCAGGCAGTCGGCCCAGGTCTGCGGGTTGTCGACGCGCGGCTGGCGCACGCCGGTCGCCAGCGAACGCGCCGCGTCGTCGACCGCCAGCGGTTCCGCCGCCAGCACCTCGGCCGTCGGCCGCAGCGCCCGGACGGCGACCGCCGTGCCGGCGCACAGCCCGCCGCCGCCCACCGGCGTGATGACGAGATCCAGCTCCGGCACCTGCTCGAGCAGTTCGAGCGCCGCGGTGCCCTGGCCGGCGATGACGGCCGGGTCGGCGAACGGATGCACGAGATGGGCGCCGCGCTCCTGCTGCAGCGCCGCGCACACCGCCTCGCGCTCCGCCGGCCTGCAGAACCGGATCTCGGCGCCGTAGCCGCGCACGGCGGCGACCTTCACCGCCGGCGCGGTCTCCGGCATCACCACGGCGCAGGGGATGCCGCGCACCGCCGCCGCGTAGGCCAGCGCCGCGGCGTGATTGCCGCTGCTGTGCGTGACGACGCCGCGGGCGGCGGTGGCGGCGTCGAGCGACAGCACGGCGTTGCAGGCGCCGCGGGCCTTGAAGGCGCCGACCTTCTGCAGGTTCTCGCACTTGCAGAACACGCTGGCGCCCAGCTCGGCGTCGAGCGACCGCGAGGTGAGCACCGGCGTGCGGTGCACGTGGCCGCGGATGCGTTCGGCGGCGGCGAGGACGTCGGCGAGCGTCGTCACGGCGGTGGTCCCGGTCGCTGCGATCGGCCGCGCCGGCCGGTCACTGCTGCTGCACGCGCAGGCGGCCGTTCTTGCGTTCGACGTCGTAGACCTTGTTGCCGAGCGGCATGCCTTGCAGCTTGAAGTCGATCGCCTCGCCGATCGGATCGTCCTGCACCTCGCCGTAGCGGATCGCGAAGCCGCAGGCGATGCGGAACACGTTGTCGAGCACGAACGCGTTCAGGTACTGGTCGATGCCGCGGTAACGCGAACCGACGCCGGTCTCGGGGTGGTAGTGCTCGAGCGAATTGGCCTCGTTGCTGCCCTCGGCGGCGCCGCTCAGCATCGACACGGTCTTCTTCAGCAGCTCGGTCGCGAGCTTCTGCGCGCGCTTGTTGCCGCGTTCGGCCCAGTGCGTCAGGCCCTCGAGCACGTGCGAGTTGATCACCGGCCAGACGCGGCCGTTCCACGGGCAACCCTTGCGCGTGCCCTTCCAGCGGCCCGTGGCGTCGAACGTCGGGTCGCTCATGGCGATGCTTGGCACCGGGTACTTCGACCAGAACTCGGCCCTGTCCGACAGCGTGTCGAGCATGCGGTCGACCTGCTTCGGGTTCGGGATGTCGGACGCCAGCGGATAGAAGCCGACCGCCGCCTTGACGTTGGTCTTGCGCCGGTTGTCGGGATCGAGGTCCATGAACAGGCCGGCCTTCTCGTCCCACATCTTCTTGCGGATGGTGTCGAGGATCACCTCGGCCTCGGCCTGGAACCGGTTGGCCATGGCCTTCTCCTGGATCTCCTCGGCCACCTTGTACAGCCACTTCACCATCCGGTAGCGGAACACCGACGCGTCGATGCCCTTGAGCCGGAACTGCTCGGTGAACTCGATGGCGCGGTCGGCCTTGCCGTCGATCACCGTGTAGCGACGCGAGAACTCCTGGCCGGCCTCGAAGTGGTTGACGATGTCGGTGAGGCCGCTGCCCTCGGGGTCACGGTTGTTGGCGAGCCACTTCACGTAGCGCTGCATCGCCATCAGCACCGCCTTCTTGGTCGCCTTGTCGGGGTGGATGGCGTCGAGGGCCTCGAAGCCGCCGCCCCAGTCGGCGTGGTAGAAGTCGGCGCTGTTGGTGCCGCTCATGTACAGGCGGCCGGGCACCTGCCCGTTGTGCAGGATGTTGTCGAAGAACACCTTCAGGCAGCCGCGCGCCAGGGTCGGATCCTGCAGCCAGCGCGCCTCGCGCATGATCGCCGGCGTGCTGAAGCTCGACGGCTGGTGGAACGGGCCGTTGCCCTCGCACACGGAGGCCGAGCTGAACAGTCCCGCGCCGTGCGGCTGCCGCAGCAGGCACAGCAGCTCGAAGCGGTGGCGCACGACCCGCTCCAGCTCCTTCTGGTCGCAATGGAAGCGCGGCACCTTCTCCCAGAAGGACTGCCAGCCGTTCTCGTCCTTGAGGTCGGGCCGGCGGGCGCGGAAGTTGACTCCCTTGCCCTTGAACACCACGTTCGCCTCGAAGCGGTGCGCCGCCTTGCCGCCCGCCTTGACGGCGACCGGACGGAACAGGCCGCAGTAGACGCGCGAGCCGGGCACGATCGGACTCGGCTTCTCCATCGGCCGCTTCGCGCGCGGCGTCGGCATGCCGTCCATCTCGAACCAAGGCGTCTCCTCGAAGTCGGGCCGATCGCTGCCGCCCTCGGCGAAGAAGCCCTGCAGGCAACGGGCGCCCTTGCTGTCGGGATTCGAGTAGTGGATGTCGGCCGGCACCTCGGCGCCGTCGCCGGTCTTCAGCATCCGACGGATGCGGAAGCTGTCGCCCTCGAGCGAGACGGGTTCGCCTTCCGGATCGGTCGTCGTCCACTGCACGACCGTCAGCTCGCGGTCGACCTTGCCCGCGTTCGTGATCTCGAGTTCCGACACGAAACGGTCGTCCTGGGCCAGGAAGCGGTGCTCGACGACCTTGACGCCGCCCGGCTCGTCGAAGGCCAGGGTCAGCCGGCCGCGGTCCTCGACCACGCTGCGGCATTGCAGCGCCAGCGAGCGCTTGCCCTCGAGCACCGCCAGGAAGAAGACCGACGGCACGACGGCATTGGCGATGTTGGCCTCGTCGGCGAAGCCGAGCTTGTCGGCGAAGCGCGGGAAGCGCGGCGCATACAGGCAATAGCCGCCGCCGGCGAGCGCGTACTTTTTCTTCGGGTTCATGCCTGCGTCCCGTGACGGGCCCGTGGCCGCACCCGGCTTGGCGGTCGGCTTTTGCGCTCGAGGGGAACTTGGTTCCGGCCGCTCAGCAGTCGTCATTTCTTGTGCTGCCAACTGTTTACGTTAGTTCGGTGGGATCCCGGACCGCACGAGGGTATCCGGTGGCACCGGACAAAACGCACCCGTGTGGCCGCATCTTGATGCGGACCAAGGCACAGTCAAGGGCTTTCCCGCGGCGGACGGGGCGGCAGCCCGCGCTTCAGGCGGCCTCGGCGCGCAGGCGCTCGAGCACGACGGCCAGCTCCGCCGGCAGCGGATCGCTCAGTTCGAGCCACAGGCCGGTCTCGGGGTGGCGCAGGCGCACCCGCTGCAGGTGCAGGAACAGCCGCCGCAGGGCATAGCGCTCGCGGTAGAAGGCGTTGATGCGGCCCTTGCCGTGGGTCGTGTCGCCGATCACGTGGCGACCGCTGTGGTTCGCGTGCCGGCGGATCTGGTGGTAGCGGCCGGTGGCGATCCGGCAGCCGACCAGGGCCGCGTGGCGGAAGCGTTCCGCCAGCACGAACTCGCTGCGCGCGGCGCGCGGCACGTCCTTGTCGTCGGTGAGCGGTTGCTCGCAGGCCCATTGGTCGCCGAGTCCGGGCACGCTGCCCGGCCAGCGCAACAGGGCGACGTAGTCCTTGTGCGCGTCGGCGGCGGCGAGCGCCTCCTGCCAGGCGGCGGCGGCGCGGCGCGAGAAGGCGAACAGCAGGATGCCCGACGTCGCCCGATCGAGCCGGTGGAACGGGTAGAGGTGCCGCCCGGTCTGGTCGCGCACCACCTGCAGCGCGGCCGGCGCCTCGCGGTGGTGCTCGTCGCGATGGACCAGGAGCCCGCTGGGCTTGCTGACCGCGACGACGTCGGCGTCCTGGAAGATCACCGGCAGCGGCGGGTGGGCGGCGCCCGACGCCGCCGGCGGCGCGGCGATCGGACCTTGCAGTTCGGGCTCGCTCATCGGGCGGGGATTGGAGCGACCCGGGTGCGCCGGCACAACCCGCGCCCCGACGCGACACGACCGGAGCCCGGTGCTACACCTCGCGCCGTGAACGTGTGGCAGTTCCTCGCCGACGCCGCCGCGTCGTCGTCGGGTCCACGGCTGCGGCAGGGTGGACGCCGGCTCGACTACGCGACGGCCGCGGCCGGCGCCCTCGCCGCGGCGGCCCGGCTCGAGGCGCGCGGCGTGCGGCCCGGCGACCGCGTGGCCTGCCTGATGGACAACGGCCTCGACCACCTGCTGGCCTACTACGCCGCCGCCGCGGCCGGCGCCGTCCTGGTGTCGCTGAACACGCGCCTCGCCGCGGCCGAGCTGCGCACCATCCTCGAGCACAGCGGCAGCGCGCTGCTGCTGCACGACGACGCCCACGCCGCTACGGCGCACGCCCTCGGCTCCGGCCTGCGCGGCGGCTGCCTCGCGGCCGCGACCGCGACCGCCGCCGGGCCCGGCCTCGCCTCGCCGCGGCTGGCCGCGGCCGATGCGCCGGCGCAGATCTACTACACCAGCGGTACGACCGGCACGCCGAAGGGCGTGGTGCTGACGCACCGCAACGTCGCCACGCACGCGCGCGCCGCCGTGCAGGAACTCGGCCTCGCGGCCGGCGACACCTGGGCCCACATCGCGCCGATGTTCCATCTCGCCGACGCCTGGGCGGTGTTCGCCGTCACCGCCGTCGGCGGCCACCACGTGTTCCTGCCGCGCTTCGCTCCCCGCTCCGCACTCGACCTGCTGGTCGCCGAGCGGGTGACGATCACCAACCTCGTGCCGACGATGCTCACCCTGATGGTCGCCGAACCCGACGCCGCGGGCCGCGACTACGCGCTGCGCACCATGCTGAGCGGCGGCGCCCCGATCGCCCCCGAGGTCGTGCGGCAGCTCCTGGCCACGTTCGCCTGCGACTACGTGCAGACCTACGGCATGACCGAGACGAGCCCCTACCTGACGCTGAGCCTGCTGTCGCCCGAGCTGCGGCGCCTGCCGCCGGAGGAGCAGTTGCGGTGGAAGTGCAAGACCGGCCGCCCGTTCCACGGCGTCGAGCTGCGCGTCGTCGACGCCGCGGGCCGGCCGGTGCCGGCCGACGACCGCACCGTCGGCGAGATCCGCGTCAAGGGCCCGACGGTGACGCCGGGCTATTGGCAGGATCCGGCCGCGACCGCGGCCGCCTTCGACGCCGACGGCTTCCTGCGCACCGGCGACCTGGCGACGATCGACGCGCACGGCTACGTCGACATCGTCGACCGGCTGAAGGACGTGGTGAAGAGCGGCGCCGAGTCCGTCTACTCGATCGAGGTCGAGAACGTGCTCTACCGGCACCCAGCGGTGCTCGAGTGCGCGGTGTTCGGCGTGCCCGATCCGGTCTGGGGCGAACGCGTCGCCGCGGCCGTGGTGCTGCGCTCTGGCGCCGCCGCGACCGCCGACGAGCTGATCGGCTTCTGCCGGCGGCAGATCGCCCACTACAAGGCGCCGCGCGAGGTCCGCTTCCTTGGCGCGCTGCCGCGCACCGGCTCGGGCAAGATCCGCAAGCAGTCGCTGCGCGACGGGGAAGGCCGCGCCTGAGAGCCCGAGAGGAGAGCTCCGAGGCGGCGCGGCGCGGTTTCAGCGCCGCCGCAGCAGCACGATGCGGTTGGTGTTGGTGCCGGCCTTGTTGTTGTCGATGCCCCAGCAGTTCGCCGTCTTGGTGAACGCCTGCGCGTTGACCATCACCAGCTCGGGCACGAGGCCCGCGGCACGCGCCGCCGGCACCACCGCCTCCTCGAGCCGGATGCGACCGCGGCGCACCTCGCCGACCTCGAAGGCGACGAAGCCGCCCGGCCGCACGACGCGGTGCAGTTCGACGAACACCTCCTGCATCGCCTGCTGCCAGGCCGGCAGCGTGCGCGCCATCGTGATCGGCACCGCGGCGACGTCGATGCCGGCGAACCAGCAGCGCAGCCAGTTGTCGTCGGCGTACTGCACGACGTCGAGGAACGGGGGCGAGGTGACCACGAGCTGCACGCTGGCGTCCGCCAGGGCCGCCAACGCCGCCGCCGGTCCGGTGGTCAACACCGCATGCCGCGCCAGCGCCTGGGCCTCGTGCGCCCACAGCGGCTCGACGTCCTGCAGCAACGACGCCGACTTCTTCTTCAGGATCGTGCGCACGCACCGGAACGGCGGCACCTGCCCGCGCTTGGCGTTGATCTTGCGCTGCGCCGCCGCGCTGACCGCCTGGTTGGGCGGCAGCGTGTAGACGGAGAAGAAGCCCGTGGAGTGGCCGGTGAGGCGGTTCAAGGCCACCATGCGGATCCAGTCGTCGGTCGGGTCGAGGCCGCCCTCGGCCTCGCGCCGCAGCAGGTGCGCGCGCAGGCCGCAGATCGCCCGCAGGGTGTCCGGGTGGAAGAACGCCAGCAGGTCGTCGTCGAGCGGACCGTCGTGGGCGAGGTCGAGCGCGTCGACGCGCGCGGCGATCGCCGACAGCGGCGGCGGCGCGAGGCGGGGACGCACCAGCATCGCCGACAGCGGGTTCACGTCGTTGCCGCACGGCACGCGGCCGCGCAGCAGCGCCTCCAGCGGCGTCGTGCCGCGGCCCATGAACGGATCGAGCACGCGGTCGCCGGGCCGGCTCAGTCGCTCGACGAAGAACGCCGGCAGGGAGGGCTTGAAGCAGGCGCGGTAGCTGACCTCGTGCAGGCTGTGGCCCTCGCGCTGCGCCGCGGTCCAGAACTCGTTGGTGAACACCGGCACGGAGTCGCCTTCGCCGGGGAGTTCGCCGACGACCGTCGGCGTGCCGAACGCGGCGAAAACGCGCAGTTCGTCGTGCAGTCCCGCAGCGAGGTCCGGCATGCCGGTATCGGACCGCCTCTCGATGCCCGCCGCAACCGCGGCGCGACGCTGCGCTCGGCCACCCCGGCGCAGTAGAACCCGGCGATGCGGATCCTGGCCTTGCTCCCCCTGCTCGCCGCCTGCGCCGCGCCCGCGGCCACGCCGACCGTGCACGCGTTCCGCCTGCTGCCCGGTCAGGACCTGCTGGCCGGCATCGAGGAAGCGGCGCAGCGCCACGCCATCGACGCCGGCTGGGTGGCGGCGGCGGTGGGCAGCCTGACCGACTGCGCGCTGCGGTTCGCCGATCGGCCGCAGGCGAGCCACACGACCGGCCGCTTCGAGATCGTCTCCCTGTGCGGCACCGTCTCGCGCCACGGCAGCCACCTGCACCTCGCCGTCAGCGACGCCGAGGGCCGCACCATCGGCGGCCACCTGGTGCCGGGCTGCCGCGTCTACACGACGGCGGAGATCGTGCTGTGCGTCGCGCCCGACCACGTGTTCACGCGCGCGCACGATGGCACCACGCCGTGGGCCGAATTGCAGATCCGCCGCCGCCAGGCGATGGCCGCCGATGGCCATCCCGGGTCAGCGCCGTAAGATCCCGGCCCCTCTCCGCCCGCCAGCGCCGCATGTCGATCCGCCGCGAAGGCCCCGTCACCGAGCGCCTGCTCACGCTGCTGCGCACCCATCCCGGCGCCGACCCGGCCCGTACCGGACCGCCCGACGCCCCGATCGCGGCGCACTCGCCGATGACGCGCCGGCAGGCGGTCGCGATCTTCGAGTCGGCGATCCAGTCCCGGCTCCAGGACCTCCTGTCGCGGGAGATGAAGGACAAGGGGCTCAGCTACTACACGATCGGCAGCAGCGGCCACGAGGCGAACGCGATCGCCGGCGCGCTGCTGGCGACGACCGACACCGCGTTCCTGCACTACCGCAGCGGCGCGTTCATGGCCGCGCGGCTGCGCCAGGGGCGCGGCGAGACGCCGCTGTTCGACGCGATGCTGTCGTTCTGCGCCTCGGCCGAGGATCCGGTCAGCGGCGGGCGCCACAAGGTGCTCGGCTCGCCTTCGCTGCACGTGCCGCCGCAGACGAGCACGATCGCCAGCCACCTGCCGAAGGCCGTCGGCTTCGCGATGGCGCTGCAGAAGCTCGAACGCCAGGGCCTGCCCGCCGACGGCGTGCCGCACGACGCCATCGTCTACTGCAGCTTCGGCGATGCCTCGCTGAACCACGCCACCGCGCAGGCCGGCTTCCACGCCGCCGGCGCGGCGGTGCTGCACCGACAGCCGTGCCCGATCCTGTTCGCCTGCGAGGACAACGGCATCGGCATCTCGGTGCGCACGCCGGAGGCCTTCGTCGCGCAGATGATGCGGCAGCGCCCGGGGATCCAGTACTTCGCCTGCGACAGCCAGGACTTCCCCGGCGTCTGGGCGACGACGCACGCGGCGATCGACTTCGTGCGCCGCCACCGCCGGCCGGCCTTCCTGCACACCAAGACGGTGCGGCTGATGGGCCACGCCGGCTCCGACGTCGAGGCCAACCACATGCCGCTGGAGCAGATCGAGGCCAACGAACGGCGCGATCCGCTGCTGGCCTTCGCCGACCTGCTGCTCGCCACCGGCGCGATCTCGCGCGAGGGCATCCTGGCGCTCTACGCCGACACCGACCGGCGGCTGCGCAAGGCCGCGGACGAGGCCAGCCGGCGGCGCAAGCTGACGTCGGTCGACGAGATCACCTGGCCGCTGCGCCAGCCCACCGGCGTGCGGCCGTTGCGGGTCGCCGACGAGGCCACGCGGCGGCGCGTGTTCGGCGGCAGGCTGCCGGAGGAGGACGCCAGGCCGCGGCACATGGCGTTCCGCATCCCGCAGGCGCTGACCGACCTGTTCGCGGCCTACCCGAACGCGTTCCTGTTCGGCGAGGACGTGGCGCGCAAGGGCGGCGTCTACAACGCCACGCAGGGCCTGTTCGAGACCTTCGGCGGCGGCCGCGTGTTCAACACCATCCTCGACGAGACGACGATCCTGGGGCTCGCCCAGGGCATGGCGCAGGCGGGCGCGCTGCCGTTCCCCGAGATCCAGTACCTGGCCTACGTCCACAACGCGCTCGACCAGATCCGCGGCGAGGCGGCCTCGCTGGAGTTCTTCAGCGCCGGCCAGGGCGTGCGCGACCTGGCGCGCCAGGTCGTCGCCTACAAGAACCCGATGGTCGTGCGCATGGCCGGCCTCGCCTACCAGAAGGGCTTCGGCGGCCACTTCCACAACGACAACTCGGTCGGCGCGCTGCTCGACATCCCGGGCCTCCTGATCGGCGTGCCGGCGCGCGCCGACGACGCCGTCTGCATGCTGCGGGCCATGACCGCGGCGGCGGCCCACGACGGCAAGGTGAGCATCTGCCTGGAGCCGATCGCGCTGTACATGCAGAAGGACCTGCACGCCGCCAACGACGGCCTGTGGCAGTTCCGCTATCCGCCGCCGCAGGAGTCGATGCCGATCGGCACCGGCCGGATCTACGAACCGGGCGAGGACGACCAGCTCACCATCGTCACCTTCGGCAACGGCCTGTGGATGAGCCTGCGCGTGCAGCGGCGGCTGCGCGAACGCGGCCTGAAGGCGCGCGTGTTCGACCTGCGCTGGCTGTCGCCGCTGCCGATCGACGAGGTCAAGGCGCATGTGCGGGCGACCGGCCGCTGCCTCGTCGTCGACGAGTGCCGCCACACCCACGGCGGGCCGAGCCCGATGATCCTGACCGAGCTGTGCCAGGACCCGGAGCTGGCCGGCTGCGTGCTGCGCCGGGTCGCCGCCGTCGACTCCTACGTGCCGCTCGCGGCCGCGGCCAACCTGGTGCTCGTGCAGGAGCCCGACATCGAGCGCGCGGCGCTGGCCCTGTGCGAGGAACGCGTGCGATGAGCCGCCCCACCGCCGTGCTGTTCTGTCCGGGCCGCGGCAGCTACACCAAGGACGAGCTCGGCTGGCTCGGCCGCACCGTGCGGCCCGGGCCGGTCGCCGAGGCGCTCGCTGCATGCGACGACTGGCGCCGCAGCCAGGGCCGGCCGACGCTGCGCGAGATCGACGGCGCCGACCGCTTCCGTCCCGGCCTGCACCTCGACGGCGAGAACGCGGCCGAGCTGATCTACTTCGGCACGCTGGCCGCCGCCGAACGGCTCCGGGAGCGCTACGAGATCGTCGCCGTCGCCGGCAACTCCCTCGGCTGGTATTCGGCGCTGCCGGCGAGCGGCGCGCTGGAGCCGACGCAGGGCTGGCGCCTCGTGGCGACGATGGCGGCGCTGCAGAAGCAGGTGCCGGGCGGCCAGGTGCTGACCACGACCGTCGGCGACGACTGGCTGACCAACCTCGAACTGCGCACCGCGCTGCAGGCCGTCGTGCAGGCGCTGCGCGACCGCGGCGACGAGACGTTCTGCGACTTCAGCATCCACCTCGGCGGCCATGAGGTGGTGGCCGGCACCGAGGCGGCGGTCACGGCGCTGCTGACGCACCTGCCGAAGGTCAAGGTCGGCGAGCGCGAGTTCCCGTTCCGGCTCGCCGGCCACGGCCCGTTCCACACCCGCCTGTGCGCGCCGACGTCGCAGCAGGCCGCGGCGCGGCTCGCCGACCTGCCGGTCACCGCGCCGCGGTGCCACCTGATCGACGGCTTCGGCAACGTGCACTCGCCGTGGTCGGCGGACCCGCGCGAGCTGCTGCACTACACGACGCACGCGCAGGTGCTGGAGACGTTCGACTTCACCGCCTGCGTGCGCACGGCGATGCGCGAGTTCCAGCCGGACGTGCTGCTGTGCGCCGGTCCGGGAACCTCGCTGCGCGCGCCGGTGGGCCACTGCGTGCTGCGCGAGGGCTGGCGCGGCCTCGGTTCCCGGGCGCAGCTCGCCGCGTCCGGCGTGGTCGCCACCGACTGAGCCGGCGAGCGCCGCCGGGTCGCCCCCTTCAGTCGCGCACGAGCGTCAGCACGGCGTTGCCGAACACCGCGTGGCTGGCGACGAGGCCGGTGCCGAGCCCCTGCAGCGCCAGGGGCATCCCGACGAAGCTCGGGTCGTAGGGCAGCCACAGCAGCACGTCGACGCGGTCGACCGCGTTCGCCAGGCCTATCGCCAGCAGGAAGGCGCTCGCCGGATCGATGCCGAGCGGACCGAAGTCGGTCGGGATCGCCGGCACCAGGCCGCCGGCGGCGAACAGCGCCGCCGGGCCGCCTTCGACCTGCAGGCTGATGCGCGTCTGCTGGCCGATCGTGGCCGGCGCAGCGAGCCACAGCTGCGGCGTGGCGACCTCGTGCTGGCTGTGCATCAGATCGGCGTGTGCCAGCACACCCGGGCCGAGCACGGACTCCAGCGCCATCGGGTCGCCCGACAGGCAGTGGCGCAGGAAGCCGACGGTGGCGCCGAGGGTGAACTCCAGCGCCGCGTCGTTGCCGCCGGCGAGGCCGACGAAGTTCATGTGGTCGCACGCCGCATCGAGCACGTGCAGGAACCGCATCGACTCGTGCTGGGTGAGGCCCTGGTAGTAGGGCAGCGCGTGCCAGACCCACGGCGTCACGAAGTCGCCTTCGCCGGCCACGACGCCCACGGGCACGTGCACCTGCGTCAGGTCCGACCCCGGCGGCAACACCGGCGACAGCGCCATTCCGCAACCGTAGCCGGGGTTGTCGAGCAGCACGTTGGCGACGTTGGCGCCGCCCATCGAGTGGCCGACGATCGCCACGCGGCCCATGTCGAAGCTGCCCTCGTAGAAGCCGCCGGCCTGCTGGTTGGCGGCAGAGAGCGCGCCGTAGAGCGCCTTGCCGTCGGCCGCCTGGCCGAAATAGTCCCACTGGCTCGTGTCGCTGAGCACGACGACGAAGCCGGCCTCGGTCAGCGACGTGGCGAACACGTTGTAGTCGGCGCCGAGCAGGCCGTAGCCGTGCAGGAACACGACCACCGGCCAGCCGCCCGGCGTCGGCTGCACGGTCGCGACGTTGCCCTGGATCACCGCCGGGAAGTAGACGGTGGCCTCGAGCGTGGCGGAGCCCTGCGCGGTGGGGTTCGGCCAGCCCACGGTCCGGCGCGCGATCTGCTGCGGAACCTGGGCGAGCAAGGTGGCCGAGAAGGCCAACACGGCGGCGGTGCGGAGCGCGATCGACATACGGACCCGGGTGAGGACGGCGGAGTCTAGGGAGCGGGGCGGCCGCGCACAACCAGCCCGCCCTTTCGGCGCGGCGGAGGACGGGTCGCAGGGTGCATGCGGTCGTCGGGCGCCTAGAGTGCCTCCCTTGACCCGCCCGACGCGACCCCGGACCCGACCCCGACCCGAAACCGAGGCCACCGGCCTCGACTGCCGGCACTTCGGCACCTGCGGCGGCTGCTCGCGGCTCGACCAGCCGATCGCCTGGCAGATCCACGACAAGGTGCAGACCTGCGAGCGGCTGCTGGCGCCGTTCCTCGGCCCGGTGCGCATCGCCTCGGCGCCACCGCCGCGGCCTCCCCGCCACTTCCGCACCCGCCTCCTGTTCCCGGTGCAGGCCGACCGCCGGGGGCAGCCGATCACCGGCCTCTACGCGTCCCACAGCCACACCGTCGTGCGGCTCGAGCAGTGCTGGACGCTGGATCCGTGGCTGACCGCCTTCGCCCAGGCGGCCGAACGCACGCTGCGCGACCTGGGCCTGCAGCCCTACGACCTGCGCCGCCGGCAGGGCCAGGTGAAGGCGATCTGGGCCCGGCTCGCGAGCGGCACCGGCCAGGTGATGGCGGGCGTCGTCACGCGGCCAGGGACCTTCGCCGCCGGCCAGGACCTGGCGGCGGCCTGGCTGGCGGCCGCCGCAGCGCTGCCTCCCCGGCGGGTGAAGCACCAACTGGTCGGCGTCGTGCACAGCATCAGCGAACGCGACGACGACTTCCTGCTCGGCGACCGGCACGTGCCGCTGCGCGGCGCCGACCACGTCGTCGACCGCCGCGCCGGGCTGGAGTTCCGCATCAGCGCCGGCAGCTTCTACCAGATCCACGCCGAGGCCGAGGCGCTGCTCTACCGCCCCGCCCTGGCGCTGCTCGGCCCGGTGCGCGGCCTGCACGTCGTCGATGGCTACGGCGGCGTCGGCACCTTCGGCCTGCGGCTGGCGCGCGCCGGCGCCGCCGCGGTGACGATCGTCGAGGAGGGTGCCGCGGCGTGCCGCGATGCGGCGCACAACGCCACGCGCAACCGGCTGGCGAACGTGCGCGTCGTGCGCACGCCGTTCGCCGGCGCCCGGCTGCCGCAGCCCACCGACGTCTTGGTCGTCGACCCGCCGCGCGCGGGGCTGGGGCCGCAGGCGATCGCCCGCATCGCCGCGGCCGCGCCGCCGCGGCTGCTCTACGTGTCGTGCGCGCCGGAGTCGCTGGCGCGCGATCTCGACGGGCTCGTGGCGGCGGGATATCGCGTTGGCGCGGCGCGGTTGTGCGATCTGTTCCCGCACACCGAGCACTGCGAACTGGTGCTGCGGCTCGATCGCGCCAGCGGCGGTCCGCCGACGCCGCTCGGGCCTTCGGCCTGATCGCTGCGTTCGGGTGCCGCGCGGTGCATGCGCAGCCCACCGCATGACTGCACGCCGTATCAGAGCGGGACCGGTGCCTTCGGCGTCGTGGACTGCGCCCTACGGTCACCGCTACGGGCCTTCCGCCGTCGACTACTCTCCTGGTAGCGTTCTCGCGCCCCTGCCCTACCGACCGTCGACCGACCCATGCGATTCGTCTCCCTCCCGGTGACCCTCTGGGGCGCCGCGTCCATTGCCTTGTTCGTGGCCAACGGCGCGCCACTGCTGGCGCCGCCGACCGACATCCAGCAACCCGGCACGCAACCGCTGCAGGCGACGCTGCTGCCGGGCGTGCTGTCGTGCGCCGGCTGCCACGGCTTCTACGACCCCGACGTCGAGATGCACGAGAACTGGCAGGGCAGCATGATGGCGCAGGCCGGTCGCGATCCGGTGTTCTGGGCGGCGCTGGCGATCGCCGACAGCGACATCCCCGGCGCCGGGGATTACTGCATCCGCTGCCATTCGCCGCGCGGCTGGCACGAGGGGCGCGCCGGCCTGACCGACGGCTCCGGCCTCGACCAGTCGACCGACCAGGACGGCATCGAGTGCGCGATCTGCCACAACATGGTGAACCCGGACCACACCGAGCACCTTGGCATGCAGACGCCGCCATTCATGGCCAACGACGGCGGCCTGCCGCCCGAGGGCTTCTACGGCAGCGGCATGGTGGTGCTGGCCGGCAACCAGACCCGCTACGGGCCGTACGGCAACGCCACCGCCGGCCACGCCTGGGCGCAGTCGCAGTTCCACCGCTCGTCGAAGATCTGCGGCACCTGCCACGAGGTCAGCAACCCGTTCGTGGGCGACCTCGCCGCCGGCAACGGCGCCCAGATCCCGCTGGCGCCGGGGACCTTCAGCGGCGTGCTCGGCGATCCCGTCACGGCCAAGGCCGCGTTCAACAACCCGCCCTACAAGTACGGCATCGTCGAACGCACCTTCAGCGAGCATGTCGCCAGCGCGCTGTCGACGACGCCGATCAGCGCCTACAACACGCTGCCGGCCGACATCCAGCGCGGCGCCATCCAGCGCGCGCACCAGCAGGCGCTGCTCGCCGGCACCGGCGGCGACTACGAGGACGGGCAGACGCGGTTCTTCAACTGCCAGAGCTGCCACATGGAGCCGGTCGTCGGCGAAGGCGCGGCGTTCGGCATCGCGCCGCTGCGCTACGACCTGCCCAAGCACGACCTGACCGGCGGCAACACCTGGGTGCCCGACGCGATCCGCTGGCTCGACAACCAGGTGCCGAGCAAGCTGCGCCTCGGCGCCGGCATCACGCCGTCGATGTCGGCGGCGATGGACCGCGGCATCCTGCGCGCCCGCGCCACGCTGCAGCGCGCCGGCGCGCTCGACATCACCGGCGACACCCTGCGCGTCACCAACCTGACCGGTCACAAGCTGATCACCGGCTACCCGGAGGGCCGCCGCATGTGGCTGCGGACCCGTTGGCGCGACGAACTCGGCAACCTGCTGCGGGAGGACGGCGCCTACACGAGCTTCACCGCCAACGTCAACGGCACGCCCTACACGGTCAACTCGATCACCGACCCGAACGCCCGCATCTACCAGGCCAAGCCCGGCATCTCGCAGGACTGGGCGCTGCAGCTGCTGCTGATGGGCGTGTCGCCGACGCTGCCGCTGCGCTTCGATCCGGTGACCGGCGCCGTGACGCTGACGCTGGCGCAGCTCGCGGCCGCGCCGCCGGGCACCGAGGTCGACACGTTCCACTTCGTGCTCAACAACCGGCTGCTGTCGGACACGCGCATCCCGCCGTACGGCTTCTCGCGCGATGCGGCCGAGCTGCGCAACGCGCTGCCGGTGCCGGCGAGCCAGTACGGCAACCCGGCCCCCGGCGGCACCTACCAGCACTTCGACGACGTGGCGCTGTCGCCGCCGGCCGGCGCCACCCGCGCCGACGTCGAGCTGCTCTACCAGACCTCGAGCTGGGAGTACATCCAGTTCCTGCTGCTGGCGAACCCTGGCACCAGCGCGTTCCTCGCCACCGCGGGCAGCGACCTGTTCGACGCCTGGCGCAACACCGGCCAGTCGGCGCCCGAGGTGATGGCCAAGGCCCGCTGGTGCAACCTGCCCGGCACCAACGAGGACCTGGTGCTGAAGACGTCGATCAACGGCGCGCCGCTCGACGAGACCTGCGGCAAGGACGTTCGCGTCGGCGACACGATGAACTTCGAGGTGTCGAGCCCGCTCGGCCAGCACCAGTTCAACCTCGGTGCGCTGTTCGTGCAGTTCCACGACCTGGCCTCGCCGCCGCTGCTGTCGCTGCCCGGCGTCTGGATCGACCACTGGGACTGGGAGGCGATCTTCTTCGGCGTGCCGCCCGCCGGCTGGACGCTGTCGCTGGTGCTGCCGCCCGGCGTGCCCGGCGAGGTCATGCGCTGGCAGGCCGCCGCCCTGGGCATCACGACGCCGGTCGCCAACGGCCTGTTCGCCACCAGCGACGCGCACGACCTCTGGCAGCGGTGAGCCGCCGACCCGCCGGGCATCGCCCCGGCGGTGCCGCGTGCCGGCGCCGGCCCGGGCCAGGGCCCGCGCCCTCCGTCAGAGGATGTCGAGCACGCCGGTGGACCCGTTCCACAGCGTCTCGACGGCCGCGGCGTAGTTGCCGTCGACGCTGATCGGCACGTACCACGGCATCGGGTCCTTGTCGCCGACCCCGCCGAGCGCCGCCGCGACGAAGGCGCGCGACAGCTTGGTCAGCTCGCGATCGGCGAGCGCGGCGAGCAGCGGGTCGAACGACCGGCGGTCGCCGATGCGGCCGATCGCGGTGGCGAGCGCCGACAGCACCGCGGTGCTGTCGCTGCGCTGCACCATGTCGACCAGGATCGGCGCGGCCTTGCGGTCGCCGAGGCGACCGAGCGCCACGGCCGCCTGCTGCAACAGGAAGGGCCGCCGCTGGGAACGCTGCAGGATCGCCAGCAGCACCGGTTCGGCCGCCGGGTCCTCGAGCAGGGCCAGCGCCACGCACAGGTAACCGGCCTGGCGCTCGTTGCCTTCGTGCACCTGCAGCAGGCGCAGGAGGATCGGCGCGGCGCGGCTGTCGCCGCACAGGCCCGTGGCCAGCCCCAGCGCGGCGCGCACGTCGTCGCTGCCCGTCGACTGCAGGTCGTCGAGCAGCAGCGCGGCGATCGTGTCGTCGACGCGGCCCTCGGCGCGCGCCGAGTGCGCCAAGAGGCCGAGCGCCAGCGCCAGCCAGGGCCGCTCGGTCGCCTTGCGGTCGCGGGCATAGGTGCTCAGCAGCCAGCTGCGGTTGGCGGCGCCGCCGATGCGGCCGAGGGCGATGACGCAGAAGCCGCGCGCCTGACGATCGTGGCCGCGTTCGTAGTGGCCCTGCAGCGCCCGCGCCGCGGCCGCATCGCGCGGTTCGTGCTCGGCCGGCAGCGCCAGCATGCCGAGCGCCAGCGCCGCCGACTGCAGCACGGGGTTGCTGCGCCGCGCGCTGCCGGCGAGCACAGCGGCGAAGTGCTCCTTGCAGCGCTGGTGCAGCGCGGTGGTGCCGCGCCCCAGGAGGCGCCCCACCGCGACCGGCGCATGCGCCTGCACCAGTTCGGCGCCCCGGCCGAGGTCGCGTTCGTACCAGGCCAGCAGTTCCTCGGCCGTCTGCCAGGCGAGCCGGCGCTGTCCGCCACCGTCGCCCGGGCCGGCCAGGAGGCCGAGCCCGGTCACCGCCGCGGCGCGCAGATCGCGATCCTGCACCGCCGGATCGCCGAGCAGCGGCCACAGCAGATCGTGCACGGCCTGCTTCAGGGCGCGGTCGTCGCTGCGGTGGGCGAGGAGACCGAGTCCGTACGCCGCGAACGCGCGCGTGCGGTCGCCGACCCGGGCGCGATCGACGAGCCGCCGGCCCTCCGCGTCGTCGCGCACCAGGGCGGCGAGCGGCGGCAGCGCCGACGGCCGACCGCCGATGCCCAGGGCCAGCACCGCGCTCTCGCGCACCTCCTGGTCGTCCCTGGCGATGCAGCCCGCCAGCGCGCGCTCGAGGTCGACGTCGGCGCCATCGCGGCCGATCTTGGCCAGCGCCAGCAGGCAGGCGCCCTGGATGTCGCGGTTGCGTTCGGCGGCGAGCAGGCGGCCGAGGGCCGGCACGATCCGGTCGTGCAGATCGGCGACCGTCGGCGCCAGCAGGTCGATGCGCGCCTCGGGGCGCCGCTGGCCGAGGTAGAAGTCGTCGCTGCCGCTCTGCGCCACGTCGCCGGCCCCGCGACGGCGCACCAGGAACGGTTCCTTGTGGAATTCCCACCAGATCTGCCAGCTCGTTGTGTCGGGGGCCAGCGCCGGGCCGCCGGTGGCAGCCGCCGCGCCCGGTCCCGGCGCCGGGACCGGTGCCGTAGGAAGCGAGGGCATGCCGGTCGACGGCGCACCGCCTGGTTCGGGCCCACCGCCGCCTGGCCCCCCTGGCAGGCCCGCCCCGGGCGGCAGCACGGGGCCGCCGACACCGCGGTATTGCCCGCCATGCGCCGGCAGGCTGGCCAGGAGACCGGCGAACACCCACGACCAGGCAGCGGCGCGGCAGCGCATGGCGGCGACTGTACTCGCGCCACCAGCCGGCAGTAACCGAGCGGGTCGCTCAGGGCAGGCAGAACGCCACGGCCGGGGTGTGCTCGGCCAGCACGGCGCCGTCGGGCGACGCCACGAGCGCGCGCACCAGCACCACTTGGCGCCGCAGGCCGGGCAGCGACGGCCACCGCAGTTCGGCCGTCAGGTTGCCGTCCAGCGGCACAGCGCCGCAGCCGCCGGGCCCCAGCGAACCACGCCAGTCGGCCGCCAGCACGACCGGCGCGGCGGGCGGCAGCAGGAGCCACGGCTCGAACCCGGCCGCGGTGCGCGGCAGCAGCGGGTGCGGTCGCTCGAGCGCCAGTTCGAGCCCGTACCAATGCCCCGGCCCGGCCGTGGGCGCGGCGTGCCAGCGCGCCGCCTGCTCGCCGACCACCACCGCCGCGCTCGCCCGCGGTCGCGCGACCGGGTGCACGTCGACGCGAACGGGCGCCGCCACGCGGCCCCAGGGCCACGGCCCGGCGTCGATGCCACCGGAGGCCAGCCCCCCGTCGAGCTGCTGCAGCACATCCGCTTCGTCGAACGCCGCCGTCAGCCGGAACCCTTCGACCTGCAAGGCCAGCGTGTGCGGCTGCCGGTCGCCGCGCGGCCCGTCGACCCGCGCCAGCAGCCGCCGCTCGCCGCCCAGCGAACGCTCGAGCCGGAACGCACCACCCGTGCGGTCCCAGACGAACAGGTAGCCGTCGCCGTCCGCGCTGCAGCGGGCGGCGACACCGACCTCGCCCTCGTCGCCGGGCGCCAGCGCCGCGACCACGCGGTAGTCCCGCAGGTCGGCGGGCGGCACCGCGAACGCCCTCGCCGTCGCCGCCGGTCCCGTGGCGATGGCGGCCGTCGCCCCGGCCGGCACGACCAGCGCCAGCGACCGTGGCTTGCCTTCGGCGTCGGCGCCGAAGTGCACCGCATACCCGCCCGGCGGCAGCGACGCCTCGGTCGCGGGTCCCTGCAGCCAGTGCGTCTCCGGACCGTCGAGACGAACCCTCGCCGCCGCACCGCGCAGCGACCAGTGCGCCTGCTGCGCCACCACCGGGCTGGCAAGCACAGCCGCCACCAGCCAGGTCCTCATCCCGGCACCGCGCCGTTCGCGCGCAGCATGTTGCAGAACATCGCCCCCTGCTGCCGCGCGTCGTCGAGCGCGATGTGCGTGTGCGGCAGGCCGTCGTCCCAGGCCGCCGGCAGCGCGCCCTTGACGCAGTCGCGATAGGGCCGCTTCAGCAGCGCCATCGCGTAGGTCTTCACGTCGAGCGCCGAGTGGCCGAACGGCGAATGGCCGTGGAAGCGCATCAGGTACCAGTAGACCCAGAGGAAGTCGAAGGCGACCGGCTGGCCGACGAACACGACGCGTCCCGGCAGCTCGCGCAGCCACGCCGCGTAGCGCGGCATCACCACGGCGGGCGGCTCGGGATTGGCGCGCGCCGCGGCCAGCGCCGCGGGGAAGCCGGCCCACCACGCCATCGTGCGCGGGTGCGGCGTCGCGTCGGGCAGCGGTTCGAGGTTGGCCTGGAACTCGGCGACCACCGTCTTGTCGGCGCGCAGCGCCACCGAGGCGAAGCTGAGCATCGAGTGCGGGCCGGGGATCGGACCGTCGGCCTCGACATCGGTGCTCACGTAGATCTCGTCGGGCATTCGCGCTCGTCGCCGCCGTCGGCAATGGCGACTCTAGCGCTCGCCCATGGCCCTGCGCGCCCCCGGACCGCACGATCCGCGCCCGGCCGGCGTGCGGCCGATCCGACATGCGCTGCCTCCTGTCCGCTGCCCTGCTGCTGCCGATCGCGCTCCGGGCGCAGGATGCAACCACGTCCGGCGCGAGCGTGCAGGGCCGGCTGCGCGAGGTGCGCATCGCCGCGGCCGACATCTTCGACGCCGACACGGCGGCCAAGCGGCCGCTGGCGGCGCTGGTCAACGGCCTGCACTGGCAGACCCGCGAGGACGTCGTGCGCATCGAGATGTGGTTCCGCCCCGGCGACTTCGTCGACGAACGCCTCGCCGCCGAGTTCGAGCGCAATCTGCGCGCGCTGGGCCTGTTCGCCACGGTGAACGTGCGGCTGGTGCCGGCGCCGGTCGCGGGCGAGGTCGACATGGAGGTCGAGACACGCGACCGGCTGACGTTGAGTTTCGGCGGCGGCGGCTCCTACGTCGGCGGCGTCACCGGCTACGGGTTCGCGCTCGGCGAGTCGAACCTGTTCGGCCTCGGCGACCGCATCAACGCCTCGTTCCGCGGCAATTCGGAGGACGAGTGGCGCGGCGGCGTCGCCTACACCGACCTGCACGTGTTCGACAGCTGGCACACGGCGACGCTGCGGCTCGGCCGCTCCGACGATGGCGATTCGTTCGGCTTCGAGCTGCTGCGGCCGTTCAAACACCTCGCGGACCCGCGCTCGCACGGCGGCACGCTCGCGTACGACGAGACCGAGGTGGACTACTTCCGCGCCGGCGAGACCGCGGCCGAGGTGCCCGTCGACCGCGCCGCCATCGACGGCTTCCTGCGCTGGGGCACCGGGCCGGTGCACGACCGGCGCTTCCTCGGCCTGTCGCTCGGCTACGAACGGCTCGACTACGGCCTCGCGACCGGGCCGCTCGGGCCGTCGCTCCGGGTGCCCGGCGACACCCGCAACCTGCGCGTGGGGCTGACCGGCAGCTGGCAGCTGGTCAGCGCGTTCCGCAAGGTCGAGGGCATCGACACGCTCGGCTTCGTGCAGGACCTGAGGCTCGGCCTCGACGCCAGCGCGACGATCGGGGTGCGCTGGCGCGACGAGGTCGGGGTCGGCGACGCGCTGCAGCCGGAGTTCCGGCTGCGGCTCGGCTGGGCGGCGGAGCCGCTGCCGGACCTGTTCACCGACGTCGATGCGCGCACGACGCTGCGGCTCGACGGCGGCGCGGCGGTCGGCTGGACCGCCGCGCTCGGCGCGCGCGCGTTCGCCGCCGTGGCCGAACTGCACACATTGTGCGCGAACGTCGCCTACGAGGCGGTCGACGAGCAGCAGGACCTGCCGCTGGAGCTGACGCTGGGCGAAGACAACGGCCTGCGCGGCTACCCGGCGCGCGAGTTCGTCGGCACGCGGCGGCTGCGCACCAACCTCGAACACCGGTTCGACACCGACGTGCAGATCCTGACGCTGCACTTCGGACTGGTGGCGTTCTTCGACGCCGGCTGGGTTGGATTCGGCAACGACCTCGACGGTCCGTACCGGTCGGTCGGCGTCGGCCTGCGCGTCGGCAGCGTGCCGCTGGCCGGCGGCACCGTGCTGCGCATCGACCTGGCCAAGCCGCTCGACGACGTGCCCGGCGAGAGCGACGGCTGGTCGCTGTCGGTGTCGGTGGGGCAGGTGTTCGGTTTCGGCGGGTAGGCGCCGACGCTGTCCCTTTGGCAGCCCGACCAGCCGTCGACCGGGCCGCCTCGGCAGATGCCGGGTCCGCGACTCACCGCACCTGCTCGTGGTCAGCCTGGCCGGGAACGGGTTCGGCGGTCTCGTCGCGGACGAGGGCGGCAGCAACGGCGCGCTGGCGTTCGCAGCCGCCGCGCTGCGCCCAGTCGGCAGGAGCGCGTTCGATCGCGCGCTGGAACGCAGCCGCCGCGTCCCCGGCGGCGCGCCGCGCGTCGTCGAGGCGGCCGAGGGCGCGCAACACCCCGGCCTTGCGCAGCGCCAGATGGCCCGCGTTGGCGTGCGCAGCCGCCAGCATCGGGACCAGCGCGAGCGCCTGCGCCAAGTCGTCCGCCGCGGCGCGGCGATTGAGGGCCGCACCGGCGGTGTCGCCGGCGCGGATCGAAAGACGGTCGAGCACGAGCCGGCAGACCGCGCGGTTGTTGAGGGCGCCGGGCAGGTCCGGGTGCAGCGCGAGCACGCCGTCGTGGTCGGCGACGGCGGCCCTTGCGGCCTCGATCGCCGCCGGGACCCTGCCCTCGCCGTCGAGGCGCACTGCGCGGCGCAGCTGCGCGATGCCGCGTTGCGCCAGACCCATCGCGTTGTCCGGCGCATCCTGCAGGACGTCGTGGAAATCGACCAGGCAGCCCTCCAGGCCGAGGATCGATGTCGACAGGGCCCGTCGTTCGCGGGCGAGGTAGAACGGCGCGTAACCCTGCTGCAGGTCGCAAGCGCTGGCCGCGTAGTAGACAGCCAGGTCCTGGTCGCCGCGCGCGCGCGCGGCGGCCGCGAGCGAGAGGCGCGCCGGGACGTGCAAGCCGTCGTACTCGATCACCTCGCGCAGGAGCTCCATCGCGCCAGCATGGTCGCCGCGCAGCCGCAGCTGCTCGGCTCGACCGAACAGCCGGTCGACGTCGCGCACGACGGAACGGTCGCGCACCTCCGCGCCGAGGTCGGCGATCGCCAGCGCCTGTTGGGCAGGCGTGCGTTCGGCGCGGGCTGCCAGGAGCAGCCCGCGCTCGAAGCGGGCATCGGCCAGATCGGGCGCGCCAGCGAGCGCGCGTTCGAGCTCGGTGAGCGCTTCGTCGGGCTGGCTCGAGGCACGCAGAAGGCGCGCCAGGAGGTAGCGCACCCGCGGCACCTCGTGCCGCTGCAGGAACTCGCGCACCGATACGATGCCGGCCTGGAGATGCTGGCGCGCCGTGGCGCCGTCGCCGAGGGCCTGCGCCAGCGTCGCGTCCTGGAAGACGGTCGCCACATGGTCGGCGAGTTCGATGGCCTCGCTCGCCGCGGAACGAGCCGCGTGCTCGCGCAGCGCGATCGGGGCGAGTACGAGGGCGGTGAGCACCATCGCGGCGGCAGCGACCCGCCACAGCATGCGCTGCCGCCGCAGGCGCTTCCGCCAGCGGTGGAGCCAAGACGGTCGCCTCGCCACCACCGGCTCGTCACGCAACCACCGTTCGAGGTCCTCGGCGAAGGCGGCCGCGCTCGCGTAGCGCCGTTCGGGTTCCTTCTCCAGGCACTTGCCGAGCACGAGATCGAGGTCGCGATCGCCGGTGGCCGGCCGCGGGTCGTCCTCGACCACCGCACGCAGCAGGGCCGGCAGATCGGTCTGGCGGAAGGGCGGCCTGCCGGTGAGGCAATGGTGCAGCGTGGCGCCGAGGCCGTACACGTCGCTGCGGGCATCGATGCGCTGCTGCTGGCCGAGCGCCTGCTCGGGCGGCATGAACGCCGGCGTGCCGAGCACGGCGCCGTCCAGCGATACCGAGTGGGTGGTGCCGATCGACCGGGCGAGGCCGAAATCGACGACGTAGACGTGGCGCCCTTCGACCAGCAGGTTCGACGGCTTGAGGTCGCGGTGCACGATGCCCTGTTCGTGCGCGTGCTGCAACGCGCGCGCAGCGTCGCGCACGAGCTCGACCGCCAGCCGACGGTCGAGCCCTGGCGGCGCATCGATCGGCCCGCCGTCGATCAGCTGCATGGTGATGTAGTCGGGTGTGGCATCGTGCACCACGGCGATGTGCGGGTGGCGCAGCCGCGCGGCGGCAGCAGCCTCCCGAGCGAAGCGCCGCCGCAGGTCGTCGTCGGCGCCGTTGCCGAGCGTCTTCAGGGCGCAGCGCCGGCCGAGCTGCTGGTCGATCACCTCGTAGACGACCCCCATGCCGCCGCGGCCGAGCTCGCGCACGATGCGGTAGCGCGGCGGCAGCGACGGCGGCGGGGTCGGTGGGTCGTCGGCAGCGGCGGCCATGGCCAGCAGGCGTTGCAGCGCTCGCTCTGGCAGCGGTTCGTTCACGACGGACCTCGCGCCGCTCCTGCCCCGAACAGCCAGCGCAGTTCCTCCTGCAGTTCCATCTCGCTGGTCACGGTGTCGGCCACCAGCGCGCGGAGGATCGCGCGGTAGCGGCGCTTGCCGTGGTCGAGCCAGTTGGCGACGTCGGTGCGCGTGATGCCGTGGCGCGACGCCAGCGTCGCGTGGTCCGGCTCGTCGCCAGCGGCCAGGAAGTAGTCGCGGAACAGCGCCCAGTAGGCAGAGCGACCGTTGGCCTCGAGCTCCCGCTGCAGTTGCGCCTGCGCTCTCGCCAGCAGCTCGCGGCGCCAGGCGTCGTCGAGCGCCTGTTCCGGAGAACGTGCGTGCGGATCGACCGGCTCGCCGATGGCGTCGTGGCTCGTGAAACCGAGGCCGCCGCCGCGCTTCTTCGCCTGGCTCCGTCGCCGCTGCTCGGTCGCGAAGTTGGCGAGCGCCCGCTTCAGGAAACCGCGGAAGGGCCCACGAGCCGGATCGGCCTTGTCGAGCAGGCGCGTCTGCAGCAGCCACACGAACGCCTCCTGGGCGAGGTCCTGGGCATCGTCGTGGCGGCAGCGCACGCGCGCCGCGAGCCAGGCCTGGATCGGCCGCGCGTAGGCCCGGGCGAGATCGTCGAGGTCGCGCCTGCCGCCAGGCGCGAGGATGCGCGACCAGCGCGTGGTCGGGAAGGCGCTCTGGCGATCGTCCGGGCGCATGGTCTCGTTGGGTCTGGGTCCCAGACCGCATGATAGAGGCGTCCGCACGCACGTGCGCCACCTCGATCGGCGGCAGCTCCACGAGGTTCGTGCATTCCGGCAGTTTTCCGCGACAGCAGCGACGAACATCCCGCCGAACTGCATACAGAGGGCGGGCGCCCGCAGCCGTCGACCACGGGGCGGCGCCTCCACCCCATCACCGACATCCCATGATCTTCCCCGAGTTGCTGGCGCCGCTGTGTGCGGCCGCCGTCCTGTTGCCTTCGATCCTGTATGCGCAAGACCCCGATCAGGGGCAGGCGCCGGCGAAGCCCGACGACCCGGCCGTCGCCGCCCTGCTGGCGAAGATGGCCGAACGCCGCGGAGCCGTTGTCGGCCGGGAGCTGTCCATCGCGGCGGAAGGCGGCTACGAGGTGACGTTCGAGGGCGTGAAGGGTGTGGTCGCGAAGGGCGGCCTGCGCGAACTGTTCGCCGGTGCCACGCTGGCGCGCAGCACGAGCGACATGGGGCAGTGGGGTGCGATGGAGAAGGGTCTGCACGGCGACGTGGTCTGGGAGATCGATCCGCAGATGGGCGCCAAGGTGCTGCGGGGCGACGCCGCCGCGGCGTCGCGCCGCTACTTCGCGATGCTGCGCGGCGACGACCCGCGCCGGCTCTATCGCCGGATCGAGAAGACCGGCAGCGAGGTGCTGACCGGCGAGGAGGTCACGGTGCTGCGCATGACGACCGACGACGACCACGCGGACACCTGGTACGTCGCCGCCGATGGCACCGTGGCGCGCATCGACACCGCGCTGCCGGCCCCGGAGTCGGCGGACGCAGCCTTCGGCATGCGGGACCTGATGGACGCGCAGATCAGCTTCGCCGACTGGCAGCAGGTCGACGGCCGCCGCTACCCGAAGCGGCGCATCCTGGCGATGGGCAAGGCCCGGGTGATCTCGACCTGGGAGACGGTCGCGTTCGGCGACGCCATCGCCCCGGCGAAGTTCGCCCTGCCCGAAGCCGTCGCCAAGTTGAAGAACGCGCCCCTGCAACCCGCCAGCGACGCCGATGGGAAGGCGACCTGGCAGGTCGTCGAGCGGCAGGCGCAGCCGGTCGCCAGCATCCGCGTCCGGGTCAAGGCGAGCGAGATCGGCACGCAGCTGGCGATCCTGCTGCCGGAGGTGGCCATGCACCTGAACGCGGTCGGCGCGCAGCCGGCCGGCCCCCCCTTCTCGCGCCATCACGGGCAGAAGGACGGCGAGGTCGACCTCGAAGCCGGCATGCCGGTGCAGAAGCCGTTCGAGGAGAAGGGACGGGTGAAGAACGGCGAACTGCCCGCCGGCAAGGCAGTCACCGGCTGGCACGTCGGGCCGTACGACAAGTTGACGCTGGCGCACGAAGCGCTGGCCGCCCACCTCGCCGGCAACAAGATGAAGGCGCGCGGTGGCGTGTGGGAGGTCTACTGGACCGATCCGGGCATGGTCCCCGATCCGGCGAAGTGGAAGACGCAGTTGTTCGCGCCGATCGAGTGAGCGACGCGCGATCGGGGGCTGCGGTGCGGCGGTTCCCGAACGGCCGCGGATCGAGGATTGGCCAATCCCGGGAGCACTGCTTCTGCGGTGCAACGCCGTGAAGCCGGAGCCTGGCTCGGCCCACGGCACGCGCACCTGCTTGACGCCGTGTTCGCCGCG
>JAHBXX010000020.1 GCA_019636245.1 Planctomycetota bacterium | reverse complement strand
CCCGAGTGGATCAGGCAGCCGCTCTATCTCTACGAGCCATCGGGCCTGGGCAAGGGTGACGGCCGGCGCGCTCGGGAGAAGCAGATCGGCGTCCTCACCAGCCGGCCGTCCCGAAGCTGGGCGCGTGGCAAGCCTGCGTCGACCCTGGTGACTCCAGAGGTCGTGAGGGCCGACATGCTGCAGGACGGTGCCATCCTGTTCGTTCGGCACTCTGAACGGCCATCATTCGCCGGCCTGACGAACCAGCAGAAGCACGAAGTTGCGTTGACCACTCGCGGGCGCGAGATGGCCCGTGAACTCGGCCAGCGAGTTGGACAAGCGGTTCGGCTTGCGAGCAGCCCCGTTCTGCGATCGCTGGAGACCGCCGAGTCGATCGCGGCTGGCGCAGGACTTGATCCAGCGTCGATCCTGCGGACTCCGCACCTCATGCGGTTCCTCGCGACCGGGCCGGAGCACTACGACGAGGTGAAGCGCCGCCTCGGCTGGACTGGGCTGATGGCGAGCTGGATGGATGGGTCACTGCCGCAGGGCATTCTCATGCCGTGCGAGCAAGTCGCGCGTCAGGCGCTCGAAGCGATGTTGAGTGCGCCTGGGACACGAGGGGTGATCGCGGTCACACACGACTTCCTCGTGATGGCGCTGCTGGCTGCCCTGCGCGGCGAGCGACCGACTTCGGTTCCCTACCTCGGGGGCTTGCTGGTGAGCAGGAAGGAAGCCGAGCGGTTCCTCGGGACGGAGGTGCTCGCATGACCGGCAACTCCCCTTCCCAGGCTCCAGCGCGACGCAGGCTTGTCGCGGTGATCGGCGACGCAAACGTGCCACCAGGGTCCCAGAAGGATCTGTTGGCCGAGGATGTTGGCCGTCTACTCGTCGACGCAGGCTTCCGCGTGCTGACTGGCGGACTGGGCGGCGTGATGGAGGCAGCGTGCCGTGGTGCGCGTTCGTCGTCGCGCTACCAGTCCGGCGACACCGTTGCGGTCCTGCCGGGCCACGATCCAGCCGACGCTAACCCGTTCGTCGACGTCGCGATCCCGTCGGGCCTGGACCACGTCCGCAACTCGATCGTCGCGCACGCCGACGCCGTGATCGCGATCGGCGGCGGGGCCGGCACGATGTCCGAGATCTGCCTCTCCTGGATCTACAAACGGCTCATCGTCGCGCTGCGCGTGGAGGGTTGGAGCGGCAAGATCGCCGACCAGCGGGTCGACGAGCGCGTGCGGTATCCCAGCGAGCCTGATGACCGGGTGTTCGGGGCCGCATCCGCAGCAGATGCCGTTCGCACGGTTGTTGACCGTGTCGGACGCTTCACAGGGCAGCATAGGACGATCCGCCGAAGAGACGCTCCGTAGTCGCGGCACCTGCCGCAGGGCTGCCGAGCGAGCGACGGGACCGGGCGCTTGGTCACCAATCACATCGAGCCGTGCGCGTGACATTGAGTCAGTCTCGGGTCAACGGTATCCAGCGCAACTCCACGCGATCCGGCGCGACGCCGTGCGACTCTTCGCCGACCGCTCGGAATCGCGAGCGATGTGTCTATGCTGCCTTGCGCGGAACATGCAAACGACGCGGCGTCGAACACCTGAAATCGCGATTCTCAACCAGGACTGCCGGGCTTGGATGGGTTCGCAGCCAGCCAACGTCGTCGACTGCGTCGTCACGTCCCCGCCCTACAACCTGGGCATCGCGTACGAGTCCTACGAGGACAAGAAGCCCCGCGAGCGATACCTCGCTTGGTTGGGCGAGGTGTTCGACGACCTCCATCGAGTGCTGCGGCCGGACGGGCACTTCTTCCTGAATGTCGGCTACAGCAACACGGACCCGTGGGTTGACGTCGACGTTTTGCTGGTCGCACGCAAGCGGTTCGTGCTGCAGAACCGGATCTGTTGGGTGAAGAGCGTCTCGATCGACACCGAGACGTTCGGCCACTTCAAGCCGATCAGATCGGGGCGCTTCGTGACCCCGACGCACGAGATGGTGTTCCACTTGACCAAGACGGGGAACGCCCCGATCGACCGCTCGGCGGTGGGCGTTCCCTACAAGTGGAAGTCGAACCTCGACAAGCGAAGCCGCATGCGCGGTCGCCTCGCCAAGAAGTTCGGCTACGCGGGTTGGCTAGACTTTGAGGCTCGTGCGACCGAGCGCGAACGCGAGCGACTCGATCGAGAGCTGGACGCGCGCGTGAATAAGCTCGGCGTCGTGAAGGACCGCCGCTGCCGGGGGAACTCCTGGTTCCTGCCCTACGACACTATCCGGGATCGCGACCAGGACCGCGGTTCGCACCCCGCGACGTTCCCCGTGGCCCTGCCCGAGATGTGCATCCGGTTGGCAGGTTGCCCAGCCGGCTCACTCGTCTTCGATCCGTTCGTGGGCTCGGGCACGACGATGATCGCGGCGCAAGCTGCTGGCATGCGGGGCGTCGGGACCGACATCGACCGGCGCTACGTGACGCACGCTCTGAAGCGGCTCCAGCAGGTTGGTACCTCCAGCGTGAGCGAGCCAACTGCAGTTCGACGCCGTGCAGTCCGATGAACAACCGATCAGGGGCAAGTAGGAGCCCCGTTACATCTCTTCGGAGGAGCGGCAATGGCGAACAAACGCAGCAGGGAAAGGGGCGAGCGGATCCCGTCCTACCTCAAGGACGACGGATACCTCTACGTGATGGTGACCGGCGAGGACGGGCGACAGGAAGAACACGCTGTGCACATTCTTGTTGCCGAGACGTTCCTCGGCTTCGCCCCGTCCCCGGAGCACAGGGTTGTTCACAAGAACGGCAACCTGACCGACAACGCCGTGACCAACCTGGAGTGGCGCGTGCCTGGGTGACCGAGCGTGGGCCGCGGCGCGTATGATCGCGAGGTGCTCACGCGACTGCGCGGCGATCCGAGGATGCCGCGGGGTTGCGCTGGGGGCCTGATCTGGGCTCGATCTCGCTGGAGGCCCGGTTGCCGCTGCGGGGGCCATGCTTCCGCGCCCCGAGAGCACACTGCGGAGTCGCCCCAGGACAAGAACGTGGAGTTCCGGTGGCGCGCAACGTATGTTGCCCCCGAACTCAAGCTGAGTGGCGTCGCCGCTCGATCCAGCTACCGCGTGGTGTCCCGTCTAGGAAGTCAGGTGTCGCGTCAGGTCCTCCAGATCTCGATCTGGGCGGTCCTGCTCATGCTCTGCCTGGGCCTTCCGCGCTTCCTCGTGGTTTGCAGCGGACCACATTGCCACGGCAGCATCGAGTTCGTGCATGCCTCTGGCTCCTGCTGCCAGGATCACCACGAGGTGGAAGTCGGTTGCGGCGCGCACGAGCACGATCACGGCGACGACGATGGTGGCGACTGTGGCGAAGGTGATGCTGCCGAGCCGAGTCGTTGTGGCTGCACGGACGTTGCGTTCTCGATCGCCGAAGGCCCGCTTCCCGAACGCATCACGTTCGAGTTCCCCGACGCCCCGGCGGTTGATGTCGTGGATTCGTGGCTCGCCTACACGCCGAGTGCGCAACCCGACACGGTGTTGCCGCCTGCCACTGGTCCGCCGAGAACGGACCAACGCACCGAGCTGCTGGCTACGACCCTCCTGCTGATCTGAGTCGACGCGCGCCGCCTGAGCCCTTTGGCTCGGGATTCGGGGCCTCTTGGCCTCGCCGTGCCGCGTCGTGCGAGTGACGCGGCGTCCCGTTAGCGCGCCAACGTCACGTTCGTCGACTCTCATGCACCCGATCCGTTGGGCGGCTTTGTCCGCCTTCGTCGCGGCAGGCTGCCAGACCTACACGCCTGCTCCTGTCGATCTCCTGGCCCACGCCCGGCTGTTCGCCGAGCGCATTCCCGACGCCACGTTCGTGCGGGCGTTCGCCGAGACGCTGCGCCAGCACGACCCCGCCATCCACGGATTCGACGTGGCGGACGGGCTGTCGCTCGAAGAAGCACGCTACGTCGCCCTGCTCTTCAACCCGTCGCTAAAGGTCGTCAGGGCACAGGCGGCCGTGGCGCAGGCGACGGCGGAGCTGGCGGGCTTGTGGGACGACCCGCAGCTCAGCGGCTCGTTCTTCTACGTGCTGGAGAACGTCTGGCAGCACAACTGGTTCGCCGGGGCCTACATCGCGCAGACACTGCCGATCACGGGTCGCCCTGGCTTGGAGCAGGCGCTTGCGGAATCGCAGCATGCGCAGGCGCTGATCGACGCACGCCGTTCCGAAGCCGAGGTACTGAACAACCTGGATGTCGCGTGGGTGAAGCTCTCCGCCGCACGGCTGCGCGTCGATCTGCTGACGGCGCTGGTGCAGAGGCTCACCGACCTCGAACAGATCGCGTCGCGGTTGGCCGCTGCCCAGACCCTGACTCAGCTCGAAGCGCGTGCGTTCACGCTGGCGAGAGTCCGCCACCAAGCCGACCTCGTCGTCGCACGCGGGGAAGCACAGGGTGCAGACCTGCGTCTGCGCGAGCTGCTCGGGATGCCCCCTGGACTGGAGCTGCGCGTCGAACCCAGTCTGTCCACTACCGAGCGAGTGTCTGGTTCGGAGCAGCTTGCGAAACTGAGCCAGAGCCCTCTCGTCGAGCTGGCGATGCGCGAGCACGATGTCGCCGAACGCGGGTTGCAACTCGCCATCCGCAAGCAGTGGCCGGAGCTGTGGATTCAGCCCGGGTGGCAGGAGGAAGACGCGCAGCCGCGCCCCGCTTTCGGCTTCTCGTTGCCGATCCCGCTGTGGAACGGCAACGCGCAGGAGATCGGTGAGAGGCGAGCGGCGAGGAACGTTGCCGCCGAGCGCCTGAAGGAGCGGCTCGAGGCCGCTACGCACGCCCTTGCCCAGGCGGACACGAAGCGCCGCGCAGCGGTCGAGCAACGACGCATCCTCGATGTCGAGTTGCTGCCACTCACCGAGCGCCAAGTCGCGGACGCGAAACGTCTCGCCGAACTCGGCCAGCTCGACACTCTTCTGATCCTGGATGCCGTGACACGCGCCTACGAGGCGCAACTCGCCGCGGTCGCATCCGCCGTGACCGAGGCGGAAGCCACGGTCGAACTGAACTCGCTCTTCTGGCCGTCGCTGGCGGCCCCCGCGAAGGAGGAATGACCCATGGCTGCACGTCTCCGTTTCGTTCTCGTTGTCACCCTGCTCGCGTCGGCCTGTTCGAAGAAGCAGGAGCCCCAGCCTGCGCATGACGAAGCACAAGCACCGACGAATCGGATCGCGGTGCCCGAGACCGTTCGCAAGAATCTCGGCATCGACTTCGTCAAGGTCGAGCGTCGCCGGGTGGCGCAGACCCTGCGGTTCTCCGGCCATTTCGAGCTGCTGATGACCGCGCGTCACGAGCTGCGCACGCCGGTGCAGGGGCGCATTACGCTCTTGGTGAAGCCTCTGCAGTCGGTCCAGGCCGGCGATCCGATCTTCCGCGTGGACTCCCCCGGCTGGCGACAAACGCAACGCGAGATCGGCGAGATCGCGACCCAGATCCGGGTCGAAGAAGCACGGCTGGCGTCGATGCAGCCACTCGTCGCTGCGCACCGCGAACACGAGCAGAGTTTGCGCGAAGCCGCGTCGGTGCTCGAAGCGCGCCAGAAGAACGTCGAAGAAACGCAGTCCAGCGTTGGCGGGCAGGCTCGCGAGCTGTCGGAAGCGCGTGCGCAGCTCGCCCAGGTGCGCGGGGACCTCGCCGAGGCCCGCGAGAAGGGGGCTACGACCGATGCCGCGCTGGCCGAAGTCCAGGCGCAGCTCATCGCTGGTCGGGACAGGTTCCGCTTGGCGCTCGAAGCCGCGGCGGCTGTGACCGGCTCGACCGTCGAGCAACTGATCGGCGATGCCCCGGGCACTACCAGCAAGTTGCCCTATTGGCGTGTGCTGTCCGCCATCGAGGTTCGCGCGAGTGCGGGCGGCGTGGTCGATCAGTTGCAGGTCGCTTCGGGCTCGTGGCTGGAAACCGGCCAACTGGTCGTCACGGTCAGCGACCTCGGCCAAGTTCGGTTCCGGGCGCGCGGCCTGCAGAGCGATCTGCCGCGGCTTCGCAGTGGGTTGTCGGCGCAAGCGGTGCCGGCACTCAGCACCAGTGCCGGGGAAGAGCGCGTGCCTGGAGCCCTGTTGCTCGGCTCCGACGCGGACCCGTCGCAGCGGACCCTCGACCTGTTCCTCGAACCGACGGCTACGGCGGCGTGGGCGCGTCCCGGTGTCGCGGGCTTCCTGGAGATCGAGACGGCCGGCACCGCGGAGCCGGTGCTGGCGATCCCACTCGCCGCGACGCTGCAGGATGGTCTCGAACGGGTGCTGTTCCGACGCGATCCGGCCGACGCGGACAAAGTCATCCGCCTGGAGGCGGACCTCGGCCTCGATGACGGACGCTGGGTCGAGGTCAAGAGCGGCTTGCGCGACGGCGACGAGGTCGTGCTCGCCGGTGCCTACGAGCTGATGCTGGCCAGCTCGGGTTCGGCGGCGAAGGGCGGGCACTTCCATTCCGACGGGACCTTCCACGCTGGGGAACACAAGTAACATGTTCCGCAAGCTCATCGCCTTCTCGCTGCGGCAGCCGTGGATCGTGCTGCTGATGGCCGTCGGTCTGCTGGCCTTCGCGAGCTACCAAGTGCCGCGCATGCCGGTGGACGTGTTCCCCGAACTCAACGCGCCGACCGTCGTCGTGCTCACCGAGGCCGCAGGCTTCGCTGCCGACGAAGTCGAACAGAACGTCACGTTCCCGATCGAGAGTTCGGTCAACGGTCTGCCCGGCATCCGTCGTGTGCGCAGCGCAAGCGCCATCGGCCTGTCCCTGGTGTGGGTCGAGTTCGAGTGGGGCGAGGACATCTACCGCGCCCGCACCCTGGTCGCGGAGAAGCTCAACGCCGCACGCGCCAACCTGCCGCCGAATGCGCATGCCGAGATCACGCCGATCACCTCGATCACCGGCGAGATCATGCTGCTGTCGTTGTCCTCGCCGGATGGCAGTCAGTCGCCGATGACGGTGCGTGCGTACGCCGAGTTCGAGCTGCGCAACCAACTGCTTTCGGTCCCGGGCGTGGCCCAGGTCGTCGCCATCGGCGGTGATCTGCCCGAGTACCAGATCAACGTCCGTCAGGACCAACTGCAGCTCTACGACCTGACGATGCAGGAAGTCGTGGATGCGGCACGCACGGCGCACAGCACGGCTGGAGCCGGTTACCTGCCGAACGTCGACGGGCTCGAACTCCCGGTGCGTCAGACGGGTCGGGTGCGGTCGGAGGCGGACATCGCCGGAACTATCGTTCGCTACAAGGACGGACACCCGGTCACGATCGGGCAGGTCGCCGAGGTCGTGCTCGGGGCGACGCCGAAGCGCGGCACGGCCACCGAGGGCGGCAAGGCTGCGGTCGTGTTGTCGGTGCAGAAGTCACCCGGCACGAACACGCTCAACCTGACCGACGCCATCGACAGCAAGCTCGACCAAGTCGAGAAGGCGATGCCCCCTGGCGTTGTCCTGAACCGCCATGTGATGCGCCAGTCGGACTTCATCACGTTGTCCGTGCACAACCTGATCGCGGTGCTGCGCGACGCGGCGATTTT
Organism: Planctomycetota bacterium; assembly: GCA_019636245.1. Lineage (GTDB taxonomy): Bacteria > Planctomycetota > UBA1135 > UBA1135 > UBA2386 > JAEUHS01. The sequence continues at coordinate 73,870 of JAHBXX010000020.1, read as the reverse complement.
TGTCGTCATCATCCTGATCCTGTTCCTGCTCGACGTCCGCACGACGCTCATCACGTTGACGGCGCTGCCGCTCAGCTTGGCGGTTGCCTTCCTCGTGCTCTGGGCATGCGGGCTTTCGATCAACGTCATGACGCTCGGTGGCCTCGCGGTTGCGATCGGCGAACTGGTCGACGACGCGATCATCGATGTCGAGAACGTCTTCCGCCGCCTGCACGAGAACGCCGCTCTGCCGGTCGAAGGACAGAAGCCCGTGCTCCGGGTCATCTGGGACGCGAGCAACGAGATCCGCAGCTCGGTCGTCTTCGCGACTGTCATCATCTGCATGGTGTTCGTGCCGCTGCTCTTCTTGCAGGGCATCGAAGGGCGCTTCTTCCGGCCGCTCGGCATCGCCTACATCGTGTCGACGTTCGCGTCGCTGATCGTCGCGCTCACGGTTACCCCGGCGCTCTGTCGGTTGGTCCTGTCGAGAGTCGGTTCGAAGGCGCACGGCGAGGGGTTCCTCGTGCGCTGGTTGAAGCGGCGCTACGAGCCGGCGTTGCAGTGGGTGATGCGCCGCGGCCGCAGCATTCTCGCGGTCTCAGCACTGGCCACCGTCGCGAGCCTCGCACTCGGCAAGACCTACGGCACGAGCTTCCTGCCCGAGTTCAACGAGGGCACGTTCACCGTGTTCCTGATGGCTCCGCCCGGCACTTCGCTGGAGGAGAGCAATCGGCTCGCAGTCGGAGTGGAAGCCCAGATGGCGCAGCTTCCCGGCGTGCGATCCGTCGTGCGGCGCACGGGGCGCGCCGAGCGCGATGAGCACGCCGAGCCGGTGAGTAGTTCGGAGATCGAGGTGACGGTGGCCGCTGGCTTCACCAAGCACGAAGTGCGACGGTCGCTCGACAGCGTGCTCTCTGGCGTCCCCGGCATCACGACCAGCATCGGCCAGCCCATCGAGCACCGCCTGTCCCACGTCCTCTCCGGCACGCCGGCCGCGATCGCGATCGTCGTGCAGGGGGATGACCTGAGCCTGCTGCGGACTCTGGCCAAGCAGATCGAGGGTGAACTCCAGGCCCTGCCAGGGACGAGGGACGTCGCCGCGAACCGCGAGGTGATGATCACGTCGTTGCCGGTGCGCTACCGACCTCGCGACCTCGCGGCGGCCGGTCTGAGCCCGGCGGCGGCTGCGGAGCAAGTGCAGGATGCTCTCCAGGGCGAGACCGTTGCCGAAGTCAACGAGGGCATCCGGCGCTACGCGATCACGGTGCGCCTGCATCCTGACGAACGCGAACGAGTCGACGACGTGAGCAGGCTGGTCCTGCGTGGTGTCGGCGGGGCCACGGTTCGGCTGCGGGACGTGGCCGACATGGGGCGCGAGCGCACGTCGAACTTGATCGCGCGCGAGAACGGCAAGCGCAAGGCCGTGATCTCCTGCAACGTCGCCGAAGGCTACAACCTGGGCCAACTCGTCGAAGAGGTGAAGAAGCGGGTCGAGCCGATCGTCACCAAGGCGGGCTGCACGCTCGCGCTGGGCGGTCAGTTCGAAGCGCAGCAGTCTGCGAGCCAGACGATCCTCGTGATGGGTGTCTTCGTCATCGTCGTGATGCTGTTGTTGGTGAACGCTGCGCTGGGCTCGATGCGGGCCGCGGTCCTGGTGATGGTCAACCTGCCGCTATCGCTGATCGGCGGTATCGCCGCCATCTACTTGACCGAGTCGCCGAGCCTCTGGAGCAACACGCTCGCGCTGTTCGGCCTCGGCAGCGGTCGGTATGTCGCGCCGGTGATCTCGATCGCCAGCATGGTGGGCTTCATCACGCTGTTCGGCATCGCCGTGCGCAACGGCATTCTGCTCGTGCGGCACTACTTCGATCTGATGCACGAAGGCGTCCCGCTGCAGGAGGCCATCCTTCGCGGCTCGATGGAGCGGCTGGTGCCGATCTTGATGACCGCGCTGACGGCCGCACTCGGCCTCCTGCCGATCGTCATGGCTGCTGGAGAGCCCGGCAGCGAGATCCTGGCCCCGCTGTCGGTCGTCGTGCTCGGCGGCCTCCTGTCCTCGACCTTCCTCAACCTGCTCGTCGTGCCGGCGGGGTTCTACCTGATGTTCAGGAACCACCCGGTCGGACCGAAGGGCCAAACGCCTGATGCCTTGGAGTTGTCATGAAGACGAAGTTGCTGCCCGTTCTCGTTGCCTCGTTCCTTTTCGCTGCGTGCGGCAAGGAGGCCCATGTCCACACGCCCGGCGATGGCCACGGCAAGGAAGCCGGCCACACCGACGACCACGACGACGGCGGTCACGGGTCGATGGTGAGCCTGGGTTCGATCCAGCTCGGCGGCGTCGCCGTCGAGGTCAAGCAGGATGGCACGGTCGAGGCTGGCAAGGAGGTCGGCGTCGATCTTTCCTTCGCCAAGGGTGCGGCCGTTCCTGGCACGGTGCGCGCGTGGGTCGGAGTCGAGTCGGCCTCCGGCTCCCTGAAGGCCAAGCTCTCTGGCACGCACGGTCACCTGGAAGTGCCGAAGCCGCTGCCGGAAGGCAGTAAGTTCTGGTTCGAGGTCGAGGGCGCTACCGGCACCACCAAGGCGTCGATCGCGTTCCGAAAGTAGATCCCTACCTGTGGGTGTTTTCCGATGAACAACATGCTTCCCTGGTTTCGTCTGACGCCGCTGTTGCTTCTCCTCGCTGGCTGCGCTGGAGCACCCTCACCGAGGTGTGCTCCCGAGTGCGCCGAGTGCAGGGATCTCGCGGTGCAAGAGCTGAAGGTCCACCGGACTGGCCGACACTTCGAGTCCGCTTCGCGACTGCCACGGGTCCACACCTGCAGTTGCTGCAAGGTCGAGGTTGCCATCTACGAGGTAGACGGCAAGCCGATGCTGCGCTGCCCGAAGTGTGCGCCAGGAGGCATCGAGTGCGCGGCATGCGAGTCCGGTGGTTCGCACACCCATGCGACCAAGTGACAGCCCGGGCCGGGCCTTGCCTTCACTTGGCGAGGCTCGGCGTCTGGATGCCGATACGACACTGCCCGTCGGTTCGGAGCTTCATGCGGCGCTCGAACCGCTTCTGGTCTTGAGCCAGGGTGTCGTCGACCTCCAGCGCCGCGAGCAACTTGCGCAGGTGCTTCTCTGGCGCGGTCGCCGCAGGGCACAGGCTGTAGTAGACCCAGCGGCCGTCCTTTCTGCCGCGGACCAAGCCGGCCGAAACGAGCACCTTCAGTTGTCGCGACACGTTGTATTGGCGCTCCTGCAGGGCGTCGACGAACTCGCAGACGCAAAGCTCGGTCTCGTTGCTGGCGAGCAGGCGAAGCATGCGAACGCGCGTCGGATCGGAGAGCGCCTGGAAAGTTGCCGACGCCTGCTCGGGTGAAGAAGTCTTGCTCATGCGAACGACCAGGGAATCCGATCAATAGTTGCGCGAATGCGCATGTGTGCTAGTGTAGCACGACCCGCGACGACCACAAGCGTTCCCCCGACTCCCGCCATGGGCAACCCCGACGAGCTTCGACCGAGTGAGTGCATCGACGAATCGTCGTGCGGGCACACTGCGAGCGAGGAGGGGGGGCATGGTGCGCGTAGCGAGAGATGGCGCTTGCCGACGGCGGCTGTGCTGGCTGTGTCTGCGGAGCTTTGGGCACTGGGTCAAGGTGCGGAGACTACGGCCGTCGTGGCCACGTTGTCCGTCGCGGCGATCTTGCTCGGCGGCATCCCGACGCTGCTCGGAGGGCTCAGGTCTCTCGCCGCGCTGCGCCTCGACATCCAGTTCTTGATGACGATCGCGGTTGTCGGCGCGTTCGTGATCGGTGAGTTCCCTGAAGCGGCGGTGGTGGTCGTGTTGTTCGCGGTTGCCGAACGCATCGAGGAGCGCACGGTAACCCGGGCGCAGAACGCCATCCGCTCGCTGATGACGCTGTCGCCGCCTACTGCAACCGTTGCCGATGCCGGCGGTCAGTGGGTCGAACGGCCGGCGGCCGAGGTCCGCGCCGGATCCACGATGCTCGTGCGGCCGGGTGAGCGGTTCGCGCTGGACGGTGTAGTCGTAGACGGCGAATCCGCGGTCAACCAAGCGGCGATCACGGGCGAGAGCCTGCCCGTAGAGAAGCGGCCCGGCGACAAAGTCTTTGCCGGCACCATGAACGGACAGGGTGCGTTGCGTGTGACGACGACCGGCGGTGCCGATCAGACCACGCTCGCGCGCATCGTTCGCAGCGTGCAAGAGGCCCAGGCGCAGCGGGCTCCTGTGCAGCGGTTCATCGACTCGTTCGCGCGCATCTACACGCCCGTCGTGGTCGCGATTGCGACCCTCATCGCACTGCTGCCATGGCTCGCGTTCGGACAACCCTTCGAACCGTGGCTCTACCGAGCCTTGGTCTTGCTGGTCATCGCCTGCCCGTGCGCACTGGTCGTCTCGACGCCGGTGGCGATTGCGAGCGGTCTCACGGCAGCCGCGCGCGCTGGGATCGTCGTGAAGGGTGGCGTGTATCTGGAACGCGGGGAGACGCTCGCGTGCATCGCGCTCGACAAGACGGGCACGCTCACTGCGGGCACTCCGACCCTCACGGACGTGATCCCGCAGAATGGCCGCGAACCTGGGGAGGTACTTCGGCTCGCGGCGAGCATCGAGGCGTCCTCGGAACATCCCGTCGCCAAGGCTCTCGTATCCGCCTACAAGGGCGACTTGCAGAAGGTGACCGGGTTCGCTGCGTTGACGGGCCGCGGTGTGGCCGGAATCGTGGACGAGGTCGAGTATTGGGTCGGCAACCATCGTCTCGTGGAGTCCACCGGCGTGTGTTCCCCCGCGATCGAGCAACAGCTTCAGGCGCTGGAACAGCAGGGAAAGACGTGCCTCGTGCTGATGTCGCGGGACTCAGTGTTGGCGATCTTCGCGGTTGCGGACCATGTGCGGGAGACGAGTCCCGCTGCGGTAGCCGCGTTGAAGGGCATGGGCATCCATCCCGTCGTCCTGAGTGGCGACAACCAGCGCACCACCAGCGCGGTTGCCCTCCAGGTCGGCATCGACGACGCGCGCGGTGAGTTGTTGCCCGACGACAAGCTGCAAGCTGTCGTCACCCTGAAGGCCACGCATGGCGCGGTCGGCATGGTCGGGGATGGTGTCAACGATGCACCTGCGTTGGCACGGGCCGACGTCAGTTTCGCGATGGGCGCTGCGGGGTCGGATACGGCTTTGGAAACTGCGGGAGTCGCGCTGATGGCTGACGACCTGCGCGGGCTGGCGGTCTTCCTCAGGATCAGCCGCGCAACAAGACAGATCCTGCGCCAGAACATCTCCGTGTCGCTCACGACCAAAGGCGTCTTCTTCGCGTTGGCTCTCCTCGGGCACGCCACGCTGTGGGCTGCGGTGGTGGCGGACATGGGAGCGAGTCTGGTAGTGGTCGGCAACAGCCTGCGCCTCCTGCGCACGGCCAGATCGGGAGGTGCGCACGCACTCATGGGAGCCAAGACATGAAGAACGCAATGCGCCGTCACCTCGCGGAGGCTGTGTTGGTGGCGATGACCACGGCACTGGCCGGCTGCGTGGCATACGAAGCCGAAGACGTCACCCTGCAGAAGTCTGCCGCCGCGTTGCCGCGGCATGTCGGTGCTTTGACGTTCGACCAAGCCGTCGCCTTGGCCATGGCGCACAACGGGGAGATCCAGGCGCGCGAAGCCGAATGCCGCGCCGCTGGGTTGGACGTCATGCCTACGGAACTGCAGGCCCAACTTCAGCAAGAGAGCCTCGCCCTGATGATCGACCCCTTCGCGCTGCTCGGCTTGACGCAGCGAGGTGCGAGTTCGTTCCTCGCCGAGAATCGAGCGGTCGAGGCCGCCGCCGCGCTCGCACAGACCCGCTGGCGCGTCGTCGCGGGCATTGCCGAGGTGTTCGCGCACCACCGTGCGCTCGATGGGCTGCAACAGGTGCCGCTCATCGCGGTGGACAGCGAGGTGTTCGCAACCGCCGGCCTTGCTTCGCCTGTGGCGATCGATCAGGTCCGTGGTGCCGCTGCGGCAGCCGATGCTGAACGCCACGCGATCGACACGGAGAAGGCGACCCAGACCGCGGAGCTTCGGCAGATGCTCGGGCTGTCGCCCGCTTCGGAACTGGACTTGGTGCTTCCTCCCGCCGACTGGCCGCAGGTGCCGCCGGCCGACGAAGAGACCTTGTTGCGTCGACCAGATCTGGCGCTGGCGCTGGCGCGCTACCGGACCGCCGACGCCGAGTTTCGCAAGGCCGTCGCCGACCAGTATCCGTCGCTGATGATCGGTCCCGACGTGGCGCTGCGCGGTGGCACGATCGACCCGATGGCGGTGCTCCGGCTCCCACTTGGTGCGTCTGGTCCTGCCGAGGCAGCGCGGGAGCGACGCAATGCGGCTCGCAGTCGCGTCAGCGATGCACTGGCACTCGCGGCGAACGAAGCCTCGTCGTGGGCTGCACAGCACGAAACGGCGGTAGTCCGGGAACGGGCAGCACGCGCCAGCGCGCGGGCTTCTGCGCATGCCTTCGCGGCGGCTACCGCGGCGCTGCAAGTCGAGGTCGACGCATTCGAACGAGTTTCGGAGAAAGCCCCTATGGCAGTTCGTGACACGATGGAAGCCCGAGAGGCCGCGGTTGCCGCAGCCCGGGCGCGCGTTCGCTCGGCGGTTGCTGCCGGTTGGCCGGCTGCGGAGGCCCGTCGATGAGTTCTGTCGACTTGTCCGCGCTGCGCATGGCGGAGCAACCGCCTGCGATTCCGAAGCGACCGCTCGGCCCGCGCTTGTTGGGCGTGGGCGCGCTCGGGCTGGTGCTGGCCGTCGCGGCGACGTTCATCTGGCCACTGCTGCGGCCGACGCGGATCGTGCCGACCGCCCAGATCGAGGCCGCTGCGTCGACCGGGCCTTCTACCGTGGCGATGGCGGAGGCCGCGGGATGGATCGAGCCCGATCCGTTCCCGACCCTGGTCCGGCCCTTGGTCGCAGGCCGCGTCGAACAGATTCCGTTGCTGGAGGGAGCCGAGGTCCAGGAAGGGGTGACGGTGCTCGCGACGCTCGCCAGTGCGTTGTTGCAAGCCCAGCGCGAGCGAGCCGAGGTCACCCTCGCGGAACGCGAGCGCGAGGTTGTCGTGGCCGACGAGCGGCTGCGTCTGGCCGAGGCGCAGTTGGCGCAGCGAGCCCAGATCCGCACTGCGTTGGCCGATGCCGAGGCCAGCGTGGCCGCCAAGGAAGCGCGGCTGGCGGCGGCGAAGGGCATGCAAGAGCGAACGGCTGCGGAAGGGCGCAGTGCTATCGCAGCACGGGACGCCCAGCGCCAGTTGGAAGGAGCCGGCGGTTCCTATGCGGTCGCACGCCAGCGTGCCGAGGCCGCGGCCGAGGCGGCAGCGGCGAACACTACGGCCGCTGCGAAGGAGGCCGTGCTTGCCGAACAAGAGCTGGCAGCGGCGCGGCAGGTGCTGCTCATCGCCAAGGAAGTCGCGGGCAACCCGGTCGATCTCGCGGGTGCGCTCGCGGTGGCCAAGGCGGAGGCCGAACGCACTCGCGCCCAGCGCGACGTCGCGCGCGCAGAACTGCAGATTGCGTCGCGTGAGGTCGAGTGGCTGACGGTGCGATCTCCGGCCACGGGCGTCGTCATGAAGGTGATCGCGATGCCGGGCGCGGTTGTCGGGCTGGAAGGCGAGCCGATCCTGAGCCTCTACGACCCGAAGAAGCTGCGTGCGCGCATCGACGTTCCGCTCGGCTCGGTCGGAGCCATCCGTGAAGGGCAGCGTGTGGAGCTGCGCAGCGAAGTGCTCGGCAACGTCGTGGTGCAGGGGCAGGTGCAGCGCATCCAACGCGAGTCCGACCTGCTGAAGAACACCCTGCAGGTGAAGGTCCAGGTCATCGACCCACCGGCCTTGTTGCGGCCGGAGACGCTGTGCCGCGCGCGGTTCCTTGCCGAGGAGACGACGGAGGCCGTAGGCGCACAAGCTTCGTTTCGGCTGCCAAAAGCAGCCGTGCAGAACGGTCGCGTGTTCGTGTTCGACCCGACCGAAGGCACGGCTCGCGGCATAGCCGTCGAGGTGGTGCAGGAAGATGGCGCGGGCGTCGTGATTCGGGGCGAGCTGTCGGTGACACAGCGCGCGATCCTTGTTCCGGTCACCGACGGTGAGCGAGTTCAAGAGGAGCAGCGATGAGTTTGATCCAAGTCGAGAACGTGACGAAGACCTTCCATTCGACGTCGGAAGAGGTAACGCCGATCAGCAACCTCGACCTCGTCGTCGAGAAGGGCGAGTTCGTCGTGCTGATGGGGCCTTCCGGCAGCGGCAAGACGACGCTGCTGCACATGCTTGCCGGCATCGACCGCCCGACGAAGGGTGTCGTGCGAGTGGCCGGCGAAGAAGTCTCGGCGATGAGCCCGAGCCAGCTCGCGCGCTGGCGAACCCGCGCCGTCGGCTACGTGTTCCAGCAGTACAACCTGATCCCGGTGCTGACGGCGTTCGAGAACGTCGAGGTGCCGCTGCTGCTGCTGCGCCTGTCGCGGGCCGAACGCGAGAAGAAGATCAGCACGGCGCTGGCCGCCGTCGGCTTGTCAGACCGAGCCCATCACCTGCCGCGACAGCTCTCGGGTGGCCAACAGCAGCGCGTCGCGATCGCTCGTGCGATCGTCGCCGATCCAGTGGTCGTGTTCGCCGACGAACCCACCGGCAACCTGGATCGAAACGCCGCGAAGATGACGATGGAAATGCTGCGGCGCTTGGTCGACGAGTTCGGCAAGACGCTCGTGATGGTCACGCACGATCCCGTTGCGGCGCAGGCTGCCGACCGCATCGTGCATCTGGACAAGGGGCAGATCGTCACGGAGGCGACCCATGCGTGAACTCCTCGCGTTCGTTCCCTACGCCGTGCGCACGGCGTTGCGCGCCCGCATGAGGTCCATCCTGACGCTGCTCGGTGCGGCGTTGGCGATGGCGTTGTTCGCGTTCGTGCGCACCGTCGACGACGGCGTGAAGCTGTTGGCGGCACGCGCCGATCAGTCCGTGCTCGTGGTGTTCCAGGACAGCCGCTTCTGTCCGCTGACCTCCGAGCTGCCGCTGCGCTACGAACGTTCGATCCAGGACGTGCCCGGCGTCGCCGCCGTGCTGCCGACTTTGGTGTTCATCAACTCCTGCCGTTCCAACCTCGACCTCGTAACGCTGCACGGCGTCGAGTCGAAGGACTTGGAGAACCTCTACCCTCTGGAGTTCCTCGCCGGCAGCGCCGGAGACTGGAAGTCGCAGTCGGACGGTGCTCTGGTCGGCGAGCGCCTCGCCGCGCGGCGTGGCATCCAGGTCGGGCAGCGCGTGCGCCTCGGCGAGATCGACGTGCAGGTTTCCGGGATCGTGCGCAGCGAGACCGCGGGAGTCGCCAACCTCGCGTTCGTGCATCTCGATCTGCTCGGGCTGGCGCGGAAGCGCCTGGGCACCGCGACGCAGTTCTTGGTCAAGGTGCAGGACGGCGCGGACCCGGAGCAGATCGCGCAGGCCATCGACGCGAAGTTCCGCACCGACGAGTCGCGCACGGACACGAAAAGCATGCAGGCGTTCGTCGCGGCGGCGATCGCCGAGATCGCGCAGGTGGTCGACTTCGCGCGGTGGCTCGGCTACCTCGCCGTCTTGGTGGTCGCGTTGGTGCTGGCGAATACGGTGTTCATCAGCGCCCAGGCGCGATCGTCGGAGATGGGAGTGCTCGAGACGATCGGCATGACGAAGCCGAGACTCATGGCCCTGATCGCCGTCGAAGGCATCGGCCTCGGACTCGTCGGCGGCATGCTCGGCACCGGCGTGGTTCTGGCGCTGCTCTGGTTTCACCCCGTGACGCTCGGCGTCGAAGGCTACGGCATCGACCTGAGTCCCGGGCTTGCCACGGTCGGCTACTCGCTGCTGGCAGCCCTGGTGACCGGCACGCTCGCTTCGCTGCCGCCCGCGATCTCCGTGGCACGCCGGCCGCTCTATCTTGGGGTGAAGGACGAATGACTCTCCTGCCCCTTGGCTACGTGCTGCGCAACATCCTGCGCCGACGCGCTCGCAGCATCGTGACGATCGGCGGCATCGCCGCGACCACGATGCTGGTGATCGCGATGCAGTCCTTCGCGACCGGCATGACCGAAGCTGGGAAAGGCAGCGCGCGTGAGGACATGGTGCTGCTGCTCGGCGTTTCCTCGGAGGTGGACCTCGTTCGCTCGGTCATACCGCGCGGCAGCGCCGAAGTGGCCGCTGCCTCGGTGCCGGGCGTGCTCACGGCGGCGAACGGACAGCGTGCCGCCTCGGTCGAGCTGCACATTGCGTCGCGCCGCGGCGATCAGGTCGGGCTGCTGCGCGGCGTGACACCGGCGGCGTACCGGGTCCACTCGCGCGTGACGGTTGTTGAGGGTCGCGAGCCACGCGAACCGTTCGAGCTGATGATCGGCGCACTCGCAGCCACGCGCATGGGGCTGCCGGCCGAAGCGATGCAGGTCGGCAAGGCCATCGAGCTGGAGCGGCGTGAGTTCAAGATCGTCGGCCGGTTCGCCGCGCCGGGAACGGTCTACGAAGCCGAGATGTGGGCTCGCCTGCCCGACATCATGCTGGCGACGAAGCGGGAGGACGTCTCGTGCGTCGTGCTGCGCCTCGCCGACCCAGCCAATCTCGCCGAGGTGAAGCTGTTCGCCGGGCGGCGGCTCGACCTGGAGATCGCGGCGATCCCGGAAACCGAGATGATGCAGGCTCTCGCCAGCAGCCTCGAACCGATCGCCGCGCTGGCGCGCTGGATGGCGGTCCTTGCCGTGATCGCCGGGGCGTTCGCCTGCGCGAACACGATGTTCGCGGCCGTTCTGGCGCGCACGAAGGAACTCGCGACGCTGCGTTCGATCGGCTACTCGCCGCCGTCCCTGGCGGTCTCGATCGTCCTGGAAGGCGTCTTCGTCGCGTTCGCTGGCGGGGCCACGGGCATCCTGCTCGCGCTACTCGTCGGCGACGTCTCGTTGCGCTATCCCATGGGCGCTCTACGCCTCGATCCAGACCTGCCGAGCCGGCTCGTCGGGTTGCTGGCTGCCCTTGCATCAGGTCTGCTCGGAGGCATCGTGCCTGCCGTGCGTGCGGTTCGAATCCCCCTTGTCGAAGCCATTGGAGGTCGCGCGTGAAACTCTCGTTCGCTTTGGTCTGTTTGTCGTTCGTCGTGGCTGCTGGTTGTGGTGGTGATGCGCCGAAGTCTGCCGCGCCGGCCGCCGCTGCTCCCGGACTGGCGAAGCTCACGCTCGCGGCGAAGCCCGCCGGTGCGGTCTCGGTGCAGGACGCGAGGAAAGCGGGTGCGGCAGATTCCCGCACGGTGACGGGCCGCATCGCCAACGTCGTTCCGGGCTTCGCCGTGTTCACGCTGATGGACTCGTCGCTGCCCTACTGCGGCGAGAAGAACAAGGAGGACGGCTGCAAGACGCCCTGGGACTACTGCTGCGAGAGTGCCGAGACGCGCACTGCGAACAGCCTGCTGGTCGAGGTTCGAGATGCGAAGGGCAAGCCAATTGCCGGTTCGCTCGGCGACCTGCGCTTGCTGGATGCGGTCACCGTGGTCGGCAAGCTGACGAAGGACGAGCACGGCAACCATGTGCTGCTTGCCACCGGCTGGCATCGCGACGCGCGCCCCGAGCTGCCGGCGGACCTGCGCTGGCCGAACTGAGCGGGCAATAGCGACAGCGTCGAGGATCGTTGTCCGCGGTTGGGCAGCAGGGGGCAGCCCCCGATTCGGACGCCCGGCTCACTCCGCCCTGGATCGCTACTCGGCTCAAGCGTAGTGTCGTCAATCGCCGAAGCGACGAGACACTGAGAGCCCGCCAACCAGAATGAGATTCCCGCGAACACGCAACACGACGCTCACGCAGCTCCTCGCTGTGCTGGTGGCGGTTTGCCTGATCGTGAAGCCTCTCGTCGTGGCGCTGCACTTGGCGCACCACGAGCACACCGGCGCTCTGGTGGCGGGAGCTGGCGGCCATTCGCATGACGATGGTCATGAGCATGGTCACGAACATCCGGATCATCACGACGATGATGCGGCCGCTTTGCCAGTGGAGGACTCCCTGGGGGCAAGCGGAGACGATCCGGATCACCCCCCGCATCCGGCATCGGACCACGACGATCGGGTCAAGATTCGCGCAGCGACGGGTGGCCCGCAGCCTTCGTCGGAGTGTGGCTGTGCGTTGAGCCAATGGGACCCTGTGGTGGTCCCGCAGGTCGTAAGGACGCAGACTCGTTTTCGCCCAGCTACGGGTCCGCCGAGAACGGACCAGCGAACCGAGCTGCTGGCTACGACCCTTCTGCTGATCTGAGTCGACGCGCGCCGCCTGAGCCCTGTGGCTCGGGATTCGGGGCCTCTTGGCCTCGCTGTGCCGCGTCGCGCGAGTGATGCGGCGTCCCGTTCGCGCGCCAACGTCACGTTCGTCGACTCTCATGCACCCGATCCGTTGGGCGGCTTTGTCCGCCTTCGTCGCGGCAGGCTGCCAGACCTACACGCCTGCTCCTGTCGATCTCCAAACGCACGCCCGGCTGTTCGCCGAGCGCATTCCCGACGCCACGCTCGTGCGGGCGTTCGCCGAGACGCTGCGCCCGCACGACCACGAGGTCGACACCCTCTGCTCTATCCCAACCCATTCGCCATGAAGACCATGATGGAACCGTACGCGCCAGTTGGCCAACGCAGCGGTCGTTCGGTCGCGGGCCTAGCCCTCGTCCTGATCGCGCTGATCGGGTGCCAAAGCACACGTCCCGACCCCGCCGCGGAGGAAGCCGTCGCGCAAGCCGTGGCCCTCGGTGAGCCGCTGACCTTTCGCGTCGAAGGGGGGCCACTCGACGAGCCTGCAGCGGGTGACACGCTGTCGTTCCTCGACGCAACGCGACGGGCCGTCGTGACCGACCCTGGGCTACAAGGGGCGCTGGCCAGAGTTCGCATGGCCATGGCTGACGCCGATCAGGCCCGTCTGCTGCCCAATCCCGTACTCAGCTTCATCCTCCGCTGGGGGGCGGGGAAGCCGAACGTCGAGGTGACGCTGACCGAGAGCATCATCCAGGTCTTCCAGCGATCGAGTCGATCCAGCGCGGCAGACAACCGACTGCGGCAAGCTGCAGCAGACGCCGTCGGCGACGCGCTCGATGTCGTCGCCACCGTGCAGGAGTTGTATGCCTTGGTGCAAGCCGAGGACCGGCTGCTGCCAGTGCTGGAGAGTCGTCGCGACCTGCTGCGCCGGCTCACCGAGGTCGCCAGCAATCGCCTCGAAGCAGGCGAGGGCGTTCGTGGCGACGTGACCACGCTCGACGCGCAACGGGTCGAGATGGACATCGAACTCGCCGAGGCAGGTCTCCGCCGACGAACGCAAAGACTGCGGCTGGCGCACCTCATCGGCGAGCCGTCGGGCAGCGCCGCATGGCAGCTCGAACCGTGGATGCCACCGGCTGCCGTCGCCACCCCCGAGCAGGTCTGGGTAGATCTCGCCTTGCAACGCCGCCCGGAAGTCCAGTCGGTGGCGTGGCAGCTCGCAGCACTCGGCGATGACTACGCGCTCACGCGGCTCTTCCCTTGGGAAGCCAGCGACATCGGTGTCGATGCGCAGCGCCCTGATGGATGGGTTGCTGGTCCTTCGGTCTCGACGCCGCTCCCGATCTTCGACACGGGAGACGCTCGCAGGGCGCGTGTCACCGCCGAGCAGATCGAGGCTCGGCATGCGTTGACCACCGCGAGACGCCGCGTCGTCGAGGAAGTTCGTGTCGCCCACAAGGCGCTCGCCGGGAATCTGGTCAATCTGGCGCGTGTTCGCCAGGACTTGATCCCGCTGCGACAGCTACGCCGCGACCAAGCCGAGGAGGCATACCGCGCGGGCCTGACGGACGTGACGCCGCTGTACCTGGCGGAACGAGACCTCGGCGTGACGCAGAGTCAGGCAATCGAGATCGAACGCCAAGCCACGATCTCCTTGGTTCGCCTGCAGCGTGCCGTCGGCGGTCCCGGCGTTGCCGCGGAGATCGCCAAGTGATGCGCCGTCACCTCTTTCCCATTCCAACACAAGCAACGGCCACCGGCCGCAGATTCGGAGACTCCATGAAGACCGTCCTTGATTCCCAGTCGTCGCGCGCCGGGGCTCGACCACGCCTGCTGACGCGCATCTCCCTCTCCACCCTCGCATGGGTCTTGGTCGGGAGCCGCGTCCTTCTCGCCCAACACGAGAAGGACGTTCCCGGGGTCGCCGAGCCGCCAACCGCCAAGTACGCGTTCGAATGGGGCGGGGTCTATCCGCTACCGGCTGGCCCGACGGATCTCGTGATCCAGCCTGGGCCCGATGCCAGCATCGACATCGCCCTGGTCCCGGTGACAGACAACTCGGATGCGGCCTTCGACGCAGCCGTCGCGGCAGCGGTGCGCGTCTTCGCTGGGGAAGCCAAGCCCGTTCAGCCGGGGGAAGAGATCGCTCCCGGTTCGCAGTTCTACCAACTCAGAGTCGAGGGAACTGCGGAGATGCGGTTCGTTGTGCGGGCCGCGACAGCAGGTCGCTTCGCCCTCTTCACCCAGCACTTCGCCGACGAGTTCCAGACGATCTTCCTCGCTGGCGGCAAGAAGATCTACCCGGAGGCGGCGCGCAACTTCCGCGACCGCTTCGGCCAGATCGTGATCCAGCCCTCGGCAATCGAGGCTTTCGGCATCAAGCTCGGGCCGGCCGGCCTGCACACGTTGGTGCCCGCCTTCACGGCTCCCGCGCGCGTCGTCTTCAACACCGAACGCATGGCCTACATCGGCTCCGCAGTGGTCGGGCGCGTGGCGGCCTTGCCGGTTCGCCAAGGAGACTTGGTCAAGACCGGAGACACCGTCCTCGTCGTCGACAGCCCCGAGTTGGGGCAGGCCCAGAGCGACTACCTCCAGAAGCGAACCCTGGCCGAGACGGCTGCGCCGATCGTGGAACTGGCCCGCAGCGCCCTCGATCGCGCCAAGGGTCTCCTCGACAAGTCCCAGGGGATCTCGCTCACCGAGGTGCAGAAGCGGCAAGCCGACCACCAGATGGCGGAGTCCGCGCTGCTCAACGCACGCGCCGCGCTGGTCGGTTCGCTGAATCGGCTGCAGCTCCTCGGCATGAACGAGGCCGACATCAAGGCACTGGCCGACACCGGTACCATCACGCCCCACTACACCGTGCGGGCACCGATGGGCGGCCGGGTGATCCGGCGGGACATCACGCTCGGCCAACTGGTGGGGCCGGATCGAGACGCGCTGCTCGTCGTTGCGGACGTGTCGACACTGTGGGTTCTCGTCGATGTGCCCGAACGTCACCTGAAGGATGCGGCCGTGGGCTCACCCGCGCGCATCACCGTTGCGGCTCTGCCGGGAACGGCGTTCGCAGGCGATGTCTCGTTCCTGAGCGCCGACCTCGACGAAGGCACCCGCACGACCCAGGCCCGCGTCGAAGTCGACAACGCGGACGGACGGCTGCGACCTGGCATGTTCGCGCAGGCCGAGATCCTCGACGAGCAAGCCCTTGGAAAGGAAGCCCAGAGCCCGGGCGTGCTGGCGGTGCCCGAATCGACGATCCAGAGGATCGAGGGCAAGCCCGTCGTGTTCGTGCCGTTCGCCGAGAAGCCGAACACCTATCTCAAGCGGCCCGTGACCATTGGCGTGGCCGTGGGCGGCATGGTGCCCGTGCTCCATGGCCTGCGTGAGGGCGAGGTCATCGTGTTGACCGGGACGTTCCTACTCAAAGCCGAACTAGGCAAGTCGTCCGCCAAGCACGAGCACTGACACCGCGCCGGTCGGTCTTTACGTCGATTCCCCACCCTTGCATCCGGCTGATCGAGCGGCTCGTCCGCCCTTCACCACAACGAGTCACTCCTCATGCTCGAACGCATCCTGCATTTCTCCATCGGCAACCGCTGGATGATCGTGCTCGGCACGATTCTCGTCGCGGCAGTCGGCGTGTGGTCTCTCGGTCGCTTGCCGATCGATGCTGTTCCCGACATCACCAACAATCAGGTTCAGGTCAACACGTTCTTCCCGGCGCTTTCGCCAGGGGAGATCGAGACGCAGGTGACCTTCCCGATCGAGACCTCGCTCGCGGGCATTCCGGGTCTCGAGTACACGCGCTCGCTCTCTCGCAACGGCTTCTCGCAAGTCACGGCGGTGTTCGACGACGCCGTCGACATCTACTTCGCGCGACAGCAGGTGCTCGAACGGCTCGGTGGGGCCCGAGAGAAGCTGCCCGACGGCGCAGAGCCTCGCATGGGTGCGATCTCCACGGGCCTCGGTGAGATCTACATGTACACGGTCGAGTTCGAGCACCCGACCGGCGAACAAGCCCCCATCGCGGAGCAGGGCAAGCCCGGTTGGCAACGCGATGGCACGTATCTGACGCCCGAGGGGCAGCGACTCACGAACGACATCGAGCGGGCCACCTACCTGCGCACGGTGCAGGACTGGATCGTCAGCCCGCAGCTCCGAGGAGTTCGCGGCGTCGCGGCGGTCGATTCGATCGGCGGCTACGTCAAGCAGTTCCACGTCCAGCCCGACCCGATGAAGCTAGTCAGCTATGGCCTGACCTTCACCGATGTCATCGAGGCGCTGGAAGCCAACAACGCCAGCACGGGTGCCGGATACATTGAGCACAAGGGCGAGGCGTACACGGTTCGGGCCTCCGGTCGGCTCACGACCATCGAGGAAATCGCCAAGGTGGTCGTTGGCGAGATCGGTGGCACGCCCATCTACATGCGCGACATCGGGCACGTCGTGCTGGGCAAGGAACTCCGCTCGGGCACGGGCAGCGAGAACAGCGGCGAGGTCGTGGTCGGCACAGCGATGATGCTGATCGGCTCCAACAGCCGGATCGTGTCGTCTGCGGTCGATCAGAAGATCACGGCGATCAACAAGAACCTGCCGCCCGACATCCACGCCAAGACGGTGCTCAACCGCACCAAGCTGGTCGACGCAACCATCGCCACGGTCACCAAGAATCTGGCCGAGGGGGCGATCCTGGTCATCGTGGTGCTCTTCCTGTTGCTGGGGAACATCCGGGCGGCGCTCATCTGTGCGCTGGCCATCCCGCTGTCGATGCTGATGACGGCAACCGGCATGGTGCACTGGAAGGTCACCGGCAACCTGATGTCCCTCGGCGCGATCGACTTCGGCCTGATCGTGGACGGCGCGGTCATCATCGTCGAGAACTGCCTGCGGCGGCTTTCGGAGAAGCAACACCGCGAGGGTCGCCTGCTCACGCTCGACGAGCGTCTCCACGAGGTGATGGTGGCCACCAAGGAAGTCCGACAAGCCTCGGTCTTCGGCGAAGCGATCATCATCATCGTCTACTTCCCCATCCTCGCCCTCACCGGCGTCGAGGGAAAGATGTTCAGCCCCATGGCCATCACCGTGATCCTCGCACTGGTCGCGGCGTTCATCCTGTCCATGACGCTGGTGCCAGCACTGGTGGCGATCCTGATCCGAGGCCGCGTCAAGGAGGGCGACAACTTCATCGTTCGCGGCGCGAAGGCCGTCTATGCCCCCACGCTCCGGTGGGCCGTGCGCCGACGTTGGGCCGTGGTCGCAGCCGCCGTAGTAGCCTTTGTCGGTTCCCTCGGCTTGTTCCTGCGCATGGGGCAGGAGTTCATCCCCGTGCTCGACGAGCGGGACATCGCCATGCACGGGCTGCGCATCCCGAGCACGGGCCTGACCCAGTCGATGGAGATCCAGTTCGAAGTCGAGCGCGCCGTGCGCTCGATTCCCGAAGTCGCGTTCGTCTACTCCAAGACGGGTACTGCCGAGATGGCGGCCGACCCGATGCCGCCGAGCACGTCGGACACCTTCATCATCCTGAAGGCGCGTGAGCAGTGGCCCGACCCCCAGGTGGCCAAGAACGACGTAATCGCGCGGATCGAGAAGGCCGTGGAGCAGGTGCCGGGCAGTCGCTACGAGTTCCTGCAGCCGATCCAGATGCGGTTCAACGAGCTGATCGCGGGTGTCCGCAGCGACGTGGCCGTCAAGGTCTTCGGCGACGACTTCGAGCGGATGGGAGCAACCGCCGCCGAGATCTCCGGGATCATTCAGGAGATCGCTGGCGCAGAGGACGTGCAGGTCGAGGTCACGGAGGGACTGCCGGTGATGACCATCGACATCGATCGGGACGCGATCGCCCGCTATGGGATCAGCGTCGCGGAAGTGCAGGATGTCGTCTCCGCCGCGATCGGCGGCCGCGAGGCGGGGCAGGTCTTCGAGGGGGATCGCCGCTACGACCTCGTCGTGCGCCTGCCCGACGAGATCCGGCGCGACATCGCCGCGTTGGGCACACTGCCCATCCCACTTCCACTGCGCAAGGACGACTCAGGCAAGGGCCGCGCGCGCGCCACCGCTTCGTTCGATCCGGCTTGGGACGGCGATTCGGACGCGCAGGTCGAGCGCCCGGCCTACATCCCGCTTGCGGCCCTGGCGAAGATCGAAGTGGCCGAGGGGCCAAACCAGATCAGCCGCGAGAACGGCAGGCGGCGCATCGTCGTCCAGGCGAACGTGCGCGGCCGCGATCTCGGCTCGTTCGTCGCGGAAGCGCAGCAGAAGGTGCAAGGCTTGGAACTCCCGCCCGGTGGCTACCTCGAGTGGGGCGGCCAGTTCGAGAACCTGATCGCCGCCCGCGAGCGCCTGATGGTCGTGGTGCCGATCTGCTTCCTGCTGATCTTCCTGCTGCTGTTCAGCACCTTCAACTCGGTCAAGTACGCGATGCTCGTGTTCAGCGGCATCCCGCTCGGCCTGACGGGTGGCGTGTTGGCATTGTGGCTGCGCGGCTTGCCGTTCTCGATTTCTGCGGCGGTCGGCTTCATCGCGCTGTCCGGCGTCGCGGTGCTCAACAGTCTGGTGATGGTCTCGTTCATCAACCAGCTTCGTCGCGAAGGACTGACTACCGCGGAAGCGGTGTTCCGCGGGTCTCTGACGCGCCTGCGGCCCGTGCTCATGACGGCGTTGGTGGCATCGCTAGGCTTTGTGCCGATGGCAATCGCCACCGGCACGGGCGCTGAAGTCCAGCGTCCGCTGGCGACCGTGGTCATCGGCGGCCTGATTTCGAGCACGCTCTTGACCTTGTTGGTGCTGCCGGCCCTCTACCGCATCTTCACCGGCCGCGAACCCGACGGCACGCCTGATCCTTTGCCGCAACCCTGGGAGAAGCCGGAAGCCGGTCCCTTGGAAGTGAAGCCCGACCCCATGCCGGGCAGTTGATCCGCATGGCACAGGAACGTTCCGCGCTGCTGGTGCAGCGGATGGCTACCCGAGGAAGCAACATGAGATCGCGACTACTGCAGTCTCCCCCTCTGGAACTCACTGCGCCGGAGACGCGAGTCTCTGTCAACGAGGTCCAGGTGCATTGTCTGCCGCGTTTCGAAGCAGTCGGGCAGCCCAGGGAGCTGAGCTAACCATGGATGAAGCCAAGATCGATCGTTGGCGTCACCAGCACACGTTCGGAACCGACGAGCGCGCCCCAGGCGAACGGCGGACCCGGTGGGTGATCGCTCTTACCTTCACCACGATGGTGGTCGAGATCGCCAGTGGGACGGCCTTTGGTTCCATGGCGCTGCTGGCGGACGGCTGGCACATGGCGTCGCATGCAGCGGCCCTGTCGGTGACGGCCTTTGCCTACTGGTTCGCCCGGCGGCACGCGCACAGCGACCGCTTCAGCTTCGGCACCGGCAAGGTCGGCGCGCTTGGTGGGTTCGCAAGTGCTGTGGCACTGGCGCTCGTGGCACTTCTGGTTCTCGTGGAGTCCGGTGAACGCCTCCTGGTTCCGGTAGACATCCAGTTCAACTACGCCATCGGAGTTGCGGCGGCAGGATTGGTCGTCAACCTCGTGAGTGCGTTCCTCCTTCGTGACGACCACGAGCACGAGAGTCACGGGCACCTTCACCACGACCACAACCTGAGGGCGGCCTACCTGCACGTGATGGCGGATGCTCTGACGTCCGTGTTTGCGCTCGGCGCACTGCTGACCGGGAAGTACCTGGGCTGGACCTGGATGGACCCGTTCATGGGCATCGTTGGTTCGATCGTGATCGCGCGTTGGTCGTACGGGCTGATCCTGGATACGAGCCGGGTGCTCCTCGATGCCGAAGTCGATGATGATCTGCGTCGTGAGATGCTGACGGCTATCGAAGCGGAACCCGAGACGCTCGTCGCCGACTTGCATGTCTGGCGCGTGGGCCCACGGCACTTCGCAGCGATCGTGGTCGTTGTCGTGGCCGAAGCCAAGCCGTCTGAGCACTACCGAAGTCTGTTGCGCGGCCATCAAGACCTCGTGCACGTGACGGTGGAAGTCAACGCGAGTCGGTAGACGGGCAACCGCAGCACACAGCGCAGTCCTCTTGGCCGTTGCGATCCTGGTCGGTCTTGTCATTCCCTCGGAGCGGAGGTGGCACCGCTACGCGGGACGCGGTCTCATGAGGGGTATGCACCGATCCACTGCCATCGGCCTTCTGGCGGCACTCGCCGCCTGCGGTGAACCCGCCCAGGACTCGACCCGGTCCTGGTCCGTCCGGCTCGACGAAGCCACGGACATGAGCGCGCCGGGTCGCATCACGCCGTTACCGGGCAACGGAGTCGAAGTGCAGGCTGGTCCCAACGCGACGCTGTGGCGACGCGATGCCGGCGCGACCGGCTCGTATCGGCTCTCGGCGCGGGTCACGCAGCGCAACACCGGCCCGCACGCCCATGGTGCTGGCCTCGTGTTCGGTGGCCGCGAGGTCGACGGGGAGAACCAGACCTACACGTACTTCCTCGTGAATGGCGACGGCACGTTCTTGGTCAAGACCCGCGATGCGACGTCGACTGCGATCCTGGTGCCCTGGAGCGAGCATGTCGCCGTGAACCGCGAGAATGCCGATGCCACGACCAGCAACGACCTCGCCGTCGAGATCGGCGCGACGACGACGCGCTTCCTCGTCAACGACAAGGAAGTGCATCGCGCGCCAACAGCCACGCTGAAGACCGACGGTCTGTATGGCTGTCGCCTCGTGCACGACCTGCACGTCAAGTTCGAGTACGTGGTGGCGACGGCACAGCCGTAGTCGAAGAGGACTCGATGGCGCATCGCCCGCGCGTTCGCACCGGCCGTCAAGGCAACCTGAAGCTTCTCGATCGTCTGCGAGCGATCTGGTGCGCAGGGCCACCGGAGAGTCCGAGGCGAAGCTGCATGACCCCAGGACTGCATGCACATGACCGCACCTGAAAACGAGAAGCTCCCCCTCGGCGGGGATCGGCAGCCAACGGGCAAGCGTGGTTGGCTGAACCGCTCAACGGTCGGAGTGGCCTCGGCGAGCCTGTTCTCCGACATCTCGCACGAACTCGCCACCGCTGTGCTGCCTGCGGTCCTTCTCGGGATGGGTGCCGGACCGGCTGCGATCGGCATCATCGAGGGCAGTGCTGACGGTGCGGCCACCCTGGCAAAGCTGTGGGGTGGTCACGTGGCCGACCGACTGCCCAGGCGGAAGCCACTCGCGTCCATCGGGTTTCTGGTGACAGCAGTGGGCGTTGCGGTGATCGGCTATTGCACGAGCTGGCTGCAGGTTCTCGCGTGTCGAGTGGCGGCTTGGATCGGCCGCGGCAGCCGGAGTGCGCCCCGCGACGCCTTGATGGCGGATGCCGCGGATCCTGCCGCTCTCGGCAGGGCATTCGGTCTGGAGAGGGCTGGCGATTCGCTGGGAGCCGTAATCGGGCCACTGCTCGCCATGGCCCTCATCGCCAATGGGGACGCTCCCCAGGACATCATGGTGTGGTCGCTCCTGCCAGGGATGCTCGCCTTCCTGGCGATCGCGGTCGTGGTGGTCGAGAAGCCCAGGCTCCACGGACGCAGGCACAGCGGCGGCCTGCTCGCCAGCCTGAAGCTGACCGGCACGCCGTTTCGGCGCTACGTCGGAGTCGTGTTCGCGTTCGGCTGCGGCGACTTCTCGCGCACGCTCCTGATTCTGTACGCGACGCAGCACGCGACTGGAACCCTGTTCTCGCTCACTGCTGGGGCATTCGCGATCGGGCTCTACGTGGCGCACAATGCGGTCAGTGCGCTGGCGTCGCTTCCGCTCGGAGTGCTCGCGGATCGATGGGGCAGGCACAAGGTCTTGGCACTTGGCTATGCCGTTGCCGCGATGACGACGCTCGGGTTTGCCCTGTTGCCCCCGATGCCCGCCATCCTCTTCCTCTTGTTCGTCGCCTCGGGCGTCTACATCGCCGCCGAGGAAGTGGCGGAGAAGGCTCACGCGGCGGAGCTGCTGCCAGTCGAGGTGAGAGGCACTGGCTTGGGGGTGCTTGCCGCGGCAAACGGCATCGGTGACTTCGTGTCGAGCGCGATGGTGGGCACCCTGTGGTCAGCGTTTCCCGACACACCGGCGATCGGATTCGCGGCTGCCGGGGTGCTGCAAGCGGCCGGCGCTCTGGCCGCACTGCGCCTCCAGAGTGTCCGCAAGGGCGGCCTGTAGTATTCGGCGCTCAATGGGGACCTACCTACGTTTCGCTGTCTTGCTGGCCTGTGCGTGGTCGCTCGCCGGGTGCGCCGCGTTGACGACGGTGCTCCCGAACGAACCGCCCTCGCCACACCCGCCACGCGCCGTCGCTGGCACGCCGTTCGTCGACTGCAAGGGCATCGTGCACCGCACTGGGTAGGTTGTGCCGCGTTCCACGGCAGCCGGCTGCGTGAGCCAGACTGCCGGCGACTACGAGAGCGATCGCAGTCTTGGCCTTGGAACTGTTCGCGCGCTCTTCGTGACGTTGAGTCATGGACTTCCGGCCTTGCGCGAGCCACCCCTCAATAGCCTCAGGGCCGCCGGGCTGGCAGGCGCGAGACCCGAAGAGCCAACAACCCGGTCGAGTTTTTGGAATCGTGCACGGAAAGGGTGTCGCGAAGACATCGGAGACAGGTGTGGCTGCTGCAGCCCCCGAGTCGGTTGGCTCCTTCTGCGAACAGCGTGGTGTTGTCGAAGTTCCAGGCCCTCACCGGCGCGTTGATTCCTGAAAGGACCGTGCCGATACTTCGTTGAGTCGATGAGTTCATGATGTCGTTCCGCAGCCTCTTGGCAGCCGTTGTCACCGCTCTGGCGCTCGCGCTTGGGTTCGGTGTCGTGGCGGGGCGCGACGAGACGACCTCCGGCTCCGAGCATGCGTGTTCCTGCTGCGTGGGTGCATGTGAGTGCGCGAAGCAGGTGGTGCCGGACTGCGACTGCGAAGCGAAAGTCGAACGCCCGGGACTGCCGGCCGTGCCGCCGGAAGCACCGACGCCGCACCACCCGACAAGTGCGGCGGGGGCGACGCGGATCCACGAGCCGTGGCGGTTGCCTTCCATCACTGGGCCGCCCGAAGGTGCGAGTTCAGTTGGTTCCGCGGCGATTCGATTCGGGAACGACTTCAGGCAGGGACGCCGGCGGCACGGCGTGCTGTCGGTCTGGCGGGAGTAGCGAGCCTCTGTAGGAGCACTCTGTACTGACGTCGCCGACGACGCAGTCCAGGTGCCCGGGCGGCCCCGAACGGGGCTTCGTGGCGATGCGCGGCGCGCGTTGCCGGTGACCCTCCTGCAGTGTTTCTCTGAGCCGAGAGGCTTCCGTCATGCGTTGGTTTCGTACCGCCCTTCCGGCCACGGCCTTCTTCGTCTTGTTGTTCTCCGCCGCTGGCGTCGGCTACTGGTTCGGCACGCAGCGCGCCGGTGCCGGGGCAAGCAAGTCAACCAGCGTCTACACCTGCTCGATGCACCCCCAGGTGCGTCAGGATGGCCCTGGCACCTGCCCGATCTGCCGCATGGAGTTGGTGCCCTTGGCCTCGGTGCCCAAGGACTCCGGACCCGCCCTGACGATCGACCCGGTGGTCGTCCAGAACATGGGCGTTCGCGTGGCGACCATCGCGCGGGGGCCGCTGTCCAGGACCGTGCATGCGTTTGGCGCGGTGCGCGAGGCGCAGGCGCGGCAGCGGGACATCGCGCTGAAGATCCCGGGCTTCGTGCACAAGCTGCACGCCCACACCGAAGGGATGGCGATCAGCAAGGGCGACGTGCTCTTCGACCTCTACTCGGCCGAGTTGATCGTGGCGCAGGAAGAACTGATCGCCGCTCGAAAGAGCGGCGACGCCGAACTGCTCGCGGCCGCTCGACAGAAGCTCCTGCTCTGGGACCTACCCGCCCCACTGGTCGACGAACTGCAAACGAGGGAGCGCGCCCAACAGACCATCCCCTGGCCAAGCCCGGTCAGCGGTCGACTCATGCGCCGAGACATCGTCGAGGGTGCGCCCGCGATGATGAACCAGTCGCTGCTGCGGATCGTCGACCTGTCCGAGGTTTGGCTCGATGCGCAGTTGGCTGAGCACGAAGCCGGCATCGTGCGGCTCGACATGGAGGTCGAGGCTTCGTTCGCCGCGCTGCCCGGGCGTGTGGCCAAGGGCCGGATCGTCTACATCGCCCCGGCGGTCGACGAAGCGACGCGCACGGTCACGGTGCGCGCCGTGCTGCCGAACGAGGACGAGTCGTATCGGCCGGGGATGTTCGCACGTCTGCACATGCCCTTGTCGCTCGCGGCGGATGCGGTGCTGGTGCCGATGGAAGCCGTGTTGGACACCGGCGACCGCCAACTCGCATGGCTGGCGCTGGGCGACGGCAAGTTCGAGCCCCGCGTGCTGCGCGTCGGTGCGACCGGGGACGGTGGCATGGTCGAGGTGCTGGACGGCCTGAAGGAGGGCGACCGCGTTGTCGTCTCGGGCCAGCTACTGATCGACGCGGAGAGTCAGTTGCGCGAAGGCACCCGCAAGCTGCAGGGCGAGGGACTCCTGCACAAGAGCCCGGGGCCGGCCGTTCGTGAACCCTTGCGCATCACCCCGGAGATCCAGCAGCGCGTCGACGCGGTGTTGAGCGCCTACTTGGCGGTCGCCGACGCGCTGCTGCACGACAAGGATGACGATGACGGCTGGGTTCGTCTCTCGACCGCCGTGCAGGCGTTGCACGACGATGCGTCGCCTGAACTGCACGAACTCGTGCACGGGTTGCCGAAGGCGGTTCCTGCCGACACCGCCGAAGTCGCCACGCGCCGCAAGGCTCTGATCCCGGCCGGCAAGCTGCTCGCCGAGTTGTTCGCGGCAGCCCGGCCGAGCAAGACCTTTGGTGCGTCGTTGTTCGTCATGCACTGTCCGATGGTCGAGGCCGACTGGCTGCAGACCGACGAGCAGGTGAAGAACTTCTTCGACCTCAGCATGACGTCGTGCGGCGAAGTGAAGAGCCGCTTGCCGCTGGACACGGGAGCGCGGCGATGATCGCGCGCATTCTCGAACTCAGCGTGCGCCACCGCGCACTGGTCGTGATGTTGACGGTGGGGCTTCTGGCGCTGGGCCTGTGGGGCTACCGGAACGTCCGGCTCGACGCGATCCCCGACCTGTCCGACGTGCAGGTCATCGTCGTCACCGAGTACCCGGGCCAGAACCCGCAGGTCGTCGACGATCAGGTCACCTACCCGCTGGCCAGTGCGCTGCTGGCCGTGCCCGGGGCCACGGACGTGCGTGGCGTGTCGATGTTCGAGCTGTCGTTCTGCTACGTGCTGTTCGAGGACGGCACGGACATCTACTGGGCGCGCAGTCGCGTGCTCGAGTACCTGTCGACGATCCGGGACCGCCTGCCGGCCGGCGTGCAGCCGAAGCTCGGCCCGGACGCCACCGGCGTCGGTTGGGTCTACCAGTACGCACTGGTCTCCGATCGCCACGACCTCGCCGAGCTGCGCACGATCCAGGACTACTACCTGCGGTATCCGCTCAGCTCCGTCGACGGCGTCTCCGAGGTCGCGAGCTTTGGCGGGTTCGTCAAGCAATACGAGGTGCTGCTCGACCCGGAACGGGTGCGAGCGTTCGGTGTCTCGGTCACCGCCGTTGCGGCGGCGATCGAATCGAGCAACCGCGACGTCGGTGGTTCGGTCGTCGAACGCTCCGAGCAAGAGTACATGGTGCGGAGCCGTGGCTACCTGCACGGAGTCGATGATCTGGCCAAGGTGCCGGTCGGACTCGGTGCCAACGGCACGCCCGTCTTGCTCGGGCAGGTCGCCGAACTGCGCGTCGGTGGCGAGGCGCGCCGATCAGTCGGTGACCTCGACGGCAAGGGTGAGGCCGTCGGCGGCGTGGTCGTTGCGCGCTTCGGCAGCAACGCCTTCCAGGTCATCAAGGAGGCGAAGGCGCGGCTCGAAGAGCTGAAGCCTGGGCTACCGGAGGGCGTGCGTATCGTCCCGACCTACGACCGCTCGCTCGTCATCCAACGCGCGGTCGACACGCTGGGCGACGCGGTCTTCGAGGAACTGATCGTCACGGGCCTCATCTGCCTCGTGTTCCTCGCCCACGTTCGCTCGGCGATCGTCGCGCTCATCATCCTGCCGATCGGCCTGCTCGTCGCGATGCTGCTGATGACGCTGCTCGGCATCAACGCGAACATCATGTCGATCGGCGGGCTTGCGCTAGCGATCGGCGTCATGGTCGACAGTTCGGTGGTGCTGGTCGAGAACGCGCACAAGCATCTGCAACGGGCGCGCGATCTGTTCGAGAAGAGCGGGGTGCCGATGCCGCCGCAGCCGGAGATCGTGCTCGCCGCAGCGAAGGAGGTGGCACCGAGCCTGTTCAGTTCGCTGCTCATCATCACGGTCGCGTTCTTGCCCATCTTCGTGCTGGGCGGTGAGTCGGGCCGCATGTTCAGCCCACTCGCGTGGACCAAGACCTTCGCGATCGGCGCAGCCGCCATCCTGGGCATCACTGTGGTGCCGGCCCTCATGGTCTGGTTCCTGAAGGGCCGCATTCCGCGTGAGGAGAGGAACCCGGTCAACCGGCTCAGCGAGGCCGTCTACGAGCCGTTCTTCTGGATCTGCCTGCGGCACCCGTTCGCGACCTTGCTGTGCGTGCTCCTGCTCGGAGCGTCGGCGATCTACCCGGCGACCAACCTCGGCTCCGAGTTCATGCCGAAGCTCGACGAGGGCGACTTGCTCTACATGCCGACGACGAGCCCGAGCGTCTCGGTCGGAAAGGCGCGCGAGATCCTGCAGCAGACCGACAAACTGATCGCGCTGGTGCCAGAGGTCCGCACCGTGCACGGCAAGATCGGTCGCGCCGAGACCGCGACCGACCCCGCACCGCTTTCGATGGTCGAGACGGTCGTGCAACTCGAGGCCGACCGCAGCAAGTGGCGAACGCGGGCGGTGGAGCGGTTCTGGCAGGGCTTCCCGGGTTGGCTGTCGTGGCTGTCATGGCCGTTCGAGCACACGTTCTGGCCCGATCGCCGACCGATCACGATGGAGGAGTTGAAGTTCGGCTGGTCGGAGCCGGACGGCAGCCACCACCCAGGGCTCGACGAGATCGTACGCCTGCCCGGGATGGCGAATGCGTGGCCCTACCCGATCGAGAATCGCATCAACATGCTGTCGACGGGCATCAAGACGCCGGTCGGCATCAAGCTGTTCGGGCCGGACCTCGCCGTCTTGAACGACTTGGCGCAGCGCACCGCCGCGGCCGTGCAGGGTGTGCGCGGCACGACGAGTGCCTACGCCGAGAACAACCTCGGCGGGCTCTACCTCGACATCGCCGTCGACCGTGCCGCGGCGGCTCGCTTCGGCATGACCACCGGCGACGTGCAGATGGTCATCCAGACCGCGATCGGCGGCATGCCGGTCAGCACCGCGGTCGAAGGGCTCGGCCGCTTCCCGATCAATCTGCGCTACGCCCGCGAGCGTCGCGACGACCTGGACTCGTTGCGCGGCGTGCTGGTCGACACGCCCGTCGGGCAACAGATTCCGCTCGGCGAGCTGGCGTCCTTGAGCCATGTCTCCGGCCCGCCGATGCTACGGAGCGAGAACGCGCAGCGCACGGCCTGGGTCTACGTCGACCTCGCCAACCGCGACCTCGGTGGGTTCGTCGGCGAGGCGCGCGACGTTGTCGAGCGCGCGGTGCCGCTGCCTGCGGGCTACAGCCGCGTCTGGTCCGGCACGTTCCAATACCTGCAGGAGACCGAGGAGAGGCTGTGGCTCGTGCTGCCCATCACGGGGCTGCTGATCGTGCTGCTGCTGTACCTCGCCAACGGCTCGTGGTTCCGCGTGTGCGTGATCCTGCTCGCCGTGCCGTTCTCACTGATCGGCGCGTTCTGGTTCCTGTGGGCGCTGGACTACGACATGAGCCTTGCGGTCTGGGTCGGCATCATCGCGTTGCTCGGCGTCGATGCGGAGACCGGACAGGTGATGCTGCTCTACCTCGACAGCGAGTTCGATCGCGCGAAGTCGGAAGGGCGCATGCGAACGACCGGCGACCTGATGACGGCGATCCACGCCGGAGCCGTGAAACGCATCCGTCCAAAGACCATGACGGTTGCGACCGACATGATCGGTCTGCTGCCGCTTCTGTGGGCGACCGGGACTGGGGCCGACGTCACGCGACGGCTCGTCGCACCGCTGATCGGCGGCATCACCGTGAGCTTCCTGATGGAGCTGCTGGCGTACCCGGTGATCTTCTATCTGTGGCAGCGTTGGCGGATGCGGGGCCAGTTGGAGGTGGTCGCATGAAGGCGGTTCCCATGGTGTTGGCACTGGCCTTGGCCGGGTGCGTCATGCGGCCCGAAGGCGAGCAAGCGGAGCGCGACCGAGTTGCTGCCGCCGGGGTCGAGTTCCACAAGCCGTTTGCGGATCGAGAGCTTTCTGATCTGACCCAAGGAGCAACGCTCTCCACGTTTCTGGCGCACGCCGAACAGGCCAACGGCGCGCTGGAGGCGGCCTTCCATACCTGGGAGGCGGCACTCGAGAAGGTGCCCCAGGCCAGCACGCAGGCAACTACCGCGATGGTCGGGTTGGAGCACACCCTGGACGGCGGGTCTGCGCTCGATCGCACGGCCTTGCTGCTGATGAACAACACCATGGCCATGATCCTCTGGCCTGGACGCTTGGAAGCGCAGGGCGAAGCTGCCCTCGCCGATGCACGAGTCGCTGGGGCCGCCTTCGTTCGGCAACGGTTGCGGCTGCAGACCCAGGTCAGCGACGCGTACTACGCCCTGGCCTTGCGCGACGAGGAGTTGGCGCTTCTCGACCGCCTGGAGCGGCTGCTTGCCGTGCAGGTGCCATCCGTGGCGGCGCGGGTACGAGCAGGCTCTGCCATGCAGGCCGAGCTTCTGTCTGCCGAGGTGGCGCGCGATCGGGTGCGCGCGGAGCGCGCGAAGCTTGCCGGCGAGCGGCCAGCCCTGGAGGCTGCACTGCGTGCGATCGCCGGTGTCGGGGGCGATGCCATGGTGACGAAGCCGGTGCTGCCGCCTCTGACCGCCCTTCAACCGGCTGAGCGGGACGTGATCGAGTCCGTGTTGGCGAACAACGCCGAGGTCGAGATGCAGCGACGTGAGCACGCTGCCGCGATGGCCGAGGTCACGATGGCCGAGTGGGAGCGTGTGCCCGAGTTCTCCCTCAGTGCCACGGTGATGGGCACCATGAGCCAGACGCTCGGTGCGGCCATGACGTTGCCTTGGCTGCGTGGAACGGCCATCGAAGGCGCGGTGCGCGAGAGCGAGGCGCGCGTGCGCGCGGCCGACGCCCTGCGTCGACAGGCTGGCGTCGACGCGACAGCCATGGCGGTGCGCGAGCTGGCGATGCTCGCCGCGGTGGAGGCGGAGCACGCCGTGCTCGCGGGGTCCCTGTTGTCACGGTTGCGGCAGATGGGAGACGTCGCGCGCGCCGCGTGGACCGCGGGCGGCGGCAAGCTCACCGAGTGGGTGGCCGCGACCGCCATGGCTCTGGAAACCGAGGCGGCTTTGGCCCGACTGCGGCGCGAGCACTCGCTGGCGAGGGCGAGGTTGCAGGAGCTGCTCGGAGGAGTTGCCCCATGACCTGTTCGCGCCCGAGCGGGGAATCGTCCCGCCCGTCACACACCTACCTTGCTCCCGCCGGACCGACACGTTGTCGGCGCTGCGGGGGCAGTTCTGCGACACGAGAGGAAACGAAGATGACCACGAAACGACTGTTCTGGATCCTGCCGCTGCTCGCGGCGTTCCTGCTCGCCAGCAACGCGCTGGCGCAGCACGACCACGGTGACCACGGCCACGGCAAGAAGCAGGAGGACGCGAAGGCCGTTGCCCGCGTGGGCGACGCCTACTCGCTCAGCACCTGCCCGATCACCGGCAAGAAGCTCGGATCGATGGGCGATCCCGTAGTCAGGCTCTACGAAGGGCGCGAGGTCCGCTACTGCTGTGGCGGCTGCATCAAGAGGTTCGAGAAGGACTTGGCCGCGAGCCTGTCGGCGCTCGACGCGAAGATCATCGCGGACCAGGGGCCGCTGTATCCGCTGGCCACCTCGGTGATCTCGGGCAAGAAGCTGCCGGAGAAGGCGCACGAGTTCGTCTTCGGCAACCGCTTGGTTCGCGTCTCCGACGAGAAGGAGAAGGCCGAGTTCGTCAAGGAGCCGGCCAAGTTCCTGAAGGTCCTCGATGCCGCGGTCGTGACCGCGCAGGGCAAGGACTACGTCTTGAAGCAGTGCCCTGTCAGCGATGAGAGCTACGGCGGCGACATGGGCGACCCCATCGACGTCGTGGTCGGCGGGCGTCTCGTGCGTGTCTGTTGCAAGGACTGCACGGACGAAGTCGAGAAGGCTCCCGCGAAGTTCGTCGAACTGATCGATGCGGCCCGCAAGAAGGCAGCCGAGGCGAAGCCCGGCGAGGGCAAGGCGGACCAGTCCAAGGAAAAGAAGTGAACAGGACGGGCCGCTTCCTTTGCTGCGGCTCGGCAAGTTGCGAACGCCCATGACCTCCCCAGTCGAACGAGAACCTGTCATCGTGCCGGCGCTGCGTTACCGCGGCCTGACGTGGCTCTACGACTTCGTGATCGGACCGACTACTCGGGAGCGAACGGTCAAGGCGGCGATCGTCACGCACGCTCGCGTGGAGCCCGGGGCTCAGGTGCTCGACGTGGGAGCGGGCACCGGGTCGTTGGGGATTATGCTGAAACGATACCAGCCGGCCGCGAAAGTGGTCGGGGTAGACGGCGATCCGCAGATCCTCGCGATTGCGAAACGCAAAGGCTCGGCGGCGGCGGTCGACGTGACGTGGGTGGAGGCTATGGCGCAGCGCCTGCCCTTCGAACGCAACCAGTTCGACCGCGTCATCACGAGCCTTCTGCTCCACCATCTGGATGATGCCGCGAAGGCTGCGGCGCTTGCCGAGATGCGCCGCGTCCTACGACCCGGTGGAACGATTGTGGTCGCCGACTGGGATCGGCCGCGCGGACCACTGATGCACGCCGCATTCCTCCTGGTCCGCCTTCTCGACGGCTGGGCCAACACCCGGGCGCACGCGGCCGGACAGCTTGCATCCGCGATCGCCAAGGCTGGCTTCGTGAATGTCATGGCCGTCGCTCACTTCAGTACGTGCTGTGGAACCCTGACCGTGTTCACCGCGACCAATCCGGCCGCGGGAGACGGTCCCAACCCGAACGGAGAACTACGATGAGAACGATCCTGACTCGACTGGCCGTGTGGCGCAACTACGCCCTTCTGTCCGCCCTCCTGCTGGCCGTGTTCGTCGCGTGCCACGGTACTGGATCTCGGTGCCACTGAACGCTCGATCGCGATGGCCCGATCGATTGGCGGAGGCTGGGCACGCCGCGCACTCTGCGCGTGACGTCGTGTAATCGACGACACCGATTCGCCTCGCGGCTTCGTATCCTGAAGTGACCGAGCCGTGACACGAACGGCTGCACCCCACGATGCGCGAGCTGCGTCGCATGTAATGCCCATCGACTCTCGACGTCTACGAGGGCATGACGACGAAAGATCCTGCTGAGGTCCCGAGCGAGACTGCCATCCTCGACATCACCGGCATGACCTGTGCCGCCTGTGCCGGCCGCATCGAACGCGCGCTGGCGAAGGTAGGCGGCGTGGAGGCCGCCCAGGTCAACCTCGTCTCGCAGCAGGCTCGCGTCGAGATCGACCCGAAGCGCGCGAACCGAGCCGCACTGGAGGCGGCCGTCGTCGCTGCGGGCTACGGCGTGTTGCCACCCGTCTCCACGGCCGGTCCGATTGAGCTGGATCGCAACGGGTCGGAGGAGCGAGACCGCCGCGTTCTGGTGCGCGACCTTGCCGTTGCTGCGGCTCTCACGGTTCCGCTTCTCGTCCTCGGCATGTCCCATGGTGCGATCCCCTTTGCCGACACTTGGGCCGGCCGCATCGTCCAGTTCGTGCTTGGCACGGGTGTGCTGTTCGGACCCGGCCGTCGGTTTCTGCGCGCTGGCTTTGTCGCGGTCCGCCACCTCAGTCCCGACATGAACACGCTGGTTGCGCTCGGGGCGCTCTCGGCTTGGGCGTGGTCGACGGTGGCGACGTTCGCCGCGCACTGGTTTGCACACGGTGAGCACTCCGCGCCGCACATCTACTTCGAGGCGGCGGCGGCAATCGTCACCTTCGTGCTGCTTGGCAAGTTCTTGGAGACGCGGGCTCGCTGGCGTCTGGGAGATGCAGTGCGCGCGCTGCACGCCCTGGTGCCGGCGCTGGTGCATCGTGTCGACGGCGACGCATCTTCGATCGAGCGCGACGTCCCGGTCGCTGACCTGCGGCCCGGCGATCGCGTGCGGGTTCGTCCCGGCGAGCGCGTGCCGAGCGATGGCGTCGTCGTGCACGGTAGGTCTGCCGTGGACGAATCGCTGCTCAGTGGCGAGAGCATGCCAGTGGAGAAGGGGCTCGGCGACCGCGTCGTCGGCGGCAGCATGAACACGTCCGGTGCGCTGCTCGTACGCGTCGAGCACACGGGTACGGAGACCGCGCTGGCGCGGATCACCGCCGCGGTCGAACTGGCTCAGGGATCGCGGGCACCGATCGCCCGGTTCGCCGATCGAGCCAGTGCGGTGTTCGTGCCGATCGTCCTGGTGCTGGCGCTGGTGACGTTCGGCGTCTGGTGGTCGATCGACCCGACCTGGGGTGGGCTGCCGGTGGCGATCGAGTACATGGTGGCGGTTCTCGTGATCGCTTGCCCGTGTGCGCTCGGCCTTGCGACGCCGGCGGCCGTTGCCGTCGGTGCTGGACGTGGTGCGGAACTAGGGGTCATGTTTCGAACCGGCGCGGCGATCGAACAGGCGAGCCACATCGACACCGTGCTGTTCGACAAGACCGGCACGCTGACGACTGGCCGACCTGATGTGGTTGCCGTCGAGCCGCGACCCGGCATCGGGAGCGAGGAACTACTGCGCCTTGCCGCGGCGGTCGAATTGTCGAGTGAGCATCCGTTTGCCCGTGCGGTCGTCGGTTCGGTTCAGGCGCGTGGGCTCGCGCTCGACGAAGCAACGCAGTTCGTCTCTGTTCCAGCCATGGGGGTGATGGCGCGTGTGGGCGGCTTCACCGTTCGCGTCGGCAAGCCTGAGTGGCTCGCCCAGCACGGCATCGACGTCGCGGCGGTGGCTCCGCGCGTCGCGGCGCTGGCGTCAGGTGGGGTCACGCCGCTTCTCGTGGCGCGAGATGGCGACCTACTGGGGGTGATCGGCCTCGCCGATGCCCTGCGGCCCGAAGCGCGGGCGGCCGTGAAGCAACTGCGCGCGATGGGGCTCCGTCTCGGGATTCTGTCCGGAGACAAGCAGGGCGTCGTCGCTGCGATTGCGAAGCAAGTCGGTATCGACGAGATCGCTGCGGAGCTGCTACCTACCGACAAGACCCGACGGATCGCCGAAACGAAAGATGGAGGGCAGCGCGTCGCGATGGTTGGCGATGGCGTCAATGACGCCCCGGCACTGGCGACCGCCGACCTGGGGATCGCAGTCGGCACCGGCACCGACGTTGCTGCGGCAGCCTCGGACGTCGCGCTACTGCGAGGCGGGCTCGCGGGCGTGCCTGTAGCCATCGCCTTGGCCCGAGCAACTATGCGCACGATCCGGCGCAACCTGCTATGGGCATCGGTCTACAACCTGCTCGGCCTGCCGATCGCGGCCGGCGCGTTCGCGGGACTGGGCATCGCCTTGTCGCCGGTGTACGCCAGTGCCGCCATGTCCCTGTCCAGCGTGTCTGTCCTGTTGAGTTCCCTCATGCTGCGGCGTTTCCGCAGCGCGAGCGGAGCGGAGATCGTGCGGTGAGCTGCCACGGAGAGCGTGAGGGCGACGCCGCGGGACTATCGGACCGCGTGATGCACGAACTCGTTGCTGGCCACCGCGAGTTCGTCGCGTTCGTGGAGCGGCGCGTTGGCGACCGCACCATCGCGGAAGACGTCGTGCAGGATGCTTTCGTCAAAGGTCTGGAACGCGGCGGCGACCTGCGTGCCGACGAGTCGTCGCGCGCGTGGTTCTACCGCGTGCTGCGCAACGCGATCATCGACCGGCACCGGCGATCAACGACTGCCGGCGCTCGGCTTCAGGCACTTGTCGACGAACTGCAGCGCGCCGAGTCGCAGCGGGCTGCCGAAGCCGATCGCGAGCTATGTAGCTGCATCGGCCGGCTGATCGACACCCTGCCGCCCGATCAGGCCACGGCCTTGCGCCGCATCGAGCTGGACGGTGTCGCGGTCAAGGACTTCGCTGTCGAAGCAGGGCTCGGAGAGAGCAACGCGGGGGTGCGCGTGTTCAGGGCGCGCAAGGCGCTGCGCGAGCAAGTGACGAGGGCTTGCGGAACGTGTGCGGAACACGGTTGCTTCGATTGTTCGTGCCGCAAGCCACAGGCTGGCTAGCCAAGGTGCAATGTCGTCCCGCCACGATCTGGTCGCGCTGCCCCGGCTGAGGCAGGGCGACGCAGAACCTACTTCTTCTGCGCGGGCTGCCCGCCTGCCGCCATGCCTTCCAGCACCTTGTCGACGTTCGTCGTCGCAGGATCGTAGTGGACGGTGATCTCGGCGTTGCCCGCCGTGATCTCGGCCCCCTTCACACCCGGCAGCTTCTCCAGCGTGGCACGCACGCCGGCAACGCAGCCGCCTCAAGTGGGCTTCTTTTCGAGCACCAACATGGCGTCCTTCGTCTCGATCGACACCGGATTGGTCGCGCAACCCGCGAGGGCGAGCGCGGCCAGCAACCCCAAGGATGCGAACCTCATGCCTTCACCTTCGCGCCGGACTCACCGGCAGCGACCAGCTTCGCGACCATGTCGGCCGGTTTGATCTTGGCGGCGTCGTAGTGGACGGTGAAGTCCTTGTCGCCGGCCTTGATGTCGATCTGGCTGATGCCGTCGACCTTCCCGAGGGCACCGCGCACGGCGGTGACACATCCCCCTCAAACGGTCTTGCCCAACTCCAGCTTGACCTGCGAAACGGTCGCGGCAGCACCCGGCGTCGGGCTGTTCGGAGCGGTGGGCTCCGGCTTGCTGCAGGCGACCAGGAACAGCGCACAGGCGCTCGCGACGAACAGTCGGTTCATGATCTCATTTCCTCGATGACAACCCCGCGAACGTTCGCGGTGGGCGAGAATCCTAGGCTGCACTTGGTACCGCACCAGGGGAAGGCGCAGGTGCGGCCTGCGGTGCAGCTCGGAGTGTCGCGCCGTTCTCACCTTGGCGGCCCTACGATGCCGGGCCGCCCTTCAACCCGTCAGGATGACCATGCGAGTCGCACTCCAGATGCTCTGCTCCCTCTGCTTCGTCTTGTGCTTGCCGGCGCAGCAGCCCGACTGGAAGCCCGTTGGTGTGGTGCTCGGCGAGGCCGGCTCGGTGCTGCCCGACGGCACGTTCCGCATCGACCTGCCGCGCAAGGAGCCGGTCCTGCGCAACGAGTTCGGTTTCGTGGTCCCGCCGTCCATGGTGCTGACCTACGCGGCGTTCACGGGCACGCCTGAGCGCGCGATCGTAGTGGGCGACACATGCATGCTGCCCGAGGAGGTCAACCCGGTGCTCGACGAGCTGAGGAAGGGCAACCTGGAGATCGTCGCGATCCACAACCACATGCTGGGCGGCAGCCCCAACTTCATCTTCCTGCACTTCCAGGGCTCGGGTGCGGCGATGGACATGGCCAAGGCGATTCGCGCCGCGTGGGATCAGATGGGCAAGCAACCCGCAGCGGCAGCACCGGCGGCAGCGACTCCGCCTGCGCCCGACTGGAAGGCGGTGTCCGACGCCGTCGGCCTGCCGGGCGCGATGCAGAAGGACGGCATGTTCAAGATCGCGTTGCCGCGCCCGCAGTTGGGGACCAGCATCGATGGGCAGCGGCTTCCCGCGGGCGTCGGGCTCGCCTGCTGGGTTGGCTTTGCGCCCTGCGAGTGCGGGCGAACGATGATCATGGGCGACACCTGCCTGCTCCGGAGCGAGTTGCAGCAGGCCATCGATGCCTACCGCAAGCACGGCATTCGCATCGTCGCGATCCACAACCACATGCTCGGAACGAGTCCCGAGCTGATCTTCTGCCACTTCTCGGCGGAAGGGGACGCGATGGAGCTGGCGCGGGCCATCAAGATGGTGTGATCGCCGCTGCGAGCGAAGGCGCGCCCTGTCGATGGCGACCGGGTTCGTGCGCCCCGGTGTCGTGGCCTCCTACGGGGGCTGGGAACGCGGCTCGGATCCCTGCGCGTGACGTTGAGTCAACGTCGCTGGCACCGAGCCCCTTCGCGCTCCTCGTCACTTGGTAGGACTGCCAAGTTAAGGCGTCGACTACCACGATCCGGCGCAACGGCGCGCGATCCAGCGCGACGCCTTGCGACTCCCGCCGCCCGCTCGTAACCTGCGGCCTGTTCTCGGATTCGCGCACCAATCCGTTCCTTTTCCAGCCGCTCCGCAGGATGCGGGCGGGAGGGCCAGGAATGCATGGGGTGCAGGGGGTCGGAGGTTCAAATCCTCTCGCTCCGACCACCTTCCGCGCTGCGCGCGGAAGTGGCCGAAGCGTGAGGCGTTGGGGATGTCGCCCGCGGCCGCTGCGCGGCCGCCGGCTCCACCGGCAAATCCTCTCGCTCCGACCACCCTATCCTTGTGTGGAGAATAGGATTGCGACGATTTCCAGATCGCGAAACGAGGTGCGGAAAGGTGGTGTGACTACCACTTTATGCCCCAGAGCGCCCGCCATGGCCTCGCGAATGACCGTCGACAGACGAAGTGGCAAGGACTTACGACCGTTGAACCACCGACCCCCTGCCGGCTTCGCAGGGGGTCGGACGTGCAGCTGCGAGTGGCCTGACAAGACGAGCGTGTCATGAGGCTCGGTCTCACCGACCGGCGACCCCCGACGCTCTCTGGATGTTCATGCCCGCCGGCTTCGCTCGGCGGGCATGCGAGCCGCGAAGCGGCGAAGCAGAGAAGTCAGTACGTGATGAGCCTGGCGGGACGCAAGCCCAGGTTGAAGAGGCGGAACGTCGGTGCGCCGCCGAAGCGGCTGGCCGACCGCGCGATCGTGGCGGTGTTGGTGAAGCTGCCGCCGCGGCCTCGGCGGTCGGAGGAACCATGCTTGTCGAGGCACCACTCCCAAACGTTGCCGTGCACGTCGTACAGTCCCAACGCGTTCGCCGCGAACGACCCGACCGGAGCGTGCACCACGTGGCCGTCGTCGAACGGCTCGGGGTTGCCCCACCACGGAGCTACGCGTGCACCGGTCTGGTCTAACACGTTCGCCTTGCCGGCCAGGTCCGCGACGTCATTGCCCGGCCACCAGACCGTCGTCGTTCCGGCCCGGCAGCCATACTCCCACTGCGCCTCCAGCGGCAACACCAGCCCCTGACGATCACACAGCTCCTTGCTCATGAGCCAGTCGACTTGCTCCACCGGGTTGCTCCGCGTGGTGAGCTGCGGGCCCTGGCGCTTCCCCGCCACGTAGTAGCTCGGACGCCGCAGGCTCTTGTCTCCATTCCAGAGCCGCGCCCACTGCCCCTGCGTCAGCTCGTGCCGCGCCAGGAAGAACGGCTCGACCGTGACCTCGCGCGGCCGCTCGTCGCCTTCCGCGGCGGGATCGAAGTTGGAGCCCGTGGGATCGTCCTTCTGCGCCCCCATCGTGAACGTGCCACCCGGCAACAACACGAACACGATGCCGGTGCCAACCGATGGGCACCAGACCCATCTGGGGCTTCAGCTCGATCGGGGTGCCGCCGTACAGCTTGCTCGCCGTCACGCCGTCGGCCTTCAGGATCGCCAGCCGCGCCGCGTCCCATTGCTGGCGCCAGCGCGTGATCGTCAACTCCTCGACCCGCTCCGCCCAGGAGAGTCGCTGCTCGACCGCAGCGACCTCCGTCGCCGCGAAGGACTCGATGTCCGTGACCAGCTTGCGCAACGTGTCGTGCAGGTCGCTGCCGAAGCGCCGCTCGAGCAGCTCGACGCGCCGCCGGCCCGTCTCGCCGTCCTTCTTGGCCAGCTCGCGATAACGGGCGCTGGCCTCCTCGACCAGCGCACGCGCCCAGCTGCGATCGAACACCGTCGCCTGGCCGGCGTCGTCCGCGGCCACGTGCTGCAGCCACGCGCTGTCTTCGGGTCGGACGCGGCCGCGCTCGACGGCGCGTTCTTCGAAGCGGCGCGCGACGTTGCCGGTCACAGCGCCCAACAGCGCCCGGAAGTCGCCGCGGCCCGCGTCAGCGCGCTCGAGCACGCCGTCTGGCTTGAGGCACTCGACGAACACCTCCTGCGTCGCGTCGGCGACCTCGGCGGCGAGCGCTCGGCCGCGCCAGCGCGCCGCGAGGAACAAGCGGATCGTCGGCTCGTAGCGCCGCGCGAACGTCGAGCGCGCGTCGGCGTCGCCGGTCGAGGCGGCGCGCAGCACGGTCCAGCAGGTGTCGCGGGGTTCGGGCGACACGGTGAGTGATCAGTTTCCTGGCAGGAGAACGACCAGTTCCGAGAGGATGCGATCGAGCGCCGTGTCGACGTCGAACGCGGCGCCCGGCGCGAGCAGCGGCGACAGGTCACTGCGAAACAGCGGATGCGACCGTTTCGCTGCGAGGTTCGCCGCCATCGCAGCCTGCGTGATCGGCGTGCCGCCTGCGGCCATGCAGTCGACGCAGACCGCGGCGATGGCGGCGGGCGAGACCCGCGGATCGTCGAGGGCGCGGGCCAGATCGAACAGGTCTCTGCCCTTGCGCCGCTGGTAGAGGGCGCGCAGCTTGGTGCCCATGAGCTCGTCGAGCTTGAAGCTGCGGATGGTCGCGCGTCCCGAGAACCACCGCGAAGCCACGATCAGCTCTTCGAAGTGGTAGCCGAGCCGGGTGCCGTGCTCGCGCGTGTTGACCTCGACCTTCAGCCGCAGTGGGCGCGATGGCTCTTCCTCCGAGTCGAAGCGGAAGGTCAGCGTGGCGCCGCTGTCCGTCTGCTTCCATCGGCCTTCTTCGAGCCATGTCCCGAGGATGCTGCGGATGCGGGAGAGGTCTTCGCCGATCGGTGCTGGGCGGACCTGCACGAGGTCGATGTCCTCCGAGTAGCGGGCGGGCGGCCGCAAGAGCAGCTTGTGCAGCGCCGTTCCACCGCGGAAGGCGAGGCGTTCGCCGAGCACGGGGTCGGAGAACAGCTCGACGAGCGCCCGGCTGATGACGAGGTCTTGCTCGACCTGCGCGTCGTCGGCCCACGGGGCGTGGGCGCGCCATTCGGTGATGTAGTCGCGGGGGATCACGACGACGGCTCCAGGTCGACGTTGAGCACGACGCGCCAGCGGCGATCGCTCGGTGCTCCGGCGCGCTTCTGGGAGCGCGACAGGGCGGCGAAGACGGGGCGACGCTCGGCGATCTGTGCGGCCAGCGGGGCCGTCACCGCGTCGTCGACTTCGAGCACGTCGAGCATGTGGCCGAGTCGCTGTGACCAGGCGCTCGGCGCCTTCTCGGCCTCCGCCGCGAGCAGCTCGCCATCGCATTCCGGCCCAAGCTCTTCGAGCACGGCCAGGACATGGTCGAGACCGCCGCAGCGGTCCGCATAGCCGACCAGCTCGAGCGCCGTCGCTTCGCGCGACGCGACCCGCAGCGTTCCACGCGGGGTGTTCTTCGTGACGGTCGTCGTGCGCTCGAGGTCCTTCCGCAGCGCGAACTCGACGCTCACCGCGCCGCACTGGATCGGGCGACGCCTCGTTGCGCACATGACCTGGAATCGCTGGGGGCGTTGGTGCGCCGCGCCGTGCAGTTCGGCCGCGGTGAGCAGGGCTGCGTAGTAGACCTCGCCGAGGTGTTCGAAGAGCTGTGGGACGAACTGCGCCGCGGGCAGGCAGCCGAGCTCGCGGTACTCGGGAGGGACGATGACGTAGAAGCCGCGGTGCGGCTGGGCGATCCGGCCGTGGGTGGCGAGGCGCAGCAATGCTGCTCGGGTCGCGGGCAGGCTGCGGCCCATCTCGCGGGCGGCATCGGCCGTTGCGAAGTGGTAGCGGCCGGCGCGTGCCATCTGGTCGAGGAAGTCGGCGGCTGAGACCATCAGAGATGCGTTGGTTGCAGAATGCTATGCCAAACGTAGACGTGCGCAACTCCTGAGACAGAATCGGCCGAGTGCGGCGGCTCCACTCGGAACTCGGCTCCGGCGCCGTCTACGGCCCGATCCAGCGTCGCACGGGCTCTCACCCGGTCTCACCCCGTCGCATCCCTACCACGAAACCCAGCGCGACCAGGTGAGACCACGCGCGTCGGCTTGCGACTCCGCGAGACACCGCCAACGTCGCGTAGACACGCCATCTCCGGCTGCTGCAACGACCTGCGGCGGCCACGCAGTTGACGTCCTGGACGCCATGGGGTGCAGGGGGTCGGAGGTTCAAATCCTCTCGCTCCGACCACCTTCCGCGCTGCGCGCGGAAGTGGCCGAAGCGTGAGGCGTTGGGGATGTCGCCCGCGGCCGCTGCGCGGCCGCCGGCTCCACCGGCAAATCCTCTCGCTCCGACCAGTTCTCCAAGTCCGCTCTGTCGTGTGGGGGGCTGCGGGAAGTCGCGTGGATCAATGGCGGGGACCACGCCGCAACCTGGCGCGATCGCTGCCCTTGCGCCTTGAGTGTGCCCGGGCGCCTCCGGCCAGGCGCCCCGCACTCACACGTCGAAACGGTCGAGGTTCATCACCTTCGTCCACGCGGCGACGAAGTCCTGCACGAACTTGTCCTTCGCATCCGCACCCGCATAGACCTCGGCGATCGCTCGCAGCTGCGAGTTCGAGCCGAACACGAGATCGACGGCCGTCGCCGTCCACTTCACCCGACCCGAAGCGTCCACGCCCTCGTAGACGCCGTCGGTCGCCGTCGACTTCTGCCACTTCGTGCCCAGGTCGAGCAGGTTGACGAAGAAGTCGTTGCTCAGCGTGCCGGGGCGCGCCGTCAGCACGCCGTGCTTCGCCCGACCGGCATTGGCGTCCAGCGCCCGCAGGCCGCCCAGCAGCACGGTCATCTCCGGGGCCGTCAGCGTCAGCATCGCCGCGCGATCGACGAGCAGCTCCGGCGTCGGCCGCCTGGTGCCCTTGCCGACCCAGTTGCGGAAGCCGTCGGCGGCCGGCTCGAGCACCGCGAACGACTCCACGTCGGTCATCTCCTGCGTCGCATCGGTGCGACCCGGCGTGAACGGCACCGTCACCGCCTGCCCGGCCTGCCGCGCGGCTTCCTCGACGGCCGCGCAGCCGCCGAGCACGATCAGGTCGGCGAGCGAGACGCGTTTGCCGCCGGTCTGCGCGCGGTGGAAGTCCTGCTGCACCTTCGTGAGCGCGGCGAGCGTCGCCGTCAGTTCGGCCGGATCGTTGACGGCCCAGTCCTTCTGCGGCGCGAGCCGCACGCGGGCACCGTTGGCGCCGCCGCGCAGGTCGGTGCCGCGGAACGAGGCGGCCGACGCCCACGCGGCGCGCACCAACTGCGGCACCGTGCGGCCGGCGGCGAGGATCTGCCGCTTCAGCGCGGTCACGTCGGTCGCGTCGACGAGTTCGTGGTCGATCGCGGGCACCGGGTCCTGCCACGGCTGCGCCGGCGGGACTTCGGGGCCGAGCAGCCGCGCGTGCGGGCCCATGTCGCGGTGCGTCAGCTTGAACCACGCCTTGGCGAACGCGAGCTCGAACTCCTCCGGGTGCTCGTGGAAGCGCTTGGAGATCTTCCGGTACTCCGGGTCCCTGATCAGGGCCAGATCGGTCGTCAGCATCACCACCGGGTGGCCTTTGCCAGGGACGTGCGCGTCGGGCGTCGTGCGCTTGGTCTGACCCGCCTTCGGGATCCACTGCTGCGCCCCGGCCGGGCTCTTCACCAGCTCCCACTCATAGGCGAACAGGTTGTCGAAGTAGTCGTGCGACCACTTCACCGGCGTGTAGGTCCACGCACCCTCGAGGCCGCTGGTGATCGTGTCGGCGCCCTTGCCGGTGCCGTAGGCGTTCTTCCAGCCCAGCCCCTGCTCCTCGAGGCTCGCGCCTTCGGGCGCAGGCCCCACGTACTTGTTGGGATCGGCGGCACCGTGCGTCTTGCCGAGCGTGTGGCCGCCGGCGATCAGCGCCACCGTCTCCTCGTCGTTCATCGCCATGCGGCCGAACGTGATGCGGATGTCGCGCGCGGCGAGCAACGGGTCGGGGTTGCCGTTGGGGCCCTCCGGATTGACGTAGATCAGCCCCATCTGCGAGGCGGCCAGCGGGTGCGACAGGTCGCGGTCGGCGGAGAAGCGCTTGTCGTCGAGCCACTCGGTCTCGGGGCCCCAGTTGGTCAGCTCGGGCTCCCAGACGTCCTCGCGTCCGCCGGCGAAGCCGAACGTCTTGAAGCCCATCGATTCGAGGGCGACGTTGCCGGCGAGGATCATCAGGTCGGCCCACGAGATCCGGCTGCCGTACTTCTGCTTGACCGGCCACAAGAGGCGCCGGGCCTTGTCGAGGTTGGCGTTGTCCGGCCAGCTGTTCAGCGGCGCGAACCGGATCGTGCCCGAGGCCGAGCCGCCGCGGCCGTCGAGCGTGCGGTAGGTGCCGGCGCTGTGCCAGGCGAGCCGGATCATCAGCGGGCCGTAGTGCCCATAGTCGGCCGGCCACCAGTCCTGCGACGTCGTCAGTGCCGCCGCGAGGTCCTGCTTCACCGCCGCCAGGTCGAGGCTCGCGAACGCCTGCCGGTAGTCGAAATCCGCGCCCATCGGGTTGCCGGCCGGCGGGTTCGCGTGCAGCGGCGACAGGTCGAGGCGGTTCGGCCACCAGTCGTCGAGCGTGTAGCCCTGGGGCGATTTCGCCTTGGTGGCGCCGCCCGCCGTGGCGCCGGTCACCGGGCACATGGCGGCATCGGCACGGGCGGCCTGCCCGTCCGGGTGCGACGAGGCGCAGCCGCCGGCGAGCGCGGTGAGGCCGAGGGCCAACGCAGCCAGCGCCGGCCGCCGCGACGCGGTCGAGGCGTGGGCGAGGGGGGGAGAGCCGAGGTCGGGCATCGGGGGGGTCATGGTCGTCATCGGGTTCGGGGGTCCTGGTCGCAAGGCCGGCTGCGGGCGTCGCCAGGCCGAGCCTGGTCCGCAGTGCCGCCGGGTCCATGGCGGTGGCTTCCGGGGCCCACCGCCGGATCTGTAGACTAAGTCTATTCTTGGAGTGATTCTAGTGGCTTCCGTTCGGACCGGGCGGGGGCGAGGTGGCCACCGCACGCGGGGGGCCGCGGGCGGAGCCTGGGCCGCCAGCGCGCCCAGGCCGGTCCGCCTCTTCCACCCGAGGGTGGCCGGGTGCCGGGCACCCCCCTAGAACCGCGCCATGCAGGACACCCAGGCCGCGGTCCGTTCGTCGCCGATCGCCGACGCGATCGGCTGGTATGGCATGGTCGCCATCCTGACCGCCTATGCGCTGCTGAGCTTCCGCTGGATCGACCAGGGGGTGCTCTACCAACTGCTCAACCTGACCGGCGCCCTCGGCGTCGGCCTGGTGTGCTGGCGGCGGCGCACATGGCAGGCCTTCTGGCTGGAACTGGTGTGGGCCGGCGTGGCCCTCCTGGCGCTGCTGCGCCTGCTGGCGCCGTGAGCGCGCGGCGGTGGCGGCGGCAGGCCGCAGCGGGTACGGGTTCGTGCATGCAGCGCCGGCGAAGTGCACCCCTGCGGTCCCGCGGTTCCCTGGCCTTGCGGGGGCGGCCGTGAGCGGCGCCGCGCGGCTCGCGGACTACGTCGCGACGCGGCTCCGCGAGGCCGCGGCCATCGGCCCGGCACGACGCCAGCAACTCGACGACCTGGCGGCCGATCTGGCCGACCGGCTGCGGCAGCGTGGGCGCGTCGACCTCGTGTTCGTCTGCACCCACAACTCCCGCCGCAGCCAGTTCGCCCAGGTCTGGGCGTGGACCGCGGCCCGGCACTTCGGCCTCGGCGGCGTCGGCAGCTGGTCGGGCGGCACCGAGGTGACGGCCTTCGCGCCGGAGGCGATCGCCGCGCTGGAGCGCGCCGGTTTCGCCTGCCGGACGGAGGCAGACGGCGCCAACCCGGTGCGCTGCCTGCAGGGCCTCGGCGGCGCCGAGCTGCGGTGCTGGTCGAAGCGCTTCACCGATCGGGCGAACCCCCGCTCGGACTTCGTCGCGGTGATGACGTGTTCGTCGGCCGACGCAGCGTGTCCGGCGGTGGCGGGCGCCGCGCGCCGCGTGCCGCTGGTCTACGAGGATCCCAAGGTCGCCGACGGCACGCCGCAAGCGGCCGCCACCTACGACGCCCGCTGCGCCGAGATCGCGCGCGACCTGCTCTGCACCTTCGGGCGCGTGGCGGCGCGGCTGGCCTGACGTCGCTTCGCGCCAGGCCGCGGGCGGGTTCGTTCGTCAGGCCAGATCGAACAGCAGCGCCTCCGCCGGCGCCTCGGCGCGCAGCGTCAGGCGACCGGTCGACGACGTGCTGGCGCCGTCGCCAGCCTGCAGGCGGTCGTCGCCGATCGCGATCTGGCCGCGCGCCACCTGCAGCCACATCGCCCGCCCCGGCGCCACCTCGTGGGGCACGGCGTCGCCCTGGGCGAGCCGCAGGCGTCGCACGACCACGTCCTGGTGGATCACCGCGCTGCCGTCGCGACCATCCGGGGAGATCACCACCACGTCCTTCGCCTCGACGGCGTTGCCGGTCGGCTTCCACTCGGTGTAGCCCGGCCGCAGTCCCCGCTGC
This sequence comes from Planctomycetota bacterium, assembly GCA_019636245.1. Lineage (GTDB taxonomy): Bacteria > Planctomycetota > UBA1135 > UBA1135 > UBA2386 > JAEUHS01. The sequence goes on along the minus strand of JAHBXX010000020.1, from coordinate 29,064 downwards.
GCCGGCAGGATCCAGATCTGCAGGAAGTGCAGCGGCTCGGTCGCGCTGGGGTTGAACTCGCTGTGCGTGACGCCGGTGCCCGCGCTCATCAGCTGGATCTCGCCGGGCTTCAGCACCCGGCCGTTGCCCATGCTGTCCCGGTGCTCCAGCGCCCCCGCGAGCACGTAGCTGAAGATCTCCATGTCGCGGTGCGGGTGGGTCGAGAACCCCTGCCCGGGTTCGACCCGGTCTTCGTTGAGGACGCGCAGCGACCGGAAGCCCATGTGCGCCGGCTCGTGGTAGTCGGCGAAGCTGAACGTGTGGCGGCTGTCGAGCCAGCCGTGGCGGCCGTGGCCGCGGTCGGCGGCGCGGCGGATGGTGAGGGGCATCGCGTCAACTCCGTGGGGGTCGGGGGTGGGTGGGTGGGGTGGGCAGCCGCGCCTGCCGGCGGCATCGCCGTCAGCGGGGCCGCAGCAGCAGCGCGTCGATGCGCCGCTCGGTCTCGGTCCAATGGCGCTTGTAGTCCATGCGCGGGCCCATGTCGTAGCGTTCGGCGCCCTCCTCGCCGAGCCAGCGGATCTGCTCGAGCTGCAGCAGGTTGCCGATCGACGCGTCCGCCCACTCTTCGACGTAGCTGAACTGCTGGCCGCGGTAGACCGCGCCGGCGAGGCCGCCGAAGACGAAGCCGATGTCGGTCTCCGCCTGCCGGGCGAAGACCACGCGTCCGCTGCCGGCCGCGGCGAGTCGGCGCAGCATCACGCGGTAGAAGTCGCGCGACGGCGGTTCGGCCATGCCACAGCGCCCGAGGCCCTTCCAGCTGCGCCGTTCGACCGCCAGCATGCGGTCGTAGACCGCGGCCGCCGCCGCGGCCGTGCGTGGCCGGTGCCGTTCGAACCCGACGCCGCGATCTTTGGCGCGGCGCGCGGCCTGGCGGAGGTTGCGCCGCCAGGAACCCGAGCGGCGGGACAGGTAGCCGTCGAGACCGCCGTCGAGCGAGGCCGAGCACAGGTGCTCCGGCGCGAGGCGCAGCAGCTCGTAGCGACGCTGGAAGGCGAGCACGATCGCCGCGAACCGGGCGCTCTCGGGCACGACGCCGCTGAGCAGCACGGCCGGCCGCGGCCCGCCCAGGCCCGCGGCAGCCAGGCCGTCGGCGAGTCGCTCGACGGCGTCGTCGCCGAGCAGCGGGTCGCCGAACAGCCAGTGCGATTCGACGGGCTCGAGCAGCGGGCCGATGTGCGGGTCCACGGTGCTGGCGAAGGCGAGCAGGCAGCCGGCGTCCGCCCACAGGTGCAGGGGCCGCTCGGGCGCGAAGGCCTCGTGGAACGAAAGCGCCCACTCGGTCCGGCAGCAGAACGGATCCGCCGTGGCCGTTCGCGCGGCGGCGCGGTTCCAGGCCGATTCGGCGTGGTCCAGTTCGGCCAGGGAGACGCGGCGCATGCGCGCGGCAAGTTCGGGTCTGTCGCCAAACCTGGCAACACCCCCGCCCCGTTCGCTTCAGCGACCGGCGTCGGCGTCGGCGTCGGCCGGTGCGCCGTCCGGCCGCGGTCGGATCGGCAGCTGCACCTCGAAGTAGCGCCGGTCGGCGCCGACCGATGGGCTGTTGTAGGCCATGGTCCGCAGCGGTCCGGCGGCCTCCCAGGTGGGGGACGCCGCCAGCCACGCCTGCAGGCGGCCGCGCAGTTCGGCGACGCGGTCGGGGCGCTCGTAGCCACGCGAGCCGATCGACAGCACCGTCATCGCCGGCACGTCGACGACCTCGACGCGCCCGTCCGGGCCGGCTTCGCCGAGGTCGGGGGAGCCGTAGAGGAACGCCATCGTGCGGGCGCGATCGACCGCGGCGTCGTAGTCGACCTGCACGGGCGTCGTCATCGCGATCTCGCGCTGCTGGATGTGCCTGAACAGCGGCCAGAACGCCCCCATGCTGCCGCCGCGCATCGTGGTGCGCACCATGCGGTAGGCGGGATAGGCCCGCAGTTCCAGTTCGTCGACGGCCGCGAAGCCGGGGAAACCCTCCGGCAGGTCGGCCTCGGCCACCGGCCGGAAGGTCAGGTCGGCATGCAGGTCGGCGATGGCCGATCGCAGCTCGTCGGCGGTGCGTGGCGAGGCGAGGGCCGCGTCGACGCGTTCGCGCGCCGCCGAACCGGGCGGCAGGCAGCGGGCGGCGGCCTGCAGCACGACCGCGGGGTCGCTCGGGGGCGTGGCGCGTGGGCCGGGCAGGGCGGTCGTGAGCAGGGCGGTCGCGAGCAGGGCGGTGGCCCTGCCACGGCCCTCGAGGTCGTCCGGCTGCAGCACCCTGGCGGCGGCTGGCGCCGCTTGTGCGGCCACGGCCAGGGGCATCAGGAGGGGCAACAGGACGAGGGCGATGCGCGGCATGCGGCGGCGTTCGCGCGCCGGCTGGGCGCGGATGCGTCGCCGGGCGTCAGCGACCCGGCGGTGGCGTGGCCGTGCCGCGGGAAGCGGTGCCGGCCGTCGCGCTGGCGGTCGCCGGGGCCTTGCCCTCGGTCTTGGCGGTCGCCGGCGGCGCGACGACGGCCGGCACCTTGGAGCGATGCCGGCTGATGCCGACCAGGGCGCGCAGCGCTTCCCGTCCGAGGCGGGCGTCGGCTTCGCCGGCGAGGGCGAGGTCGTTCAGCGACAGGATGCCCTGCAGCTTGCCATCGGCGTCGACGACCGGCAGGCGATGTACCTGCTGGGCGACCATGCGTTCGGCTGCCGCCTGCACGTCCTCGTCGGGCGAACAGGTGACGACCTGCTTCGACATCGTCTCGGCGACCCGCAGCTCGTCGAGGCGCCGGCCGCGCAGCAGCGCCGCCATGCAGATGTCGCGGTCGGTGACCGTGGCGCCGACGCGGCCATCGCGGCCGACGACGGGCACGAGCCCGCAATCGTGTTCCCACAGCAGGCGGGCGGCATCGGCCAGCGTGCTCTGCGGCTGGCAGGTGTGGACGGGGGCGGACATGAGTTCGCGGACTTTCATCGCAGCTCCTCCGGTTCGAGCCTCCCATGGGAACCCGCCGGTGCGCATTGTGCCATACGCCACGCGCCCCAGGCTGGAAACGCCGCCGCCGTCGGGCGTCAGACCGGCTGCCGGTCCGTGGCGACGCGGCAACTGGCGCGGTAACCGGTCGCCGTGCGTTCGAGCCTGGGGTCCTGCAGCGACCACGTGCGCGGGTCCGTGCGCGGCGTCGTGCCCGTGGCCTCGATCGGCTGGCCCCAGCCCGTGGCCCGCAGGGAATCGCCGCGGACGGCGACCTCGAACGTCGCGAACACCAGCTCCTGGCGCCGCATGGCCCAGGCCACCTCGTCCAGCCAGCGCGCCAGCAGTTGCTGCGGCGACGTCGCCGAACAGGCGAACTCGATGCGGCGTTCGGGGCGGACCTGCCGCGCCGGCACCACCAGCGACGACACGGCCAGGGCCAGGTCTGCGAACGCTGCCGCGGCGCTGTCGGCCGCGGCGGCGAGCCCGATGCTGCGGGCGTCGTCGCCGGCTCCCTGCGGCGCCGGCGCCGGCAGGTGCACGAAGGGCACGAACCGCACCCCCAGCACGTCGCGCAGGCGCACCGCGCCGCGCCGGTCGCGGGTGACGTCGAGCAGGCGCTGGTCGTCGGCGGGACCCACGGGCATCACCAGATGTCCGTGCGGAGCCAGCTGTTCGAGCAGGGCGGGCGGCACCGCCTCGCCGCCACAGGTGACCACGATGCCGTCGTAGGGGGCGTGCTCCGGCCAACCGTGCGTGCCGTCGCCGGCCTGCACGTGCACGTTGCGGTGGCCGAGCCGCTGCAGGCGGGTCGCGGCGGCGTGGGCCAGTTCGGGCACGACCTCGAGGCTCCAGACCTCGCGCACCAGGTGGGAGAGCACCGCGGCCTGGTAGCCGCTGCCGGTGCCGATCTCGAGCACCCGGTGGTCGCGGCGCGGGCGCAGCAGGGTCGTCATCAGAGCGACGACGAACGGCTGCGAGATGGTCTGCCCGCAGGCCAGCGCCAGGGCGGTGTCGTCGTAGGCGCGGTGGGCCGATTCGGGCGGCACGAACTGCTCCCGCGGCACCCTGCCCATGGCCTCCAGCACGCCCGATCCGGCGCTACCGAACCCCGTCCGCGCCGCGGTGCGGCGGAAGAGGTCCTCGATCGTGGCCAGCATCTGTCGGCGCTCGGACTCGTGCATCGCCCCTGCGGGTTGGTCGCGCTTCGCGCCGGGCTCGTTGGGGCGGGCGGGGCGATTCTGCAAGAGCGGATCTGTGCGCTGGACGGCCACCCCCCGCGCAGAGGCAGGCTCCAGAGGGGACTGGTGGCAAGCGTGGATCTGCCACCACTGGTTGCGGTAGTCGCGCGTTCCACCCCAATCCGTGGCATGTCACCCGCCCAGCTCCACGCTTGCCATCAGTTCCGGCGGGCGGCTCCGTCGGACCACTTCGATCCGGCTGGATTCAGCCCCGGGCGAAGTCGGCGGCCGTGCCGCCGGCGCCGAGGGCCCGGTCGAGCCGCTCGAGGGCCAGGCCGTAGGCCGCCATGCGCATCGGCACACCCTGCGTGGTCGCGCGCTCGTGCACGGCCTGGAACTGCGTGCGCATGCAGGCCCGGAGGCGTTCGTGCACCTGCGCCAGCGACCAGGGCTCGCCCGTTCGGTTCTGCAGCCACTCGAACCAGCTGACCGTGACCCCGCCGGCGTTGGCGAGCACATCGGGCACCACCAGCACGCCGCGGCGGTGCAGGATCGCGTCCGCTGGCCCGGTGGTCGGGCCGTTCGCCAGTTCCAGCACGACCTTGGCCGCCACCTGCTCCGCGTTGTGTTCGGTCAGCTGGTCCTCGAGCGCGGCCGGCACCAGCACGTCGACCTCGAGCTGCAGCAGGTCGGCGTTGCCCAGGCGCCGGGCGCCGCGCGGGAGCGGCAGTTCGTGCTGCGCCTGCTTGTGCGCGGCGACGGCGGGCACGTCGAGTCCGTCCGGCTGCAGGATGCCGCCCTTCGAGTCGCTGACGGCGACCACCCTGTAGCCGTCCTCGTGCAGCAGCTGGGCGATGTGCTGGCCGGCGTTGCCGAAGCCCTGCACGGCCACCCGCACCTGCGCGGGCGACCAGCCACGCCGGGCCTCGATCTCCTTCAGCACGTAGTAGCCGCCGCGTCCGGTGGCATCGTCGCGGCCGAGGCTGCCGCCGCGGCCCACGGGCTTGCCGGTGATCATGCCCGGCTCGAGGCGACGGGCGATGACGCGATACTCGTCGGCCATCCACGCCATCGTGCGGGCGTTGGTGTAGACGTCCGGGGCCGGCACGTCGCGATCGACGCCCAGCACGTCGGCGAGCGCCCGCACGTAGCCGCGGCTCAAGCGCTCGAGCTCGGCGGTCGAGAGCTGCCGCGGGTCGACCTCGATGCCGCCCTTGCCGCCGCCGAACGGCACGTCGACGACGGCGCACTTCAGCGTCATCCACAGCGCCAGCGACTTGACCTCGGCCAGGTCGACGCGCGGATGGAAGCGGATACCGCCCTTGTACGGCCCGCGCGAATCGTCGTACTGGACCCGGTAGCCGCGGAACACCTGCAGCGAACCATCGTCGCGCCGCAAGGGGATCGACACCTCGATGGTGCGGGCCGGGGCCGACAGGCGCAGCAGCGTCTCGGGATCGATGCGCGCGTGTTGGGCGGCTTGCACGACCCGCGCCAGCGAACGGGCGAACAGGTCGGCATCGGCGGAGGTGGCGGCGGACGACGGCGGGGGGAGGTTCGGCATGCTTTCGTCTGGGCGCGGATCGTCCCGGCTGGCGGCCGGCCGGGGAAGCCCGTGCGGGCCCGGCGCGGTCGATTCGCCGGCGGGCTAGCATCGCCCGCATGCGCGACGATCTGTTCGCCTCGATGCGGGTCGAGTACGGCGACTCGCCGCTGGCGCGCGCGGACATGCCGCCGCTGCCCCTGCCGTTGTTCCGCGCCTGGCTCGCGGCGGCGACCGCCGCCGGCGTCGACGAACCGAACGGCATGGCGCTGGCGACCGTGGACCCGGACGGCCAGCCGCACTGCCGCATCGTGCTGCTGAAGGTGCTCGACGAGCGCGGCCTGACGTTCTTCAGCAACCGCGACAGCGACAAGGGGCGGCAGCTGGCGGCGAACGCGCGGGCGGCGGCGACGTTCTGGTGGTCGCGGCCGCGCAACCGGCAGGTGCGGTTCACCGGTCCGGTGGCGCCGGTCGAAGACGCCGTGTCGGACGCCTACTTCGCCGCCCGGCCACGGCGGGCGCAGCTGTGCAGCGCCGCGTCGCCGCAGAGCCGCGTCGTCGCCAGCCGCGACGAGCTGGAGCGGCGGGTGGCGGCGCTCGCCGCCGCGGCCGGGGAGGCGCCGTTGGCGCGGCCGCCGCACTGGGGCGGCTACCTGCTCGCGCCGGACGTGGTCGAGTTCTGGCAGGGCCGCGATGGCCGGCTGCACGATCGGTTCCGCTACCGCCGCGCGGCGGCCGGCTGGGACCTCGAACGGCTGGCGCCCTGAGGCGGGCCGGCGTAGCGTCCGCGCGCATGAGCCTGCGCCGTCGCCTCCCTTCCCTGCCGTTGCTGTTGGTCGGCGCCTGCGCCAGCACGACCGGTGATGCGACCGTCCGGCTGTGGAACGGCATCGACCTGGCCGGCTGGCACGCCGACGTGCCGGCGGCCGACGGCGGCAAGGAGGTGCCGGCCTCGTTCGCCGCCCGGGATGGTCTCCTGGTGAGCCTCGGCGAGCCGCAGGGACACCTGATCACGGATGCGATCTACCGCGACTACCGGTTGACGGTGGAGTGGCGCTGGCCGGGCACCCCGGGCAACTGCGGCGTGCTGGTGCACACGTCGACGCCGCGGCGGCTCTACGGCATGTTCCCGCAGTCGATCGAGGTGCAGCTGCACAGCGGCAACGCCGGCGACTTCTGGTGCATCGGCGAGGACATCGTGGTGCCCGACATGGAGGCACGGCGCGGGCCGCGCGCGAAGTGGGGCGTCGACGGCGACCGTGCGCGCCGCATCAAGAACCTCACCGACGGCAGCGAGAAGCGCGCCGGCGAGTGGAACCAGATGGTCGTCGAGTGCCGCGGGCGCGAGATCGAGGTCTGGGTCAACGGCGACCTGGTCAACCACGGCACCGACTGCACGGCCGACCAGGGTCGCATCGCGCTGCAGGCCGAGGGCTCGGTCTGCGAGTTCCGCCGCATCGACCTCGAACCGCTGCCGGCGGCCCGCTGATCAGCCGCGCGCCCGGCGCCGCGCCGGCGGCGCCGTCGCCGTGACTTCCGCCTCGGCCCGTTCCCGGACGCGGTCGCACATGAGGTCGCAGAGGCCGAGGGCACGCTCGTCGGCGAGGCCGTAGACGACGTTGAGGCCCGCCTTGCGCCTGGTCACCCAGCCGACCTGGTGCAGGATGCCGAGGTGCTTGCTGACGTTGGCCAGCGACAGCCCCGAGGCGGCGACGAGCTCGCCGACGGTGCGCTCGCCGGCGAACAGCAACTGCATCAGCTGCAGCCGCGACGGCTCGCCCAGGGCCCGGAACTGCTCGGCGATGCGTTCCAGCAGGCGGGCGGAGAGGTTCGTTGGGGTCGGCATGGTGCCTCAGCGATCGCCGGTTGCGGCGGGCAGGTCGGTGCGCTCGGCCCATTCGGTCCACGAGCCGTTGTGCCAGCGCGCATGCTCGTAGCCGAGCAGGTGGCGCAGCACGAACCACGTCGCCGAGGCCGAGTGGCCGGTGCGGCAGCCGACGACCACCGGCCGGTCCTTCGGGTAGCCGAGCGCGGCGTAGGCGGCGGCGAGTTCGGCGCGCGGCCGCAGCCAGAGCCCGTCGTCGGTGCGCTGCACGTCGCCGGCGATCGGCCGGTTCCGGGCGCCGGGGATGTGGCCGGGACGGGCCTCGGTCGAGCGTTCGCCGCGGAACTCCTCCGGCGGCCGCACATCGAGCGGGGCGATGCGACCGGCCAGGACCTCGGCCGCCAGCTCGTCGGTGCCGATCACGAAGTTGCCGGCGCCCGGCCGCGGCGCGTAGTCGCGCGCGGTCGGCGCGACCACGTCGGCGGTCAGCGGGCGGCGTTCCGTGGCCCAGCGCCGGATGCCGCCCTCCAGGATCGCCAGCGACTGGTGGCCGAGGCGCAGCAGGGCGACAGCACCGAGCGTCGCGTCCTGCAGCCGTGCATCGCCGTAGAGCACGACGGGGGTGGTCGGCTCGATGCCGAGCCGGCCGAACGCAGCGGCGAGTTCGCCTGCGGGCCGCAGCAGCAGGTCCCGGTCCCCGTGCGGAACGCGGAGTTCGCCCAGCGCCAGCCGCTGCGCTCCGGGCAGGTGCAGGGCGCGGAACTCGGCCTCCTGGCGCACGTCGAGGATCGCCACGCGGCCGAGCCGGTCGTGCAGCCAGCGCGGCGAGACCATGGTCGGCTGCTGCAGCGAGTCGGGGTCGGTGGCCCATGCGGCATGCGGGCTCGGCCGCGGGTCGCCGAGGAAGAAGGCGCGCAGCAGGGCATGGGCCGGCTGCTCGGCCTGGCTGCTGGCCGCGGTCGCGCCCGTGCGCAGGGAGGGCGGCAGCAGCACCTCGGCATGGAAGTCGGCGAGGCCGCCCGCGAGCACCCTGACGTTCGTGTGGCCGGCGCGCCGCAGCTCCACCCAGGCCTGGCCCGGGTGGGCCGGCCCGTTGCTGTAGAGCACGACCAGCCTGGGCGCCCGCGCGAACAGCGCGGCGCCTTCGCGGCCGCACACCTGCGGCACGGTGAGCGAGACGGCGCCCGGCAGGTGCCAGGCGGCGTACTCGTCGGCCGGCCGCAGGTCGACCAGCACCAGGTCGTTCGGCGCCGCGAGCAGTTCGCGCGCCAGCTGCAGGGGCTCGATGTGGTCGCCGCCGGTTTCGATCTCCCGCAGCCAAGAGGCGTCGGCGGTCGGAGCGCGGCGGGCGGGGGCCAGCTGCGGGTGGCTGCCCAGAACGAGCGCGAAGACGACCGCCAGCGCCATCGCGCCGAGGGCGACGGCCTGCCTGGCCGGCTCCGAGGGGTGGGCGTTCATGCGGGGTTCCTCCGGACCATGATGCGTTCGACGAGGGTGGCGCCGACGAAGGCGAGCAGCGCGACGGCGAGCAGCGCGGCGGCGCCGATGGGCCCGGACACGCCGAGTCGTTCGGGCAGGGAGCCCACGTCGCACGCGCCGGCGTGCAGGAAGTCGTCCAGGCCGGGAGCGAGGCCGGCGAACGCCAGGCTGCCCGCTGCGGCGCCGAGCAGGAACACCAGCGCGTCGAGACGGCCGCTGGCCAGGCCGACGGCGGCGGTGCCCGGGCACCAGCCGCCGGCGACGAAGCCGACGCCGAACAGCAGTCCGCCGACGAGCTGCGGCCAGACCACCGTCGCCGGCACGTACAACGAGCCGAGGTCGACGAGTCCGACGGCGGCGAGCGCCTGCAGGCCCAGGGCCGCCGTCACCATCGCCGAGAACATCACCTTGAGCACGGCGAAGTCGCGCAGGTAGAAGATCGCGGTCAGCTTGCGCGAGCTGCCGAAGCCCGCCCGCTCGAGCCAGAAGCCGAAGCCGAGGCCGAGCAGCAGCGCCAGCGCGAGGCCGATCGGCGCGTCGAGGAGATCGTGGGCGTAGAGGTTCATCGCCACTCCTTGCGCACCAGGGGGGCCACGGCGAACGCCGCCGCGAAGCAGGCGCCCGTGAACACGAAGCTGCCGGTCTGCAGCATCGCGCCGCCCGACAGCGCCTGTCCGGACGTGCAGCCGAGCGCGAAGCGCGCGCCGAGGCCGGCCAGCGCCCCGCCGGCGAGCGCCAGCGCGAGCCGCAGCCCCGGCCCAGCCGTCGGTCCCCGTTCGATCGTGAGCCGCGTCCGCCCGGCGGCGAAGGCCGACAGGAAGCCGCCGACCAGCGTGCCTGCGAACATCGTCACCAGGTAGTGCACGAGCGGGCTGCCCGCAGCGACGTACGGCCCGAGGATCGCGTCGCGCTCGACGGCGGCCGGCGCCACGGCATGGGCGGCGGCCACCGAGAGGCGGGTGATCGCCCCGGAGGCGCCCAGGCCCGTGCCGAGCACGACGTAGGCGAGCAGCAGGGTCAGGCCGAGGCCGATGCCCGCCGCGTAGGGATTCCAGTAGGGCTTTGCCATGGTCGGGCCTCTCAGCAGCCGGCGCTGCGCTTCTTCGGTGAGGTGGGTGGCGTCTGCGGTTGCGGCGCCGGAGCTGGCGGCGCCGGATCGATGGCCGCGGCGCGCGGCATCGCCGCCGCGCCGGCGGTGGCGTGCATGCGGTGGTACTGCTGCAGGCCGCCGAACAGCACCCGCAGCAGCCGACCGCCGTCCTGTTGCATCAGGGCGCCGGCGACGGCGAAGGCGATCGAGCCGTCGCGATCGACGAGCACCACGCGGGCGTCGCCCGGCAGCGTGCGCAGGTGTCCCGCGAGGTCGTCGATCGCCACGTTCACCGCGCCGGGGAGGCTCCATTCCCGGAACTGCCAGTCCGGGCGCAGATCGATCACGGTGTAGGCGGCGGGCTGCTCGAGCAGGATCTTGCCGAGCATCGCCGCATCGATCGGTTCCGGCAGCTGCAGCCTGGAGCGCGGCTGGGTCGTCGTCGCCGATGCCGCCATGCGGCCCACCGTCGGCAGGCCGGCCGCCACCCAGGCATCGAGCCCGCCGTCGAGCGATCGCACGTCGGTGAAGCCGAGCCGTTCGGCGAGGCCGATCGCCATGCTCGACCGGTAGGCGGAGTTGCAGACCATGACGATCGCCGCCTTCTTGTCGAGAACCTTGGCGAAGCGCTCGCTCTCGGTGACCGGGATGTTGCCGACGTCGCCGAGGCGGAGATCCTGGTACTCGTCGGCCGACCGCACGTCGACGATCAGCGGTTCCTTGCCCGCCTGCATCGCGGCGAACAGTTGCTTCGCGGTCATCACCTCGCTGCGCCGGACCGGCAGGCCGTCACGGCGCCAGGCGTCGGCGTCGGCGGCGATGCGGCCGGCGATGCGGTCGTAGCCGATGCGACGCAGGCGGAAGACGCCCTCGCGCGCCTCCTCGTCGTCACCGACGAGCAGCAGCGGATCGCCGAATGGCACCACGATGCCCGTCCAGGTGTCGAGGCGACCGCGCAGCGCGACGTTGATCGATCCTTCGAGGTGGGCGTCGGCGTAGCGCTGCTGGTCGCGCAGGTCGACGACCCAGGCGCCGTCCGCGAGCAGCCGCCGGATCGCCGGGGCGTCCAGCATGGCCGGCAGCGCCGCGTCGCGTTCGACCAGCGGCGGGCCCTTTCGGTTCATCTCGACGTTGAAGGCGAAGTACTGCGGGGCGACCGGCTGGTGGCTGATCACGTTGGCGACGAAGGTCGCTTCGCTGGCGATCTGCAGGTAGGGGTTGGTCGCCTTCTCGCGGCCGATCGTCGACGTCGTCTCGGGGCTCAGGTGCGCCCCGCAGAGCGAGCCGGCGCCGTGCGCGGGCAGCACCACGGTGGCGTCGGGCAGCGACTTCAACCGCTTGACGGAAGCGAACGACTTGGCCGCCAGTTCGGCGGGCGGCACGTCGAGCAGGTCGGGTCGACCGATGCTGCCGACGAACAGCGTGTCGCCGGTCAGCGCGAACGCCGGTTCGGCGCCGCCGCCGGGCACGCGCAGCAGGAAGGTCATGGCGTTCGGCGTGTGGCCGGGGGTCGCCCAGGCCTCGAAGGAGACGCCGCCGAACGCGATGCGATCGCCGTCGTGCAGGGCGCGGTGCGGGAACTCGGCGTCGGCCAGCGCGCTGATCGCGATCTCGGCGCCGGTGCGGTGCGCGATCTCGGTGTGGCCGGCCACGAAATCCGCATGCGGGTGCGTCAGCAGCACGTGGCGCACCTCGGCGCCGAGCGCTTGCGCATCGCGCAGGTAGTGGTCGACGTCGCGCTGCGGGTCGACGACGGCGGCGCTGCCGCCGGCGACGATCAGGTAGCTCAGGTGCGACAGGCATCCGAGCTGGTACTGCCGCAGCGTCCAGCCCTTGCCGCCGGCTTCGAACGACACCTGCGGCGTCGATGCCGAATCGGTGTGGGTGGCGCGCTCGGCGTCCTGGGCGACGCCGGGCAGGGCGAGCAGGAGGGGGAGGAGCCCTGGAAGGTGCGTCTGCATATGCTCAACTATAGAGTTGAGCAGTAGAGAAGACAAGGGTGCACCCCCTCGGCGGGCGGACCGCAGGGCGTCAGGCGGGCGCGCGCAGGCCGAGGCCCTGGACGCGGCGCTCGTGGTGCTCGGCCAACTCCTCGCCGGTGCCGGCGATGGCGAGGCGCACGTGCACCAGCTCGGTGGCGAGCAGGTCGCACTCGCCCTGCAGCTCGCTGCAGCGGCGGAGCAGCCGTTCGACCGCGGCGGCGCCGTCGCCGCGCCGGAAGATCGCCTCGCGCTGGGTGCCCTCCAGCTCGGTCTGCAAGTCGTGCAGGGCCTCGGCCATCGACAGTTCCTGGGCCCGGAAACGCCGCAGGAGGTCGTTCAGCCGGGTGGTGTGCGGATCGCGTTCAAGCGCTCGCAGCATGGCTGTCGCCCCCCTCTTCGGCCGGCATGCCGGCGAGCACGCGTTGCAGCAGGGCGACGTCCCGCTGGCACTCGATGCGCTGCTTGCGGATCGAGAACGGGATCGCGCCGCGGGACGAGATCGCGGCCGCCGATGCGGCGCGGAACCGCTGTTCGGCAGCCTCCAGCCTGGCGTTCGCCAGCGTCAGTTCGGCGGCGAGGCGCGCGGCGAGATCCCAGGCCGCGCACGCCGCCGTGTCGTATGCCTCGTGGTCCATGGGCGCAGCATCGGCCGGCGCCGTGAACCCGTTGCAAAGGCGGCGAGAAACTGCGGGTCGCGGCGCTCCGCCGGCGCCGCGTCAGTCGATCCACTCGGCGACGAAGATGTTGGTCTCGCCCGGCTTGGCGGCGTGGCGGTTGCTGGCGAACACCAGGTGGCGGCCGTCCGGCGAGAACATCGGGAACGAGTCGAAGTCGGGATGGTGGGTGACCTGCTCGAGGCCGGTGCCGTCCTCCTGGATCAGGAACAGGTCGAAGTTGCGCGCCGCCGCATGGTTGCCGGTGCGCTGCATCTCCTCGAGGCCGCGGAAGTTGCTGGCGAACAGGATGCGGCGGTCGTCGGGCGTCCAGAACGGCGCGAAGTTGGCCGCGCCGTTGTTCGTGACCTGCCGGAAGCCGCTGCCGTCGCGCTTGCAGACGGTGATCTCCATGTGCGACGGGCGCACGATCTGCTGGCCGAGCAGCGCCGCGTCCTCGGCCGCCATGGCCGCATCGCGCGGGAACGCCGAGCGCAGCACGAGCTTGCTGCCGTCGTGCGAGAAGAACGCGCCGCCGTCGTAGCCGGGGCGGTTGGTGATCCGCCGCACGTTCGAGCCGTCGGGCTCCATGGTGTAGACCTCGAGATCGCCGTCGCGGACCGAGGTGAACACGATGGCGCCGGTGACGGGGCACACCGTCGCCTCGGTGTCGTATCCGGGCGTGTCGGTGATCTGCCGCAGGTCGCTGCCGTCGAGGTTGGCGGTGAAGATGTCGTACTCCTGGTGCACGACCCACTGGTAGCCGCGTCCGGTCGGCTTCACGACCGGTGGCTGGTCGCCGTGGTGGTGCGTGGAGCCGAACAGGATCCGGCGATCGCCCTGTAGGAAGTAGGCGCAGGTGGTGCGGCCCTTGCCCGTGCTGACCAGCCGCTGCTCGCCGGTGGCTAGATCCAGGATGTAGATCTGGTCGGCGTCGGTGGGGCTGGCGCGGTGCTGGTAGATCAGCTTCCTGCCGTCGTTCGACCAGTAGGCCTCGGCGTTCTCGCCGTGGAAGGTCAGCTGGCGCACGTTGCGCAGGTGCTTCTCGAGCGGCTGGTCGGGCACCGGCTTGCCGGCCCGGATCTCGAAGGGCGTCGTCGGCAGCAGCGGGCCTGCCGCCTCGGGTGGGCTGGCGCAGGCGGCGACGAGGGACAGCAGGGCGAGCGGGGCGCGGGTCGCGATCATCCGCGCATCCTGGCCGCGCCGATGTTGGCGGGCAACGACGATGCGCAGAGCCCGCGGCGGGACGCAACCGCCATCGTCATGCCGACGTCATCCAGCCGCGCCCGCGAAGCGTCAGCCGGCGGGGCCGCCGCCGGCGGTCTGGCCAATCGGGCCGCGGGCGACTTCCGGCAGCCCCAGGAAGCGCCGCTCCGCCGGACTCAGGTCGGGGCAGGCGCGCAGGAACGCCTCGCGGTGGTTCTGCACGAAGCGGCGCAGGTGCGCCAGCAGGTGCGCGGGCTCGTCGAGTTCGAGGAACCCGGCGCGGGCCAGGGCATCGACGGTCCGGCGGCTCGCCGCGTGGTCGATCGTCTCGGGTGTGAGCCGGTCGTCGTCGAGCCAGAACTCGGCGCGCAGTTCGAAGAACGCCACGAGGTTGCGCAGGTGCGGCAGCGTGATCGCCGAGCGACCCTTGCAGATGTCGGTCGCTGTCTGCGGCGAAACCCCCAGGGCCTTGGCCAGATCTCTCTTCTTGAGCCGCCGCTGCTCGAGCAGAGCAGAGATCTTCTCGTGGATGAGGACCATGGGAGCACTAGGATATCGGTCGCGTGCGAGCTGCTCACCAACGTTCCGGGCAAAGCTGGAATGGGACGCTCGCCGTCTGCGCGCTGATGCTCGGCGTCGGCTGCAGCGGGAGCGGCCGCGCCGACACGATCTGGCCGCCGGCCGACTTCGAACTGGCGATCGAGGAGGTCCACGTCGACGACGGCGCTGCGTTCGTCGCCCGCCGCTTCCGCGCCTTCGCCGACGGCCTGGTGGCCTACGGCACGGCGTCGCGCGCCGTCGTCGACGCGGAGACCGGCACGGCGCTGCCGGTGTTCGAGCGCCTGTCGGTCTACCGACTGGTGCCGACGTGCATCCGCGCCCTGGCCAGACGCATCGACCGCTGCGGCATCCGGGAACTCGATCCCATCCAGGGCGAGCGCAGCGCGGTGGAGGGTCCGAGCCTCGTCGTGCTCTGGCAGGCATTCGGTCGCAACCACCTGATCACCGTGCGTGGTCGCGTGCACGGGGCCATGGCCGAGGTGCTGGCGATCGTCCGGGCGCACATGCCGGAGGGCGAGAACTTCGGGCTGCCGGCGCTCGCCGAGCGGCCGGTCGTGCCGGTGGCGCGCGGCGTGCCGCTGCCGCGCACGGACGCCGAGGGGGCGCTCGAAGCCCATCGGCGTCTGCTCGCCGATCGGCCCGAGGATGCCGCGCTGCTCGTGGACGCGTTCGCGCTCGCGTGCGCGCTCGACCGTCGCCCGGCGGCGGAGGAGCTGCTGCGGCGCTGGCGCGACGCGACCGCCGAGGAGCGCCGGCTGCGGCAGATGTTCCCCGAGGACGAGCCGCGGCTGAACGGAGACCTGCTCGAACGCCTGCTGCCGCCGGCCCGCTGAGCCGGCGGCGGGGTGTCACTTCTTGGCGTGCGGCTTCAGGTCCAGCATGCCCGAGTGCTTGCCGAACGCGACGTAGACGCCGGCACCTGCTTCCTCGCCGGCGTACAGGCACATCATCAGGCGCTTGCTCTCGTGCTCCGAGTCGCTCAGCGGCAGCTTCATCGTGTGCGTCTTGTCCTTGCCCTGGAAGTTGAGCTGCCAGGCGAGTTCGTCGGTGATCGTGAAGAAGAGCTTGTACTCCCCGGCCGGGATGTGCAGGTCGCCGCACATCAGGTCGACCGAGGTGCTCAGGGTGCCGAGCGGCGCGTCGGTGGCCGAGTCGTTGAGGCGGGTCCGCATGCGGGCGCCGCCCTCCTTGTCCATGATGCGGGCCATGGTCTTGCCCGAGGCCCAGGTGATCGACGTGTAGTCGAGCGAGATCTTCGCCTCGCCCGCGACGACCGTCTGCTTGACGGTGGGGGCATCGGCGTTGGTGCTGCCCATCTTCTGGGCGAAGGCCGGCGCGCAGAGTGCGGCGGCGAGAGCGAACGACAGGAACTTGGTCATCATCGTGGGGTCCTTGGATGGTCTGGTGGGAACCAGGGGCGGGCACTCTACGCACCGGGGCGCGGTTTGGTCCCCGGCGCTGCGGATTCCTGCTCGCGCCAGCGCAGGAAGACCTCGCAGGCCAGCAGCAGGTAGAGGCCGTGGCCGAGGTTGCTGCGGCCGGAGCGATGCCGGTCGATGGCGGTCTGCAGCCCGCCGGGACGCAGGTGGGGGCGATGGCGTGAGCGTGGCTCGGCCAGGACGTCGAGCCAGGGAGAACCGCCGCGGAACCATCGGTCGAGCGGCAGGGCGAAGCCGCGCTTGGGCTGGCGGAAGACGGTGGCCGGCAGATCCCCGGCGAAGGCGCGGCGCAGGGTGACCTTGCCGAGCTCACGCCGGCTGCCGCCGCAATCCGCGAACGCGCCGTCGAGCCAGGGGCAGCGCGCCTCGATGCCGGCAGCCATGGTGGCGACGTCCACCTTGGGCAGCAGGTCGCAGCGCAGGTAGCCGTCGAGGTCCCGGTCGCGGGCGGCGAGCACGCGGTCCGCGGGCGTGTCGGCGGCCGGGGGGGCGTCGTCGCGCCAGCAGCGTCGTCGGCCGAGGCTGGCGGCGAGCACCTCGGCGCCGAAGGCCGGCGGCGTGACCGCGAGCAGGGCGGCGGCGGGATCGTCCGCCACCACCGCGCGCCACCACCGGGCGAGGTAGCGCATCGACCAGCGGGGTTGCAGACGGCGCAGCCAGGGCAGGTGCGGCATCCATGCCAGGGCGCGGTAGCGGCGGTAGCCGAGGAACCGCTCGTCGGCGCCCTCGCCGCCGAGCAGCACGCGGATGCCATCGGCGGCGGCTGCCGTGGCGACGGCGTGTACGGCCAGCACCGACGGGTCGCCGAGCGGCAGGCCGGCCATCGCCGTCAACGGCGGCAGTGCCGCCAGGAGGTCGGGGCCGCCGTCGACCGGCCGGAACGGCAGCTGGCAATGGGCCGCCACCTGGCGCGCGACCTCGCGTTCCGCCGGCGAGGTGCCGTGGGCGTGGAACTGGTAGGCCGGCAGCGCGCGGCCGAGCGCGCGCAGCCCGGCCGCGAGGCAGCTGCTGTCGACGCCGCCCGACAGCGACAAGGCGGCGGCGGCGGTGGTGTCGGTGCAGCGCGCGAGGGTCTCGATCGCCCGAGGGCGCAGGTCGGCGACGGCATGGCGCCGCGCCGGCGCGTCGGCGGGTGGCGCCTTGGTTCCCGGCCATGGTCGCCACCAGCGACCCCCGGCGACGGCGGCGACCAGCGGTTCGCCGCGCGCGGGCACGGCGGCGAGGCACAGGCGGGCATCGAAGCGATGCGGCAGCGGATCGGCGAAGCCGAAGCGGAACCAGTCGCCGAGGCGGCGCGGCGTCGGGATGGCCGGCATGCCGAGCGCCTCGAGCGCCGATGGCGTCGACGCGAACGCGTGCAGCAACCGGCCGCCCGCCGCGCGCCCGTGCAGGCAGTAGAACGGCTTCTCGCCGTGGCGGTCCTGCCCGAACACGAGTTCGCCGGACTCGACGTCGACGATCGCATAGGCATGGTGTCCGGCGAGCTGCCGCAGCGCCAAGACGTCACCGCGTTCGACGGCCACCAGCGGCAGCCAGGCGTCGTTCGGCGGCTGGGCGCGGCGGGCCAGCGCCGGCCGCAGGCGCGACCACGACTCGCGGGCATTGGTGACGGCGCCGTTGAGCACGCCGGCGAACCGGCCGGCTCGGCGCACCACCGGTTGCCGGCTTCGCCGCGGGCCGATCGCCAGCCTGGCACAGCCGAGCCACCACTCGCCGGCGCGGACCACGCCCAGGCCGTCAGGCCCGCGCCAGGCGAGCGCCCGCACCGCGGCGTGCATTGCCGCCTCGGGGTCGAGGCCGCGCTGCCGCAGCCAGTCGTGCCGGGCGCCGACGATGCCGCACATGCCGTCGGCGGGTCAGCGGGCGGCCTCGCGGCGCACCCGATCGAGGTAGTCGACCAGCGCGTGCCACTGCCGGTGCAGGTCGTGCTCGGTCGCGTCCAGCGGCTGCTTGAAGAAGCAGGCCAGGTGGTGCATCGGCCCGGATTCGCCGCGGCGCGCGGCGAGGTCGGCGAGCCGCACCATGTCCAGGACCAGCGGCGCCGCCAGGATCGAGTCGCAGCCCTGCCAGATGAACTGCAGCGCCATCTTGAAGCCGAGGAAACCCTCGAAGTGCACGAAGTCCCAGGCGGTCTTGAGGTCGTGCAGCGACGGCACGTAGTCGATGCCGACGTGCGTGTGCAGCGGATAGCCGAGGATCGACGGCAGCAGGGCATCCTTGCTGCTCACCTTCGCCTGCTTGTTGGCGCGCTCGGCGAGCACCCGGCCGTCGCGGTCGCCGAGGATGTTGTAGCCCTGCCAGGTGAGCACCCGCAGGTCGCGGTACTTGAACATCGGCGCCAGCGCCGACTTCACCAGCGTCTCGCCGGTCTTGCCGTCGCAGCCCATGTAGGGCGCGCCGGTGGCCGCGAACAGCTCGCGAATGGCCGGCAGGAACGCGCTGTTGCTCGGCGTGAAGTGGATCAGCGGCAGGCCGAGGCTGGCAGCCGCATAGGCATAGACCGCCGCGGGCCGGACGGCGCGCACGTCGTCGCGGTCGAGGGCGCGGTCGAACGCCGCCAGGGTCTGGTGCGCCGCCTGCAGGCGCAGCGGCGGTTCGGTCGACGTCAGGTTGACGCAGACGACGCGATCCAGGCGGTGGCGCCGCGCGAACGCCTGCAGGTCGCCCTGCACGCGTTCGACCTGGGCGCGCAGGCGCGGCGCCCGGGATCGCGTCTTCGGCTGCAGCGCACCGATCGCCTTGCCGGCATTCGGGGCGACGCCGGCGACCACGTTGCGGCTGGCGGCCGCGAGGTCGCGCCGCAGGGCCCGCAGCAGCGCCGGCGGCAGGGAGCCGGTGCGCTCCTGGATCTCGGCCGCCTGGGACAGGTAGTCGCCGGCGCGGATCTCGTGGCCGCCGAACACCAGGCCGTCGAGCGGTTGCAGCGGCACGCCCCGCGCCGCCGCGGTCTCGGTCATCATGCCGCGGGCGTCGCAGAGGCCGCGGGCGATGGCCCGCGCGCCGACGACCAGCGTCGTGGCGAGGCCGCCGTAGGCGCCGAAGATCCAGACACCGAGGCGCTGGGACGGGGGCTTGCGTGCGGGTCGGGCCAAAGCAGGGCGGAGGAGGATAGCGCAACGAGCCGCCGCCGCCGATGGTTCGCCGGACCTTGCGCCGCATCGTTGCGCCGGCGGGGGGGCGGCGGCCATAACCCCCGCGTGCGCTCGTCGCGGGTGTGGACGCTGGTGGTGCTGCTGGCCGTGATGGTCGCCGGCGGTTGGTGGTTCGGCCAGCGCGCCCGCAACGCCGACCGCGAACTGCCCGTCTACGTGCTGGGCGGCGAACGCATGGCCGCTGGCGCGGAGATCTACCGCCGCGGCACCGACGACAAGCCGTTCACCTACCCGCCGTTCGCGGCGGTGCCGTTCGTCGCGTTCGCCTGGCTGCCGGCCGCGGCGCAGCCGGCGGCCTGGTTCTGCCTCAACTTCGTCGTGCTGCTGCTGATCGTGCGCTGGTTGCACGCCCACGCCCGCCGCGAGGCGCCGGATCCTGGACGGCCGCGGCTGGTCTGGTTCTGGGCGCTGACGCTGCTGGTCGGCGGTCACCACGTGCTGTCGGTGTTCACCAACCAGAGCCACGACCTGCTGCTGCTCGGCTGCGTGGTGCTGGTGGCGGCGGCCTGGTGCCGCGGCCGCACGTCGGCCGGCGCCTGGGCTGGCCTGGGAGCGGCGTTCAAGGCGACGCCGCTGCTGTTCCTCGGCCTGTTCGGACTGCGCCGGCGCCTGCCGGCCGCGCTGGCCCTGGTGGCGCTGGCGGCTGGCGCCACGCTGCTGCCGGACTGGTGGTTCCCTCGCGACGACGGCCGCAGCTGGGTGGCCGCCTGGTACGACGTGAACCTGCGCGGGCTCCAGGTCGGCGGTACGGCCAGCGCCGCCGGCGCCTGGCACCCGCACAGCTGGCTGAACCAGAGCTTGTCGGGCACCGTGACGCGGCTGGTGACGGTGCCGCAGGCACCCGGCTCGTTCGTCGACGAGCACATCGCCCTGCTCGACCTGTCGGCCGGCGCGTGCAAGGCCGTCACGCTGGGCGCCCAGCTGGTCGTGCTCGCGCTGATCGCCGTCGGCGTGCTCGGCGCGGCGCGCGCGGTGCGTGCCGCCGCGGAGCCATCGGCCGTGCAGCGCAGCGTCGGCCTGGGCGAGGTCGCCGCGATCGCCTGCGGCATGGTGCTGCTGTCGCCGCAGAGCAGCAAGTCGCACTTCTGCGTGTGGCTGCTGCCGGCCGCGTTCCTGGCCGATCGCCTGCTGCGCGGCCGCCGGGATCCCTGGCTCCTGGCCATGCTCGCGCTGGCGATCCTGCTCGGGCCCCTGTCGGGCCGCGACCTGCTGGGTCGGGCCCTGGCCAACCGCCTGAACGCGGCCGGCAACGTCACCTGGTGCACCGTCGTGCTGCTGGCGGCGACGGTGCGGGCGCTCTGCGCGCCTCAGCCGGCGCCGAGCGGCGCCCGCAGCAGCACGACCACCACCCCGGCGTAGAGCAGTCCGGAGGCCACCAGCGGCAGGTCACGGAACAGCAGCTGCGCCGGATCGCCGCCTTCGCTGCGCCGGTAGACCAGGAACAGGTAGCGGAACACGCCGTAGGTGACGATCGGCACCGTGAACATGAGCCGGTCGGAACCGTGCGTCGCCACGGTCTCGGGGCTGACCGTGTAGAGCGCGTAGGTCAGGATGCTCAGCGCGGCGAGCGGCCCGATCATCATGCTCAGGAACGAGGGCGTGTAGTCCTGCATCGTCGCGCGTGTGCGACCGGTGGCCTCGGCCTGCCGGCTGAGTTCCTCGTAGCGCTTGCAGAAGGCCAGGAACAACGAGAAGAAGAACGTGCACAGCAGCAGCCAGTGCGAGGCGGCGACGTCGATCGCCGCGGCGCCGGCCTGCACCCGCAGCTGGAAGCCGAGCGCGATGCACATGCAGTCGACGACGACGAGGCGCTTGAGCCAGAACGAGTAGGCCAGGTTCAGGCCGAGGTAGGCGATCGGCCAGACGACGAACGGCACGCCGCTGGTCGCCGGCGGCACCAGGAACCCCAGGCCGAGGGCGCCGACGAGCACGATGAGCAGTTCGACCCGCGCCACGCCGATCGGCAGGCGGCCCGACGCGATCGGCCGCAGGCGCTTCTTCGGGTGACGCGCGTCGTCCTCGCGGTCGACGATGTCGTTCAGCAGGTAGATCGACGAGGCCGCGCCGCAGAATGCCACGAAGGCGGCGACCACCTGCAGCCAGGCGCTGACGTCGTAGAGCAGCCCCTTGGGCGTGAACAGCAGCGGCACCACGACCAGCAGGTTCTTCACCCACTGGTGCGGTCGCAGGGCTTCGACGAGGGGGGGCATCGGATCACGGGATCATTGGCTGGCGAGGGCGCGAGGCAAGCGCGTCACGAACGTTCCGCTGCCACCGGCGGGTCGCTAGGCTCTTGCGGCAGCAGCTCATGACGACAGTGCGCACACGCGGTCTGGACGGCATCTTTCGACCGCGTTCGGTCGCCGTCGTCGGCGCCAGCAGGCGGGAAGGCTCCATCGGCCGCCAGGTGGTGGCGAACTTGATCGCCGGCGGCTTCCAGGGGCCCGTCTACCCGGTCAACAGCCGTGCCGAGGTCGTGCTGTCGATCCCCGCGTTCTCCAGAGTGCGCCGGATCCCGGGTCCGGTCGACCTGGCGGTGATCGTGGTGCCTCCGGATGCGGCGCTGAAGGTCGCCGAGGAGTGCGGTCGCAAGGGCGTCAAGGGCCTGGTGGTGATCACCGCCGGCTTCCGCGAGATCGGCGGCATCGGCATCGAGCGCGAGGAGCGGCTGCGCGCCATCGCCGACCGGTACGGCATGCGCGTGATCGGCCCCAACTGCATGGGCATCGTCAACACCGACCCGGCCTACGCCTGCAACGCCAGCTTCTCGGCCACCCCGCCGCCGATCGGCAGCGTGGCGATGGTGTCGCAGTCGGGCGCGCTCGGCGAGGCGATCCTGGCCGACGCGGCCCAGGCCGGCATCGGCGTGGCCATGTTCGCGTCGGTCGGCAACCGCGTCGACGTCACCGCGGCCGACCTGGTCGCCTACTGGGGCGCCGACGACCACGTCCGGGTGATCCTGCTCTACCTCGAGAGCGTCGGCGAGCCACAGGAGTTCCTGCAGGTCGCGCGCGAGGTCGCGCGCCGGAAGCCGATCATCGCCGTCAAGTCGGGGCGCAGCGACGCCGGCGCGCAGGCGGCCAGCTCGCACACGGGTTCGATCGCCGGTGCGGATGTCGCCGCCGACACCCTGCTGCAGCAGTGCGGCGTGCTGCGCGTCGACAACTTCCGCGACATGTTCACGCTGGCGCAGGCGTTGCTGCACCAGGCGCCGCCGCGCGGACGGCGCATGGCGGTGGTGACCAACGCCGGCGGCCCCGGCATCCTCGCCACGGACGCCCTGGTGTCGCTGGGCCTCGAGATGGCGGCGATCGGGCCGACGACGGCGCGCCGTCTGCGGCGGGTGCTGCCGGCCGAGGCCAGCGTGCACAACCCGATCGACCTGATCGCCTCCGCCGATGCGGCGCGCTACCGCGCCGCGCTGCGCGTCGTGGCGCAGGATCCCGGCATCGACGGGCTCGTGGTGCTGTTCGTGTCGCCGATCATGATCGACGCCGCGGCGGTCGCGCAGGCGATCGTCGACGAGACGCGGCGGCTGCAGAAGCCGGTGCTCGCCTGCGTCATGGGGCGCCAGCGCGGCGACGAGGCCCAGGCGATCCTGCAGCGCGCGGGCATTCCCGTGTTCCGCTACCCCGAGGACGCAGCGGTCACCCTGCGGCTGATGGCCCGCCGCTGGCGCTGGCTGCAGCGGCGGCCGGCGAAGACGCCGAAGTACCGCGTCGACAAGGCGGCGGCCGCGCGCCTGCTGCGCGCGCACCGTGGCAGCTGGTTGCCGGGCAGCGTCGCCGAGGCGGTGCTGCAGGCCTACGGCGTGCCCTTCGCGCCGAGCCGTCGCGTGCGCGACGCCGGCGACGCGGTCGTCGCGGCGCACAAGGTGGGCTTCCCGGTCGTGCTGAAGGCCGAGGCCGCCGACCTGCTGCACAAGAGCGAACACCGCGCGGTGCGCACCGGCCTGCGCACCGGCGACGAGGTGCTGGCCGCGGCCCAGGAGCTGATGGCCCGCCTGCGGCCGGAGTTCCCCGACGTGGCGCTGCAGGTGCAGCGCCACGCCGAGGGCCACCGCGAAGTGCTGGTCGGCATGACCCGCGACGCCCGCTACGGGCCGCTGTTCGCGGCCGGCCTGGGCGGCGTGCAGGTCGAACTGCTGCGCGACGTCGTGATCAGGATCGGGCCGCTGGACGGGCGCGATCCACAGGAGATGTTCGCCGGCCTGAAGGGCGCCGCGCTGCTCGGTCCGTTCCGCGGCAGCCCGGCGGCCGACGTCGGCGCCGCCTGCGAACTGCTGCTGCGCCTGCAGCAACTCGCGGCCGACTTCCCGCACATCCAGGAGGTCGAGGTCAACCCGTTCATCCTGGCCGGCCGCGGCGGGGGGAGCGTCGCCGTCGACGCGCGGCTGAGGGTCGCGCCGTGACGGCCCCGGCCAGTCTGCGCTTCTCGTTGGTCGTGCCGATCTACAACGAGGAGGAGAACGTGGCGGCGCTGCTGGCCGAGGTCGGCGAGGTGCTCGCGGCGCACGGTCCGTTCGAGGTGCTCGCGGTCGACGACGGCAGCACGGACGCCAGCGTCGCGCGCATGCGCGCCTGGAAGGAAGCGCACGGTGCCGGCTGGTTGCGGATCGTCCGCCTGGCGCGCAACTCCGGCCAGAGTGCCGCGGTCATGGCCGGCGCCGAACACGCGCGAGCGCCGGTCGTCGCCACCATCGACGGCGACATGCAGAACGATCCGCGCGACCTGCCGGCGATGCTGGCGATGGTGGAAGCCGGCGAGGCCGACGCCGTCGTCGGCGTGCGGCGACGGCGGCAGGACTCGTTCCGGCGGCGACTGTCGTCGCGGATCGGCAACGCGGTGCGCAACTGGCTCACCGGCGACCGCGTCACCGACGCCGCCTGCGGCATCAAGGTGATCAGGCGGCAGTTCTTCCTGCGCGTGCCGCGCTTCACCGGCATGCACCGGTTCATGGCCACCCTGGTCCGCTACCTCGGCGGCCGCGTCGTCGAGGTGGACGTCCACCATCGGCCGCGCGCCGCCGGAACCGCGAAGTACGGGATCGGCAACCGGATCTGGCGCGGTCTGCGCGATTGCTTCGCGATGCGCTGGCTGCGCACGCGTGTGTTGTTGCACCAGGTCGAGGAGGAGTTCTGATGCTGGCGACGATGATCCAGGAGACGGCGCCGGGCACGCCGTGGGGATGGCTGTTGCTGGGCTACGGCGGCCAGATCGTGTTCGGCAGCCGGTTCTACGTGCAGTGGGTGGCGAGCGAACGGCAGCGGCGCAGCGTCATGCCGGTGGTCTTCTGGTGGCTCAGCCTGCTGGGTGCGCTGATGACCCTGACCTACGCGATCTACCGCATGGACGGACCGTTCATCATGGCCAACCTCGGGGGGCCGCCGATCTACGCCCGCAACCTGTGGCTGATCCACAAGGCCAGGCGCACGCCGCCGATGGCGCCGCCGCCAGCGGTTTAGGGCGCTGTCGGTGGCGACCCTCGCGGTTACCGTGCCGCCGGTGTTCCTCCGCTGGCTGTTGCTGCTCGGCGTCACGCTGCTCGGCGCGCTGCCGGCCTGGATCCTGCCCGGGTGGGAGGGCACCGAGGGTCGCCGCGCCCAGATCGCCCTGGAGATGCTGCGCAGCGGCGAGTGGATGGTGCCCACGCTCGGCGGACAGCCGACGTGGGCGAAGCCGCCGCTGCACTACTGGCTGCTGGGCGCCGTGTTCGACGGGTTGGGTTGCCAGCCGTGGGTGGCGCGCCTGCCGGCGGTGCTGCTGACGTTCGCCTCGACCGTCGTGGCGATGGAGCTGCTGCGGCCCTGGTTCGGGCGCGCGGCGGCCTGGGCCGCGGCGCTCGGGATCGCGCTGTCGCCGCTGGTGCTGAGCGAATGGCCGAGCGCCGAGATCGATCCCGCGTTCGCGTGCTTCACGGCGATGTCGTTGTGGACCCTGGCCACCGGCGTCGCCCGCGAGCGGGTGCCGCTGGTCCTGGCTTCGGGCGTGCTCGGCGGGCTGGCGCTGCTGCAGAAGGGGCCGCCCTTCTTCCTGTTCGCCGCCGGCGCCTACCTGGTCTGGTGGCGGCACCGCCGGCTGCGCTTCGCCGCGGCGCACTTCGTGCCGATGCTCGCCCTGGTCGCCGCCTACTTCGTGCCGTTGTGGCTCTGGTTCGTCGCGCCGGCGGAGATGCTCGGCGTCGCGCGCGAGGAGTCCGTCGGGCGCATCGCCTACTTCGAGTGGGGGCACGTGCTGGCGGTACCGGGCTTCTGGCTGCGGGCGGTGGCGGTGCAGGTGCCCTTCGTGTTCTGGTGCTTCTGGGAATGGCGCGGCCCGCGCAGCGCGCGCATGGACGCCGGCGACCTGACGCTGCGCATGTGCAGCGGGGCGGCGGTCGTCGCGGTGCTGCTGTTGACGTTCTTCCCAGGCCGGCCGACGAGGTACCTGCTGCCCAACGTGCTGCTGTTCACCTTCGCCGTGGCGCCGGCCGTGGCGCAGTACGCGGGCCAGACGGGGGCACTGGGGCCCCTGGCCCGGCGGGTCGTGTGGTCGATGGGGCTGGTCGCGGCGATCACCCTGCTCGCGCTGCCGTTCACCCCGATCGCGGGCCCGGCGCCGCTGGCGTTCGCAGCCGCGGTGGGGATCGGCGCGCTGTGGGTGCGGCGGCCGCTCCACGTCGTGGCGTTCGCTCTCGCGATCCCGCTGGTGGCGGCGTGGACGCTGGGCCTCGCCCGGGCGTGGTCGTGGCCGGAGCACCGGCGGGCGCAGGAGCCCGCTGGGCCGGTCCTGCGGCGGGCGCTGGACGGACTGGCCGCCACCCCGGCGCTCGGCATGCACGGACACGTCGAGGCGCCGCTGCTGCTCAGCGCCGGGATCCTGCCGCCAGGCGACGAATCGGGGCGCCGCGAACCCACCGCGGCGTGGCTGATCGCGGAGACGCGGGATGGTCGTTCGCCCCTGCCGCCGGACTACGCGGAGCGCCTGCGGCTCTGCCTGCCGACCAAGACCTTCGTGGTGGCGCAACGCACGGCGTCCCGGCGGTGAAGTCGGTCCTGCTCGTGCGGCTGTCGGCCATGGGCGATCTGGTGCAGGGCCTGGGTGCCGTCGCGTCCCTGGCGGCCCGCCGGCCGGACCTGCGCCTGACCTTCGTCACCCAGGAGCCGCTGCTGCCCCTGCTGCAAGGCCTGCCGGGTCTGTCGCGGGTGGTCGGCTTCCAGCGGGATGGCGGTTGGCGGGGCCTGCTGCGGCTGCGAGGGCAGCTCCGGCAGGACCGCTACGATTGCGCCCTCGATCTGCAGGGCAACTGGAAGAGTGCATGGATCGCGCGGCTCAGCGGGGCCGAGCTCTGCCTCGGTGCCGGCGCCGCGGCCCGCCAGGAGCCGTGGAGCCGGCTGCTGCTGCACCGCACCCTCGCCATCGAGGGTGTGCCCCACCCGGCGCGGGTCGCCTGGCAGCTGGTGCGCGCGGTCGAGCCGCAGGCAACCTGGATGCGGCCTCGACTCGCGGCGACCGCCGCCGAGGTGGCAGCGGAACGCGCGGCGGTGCGCGGCGCCGGCATCGACCCCGACCGGCCGTTCCGCGTCGTCGTGGCGACCGATCCGCGCGATCCGAGGGGTCTGCACCCACGCTGCGTGGCGACTTCCGGGCTGCCGACGCTGCTCCTGTGCGGGCCGGCCGAAGCCGGGCTGGCGATCGCGGCCAGCGACGTCGTGCTGCGGCACGGCGCGGGCGAACCGCGGCGACTGATCGCGCTCGCCGAGGTCGTTCGTCAGGCCGGGGGGGCCGTGCTGGGCCCGGATGGCGGCGCGGTGCACGTGCTGGCGGCGGCGGGAGCCGCCTGCACGGTGGTGTTCGGGGCCCAGGACCCCTGCCGTACGGCGCCGCCGACCGCGGTGGCGGTCCGCCATCCCGACCCACCGTCGTGCAGCCCTTGCCGCCGTCGGCGTTGCCACCATCCGCGCGGGCCCGTCTGCATGGAGTTCGAGCTCGCGCAGGGGCGGCGGGTCGACATCGGCCTGCCCGGGGAGTGACCGCCGCCTTCCTGGCGGAGCACGCGCGGCAGGGGCCGCGGGAGCGGCTTGCGGGGCCGGCGATGCCCTGCTTCTGTGCTGCAACGATGCCGTTGCCCCCGCCCAAGCCGCACGATGCTGCCGTGCTCGAGACCTTCCCGAACCCGAAGCCGGACCGGGACTACGAGATCGAGTTCGAGTGCCCGGAGTTCACCTGCGTCTGTCCGCGCACCGGCCAGCCGGACTTCGCGACGATCCGGATCCGCTACGTGCCGGCGGACGCCTGCGTCGAACTGAAGAGCCTCAAGCTCTACCTGTGGAGCTTCCGCGACGTGGGCGCCTTCCACGAGCGGGTCACCAACACCATCTGCGACGACCTGGTCGGCCTGCTGGCGCCCAGGCGGTTGGAGGTGGTCGGCGAGTTCCGCGTGCGCGGCGGCATCTCGACCAGGGTGGTGTGCCGGCACACGACGCAGTCCGCCGGGGGGACTTGAGGCGCTGCGTTGGAGGCGGCCAGCCGCTGGGCTACAAGGCAGGCCGTGAACTCCCGTTGGCTGCGGCGTGCGCTCTGGATCGCGGGGATCGGCTGCCTCGGCCTGAACCTGCTGGACGATCCGCCCCTCGCGACCGGCGCCTATCTGCAGGACGTCGGGCAGGGTGGTGCGACCGTGGCGCTGATCACGCCGCGAGCGGAGCAGCTGGCGTGCGAAGTGCGCGACGCGACCGGGCAGTTGGTGGCCCGTGCGGCCGAGCCCTCGGGCCGCCGCCGCCATCGGCTGCGCATCGACGGCCTGCAGCCGGCGCAGAAGTACAGCTATGCGGTCGTGGATGCGGCCACTGGGGCGAACGTGGACGCAGGGACCCTGCGCACGGCGCCCGCGGACGACAAGGCCCCGGTCCGGTTCGCCTTCCTTGGCGATTCGGGCGGACAGCCGTGGTGGGTGTGGATGCAGCGCACGCCGCTGCTGCATCTGCCTGCGCGCTGGGGCTGGTTGCCGGTGGGCGGCAAGGTGTCCACCGTGGGGCGTGCGGTGGCGGAGTACGCGCCCGACTTCGTGTTGCACCTCGGGGACGTGGTCTACCCGCGCGGCCAGCAGGTCCACTACGCGACCGGCTTCTTCCGGCCGTTCGCCGCGGCTCTTCGGCAGGCGCCGTTCTACGCGGTGCTGGGCAACCACGACACCATGGATGCCGATGGGCAGCAGTTGCTCGCCAACTTCGACCTGCCCGGGGCGGCGACCACGGGGGATGGTCGCTGCTTCTCGTTCGCCTGGGGGCCGGTGCGGATCCTCGGCCTCGACTGCAACGTCGACCGGCTCGGGGGCGTCTACCGAGCCGATCACCCGGCGACCGAGTACCTGGCGCAGGAACTCGGGCGGTGCAGCGAACCGTGGATCGTGGTGGCGAGCCACTTCCCCCTGCGGAGCCAGTCGAGGCAGCGCAACCGCGGTGACCTGCTCCTGCACTTGCAGCCAACCCTGCGGGAGAACGACGTCAGCCTCTACCTCAGTGGTCACGATCACTGCTACCAGCGTTTTCACGGCACCCCGGCGGACGGAGGGCCGCCGTTGGTCGTGAGCGGCGGCGGCGGCAAGAGCCTCTACGATGTGCGGCCGGACCCACGCTTCGTGGTCGAGTCGAGCTACCACTGGTGCAGCGCCGAGGTGGTTGGGGCCGAGCTGGTGCTGCGCGCCCATCGGCTCGACGGCAGCCTCGTCGACACGTTCCACGTTGCGCTGCCGGAGGGCGAGGCCCTGGAGGGCCTCCGCCGGCGCCACCCGGCCCGGGCGGCGCGCATCGATGCCCTGCGGCGGGGTTGAGCCCCCGTGGGAGCGTTCGCGGCACCGCTGGCCGATCAGGGCGCCGGTCCGCCGCGTCGGCCAGTTGCCCAACCGAGGCCTCACCGCGCCGGCATAAAGCCTTATTCTTCAGCGCTTTACATCGCCAACGGAAAAATCCTCACCGAAGTGCTTGCTGCGGATCTCGATCCTCGCTACCTTCTCCCG
>JAHBXX010000002.1 GCA_019636245.1 Planctomycetota bacterium | reverse complement strand
TGGCGTCGAGTTCGCGGCGCAGTGGGTCGTGCTCGACCCGCTCACCCTCGTCTTCGCGGCGACGGCGCGCCACGAGTTCCGACTGCCGTAGCGTCAGCAGCCAGGCGCAGGCGCGGTTGCCTGCCCTTGGCGAAGGGCGGCCATCCGTCAGGCTGCCGGTTTCGCCGTTGCCGAACGCCACGCCAGCAGCGCGCCGGCGACCTCGCTGAGCCCGGCGATGCCGAACGCCAAGAGGTAGCCTCCGGCCCCGCCGCCGCCGAGGTGCACCAGCGCGCCGCAGCAGGGCGGTCCGAGCAGGAAACCCAGCGCGCCGGCGCCGTGGAAGGCCGCCATCGCCGTGGTGCGGTCGAGTTCCGGCGCGCGCTCGAGCAGCCACAGCAGCGTCGGCACGAACATCAGCGCGCTGGTCACCCCGAGCCACGGCATCAGGCCCCACAACCACGCCGGCGGCACCACGCCGACCAGGGCCGTGCCGAGGCCGTAGAGCAGGCTGCCGGCGACCACCAGCCGCCGCCGCGGCCAGTGTTCGGCGAGCCGGCCGGCCGGATACGACAGCAGCGCGAAGGGCAGCAGGAACGCCGCCAGCAGCAGACCGATGCGGCTGGCGTCGGCGCCGTGCACGCCGCGCAGCAGCAGCGGGAAACCGGCGGTGAAGAAGCCGACCGTGAAGCGGTCGGCGAACGCCAGCAGCAGCGGCGCGCGCAGGCACGGCGTGTGGCGCACCGCGTCGAGCAGTTCGCCGAGGCCGCGGTGTCGAGCGGCCGTCGTGTTGGCGGGCAGGCACCACGCCGACAGCGCCGCCGCCGCCAGCAGCACGAGGCTGGCGACGTGCAGGGTCAGCAGCGGCTCGTCGCGGCCGATGCGGCCGCCGACGGCGGCGCCGACGGCCACCCCCAGCGTCAGCCCGGCGCCGACGCAGCCGAGCGCGCGACCGCGGCGCAGGCCGGCCGCGTCGGCCGTGAGCCCCATCAGCAGCGTCAGCGCGGCGATGTGGGCCGCGCCCTCGGCCGTGCGCAGCAGCAGGAAGGTCGGGTAGTCGAGCGGGTGCGCCAGGGCCTGCATCAGCGCCGCGTCGAGCAGCGTCGCCAGCACCGCGAGTTCGCGCCGGCGGCCCGAGCGCGCGGCGAGGAGGCCTATGACCGGCGCGGCGAGCAGGGCGCCGAGCTGGTTCGCCGCCATGAACAGGGTCGTCAGCGCGTCGCCGATGCCGAACCGTTCGAGCACCAGCCCGCGCAGCACCGGCACCGGCAGCGTCTCCGGCAGCATCAGCAGGAACGTGGCGGCACCGAGCCACAGGCAGCGTGCCAGCGGGAGACCGTCCGCCGCCATCGTTCAGCCGGCCGCTGCCGACCACCGCCCCGCCGTCTCGATGGCGCGCCCTTCCTCCTGCAGCTTCTGCAGGCCGGCGAGCAGCGAGCGGGCGGCGAACGGGAACAGCTTCGGGTCGGCGTCCCAGTAGACCTTCGGCAGCAGTTCGTCGACGGTGCCACCGCCCTGCTGCAGCGCGCCGAGCAGGCTGGTCTCGCGCTGGCGGCGGTGGCGCAGGTACTGCTTCACCAACCGCTGGCCGTCGCGCATCGCCGGGCCGTGGGCCGGGTACAGGGTCGTCATCGGCCCCTGCAGCAGCCGCTCGAGGCTGCGCAGGTAGGTCGCGAGGTGCCCCTCGGGCGGATCGACGATGATCGTGCTCACCGTCGACAGCATGTCGCCGACGAGCATCGTGCCGTAGCGCGACTCGCGGAAGCAGAGGTGGCCGCGGTCGTGGCCGGGGGTGTGGATCGCCAGCAGCTCCCAGCCGCCGCGCCCGTCGGGCGAACGGCCGAGCGGCACGCGCATGCCGTCGTCGAGCGCGGCGCCGGCGCGGAAGCCCGGCTCGAGCCGCGACAGCGTCAGCGGGTGGCCGCGCACCGGCAGGTCGAGCGCCCGGCTCAGCGCGTTCACGCCGCCGACGTGGTCGGGGTGGTGGTGGGTGACCAGGATGCCGGCGACCCGGGCGCCGCCCTGCGTCAGCTCGTCGAGCAGCTCCAGCAGGCGCTGCTGCTCGTCCGCGTGCGGGGAGCCCGGATCGACGACCCACAGCTGCTCGTGGCCGACGACATAGCAGTTCGTGGTCACGGCCGGCGGCAGGGTCGGCGTGCGCAGCGGCGCCATCACCACGCCGGGCGAGAAGCGCACCTGGTGCAATCGGCCCCGCGCGTAGTCCGCGGCGGTGGCGCCGATCGCGGCGGCGAAGTCGTCGAACGACGCGGCGCGGGCCAGGTGTTCGAGCAGGATCACGACCGGCGGCACCAGCAGCAGGTCGCCGTTGCGCCACGACGCCAGCGCCTGGCTCGGCAGCCAGAAGCGGCCCTGCACCAGTTCGCCGGGCCACACGTCGGGCCGCAGGCCGCCGGTGCCGGCGCTGCACGCCGCCAGCGGCACGTGGAAGAACACCGTGTCGTAGCGCACCGGCGCGAACGGCGGCGTCTCGATGCGGCACAGGGCCCGCAGATCGGGCGGGCTGGTGCCCGCGACCAGCGCCGGCCATGGCGACGGGCGCGGGTCGCCGTCGCCGCGCTCGGCGGCGAGCAGGTCCTTGCGCCGTGCGCGCAGCGCCTCGCCGCCGGTGCGCGCCGCCGGCAGCGTGCGCAGCAGCAGGCCCGTCTCCTCGAACAGCTCGCGTTCGGCGCAGGCGGCGAGCGCCGCAGCCGCGTCGCCGTCGGCGAGATCGGCCGCGCCGACGGTGCCGCCCGGCAGCGCCCAGTAGCCGCCGAAGAAGCGCAGCTCCGGCGAGCGCTCGCCGAGGAACACCTCGCGCTCGGAACCCTCGCCGCGGGTGATCAGCAGGGCGGCAGCGGTGCGGCGGCTCATCGGCGGGCGGTCACCCTAGCCGATCGCCGGCGCGCAATCACCCACGCGTTGCGTTGCGCAGCACCAGCAGCGCCATCGCCGTGCCGTAGCTGCGGCCGATCTCGTGGCTGTCGACGAAGCTGCCGTCGAACTCGGGGATGCGCTGCAGCACGTCGACGAAGCGCCGCCAGTGGGCCGGCCGCTCGTCCTCGGGCAGCAGGCGCACGACCTCGCTGGCGTGGAACAGCGAGTGGAAGAAGAAGAAGCCCGCCAGCTCGCCGTCGCTGTGGAAGTCGTTGCGGCGCACGGTCTCCAGCCGCTCCAGGTGGCTCCAGAACGCGTCGAGCGCGGTGCGCACCCGGGCGAGGTCGCTGCGGCCGAGCTGCAGCAGCGTGCCCTCGCACAGCGGCATGCGGCCGGCGCTGTCCTTGACGCCGGTCGGCTGGCCCTTGGCCGCGCCGCCGTAGACGTAGGCGCCGTTGGGGAAACGCGCCTGCAACAGCGCGCCGGCGGCCTTGTCGAGCACCTCCGCCGGCACCGCGGCGCCTGCGGCCCGGGCGGTCAGCACCTGCTGCACCACGGCGCCGGTCGCGAACGCGTTCTCGTACTCGTGCGCCCAGAAGCCGCTCGGTCGCTGTCCCTTGGCCGCGGCGGCGACGAGGTCGTCGAGCTGCCGCACCAGTTCGTCGCGGCGTGCCGCCTCGGCGCCCTCGGCGGCGCGTGCGAAGTAGAGCATCCGGTAGGCATCGGCGTAGCAGTCCTCGTTCCTGCCGCGGTTCAGGTTCGCCGGATCGAGCAGGTAGCGCTCGCCGCGGCGCAGCGCCGCGTCGATGCGCTGCTGCAGGGCGCCCGGGTCCGCCGGCCGGTGCTCCAGCAGCGCGGTGCAGCACAGCGCCGTGATCGCGACCCAGGCGTTGGGCGTGATCGAGCTGTCGGGCCAGTAGGCGTAGCGGGAGTCGGTGAAGCCGCCATGCGCGCGCTGCTGCGCCAGCAGGAACTCGACGCCCGCCGCGGCGATCGCCTCGGGTCGCAGCGGGTCGCCCTGCCAGGTCGTGTCCTTCGGCAGGCCGCGCCAAGCCGGTTCCGGCAGCGGCCCGTGGGCCTCGAAGCCCGCGAACGCGGCGCCGAGCGGCCGGTCGTCGGGACCGGGCGTGACGTTCGCCCGCGCGCGGCGGCCCCAGATCGTGTCGGGGAACCGGTCGGCGACCCTGGCGAAGCGTTCCCTGGCCAGGTCCTCCTGGCCCGCGCGCAGCGCGGCGAGGGCGTCGGCGTAGGCGAGCCGGTCGGCGTCCTGGCCGTCGTCGCCGGTGCGCCCGGCCGCGGCCGGGTCGGTCGGGCCGGGCTCGCGCAGCAGGCGCTGCAGGTGCGCGATCGCGCGCCCGTCCGCCGCGGACCTGCCGCCGCCCTTGAGCGCCAGCGCCAGCGCCTCGCGCCAGCGGCCGACGCGCCGCAATTCGTCGACGGTCGCGCCGGGCAGTTGCACGCCGGCGTGCTCGAGCACGCGCACGCACAGGCTGGCGAACCAGTGGCCGTGGAAGGTCCGGAAGCGCTCGACGAAGTGCACGACCCGGCCGGAGCCGTCGAGCCAGACGACCGCCGGCTCGACGAACGCCAGCGGCCGCAGGCCGAAGCGGTCGCACAGCGCCTGGTCCATCGTGCAGCGCAGCGGCACGAAGGCGTGGTTGCACAGCTCGGCGACGTCGGGGTCGCCGAACACCACCTGCCGCATGTAGAGGTCGAGCACCGGTGCGCGGTACATCTGCCGGCCGCGCAGACCCTGCTCCTCGATGCGCGGCACGTACCAGAGCACCAGCGTGCCGCGCCGCTTCGCCTCGGCGCAGGCGGCGTCGACCAGCGCCATGCGGTCCTGGGCCACGGGCTTCGGCGGCACCCGTTCGAAGTGCTCCTGGCCGTCGTGGCGCCAGGCGATGTGGTCGTCGAGCCGCAGCGCGGCGGCCGGCGGCGTGGTCTGCTGGGCGGCGAGCACGGCGGTCAGGGCGGCGAACGCCGACGGGGCGAGCGGGTGCGGCATGGGCCGCAGAGCCTACTCGACCGGGGTCACGGCTCCGCCGGGCCTTCGCCGACGCCCTGGTCGAGGCGCTGCACCGCCTCGCGGGTGGCGAGCACGACCACCTCCCAGCCGTCCTGCAGCACCAGGTCGGGCGTCGCCGCGACGTGCTCGGTCCGGCCGCCCTCGGGCCGGATCACGGTCACGACGACGATGCCGCCGGGGCTCGCCTCCGGCACGGCGTCGACCGAGAGGCCGATCCAGGCGTCCGGCACCGGCAGCGTGTGCAGCGCGTAGCCGGGCGGCAGCCGCAGGTCCTCGTCGGCGGCGCGGCCGTCGAGCGAGACCCGGGCGCTGCGCCGTTGCTGGCCGAGCACCTCGCTGCCGAGCGTCGTGATGACGTCCTGGTGCCGCACGCGGCCGAGCAGCCGCGGCGGCTGCGCGTCGCCGACCACGGCGAGCTCGCGCAGTTCGGGGTCGTCGAAGCGCGGCATCACCGCGGCGATCGAGTCGTCGGCGCGCGCGGTGACCACCGGCCGCGTCAGGTCGGCGGCGATGACCGCCGCCGTCAGGCTCGGGTCGTTGAGGAAGTGCTTGACGTCCTGCAGCTCGATCCGGCCGACCAGGGCGGCGCGACCGTCGACGACGTAGATCGTGTCGCCGCGGTGCTCGCCGAGCAGCGCCATGACCTCGGCGAACGGCGCCGTGTCGCGCACGGTGACGCAGTCGCGCCGCAGCACGTCGCGCACGAACGTCGTGCGCACCGCCAGGTCCTCGATGCCGCCGGGCAGCTGTTCGCCCTTCTGCCGCAGCGCCGCCGAGTAGTAGCTGTCCTCGTCGATCAGGCTGGCTGTGATCGAGCCGACGATGCTGCACAGCATCACCGGCAGCACCAGCTCGTAGTGCCCGGTCAGCTCGAACACGAGCACGACGGCGGTCACCGGCGCGTGCATCGTCGCCGCCGTCAGCCCGGCCATGCCGACGAACACGAACGTCGCCGTCTGGGCGTCGTCGGCGGCGCCGACGCTGCGCAGCAGGAACGCGAACATCGCCCCGAACGCGGCGCCGATGACGAGGTTCGGCGTGAAGATGCCGCCGAGGCCGCCGCTGCCGACGGTGGCGACGGTGGCGACCTGCTTCCAGACGAACAGCGTCAGCACGACGCCGATCGCCGGCTGGCCGTGGGCGACGATCTCGATCACCTCGAAGCCGTTGCCCCAGGCCTCGGGCATGAAGGTGCCGATCGCGCCGACGACGAGCCCGCCCAGCGCCATGCCGAGCGGCGGCGGCAGCCGCAGGCGGGCGAACGCGTTCCGTCCGGCCGTCAGCGCCGTGCGGAACAGCATCGCGCCGAGGCCGCACAGCACGCCGAGCAGCACCGTCGCCAGGATCAGGGTCCACGGCAGGTCGGTGACGAACGCGGCGGTCTCGTTGTAGATCGCGTAGGAGCCGAGCAGCCACTTGCGCACGATCGTCGCCAGCACCGAGGCGACGACGATCGGCGCGAACACGTTCATCGCGAAGTTGCCGAGCACGACCTCCATGACGAACAGCGCGCCGGCGATCGGCGCGTTGTAGCTGGTGGCCATGCCGGCGGCGACGCCGCAGCCGATCAGCACCGCGCGTGGCCGCGAACCGAGCCGCGTCCAGCGCGCGACCAGCGTCGCCAGCGTCGCGGCGATCTGCGAGTTGGCCCCCTCGCGGCCGATGCTGCCGCCGCTGCCGATGGTGCACGCCGAGGAGACGATCTGCACGGCGCATTCGCGCAGCCGGATCGTGCCCTTGCGCAGCTGCACGATGGCGATCAGGTCGGCGATGCCGAACGGCGGCTTGCGGCCGCGCAGCAGCAGCAGCACGCAGCCGGCCGCGAACCCGCCCGCGGTCGGCACCAGCAGCGTCTGCCACCAGGCGAGGTTGTTGCGCACGGCGGACGAGAGTTCGTCGCCGGGACCGCACAGCGCGGCCTGGATCCAGTCGAGCCCCTTCTGGAAGCCGCTGCCGAGCAGGCCGCCCGCCGTGCCGACGACGGCCGCGAGCAGGAAGATCGCGAA
The DNA here is from genome assembly GCA_019636245.1 of Planctomycetota bacterium. Taxonomy (GTDB): domain Bacteria; phylum Planctomycetota; class UBA1135; order UBA1135; family UBA2386; genus JAEUHS01. The sequence goes on along the minus strand of JAHBXX010000002.1, from coordinate 183,522 downwards.
CGCGCGGAGCGGGATGCCCTTCGGCGGCTGCATCGGCGGGGCGCAAGGGTGCGGCCGTGGGCGGGCCGGGTCAAGCGCGGCCCGTGGTTCAGGCGGACGGCACGTCGCCCTGGTCGAGCGCCTGCTGCAGCCGATCGACCTCGGCCAGGAGGCCGAGGAAGCGGCGGCCGAGTGGCGACAGCGAGTAGTCGACCTCGATCGGCGGCCTTTCGCCGGCGACGCGCCGCACGACCAGCCCGAAGCGCTGGAACTTGCGCAGCCGCTCGTTCAGCACCTTCGCCGACAGTCCCGGGCAGGCGCGCTGCATGGCGCTCGGCCGCTGCGGGCCGGCGGCCAGGAGCGCCAGCAGGCGCAGCGACCACTTGCAGCCGACGATGCTCTCGACCATGGCGGCGATGCGCACGGGAGCGGCCATCGGGTCAGCAGGTTACCGGAAGGTGCGCTCTTCGTTCGCCGGCGGCTGCGGCGCATGGTGCCGGCCGTCGCGGCCGATCGCCGCGACGTTCCCCAACGGAGTCGAGAACCATGAGAGCCAAGGCCGTCTTCTACCATGCTGGTTGTCCCGTCTGCCAGAGCGCCGAGCAGTCCGTCGTCGCCGCGCTCGACCGCTCCCGCTACGACGTCGAGGTCGTGCACCTCGGCACCGACAAGGCCCGGTTGCCGGAGGCGCGGCGGCTGGGCGTGCAGTCGGTGCCGGCGCTGGTGCTCGGCACGCAGGTGTTCCACGTCAACTTCGGTGCGGCGCTCGGCGACCTCGGCTGACGCCGGCGCGCTGCCGGCGCGGCCGCGGGAACGGAGTGCCGCGCGGGCAGCGCGTGGCGATGCCGTGTTCGGCCGGCCAGGCCTCGATCCCGGCGGACCGCTGCGGCAGGCAGGTCGCGCCGGTCCTCGGCACGCCGGCGTGCACCACGATGGCCCAGGCAGGGAAGGACCACACGGGGCGGATGGTCGGCCAGGCCCGCAAGGGGACTTTGCTCGGGGCCATGGTCCGCCGGTGTAGGCTTGCCGCGCCGATGCCGTCGACGCCGCGGATGCCGCACCCGATCGCCTCGTGGCTCGTGGCCGCCGCCGCCGGCACGCTGCTGCTGCTGCTGTCCGACCTGGTCATGCCGCCGGCCGGGCTGCCGTTCCCGGGCCACGGCGAGCGGTTCCAGGCGATGACCCTCGACCCGCTGGCGCTGCGCGGGGAGTTCCCGCAGCGCATCCTCTGGCCGCTGCTGGCCTGGCTCGCGGGCCTCGGCGGCGAGCGGGCGCCGCTGTTCGCGCAGGCCGTGAACGCCGCGTTCCTCGCCGTCGTCTACTGGTTCGCTCGCCAGCGGCTGCCGAGCGGGATCGACGCGCTGCTGGTGGCCGCCGGCACGGCGGCGAGCGGCGCCGTGCTGGTCTACAAGCCGATGGCCTGCCTGTCGGATCCGCTGCTGTTCCTGCTGCTGCTGCTGGCGGTGCACCACGTGCGGCGGCCGGTGCCGTTCTGGGGGCTCGTGCTGCTGGCGGGGCTGGCGCACGAGATGGCGTTCCTGCTGGCGCCATGGCTGGTCTGGCTGCGCTGCCGCACCGGCTCGCCCCTGGGGCGCGAACTGCTGTGGCTCGCCGGCAGCGCGGCGCTGTTCGCCGGCTGGCTCGGGCTGGTGCGGACCTGGGGCACCGGCGCGAGCTACGGCATCGCCTACTACCTGGAGCACAACTTCTGGGTGCCGTGGGGGCTGCCGGGCATGTGGGCGCTGCTGGGGCTGGAGGTGCTGGTCGAGTTCGGCCCGCTCTTGGTGGTCGTGGTCTGGGCGTGGCGCGCCGACCGGCTGGCGATGGGGCGGTGGGGGCCGTGGCTGCTGGCCGGCTGCCTGCTGCTGCTGCCGCTGGTCGCCTACGACGTGATGCGGTTCGCGGCGTTCGGGTTCGTGCCGCTGGTGCTCGGCTCGATCGCGCTGCTGCGCGAACGCCGCGGCCGGCCGGTGGTCGCGGTGCTGCTCGTCGCCGCGGTCGGCTGCTACCGGTGGACGCACCCGAACCCGACCGAGGAGGGGGGGCGCGCGTTCCGGCACCTGAGCGGGCAGATCCTGGGCCGGTTCCGCAGCGACCTCGAGCAGGGCGTGCGGCCGCTGGCGACGCCCGGCAACGCGGCGGGCTACTACCGCGACCTGGTGGCCGCCAACCTCGGCCTGGTGCTCGGCGCCGTGGTGGCGGCTGGGGCCATCGCCGCGGCGGCGGCGTGGCTCGGGCGCCACCTCCGGGCGGCGCCGGACGTCCCGGCGTGAGCGGCCGCCTGCGCTCAGGCCTTGCCGGCCCGATCGACCGCGCCCCCTGCCTGATCGCGCGCCAGCAGGTCGGTGCGGTGGTTCAGCACGAAGGTCTGCAGTTCGCGCAGCACGTGCAGCACGGAAGGCCCGGCGAACAGCAGCAGCAGCGCCAGGCAGGCGATCCTGCCGTTGCCCTCGCGCAGGTGTTGCTGGAACGTCCAGGCCAGCGTGTCGACGCGCACATTGGTGGCCGCGTCGTCGGCCGGGAGCGTGCCCAGCCCGTAGCCCGAGTGTTGCGCGGCCCCGAAGACGCCGACCACGAACACGCCGAGCATGCCGGCCTGGAGCAGCAGTTGGCGGCGCAGGGCCATCAGCTTGCCTTCGAGGTAGGGGGCTCGCCGCACGGCGAGGGAACCGACCAGGGCCACGACGAAGCCGCCGCTCATGGCGGCAGAGGGGAGGTACTCGAGCATGGGCATGCCTGCGACGGGTTCCCTGGGCCGTTCTTCCGCGGTGCTGGTGGTCGGTCCGCGTCCGGCCGGCTTCAGCGGCCGGGCGCGGCCGGCACCCCCGGCAGCGGACCCTGCACGACGCAGAACGCCTCGGCGTAGCCCTGGCCACGCTGGTGCACCAGCGACCGGTAGGCCGAGAGCCCGAGCAGGGCGTGGTCGTACCGCACGTAGGCGAGCTGGCTCCGGTGGGCGAGCATCGCCCGCCGCTTCTGCTCGACCACGGGCGTGACGTCGAGCAGCACGTCGGGCAGCATCGCGTTCCAGACCTCGTAGCCGAGGGCCAGCCCGGCGAATGCGGTGCGCGCCAGCGCCGCCACGACGATGTGGTGCAGCGCGTGGTGGTCGGGGTGGCCCTCGTGCCGCCAGGGCAGATAGACGACGTCGGGGTGGAAGTCCTGCAGCGCCGCACTGGCCGTGCGCACGCCGCGCTCGACGTCGGCGGCGCTGAGCACCTGGCCGTCGGGGAAGCCCCAGAACACGACGTCGTCGACGCCGACTTCATGCAGTCCCTGCGCCGACTCCTGGCGCCGCATCAACGCATAGGTCGCCGGATCGAAGCGCCGGTCGGGGTCGCCATCGATGCCGTCGGTGGCGACGACGACCCGAACCGGATCGCCGGCCCGGCGGTGCAGCGCCAGCGCGCCGCCGGGGCCGGCGACCTCGTCGTCCGGATGCGGCGCGAACAGCAGCACCCTCCCGTGTGGCACGTCGCGCCAGGCCACGGGCTCGGGCGGCGGATCGGGGAGGGCGTTCGGCATGGCCGACCGGCATGGTGCCGCGGCGCACGCCCTTCGGCCAGGGGCGGCGGCAGTTCGCGGGCCGGCGGCGCCCGAGCGCACGCCGCCGCCGGCACCGTTCAGGACAGCATCGACCGCGCCAGCCCCAGCGGCAGGAGCTGGTGCAGCACGAACGTGGCGCCTTCGGCGCGCACGGTCACCGCCACGCCGGCGAACTCGCCGTCGGGCAGGGCGTCCAGGCAGGAGCCGAGGTCGGGCACGCCGGTCGCCACGCGCAGCGCGTCCACGCTCTGCGACAGCCGCAGGCCCTGGGTCGTCCGCGCCAGGACGTTGTTCGAGGAGCCGCACAGCAGGTTGGCGAGTTCGCGGAACACCTCGAGCCCGCTGGCGTCCAGCCCTGCCGCCGCCTTGGCCTGGATCTCGCTCTCCGGCAGCATCACGAACCGCCCGACCGCCTGCGCCGCGAGCGCCATCGGGAAGACGAAGAAGCAGGGCCCTTCGCAGCGCCCTTCGACGCGGGTCGTCACCAGCGCCACCGGCCCCTGGATCGCCGCCAGGAGCTGCGCGCGCTTGGGCACGTTCGCCACCTTCGCGTCGACGACTTCGGTGGCGATGGACCCCATCTGGGCCCAGTCCGCGAGCGCCTGGCGCGACATCTCGAGCGACAGGTTGCGCAGCCGGCCCACCAGTCCGACGACGGCGGTCATGCGCGGATCCTCACAGGCCCAGCAGCGACTTGATCTGCTGCTGCAGGCCCTCGGGGGTGAAGGGCTTGGTCAGGTAGCCGTTGGCGCCCGCCTTCAGGGCTTCCTGCGTGCGGTCGCTGGTGCCCTCCGTGGTCAGCATCACGATCGGCAGCGCGTGCTTCTTGCGTGCCTCGACCAGGAACTGCAGTCCGTCCATCACCGGCATGTTCCAGTCGCAGAACACGAGATCGATGGGCTGCGAATCCAGCAGGTCGAGGGCTTCCTTGCCGTTGCCCGCCTCGGCGACGACGTCGACGTCGAGGCCCGTCTGGCGGATGGAGCGGGTCACCATCTTGCGCATGACGCTCGAGTCGTCGACCAGCAGGATGTGCTTCTTCATGGTGCGCGCTGTATCGGCACGCACAGGCCGGGGCTTGCGGGCGACGCGTCGCTGCGCGAACCTTCGCGCCTGGCTGGCGATCCCCCGCAGCGCCGGCTGCCGGCTCGCCGGCAACGGGTACGAATTTCTGCTAGCGATTCGTGCGTCCTGTGCGCCGATCGATGGTCTGCGACCCCCTTGCACCCCGAGTCGACAACACGATGTCCGCCACCCTGATGCACCCCAGGGCCGCCGATCCCGAAGGGGAGCGCCGGCACACGGTCCTGCACCTGGTCGACGACGACGCCGACGTCCGCGCCGCCGTGGCCGCGGCCCTGCAGCGCATCGGCTGTCCGCTGCGCCTGCACGGCAGTGCGGAGCAGTTCCTGGCCGAGTTCCGGCCGTTCGAGCCGCAGGCGTTGATCCTCGACCTCGGCCTGCCCGGGATCTCCGGCCTGGAGCTGCTCGAGACCCTGATGCGGCGCGGCGAGCTGCCGCCGACGCTGGTCCTGAGCGCCGCGGCCGACGTGCGGCGGGTCGTGCAGGCCATGCGCCATGGCGCCGTCGACTACGTCGAGAAGCCGCCGCTGCCCGCTCCGTTCGTCGACGCCGTGCAGCGGCTCGTCGACCTGGCCCCGGCGATGGCGGCCGAGCGGCAGGTCCGCCAGCGCCTGCTCCGTGCCTACCAGCGGCTGACGCCGCGCGAGCGCGAGGTGTTCCGCCTGCTGGGGCAGGGCCTGTCGACGAAACGGGCCGCGCACGAACTGGGCATCAGCGTGCGCACGGCCCACATCCATCGCACCAACGTGATGTTCAAGTTCGGTACCGAATCGCTGATCGAGCTGGCTCGCCATGCGGCGCTGCTCGAGGAAGCGCATCGGCGCCAGGAGCCGGGCGCGTAGCCGCGTCCCCGGGGGGCGTCCCCGGACCGACCAGCACGTCGACGAGCTCGCGCACGAGCACCGCGCGGCGGATGGGCTTGCCGAGCCGACGGGCGAAACCCGCCTGCCGGCATCGAGCCTCGACCTCGGGACCGGTGTCGGCGCTCAGGGCCACCAAGGGCGCGGCGAAGCCCTGCTGGCGCAGCGCCATGGCGAGAGCGAAGCCGTCCATCCCGGGCAGCATCAGGTCGAGCACGCCGAGGTCGTAGCCCGTGTCCGCCGCGGCGAGCGCGGCCAGCGCCGCGTGCGGCTCGCCGAAGGCGTGCACCGTGGCGCCGGCGGCCTCGAGGAAGCGGCGAAAGGCCAGCCGCAGGTCGTCGGCGTCCTCGACCAGCAGGATCGTGGTCTGCCGCAGGGCCGAGGGCGCGACGGGCGCCGGCGCCTCCGGTCCTGCGTCGGGGCTCGCCACCTCGTGCGCGGGCACCTCGACCCGGAAGCGCGAGCCGACGCCGGGCACGCTGTCGACGAGCGTCAGTTCGCCCCCCAGCAGCCTGGCCATGCGGCGACAGATCGACAGCCCGAGTCCCGACCCGGCGGCGCCCGCCTGCACCCGTGCCTCCTGCTGGAACGGCTGGAACAGCAGCGGCGCGAACTCGCCACCGATGCCGGCCCCGGTGTCGCAGACGTCGAAGCGCAGGCGGGGTCCCTGGGCGGTGGCGACGCGGCTGGCTTCCAGCCGGACCCAGCCGTGCGGGGTGAACTTGATGGCGTTGCCGAGCAGGTTCCAGAGGATCTGGCGCAGGCGCAGCGGGTCGGTGTGGCAGCGGGCCGGCAGGGCCGGATCGGCGGCCAGTTCGAGGCGGATGGCCTTGCGGTCGGCCAGCGAGCGCATCATGGCGACGACGTCGCGCAGCAGCTCCGGCAGGTCGAAGCCGACGGAGTGCACCGGCATCTCGCCGACGGACAGGCGCGCATGGTCGAGCAGGTCGTTCAGCAGCTCGTGCAGGTGGCGGCTGTTGCGCAGGATCGCTCCGGCCGACTCCTCGCGTTCCGCGGCGGCGCTGGCGGGATCGGTCAGGATCTCCGCGTGGCACTCGATCGAGGCCATCGGCGTGCGGATCTCGTGGCCCAGGTTGCGCAACCAGCGCCACTGCAGCTGCGGCGTCAGCTCGTCGGCCATCGGCTGGTCGCGCTGGCCGCCCCGCTCGGGCACCGCCTGCAGCAGCCCTTCGAACACCAGCTGGCCGTGCCGCCGCCGTGGTCGCACGAACAGCACCAGCGGCACCGCGTGGCCGTCGCGATGGCGACCGACGACCTGACGGGTGGTTCCCAGGATGCGGCTGGAGGCAACGCCAGCCGCCCCACGCACGTAGCGCTGCAGGTAGCCGTCGTGCTCGGTCGCCGTCGGCTCGGGCATCAGGACGGCGACGTTGCGCCCCAGGACTGCCGCCGCGCTGTAGCCGAGCATGCGTTCGCCGGCCGCGGACCAGCGCCGCACGGTGCCTGCCGCATCGATCTCGACCTCGACGATCCCGGCCTGGTCGAGCAGCAGCCGCCGCTGGCGGGTCTGCTGCCAGGCGGCCAGCAGGCCGCCGAGGAGGCCGCCGCCGAGGGCCCACAGGCCCTGCTCGTCGAAGGCCACGGCAAGCGCCAGAGCGGCTGCCGCGAAGGCGGCGATGCGCGCCAGCCGACGGCACACGTGCGGCCTGCGACGAGGGTGGTGCATGGCGTCCCTTGGCATCTCGACGGTCGGCGGCGATGCGCGTCGACGTGCCACCCTTCGGCAACGCACGGCCGGACGGTCGTCGCCGAATCTGCTACCGCCGACCCTGCACTTCCGTGCTAGCACGAACGGTTATGCAGCGTGGCGGCCAGGGGACCGAACAAGTCCGTGCGACGAGTGGCCCGTGGCCGGTCGTGCGCTCGGAGGACACGCGCGATGGAAGGCATGGAAGACCTGGTCCGGGAGTTCCTGGTGGAGGCCTACGAGGGCCTGGACCAGCTCGATCGTGACTTCGTGGCCCTGGAGCAGGATCCGGGCTCCAAGGAGGTGCTGGGGCAGATCTTCCGCACCGTGCACACGATCAAGGGGGCGAGCGGCTTCCTGTCCTTGCACAAGCTCGGCGCGGTGGCGCACGTCGGCGAGAACCTGCTGAGCCTCCTGCGCGACGGCAAGCAGGCGGTCACCGCCGAGACGACCAGCGCCCTGCTGGCGATGGCGGACGCGATCCGCGACATGCTGGAACACGTCGAGCGCGAGCAGAGCGAGGGCGACCAGGACTACTCGCCGCTGATCGCGGCGCTCACCCGCCTCGCCGACGATGGGCCGAGCCCGGAGCCGTCGGCGGCCGTCGAGGAGGCGAGAGGTCCTGCCACCGCGGCGGAGGCCGCGGCGCCAGCCGTGGCAGCCGTTGGCGCGGAGGGTGGGCGCGGATCCGTCGCCGAGAACTCGATCCGGGTCGACGTCAACCTGCTGGACACGCTGATGAACCTGGTCGGCGAGCTGGTGCTGGCGCGCAACCAGATCCTGCAGTTCACCGCGTCCCAGGAGGACTCCGGCTTCCTCGGCACGTGCCAGCGGCTCAACCTCGTCACGACCGAGCTGCAGGAGGGCGTGATGAAGACGCGCATGCAGCAGATCGGCAGCGTCTGGACCAAGTTCCCCCGGGTCGTGCGCGACCTGGCGATCGGCTGCGGCAAGCGGGTCCGGATCGAGATGGAGGGGCGCCACACCGAGCTCGACAAGACGATCATCGAGTCGATCAAGGACCCGCTGCTGCACGCGATCCGCAATGCCGTCGACCACGGCATCGAGACCCCTGCCGTGCGCCGCGAGCGCGGCAAGCCCGAGGAGGGCTGCATCAGCCTGCGCGCCTTCCACGAAGGCGGCCAGGTGAACATCGAGATCGCCGACGACGGCGGCGGCATCGATCCGGAGCGGGTGCGCACCAAGGCCCTGGCGAGCGGCATCGTCAGCAGCGACCGGGCGGCGCGCATGAGCGAGCGCGAACTGATCGGGCTCGTCACCATGCCGGGCTTCTCCACCGCCGAGAAGGTCACCAACGTCTCCGGTCGCGGCGTCGGCATGGACGTCGTCAAGACGAACATCGAGAAGATCGGCGGCACCATCGACATCCATTCGGTGCTCGGCCGCGGCACGACGATCCGCATCAAGATCCCGCTGACCCTCGCCATCATCCCGGCGCTGATCGTGACCTCCGGCGGCGAGCGGTTCGCGATCCCGCAGGTGAACCTGCTCGAGCTGGTGCGGCTCGACGGCAGCCAGGCGCAGGCCTGCATCGAGCACATCCACGGCGTGCCCGTCTATCGCCTGCGCGGCAACCTGCTGCCGCTCGCCTACCTGGACGTGGAGCTCGGCCACGAGCGCCGCGGCGGCCGACCGTCCGACCGCGAGGCGAACATCGTCGTGCTGCGGGCCGAGGACCAGCAGTTCGGCCTGGTCGTCGAGAGCGTGCTCGACACCGAGGAGATCGTGGTCAAGCCGCTCGGCAAGCAGCTCAAGGGCGTGCCGGCGTTCGCCGGCGCGGCGATCATGGGGGACGGGCGCGTGGCGTTGATCATCGACGTCGTCGGCCTGGCCCAGACGGCGAGCCTGATCGCCGAGCGGCGGCAGGCGGAGTCCGGCCGGCAGGGTGGCGCCCCCGCCGCCGCCGGCACGCGCGAGACGTTGCTGCTGCTGGCCGTCGGCGCCCGGACGCGCGTCGCCGTGCGGCTCGCGACCGTGGCGCGCCTCGAGGAGTTCCCGACGAGCGCGATCGAATGCACCGCGGGCCACGAGGTCGTGCAGTACCGCGGCGAGATCATGCCCCTGGTGCGGTTGGCCGACGTGCTGTCGGTGCCGGCTGCCTCCGGTGAGGGGAGCGACGAGGGGCTGCAGGTCGTCGTCGTGCGCGGCAGCGGCGGTCGCAGCGTCGGGCTGGTCGTCGATCGCATCCTCGACATCGTCGAGGAGGACATCGAGGTCACCCGGCACAGCGTGCACCCGTGCATCCGCGGCGCCGCGACGCTGCAGGGGCGGGTCACCGACCTGCTCGACGTCGACGGGATCCTGGACCGCGAGCTGGCCGGCTTCGCGGGCCACCTGGTGCCGGCCGCGGCGGGGAGCTGACCACATGACGAAGAGCTGCCAGTTCTGCACGTTCCTCCTGCACGACCTGTACCTCGGCGTCGAGGTCGAGCGGGTCCAGGAGGTGCTGCGCTACCAGGCGATGACGCGCGTGCCGACCGCTTCGAGCGTCGTCGAGGGCCTGATCAACCTGCGCGGCCAGATCGTCACCGCGATCGACCTGCGGCGGCGGCTGGGACTGCCGGAGCGGGAGCCCGGCCGCCAGCCGATGAACGTCGTCGTGCGCACGGAGGACGGCATCGTCAGCCTGCTGGTCGACGAGATCGGCGACGTGCTCGAGGTCGAGGCGGCGACGTTCGAGGACCCGCCGGCGACGCTGCGCGGTCGGGCGCGCGACCTGATCCGCGGCGTGCACAAGCTGGAACGCCGCCTGCTGCTGATGCTCGACGTCGAGCGCACCCTCGCCTTCGACGCCAGCGGCGAGGCCGCCGTGGCGTCCGGTCGAGGCTGAGGGCCGGAGAACGAACCATGCTGCGGGCTCTCAGGGTGTCAGTTGGCGGCCGCCGGCGCGGCCGCGCAGAGCTCTCGAGGGGCTTCCCTCTCGAGCTCTGAGCCGGGAGCCGGCGCGATCGCGACCGAGGGATTCGAACCAGAACGAAGGAGACTCCAGATGAAAGCCAGTGCAACGCTCGTGGAACCGGACAACGTCGAGGCCGAGTTGGCCGACCTGCGCGGCCAGATCGCCGCTCTGCATGCCGCCCAGGCCGTGATCGAGTTCGACCTCGACGGCACGGTGCGCACCGCGAACCAGAACTTCCTCGACTGCCTCGGCTACGAGCTGGCGGAGATCCGGGGCAAGCACCATTCGCAGTTCGTCGACCCGAAGGAGGCGGCCAGCCGCGAGTACCGGCAGTTCTGGACGGAACTCGCCGCCGGGCGCTTCGCCGGTGGCGAATTCCGCCGCCTGGCGAAGGGAGGTCGCGAGGTGTGGATCCAGGCGACCTACAACCCGGTCAACGGCCCGGACGGCCGGCCCTGCAAGGTCGTGAAGTTCGCCACCGACATCACGGCGATGGTCCAGGAGCGGGCGGTCAACACGCGCTTTGCGTCGATGACCGAGAACTCGCCGATCAACACCATCTTCGCCGACCGCGACTTCGTGATCCGCTACATGAACGCGGCCTCGCGCAAGACCCTGGCGACGCTGCAGAAGTTCCTGCCGATCCCCGTGGACCGGATCGTCGGCCAGAGCATCGACGTGTTCCACAAGAACCCGGCGCACCAGCGCGAACTGCTCGCCGACCCGCGCAACCTGCCGCGCCGGGCGACGATCCAGCTCGGCTCCGAGCAGCTCGACCTGCTGGCCAGCGCCGTGTTCGACAGCCACCAGAACCACCTCGGCACGATGGTCACGTGGGAAGTCGTGACCGCCAAGCTGCACACCGAGCGCCGCATCGCCGAGACCGCCAAGTCGTTGACCGGCGCGGCCGAGGTGCTGGCGGCGACGAGCTCGCAGATGTCGGCGGGCGCCGAGGAGACGTCCGCGCAGGCCGGCAACGTGTCGGCGGCGGCGGAGGAGGTCAGCAGCAACGTGCAGACCGTCGCGGCCGGCATCGAGGAGCTCGAGGCGAGCATCCGCGAGATCGCCAAGAGCGCCGCCGACGCGGCCAAGGTGGCGACCAAGGCGGTTGAGGTCGCCGGCCAGACGACCACGACGATCGACCAGCTCGGCGCGAGCAGCGCCGAGATCGGCAAGGTCATCAAGGTCATCACCTCGATCGCGCAGCAGACCAACCTGCTGGCGCTGAACGCGACGATCGAGGCCGCGCGCGCCGGCGAGGCTGGCAAGGGTTTCGCCGTGGTGGCCAACGAGGTCAAGGAGCTGGCGAAGGAGACCGCCAAGGCCACCGAGGACATCAGCCAGAAGATCGAGGCCATCCAGGCGGACACCAAGGGCGCGGTGACGGCGATCGCCGAGATCAGCTCGGTGATCAGGCGCGTCAACGACATCCAGACGACGATCGCCGGCGCGGTCGAGGAGCAGACGGCGACCACGAACGAGATCAGCCGGAGCATCACCGAGGCGGCCAAGGGCAGCACCGAGATCGCCAAGTCGGTGACCGAGGTCGCCCAGGCCGCGCGCGACACCTCGAACGGCGCCGCCGGCATCCAGCGCTCGGCGTCGGAGCTGTCGGAGCTCGCGACCGGTCTGCAGGAACTCGTCGACCGCACCAAGTGAACGCCGCCGGGGGGAAGGGGCCGCGGTCCCTTCCCCCGCGAGGACTGCCCCCCGCCCCGACCTGCCCCCGAACGCCATGAACGGAATGCGAGTCCTGCTGGTCGACGATTCGATCGTCGTGCGCCGCGTGGTCGGCGCCGCCCTGACCGAGGCGCCCGGCATCGCCGAGGTGCGCACCGCGGGCAGCGGCCGCCAGGCGCTGCAGCGGCTGGACGAGGGCGCGGCCGACGTGGTCGTGCTGGACGTCGAGATGCCGGGCATGAACGGCCTCGACACGCTGGCCGAGATCCGGCGTCGCCAGCCGACCCTCCCGGTCGTGATGTTCAGCGCCCTGACCGCGAGCGGCGCGGCGGTGACGCTGGAGGCCATGGCCCGTGGCGCCTCCGACTACCTGGCGAAGCCGACCGCTGCCGGGCAGGGCGGCAGGCTCGATCCCGACACCCGCCAGCAGCTGCTCGGCAAGATCGAGGCGTTGTGCCGGCGGGGCGGCGCCAGGGCCGCGCCGGTCGTGCGCCGCGCCTCGCCGCGCCTGCGGCCGGTCGAGGCCGTCGTCGTCGGCGTGTCGACCGGCGGCCCCAACGCGCTCGTCGAGGTGCTGTCCGGTTTCGACGCCGACTTCCCGGTGCCGATCCTGATCGTGCAGCACATGCCGCCGACCTTCACCCGGCTCCTGGCCGAACGGCTCGACGCGGTCGCCAAGCTCACCGTGCGCGAGGCCGAGGCCGGCGTCGAGCCGCGGCCCGGCGAGGCGTGGCTGGCGCCCGGCGACCAGCACCTCGTGCTCGAACGGCGGGCGGGCAGGGTGCTGCTGCAGTTGAACCGGGAGGCGCCCGAGAACTCCTGCCGCCCGGCGGTCGACGTGCTGTTCCGCTCGGCGGCGCGCGTCCATGGCGGCAACGTGCTCGCGGTCGTGCTGACGGGCATGGGGCAGGACGGCCTGCGCGGCATCCAGGAACTGGCGCCGGCCGGGGCGCAGGTGGTGGTGCAGGACGAGGCGACGTCCGTGGTCTGGGGCATGCCGGGATTCGTCGCCCGGGCCGGTCTGGCCGACGCGGTCCTGCCGCTGCCGGCGATCGCGGCCGAGATCACTCGCCGGGTGCGGGCGGCCCGCATCGGCGTGGCGAGGTGACGGCGATGCCCCTGACCGCGCAGCAGTTCGAGGGCCTGCGAGCGTTCGTGCTCGAGCGCTCGGCGATCGTGCTGGAGCCGGGCAAGGAGTACCTGGTCGAATCGCGGCTCGCCCCCCTGGCCAGGGAGTTCGGCTATGCGAGCCTGGGCGACCTGCTGTTGCAGCTCGGCCCGCGCGCCAACCACGAGCTCTGCCGCCGCGTCGTCGAGGCGATGACGACCAACGAGACCAGCTTCTTCCGCGACGCGCATCCGTTCGAGGCGCTGCGCACCCACATCCTGCCGGAGCTGGTCGGACGCCGCCGCCATCGGCGCCGGCTCGACATCTGGTGCGCGGCCAGCTCGACCGGCCAGGAGCCCTACTCGCTGGCGATCACGCTGCTCGAGCACGTGCCCGAGGCCGCGCGCTGGCAGCTGCGGATCGTCGCCACCGATCTGGCCGAGGACATCCTCGCCCGGGCGCGCGAGGGACGCTACTCGCAGCACGACGTCAACCGCGGCATGCCGCCCGCGCTGCTCGGCAAGTACTTCCAGCGGGAGGGGGACGGCTATCGCGTGCGACCGGAGGTCAAGCGCCTGGTGGAGTTCCGGCAGATGAACCTCGCCCAGCCGTGGGTCGGCCTGCCGCCGATGGACCTGGTGTTCCTGCGCAACGTGCTGATCTACTTCTCGGTGGCGACGAAGAAGCGCATCCTCGAGAACGTGCGGTCGGTGCTGGCGGAGGACGGCTACCTGTGCCTTGGCGCGGCCGAGACGACGCTCGGCGTCTGCGACGCGTTCCAACGGTGCCCGATCGGCAAGGCCGTGCTCTACCGGCCGGTGGCCCAGCCGGTGGCCTGAGCGGGGCCGGAGGCGGGACGTCAGCTCGCGTCGGCCGGCCGTCGCGGCAGGCTCAGGCTGACCCGCGCGCCCGGCGGGGCGACGGACGCGACCCACAGGCGTCCGCCCATCGACTGCACCGCCTGCCGCGAGATCCACAGGCCCAGGCCGGATTGCTGTTCGCCGGCCGTGGGCTGCGCCCTGCCGACCACTCCCGGCAGGAAGACCGACTCGCGTTCGTCGGCGCCGAAGCCAGGGCCGGCATCGTCGACGTGCACGAAGAAGTCGGCCGCGTCGTGTTCGCAGCGCACGTGCACCGTGGAGCCCCGCGGCGCGAACTTCACCGCGTTGCCGAGCAGGTTGTCCAGCACGCGGCCGAACCAGATCGGGTCGAGGCTGGCGGTGCAGGGGCCGGCGGCGGGATGCAGTTGCAGCGTGATCCCCTTCGACCGCGCCGCGAGGGCGGCGGCCTGCACGCTGCGGGCGACGAGCGGTTGCGGGTCGACGCACTGCAGCCGCAGGACCGCCGAACGCCGCTGGCGGTGGATCAGGTGATCGACGGCTGCGATCACCCGCTCGGTGGCGGCGACGACGCTCGCGGCTGCGGTCTGCAACGCGGGGTCGCCTTCGCCAAGGCGGGCGGCGAGGTCGTGGCTGCCGAGCCGCAGGGCCGTCAGGGGGCCGCGGAGGTCGTGGGCGTCGGCGACGAGGGAGGCCTGCCGGTCGGCGAGGTCCTGTTCGAGCCGGTGGGTCCACGACTGCTGCCGCAGGCTCGCGCGCAGCCGATCGACCAGGGCCTCGAACTCGTCCAGCAGCGCCTCGTCGGCGCGGGCGACGTCGCACAACAGGATCTCGAAGGAGATCCCGGCGGTGTCCTGGACCCGCAGGCAGAGGTCCCGCCGCGAGCCTTCGGTGCTGACCCAGAAGCCCGGCCGGACCTCGCGGCCGGCGACGCTGCACTGGCAGGGATGAGTGAGATCCGCGGGGGACGGCTGGCCGAACTCGGCGATCCGGATCCCCTGCTCGTGGCCGCCCGCTCGCAGCCAGACGACGCCGTGCCGCGCCCGGCCGAGCTGCAGGCATTGGTCGGCCACGGTGGCGGCCAGGAAGGCGACGTCCAGCAGTTCGTCCGGCCCGCTGCCGGTGAGGTCGAGCACACGGTCGATGGTGAGGCGCCGCGTCGAGCGGCTGCGGCGGCGGTAGCCCAGGTAGCCGCCTGCGCCGGCGAAACCGCCGAGGCCGAGCAGGCCGGCGATCCACCATGGGCGTGGGGACGGCGGGGCCGTGACCGTGACGACGCCGAGGCCGATGGTCTCGATCGTGCCGTCCCCGCACTGCACGACGACGCTGGCGCGGTGGCGTCCCAGCGGCAGGCCGGCGAACACTCCGTCGGGCGCGGTGGCGACATGGTCCGACTCGAGGTGCTGCAGCACGAACGTGCGCGTCGGTTCGACGTCGAGGGTCCGGTCGACGGCGATGGCTTCGAGGCGCAGCGGGCCCCCGCGGATCTCGAGGTCGAGGCCGCCGGAACGGGGGTCGGCCAGCGTGCGCCGCACGCCCGGCGCCAGCGCCTCGATCCGCGCCAGCGGCGGGGCGCACCGCCGCTGGACCGCGCGCTCCGGCTGCACCCGCGTGTAGCCGCCCGCGGCGCCGAACCAGAGTTCGCCGTTGCGGCGGCGCATGCGGGCGTGGCCGAGGTGGCCCAGCGGGTGGGCCCCGAGACGTGATGGCAGTTCCCGGCAGTGGTTGCCGCGTGGGTCGAAGTGCGTGAGCGACCGCGGCGCTGCCAGCCAGAGCGTGCCGTCGTCGGCACGCAGCACGTTGCGCAGCGTGCCGCTGCGCGCCGTCTGGTGCAGCAGCGACCGGGCGCCGCTCTCGGGATCGATCCGCCACAGCCCGTCGAACGCCACCAGCCAGAACGGCTGCGTCGCGTCGGCGGGCGCGAAGTCCAGCACCGACTCCTGCGGCGAGGCGGCGGGGACCCAGTCGAAGCGGTCCGCGCCGGGGTGGTGCAGCGCCAGCCCGGCGCGGTAGGTGCTGAGCCAGAGCCGGCCGAGGGCGTCCCGCTGCAGGCTGCTGGTCGAGGGCTGCGTCGCCTCGGCGCGCTCCTGCAGCGGCACCGCGACGACCGTTCCGTCGGTCGCGATGCGCCACACGCGAGCCTTGCCCGCGGCCCAGAGCAGGCCGGATGGGTCCGCCCACAAGGTCGTGACGCCGTCGATCCCGGCGGCCTCGCCGAGCCGGCGCCAGTCGTCGCCATCGCGCCGCCACAGACCGCTGCTGGTGCCCACGGCCAGCCTCCCGGCGCAATCGGCGAGCGCTTCGATGCGCGGCAGCTGCTTCGCTCCGGCGCCGTCCGACCACGGCATGGGCACGGCCGTCCAGCCGCTCGCGGTCTGCTGCCAGAGGGCACCGCGGGCGGTGCCGAGGACCGGGCTGCCGTCGCCCAGTTCGGCGAGGGCCAGCGCGACGTCGCCGGCCTCGATCCCTGGCAGGACGAAGCTGTCGATGCCGGGCGTCGGGCAGCTGCGGAACACGCCGCGGTCGGTGCCCAGCCAGAGCAGCCCCTGGGCGTCGGTCGCCAGGGCGAAGATCGTCAGGTTGGCGAGTTCGGTGCCGCGCAGGAACAAGCGCGCCCGGGTCGCCGTCCGGGTCCGCCGATCGACGGCGAGGATCAGCCTGCCGTTGGCCAGCCACAGCGTCGCGGCGCTGCAGGCGACCTCGGTGACGCCGCCGAACGGCATGGTCAGGATCTGTTCCACGGCGCCGTCCCCGCCGATCTCGACCAGCCCCGTCGTCGTGGCGCAGACGAGGCGGCCGTCGACGGCGCAGGCGTGGCGGAGGTCGGGCGGCATGCCAGCCACGGCCTGCCACGCCGGCGCCCCATCGCCGAGCGACCGGCGCCAGACTTCCTTGGACGACCATGCCCAGAGGTGGTCGATGGTCGCGGCGAGGCCGAGCAGCGCCTGGTCGCCAGCGCCCGGGAGCTGGACTGTGTCGACGCCGCCGCGCGCGGGCAGCCGATGCACGGCGCGGGTCGACCGGGCCCACAGGTCGGAGCCGGTGCACAGCAGCTGCCAGGTGCTCAGCCGCTCGGTCCCGGGCTGGAGGACCGCGGTGGTGGAGCCGTTCGGCAGCCGCCAGATGCCGCGCTCGGCGCCGATCCACACCGTGCCGTCGGGTGCCATGGCGAGCGAGCGGATCGCCGCCGGCCGCAGGCCGTCGCCGTCCGGCGCAATGGCGATCGTCTCCACGGTGGCCCCGTCGTGCACCTGCACGCTGTCGTGGAACGCCACCCAGAGGCGTCGGTCCGGCGCCTCGACGATCGCGGTCGCGCGTTTCGACTCGGCGAAGCCAGGGAAGGGACTGACGTCCAGCGCCAGATCCTGGGCGGGCAGCGGGCTGGCGAGCAGGAAGGCAAGGCCGCCGGCGAGGATCGACCAGCGGCGATTGCGCGCCGCGCGCCGAGGCGCAGTCCAGGGATGCAGTGTCGAATGGCGGTGACGAGCCGACATCGCTCGCAGACGATCGCAGCGGTGCGCCCGCCGCAAGGGGATAGCACTTAGTGCGAGTTGCGGTGCCGCGGCCTGGACGCGGCACGGGTGCCGCGCCGGCAGGTGCCGTCGGCCCTCACCGCGGCGGCGTGCCGGGCAGCAGGCTCGAGGACAGGCAGGCGTGGTGCGCGGACTGCACCGGCACCTCGGCGGGCTCGAACGCCGGCACCTCGACGCCGCGGTCGTGGGTCGCCACGCCGGCGATGCGCACCAGCCGGCCCGCGAACGGCGCGCCGGCGACCAGCAGCTCGGGGTGGCCGGCCGGAAGGTCGGCGCCGCCGGGGCCGGTCAGCAGCCGCACCTGCGGCCGCTCGGGGTGCGCCGTCTGGCCGATGACCATGCCTTCGGCGCCATCGTCGAGGCGCACCCGGGTGCCGGTCGGGAACAGGCCGAGCGTGCGCACGAACCGCCGCAGCCACACGGGATCGAAGTCGTGTTCGTTGCGGAACATCACCGCGTAGGCCTCGACCGGCGCCAGCGCCCGCTTGTAGGGCCGCACCGACGTCAACGCCTCGAACACGTCGCAGACGCGGATCAGACGGCTGATGCCGCTCGGCGCGATCGGCAGCAGCGGTTGCGGGTAGCCGCGGCCGTCGGGTCCCATGTGGTGGCAGAACGCGGCGCCGATCGCGTGCGGATCGACGGCCTGGTGCTGCTCCAGCAGCAGCTGGGCGCCGAGCCGCGGGTGCTGGGCCATCCACTGCCATTCCTCGGCGGTGAGACGGCCCTGCTTGAACAGCACCTCCTGCGGCACCTTCGACTTGCCGATGTCGTGCATCAGCGCCGCGGCGCCGACGTGCACCAGCTGCTCGCGCGAGGCGCCGAGTTCGCGCGCCACCTGCAGCGCCAGCAGCGCGACCCGCACCGAATGGCCGACGGTGAAGCGGTCGACGTCGTCCTGCGTCGCCAGCGACAGCAAGAGGCTCGGCTCCTCGAAGTCCCGGAGCGTGCGCTCGATCGCGTCGGCCGCCGCGTCGACGGCCAGCTCGTGGTCGCGGTGGGCGAGCACGTGGTTGTGCTGCAGGCAGTCGGCGAGGTCCTGGTAGCGCCGCAGCGCCTGCTGCTCGGGGCCGACGGCCGCCTGCCGGTCGGCCGGATCGGCCGGCGACCGCAGGGTGAAGCGCACGTTCCGGATGCCGAAGGCGCGCAGCACCACCTCGCGCTGGTCGCGCGTCAGCGCGTCGCGGTTGTGCGCCAGCAGCAGCAGGTCGAGGCAGCGGTTCAGCTCGTCGGTCTCGAGATCGGCGCCGAAGGCGATCGCGGCGATGCCGCGCTCGGCGCAGCAGCGCAGCAGCACGCGCGCCTGCAGGCTCGGGCCGTCGAGCGGCGCGCCGTCGAAGTGCATGCGGTCGTCGTCGAACTGCAGCACCAGGGGCAGCTCCACGCCGGCGGCGTCGGCCGCCCGCAGGGCGCGGCGCGCCTCCAGCAGCGCGTCGGCGACGAAGCGGCTGTCGGCGGCATGCAGCTGGCGGTTCAGCGCGGCGACCACCAGGGCGTGCGCGAACGCCGCGGCGGCCTGGGTGCGTCCGTCCGCGAGCGGCGGAGAGGTCATGGCACGGTCTTCTCCCCCGACGCGGCGTCCGCCTGCAACGCCAGCGCGGCCGCGAGCCGCTGGCAGGCCGTGGCCAGCAGCGCCGCCGTCGGTTCGGTCATCGCGTCCGCCGGCAGATCCCTGACCGCCCGGACCAGCACGGCCGAGAGCGCCGCGGCGTCGGTCTGCGCGTCGAGCGCGAAGTCGCGCTGCAGCAGCTGCACGGCGCCGTGCCGGGCCGGGCCGGTGGCGGTGCACGCGGCATCGGTCAGGATGCCCAGGTACTCGGCCTGCAGTCCGGTGCGCAGGTCGAGCGGCCCCACGTCGACCGCGGCGACATGGCGCGGCAGCGCGGCCAGTTCGGCGAGGGTCACCGTCTCCAGCCGCAGTTCGGCGGCAGGGCTGCGGTCGCGCAGGTGGTCGGCCGGCTGCTGCAGGCAGGCCAGCATCGCCTCCGCCGAGTCGGCGAGCCGCGTCTCCAGCATCGGATCGCAGGCGTCGAACATCGCCGTCGGCAGCGACGAGGCCTTCTTGACCTCGGTGCGCAGGCTGAGACGCCACTGCGCGAGGGCGGCGCGGAAGCCCTCGCTGTGGTTCGTCGGCCCTGGCCCTGCCTGCTCCATGGGCGGCGTATCGGCCGCGGACCGGGGCCCCGTGAAGCCGCCCGCCGGCGTGGCCTTGCCCCCGGTCCCATGGCCGCGTTATGGCAGGGGCATGGAACGCATCGCGATCGTCGGCGCCGCCCGCACCCCCATCGGCAAGTTCCTCGGCGGCCTGTCGCCGCTCGCCGCCGTCGACCTCGGCGCCGCGGCCGTGGCGGCGGCTCTGCAGCGCGCCGGCATCGCGCCGGCCGAGGTCGACGAGGTGCTGCTCGGGCAGGCCCGGCAGCTCGGCTCGGGACCCAACCCGGCGCGCCAGGTGGCGATCCGGGCCGGCTGCGGCGACGGCTGCGTCGCGGCGACGATCAACAAGGCCTGCGGCAGCAGCCTGAAGGCGATCGACCAGGCCCGCGCCGCGATCCTGCTCGACGGCCGCAAGGTCGTGGTCGCGGGCGGCATGGAGAGCATGACCAACATCCCGTTCCTGCTGCCCGGCTTCCGCCAGGGCTTCCGCCTCGGCCACGTCGAGGTCAAGGACGGCAACTACCAGGACGGCTTCACCTGCGGCATCCTCGGCGAGCCGATGGGGATGACGGCGGAGTATCTCGCCGCCGACTACGGCATCGGCCGGCAGGAGCAGGACGAGTACGCGCTCGAGTCGCACCGGCGTGGCGCCGAGGCGCAGCGGGCCGGGCGCTTCCAGGCCGAGATCGCGCCGGTCACCGTGCCGGGCCGCAAGGGCGATGTCGTGGTCGCCGTCGACGAGCACGTGCGCGCCGAGGTCACGCTGGCCGACCTGCAGAAGCTGCCGCCGGTGTTCGTGCCGCGCACGGGCACCGTGCACGCCGGCAACAGTTCGGGCATCACCGACGGCGCCGCGGCGGTGGTGCTGATGCCCGCCAGCGAGGTGGAGCGGCGTGGCCTCGAGCCGCTGGCCTGGCTCGGCGCCTCGGCGACCGCCGGCGTGCCGCCGCGCATCATGGGCATCGGTCCGGTGCCGGCGGTGCGGAGCCTGCTGGCGAAGAACGGCCGCCGGCTCGACGACTACGACCTCGTCGAGCTCAACGAGGCGTTCGCCGCGCAGATGCTGGCCTGCCTGCGCGACCTGCCGATCGCCCGCGACCGCCTGAACGTGCACGGCGGCGCGATCGCGCTCGGCCACCCGATCGGCGCCACCGGCGCGCGCATCGTCGTCACCCTGCTGCACGCGATGCGGCAGCGGCAGGCGAAGCTCGGTCTCGCGACCCTGTGCATGAGCGGCGGCATGGGCATGGCGCTGGAGTTCGAACGGTGAGCCGCGGCGCTGCCGTCCTCTGCCTGCTGCTGCCGCTCTGGGGCTGCGCCTTCGCGCGCCAGGACACCAACGAACCGCTCGACCCGGCCGTGGTCCGCTCGCTGGTGCCGGGCACGACGACCGCGCGCGAGGTCGTCGAGCGCCTCGGGGCGCCGACCGAGGTCGTGCAGCTCGGCCGGCGCTCGGCCTGGCGCTACGACGCGGCGACGACCAAGAGCACGGTGCTGTTCCTCGGCATCGTCAACTTCGCCAACCAGGACACGCGCAGCGACCGGTTGTGGGTGTTCTTCGACGAGCGCGACGTGCTGACCCATGCCGGCGCGTGGTTCGGCACGCACCGCACGCAGTACGCGCTGCCGTGGGAGGACGTGCACGAGGACGCCGACAACGCGGCGCGCGATGCCGAACGGCCCGGGCTCGTGCCGTGAGCCGCCGCCGGGCCGCGCCGGCGACGGCGGCTGGCGCCCTGGCGCTGGCGCTCGCCGGGTGCATCTCCGGTGAGTACGCCCGCGCCACGTTCGACGAGCCGATCCCGGCGGCGCGCCTCGAACAGCTGCAGCCAGGCCAGGACGACCTCGGCGGCTGCCTGGCCGCGCTCGGCGCGCCGCACCGGGTGTTCGAGTACCGGGTCGGGCCCGACCTGTCGGCCGGCATGGCGCTGCTGTGGGTCTGGCGCGCGCAGCGCGGCTTCGGCGTCGAGCTGTCGTCGCCCTCGGACGAGGTGCGCGGCAGCCTGAGCTTCGACCTCGACGGCATCGACCTGCCCGGCTGCATGCTGTGGTTCGGACCCGACCTGCGGCTCGAGGCGTGCCGCATGGGACTCGTCGGCGAACTGCTCGCCTGGCGGCGCCGGCCGGCCGCGGTGCCCGAGCCGTGACCGGCGCTTCCGGGCGTCGGGCGGCCGCGGTATGACGTGGCGCTTTCCCTCCTCCGATCCACCGAGCATGCGCCGCCTGTTGTCCTCGCTGTCCGTTCTCGTCCTCGCCGTCGCCGGCCTCGCGCAGGAGATCCCCGGCCTGCGCGCCACCCTGAGCCCGGTGCGCGGCATGGTCGCCGCCGGCACCACGATCGACCTGGTGCTGGTGCTCGACGCCAGCGCCGACGTCGATGTGCCCGCCGAACTGCTGACCGGCCTGCGGCTGCAGGTCACCGTCGGCGAGCAGGCGGGACCGAAGATCGTCGAGGCGGGCAAGGGCGGCCCGGTCGCGCTCGCCGCCGGCACCCGCATCGAGCGCCGGCTGGCGCTGCCCTGCGCGCGGGTGGCGCCGAACACCGATGCCAACGCCGTGACCGCGGCGGCGATCGCCTGGGAGGGCATGGCCGGGGTGAACTGCGTGGTGCGGATCGCGCCCGACGCCAGCAAGATCGACCTCGCCGTGCTCGACCTCGCCAGGACGCAGGTGGTGCTGCTGACCAACTACGGCGAGATGACGCTGTCGTTCCGGCCCGACAAGGCGCCGCGGCACGTCGAGAACTTCCTGAAGCTGTGCAAGCAGGGCTTCTACGACGGCACCAAGTTCCACCGCGTGATCCGCAACTTCATGATCCAGGGCGGCGACCCGAACACGAAGGACGACAGCAAGCCCGAGACCTGGGGGCAGGGCGGCCCGGGCTGGACGGTCGATGCCGAGTTCAACGACCTGCGCCACGTGCGCGGCACGCTGTCGATGGCGCGCAGCTCGGATCCGAACTCGGCCGGCTCGCAGTTCTTCCTCGTGCACAAGGACTCGGCCCACCTCGACAACCAGTACACGGCGTTCGGCAACCTCGAGAAGGGCGCCGACGTGCTCGACGCGATCGCGGGCGTGCGCTGCGGCGGACCCCAGAACAGCACGCCGGTGCAGCCGGTGGTGCTGCTGGGCACGGTGATCCTGCCGGCGAAGAAGTAGGGCGGCTGGCGGCGGGGGGGCACGGCGCCGTTCCGGCCAGGAAGCTGGTGCGTGCCCTCGCAGTCGGCGCGCCTTTGCGGCAGGATCCCGGCCGATGGACCTCGACCAGACCGACCCCGCGACGATCGAAGCCGCCCTCGTCACCGACAAGGGCACGCTGGTCGTCACGTTCTTCCCCGAGCAGGCGCCCCAGCACGTGCGCAGCTTCCTGAACCTCGCCCAGCAGGGGTTCTACGACGGCATCGCCTTCCACCGCATCGTGCGCAACTTCATGGTCCAGACCGGTTGCCCGCACAGCAAGCGCGGCGCCGGCGGCCAGCCGGGCACCGGCGGCCCGGGCTACACGCTGCCGGCGGAATTCAGCGACCTGCCGCATGTGCGCGGCACCCTGTCGATGGCGCGCACGCGCGATCCGAACTCGGCCGGCTCGCAGTTCTTCATCGTGCACGGGGCGCACGTCGACTTCCTCGACGGCCAATACACGGTGTTCGGCAAGGTCGAGGAGGGCCTCGACGTGCTCGACGAGATCGCCGGCGTCGACTGCGACTTCGGGCCGATGGGCGAGCGCTCGGCGCCCAGGCAGCGCATCGAGATCCGGCACATCGAGCTGCGGCCGCGGCAGCAGCGCGAGGACCAGGGCGCGGGCGGGGACGACGCGGCGGCCGGCGAGGCGGAGGCGTGACGATGGCGGACTTCGACCCGCGGGCGCTGCAGAACGTGCGGCTCGAGCGCGATGGCGCCCTGGCGATCGTGCGCGTCGACCGCCCCAGCAAGTTGAACGCGCTCGACGACGCGACGATCGGCGAACTCGACTGCCTGTTCTCCGCGCTCGACGCCGACGCGGGCATCGGCGCCGTGATCCTGACCGGCGCCGGCGACAAGGCGTTCGTGGCCGGCGCCGACATCGGCGTGCTGGCGAAGCAGGGCGTGCTCGACGGCAAGGACAACGCGCGCCGCGGCCAGGCCCTGACTCTGCGCATCGAGCAGCTCGGCAAGCCGGTGATCGCCGCGATCAACGGCTACGCGTTCGGCGGCGGCCTCGAGCTGGCGCTGGCGTGCGACCTGCGCTTCGCCAGCAAGGCGGCGAAGATGGGCCTGCCCGAGGTGTCGCTCGGCATCATCCCGGGCTACGGCGGCACGCAGCGGCTGCCGCGCCTGTGCGGCGCGGGCCGCGCCCTGCAGCTGATCCTGACCGGCGACCCGGTGACCGCCGACGAGGCCGAGCGCATCGGCCTCGTCAACGGCGTCTGCGAGCCCGGCGAACTGCTCGACCACTGCAAGGCCGTGGCGAGGCGCATGGTGTCGCGCGGGCCGATCGCGGTGGCGCTGGCGAAGCAGGCCGTGCGCCGCGGCACCCAGCTGCCGCTGGCCGAGGGCCTCTTGCTCGAGGCCGACCTGTTCGGCCTGATCAGCAGCACCGCCGAGATGAAGGAAGGCATGGCGGCGTTCCTCGAGAAGCGCAAGCCGTCCTGGCTGCGCGGCTGAGGCCGTGGCCGCCGGCGCCGAGCCGTTCGAGGCGCTGCTGGCCGCGCCGCGCGCGGGCCCCGTGGCGCTGCTGCACAGCTGCGGCGCCGGTCCGGCGTGGCTGTGCACCGAGCCCGTCGACGCGCTGACCCTGCCCGCGGGGGCCTGGCAGGGCGCCTTCGCCGCGCTCGATGCCTTCCTGCGCCGGCACGCCGACCGGCGCGTCGTCGGCTGGCTCGGCTACGACCTCGGCCTCGACGTCGAGGCCTGGCCGCGGCGGCTCGGCGACGACTTCCCCGTGCCGGTGCTGCACGCCGCTGCGTTCGCCCGCGTGCAGGAGTTCGCGTCCGGCGGCGTGCCGCCGGCGCCGGCCGTCGCGCCGGCGACAGGGCTGCGCGCGCACGCGACGCAGGCCGACTACGAACGCCGGGTCGCCGCGGTCATCGAGCACATCCGGGCCGGGGACGTGTTCCAGGCCAACCTGACCCAGCCGTTCACCGCCGCGTGGCGCGGCGACCCGCGGGCGCTGTTCTGGCGGCTGTGCGCCGAGAGCCCGGCGCCGTTCGCCGCCTACGTCGAGGACGGCGTGGGCACCGCCGTGCTCAGCAGCTCGCCGGAGGAGTTCCTGTGGCGGCAGGGCGACGCCGTGCGCACGCGGCCGATCAAGGGCACGCGGCCCCGCGGCGCGGATCCGGCCTGCGACGCGCGGCTGCTGGCCGAGCTGCTGCGCAGCGAGAAGGACCAGGCCGAACTGGCGATGATCGTCGACCTGTTGCGCAACGACCTCGGCAAGGTCGCCGCGGTCGGCAGCGTGCGGGTCGGTGCGTTCCCCGAACGCGCCTCGTTCGCGCAGGTGCACCACCTGTTCGCCACGGTGACCGCCCGGCTGCGGCCGCACGTCGCGACCGTCGACCTGCTGCGCGCGACGTTCCCCGGCGGCTCGGTGACCGGTTGTCCGAAGCTGCGCTGCCTCGAACTGCTGGACGAGCTCGAGTGGACGCGCCGCGGCGTCTACACCGGGGCGATCGGCTGGTTCGGCCCGGGCCCCGCCCTGCACCTGAACGTCGCCATCCGCACGCTGGTGCACCGCGACGGCCGTCTGCGCGCCAATGCCGGCGGCGGCGTCACCGCGCTCAGCGACCCGCACGCCGAGTGGCGCGAGTCGCTGGCGAAGATGGCCGGGCTGGAGCGCGCGCTGCAGGTCCGCATCGCGCCGGCGCCGGAGGCGGGGCCGTGACCGCCTGGGTGGATGGCGCCTTCGTCGCCGCCGGCGCTGCACCGCAGGCGACCGCGGCCGCACCCGGCCCGTTCGAGACCCTCGGCGCCGAGCGCGGCGAACTGCGGCTGTGGCGGCAGCACCTGCGGCGGCTCGCCGCGGCGGCGGCCCGGCTCGGGCTGGCCTTCGACGGCTCGCCCCGGCTGCTGGCCGCCGCGGCGGAGCTGCTGCGGCGCAACGGCCACGACGACGGCATCCTGCGCCTCTCGCTGGTGCCCGCGGGACCGGTCGTGCACGTCGTGCTGGCCTCGCGGCCGCGGGCGCCGACCTCGGTCGTGCGCCTGCTGCCGACCGTGGTCGCGCCGGTGGCGGGCGAGCCGCCGCGCGACCTGAAGCTGTGGCCGCGGCCGTTCTACGACGCCGTGCGGCAGCAGGCCCAGGACGGCGGCGCCGACGACGGCATCGTCGTCGCGCCCGACGGGGCGCTGCTCGAGACCGCGGTCGGCAACCTGTGGCTGCGCCTCGACGGCACCTGGACGACGCCGCCGCTGGACGGCCGGGTGCTGCCCGGCCTCGCCCGTGCCCACCTGCTGGCCGCCGCGCGCCGCCGCGGGCTGCCGGTCGCCGAACGCCCGGTCGACCTCGGCGACCTGCACCGGGCCGAGGCGCTGGCGCACGGCAACGCCGCCTACGGACCGCGGCCGGCCGTGCTGCTCGGCGGGTCGCCGCCGGCTGGTGGTTTCGTCGACAGCGAGCTGCTGCCGCTGTGGCGCGAGCCGCCGCTCGACTGAAGTCGGCGGCGCCATGGCGTCGATAGCGCCGGCATGACGAAGCCGGCTGTCTCCGAGGCGAACGCCGCACCCGCCGCGGTGCGCGAGGTTCGTCCGTTCCTGTTCCTCGCGCCGGCGGCCCTGCCGCTGCGCCAGAACCCGATCGATCCCGCCGGGGCGGTGCGCCTGGCGGCGGCCGCCGACGCCAGCCTGCCGGCGTTGGTGCGGTCGCTGGTCGACCACACCGTGGCGAGGCAGAACCGCAGCGCCCGGGCGCGCGGCCGCGCCGAGCCGATCCAGGTCTCGGTGCTGAACCGCCGCCGCCGGGCGGCGCGCTCGTGGTTGCTGGCCGTGGTCGGCGCCAAGGTCGATGCGGCGACCTGCCATGCGGTGGCGACGCAGTGGCTGCCGCTGCTGGCCGGCACCGGGCCCGAGCTGCGCATCGCCCGCGAAGGCGCCCGCGCGCTGGTCGAGTTCGTGCGCGGCGCGGTCACCGCCTGCATCTTCGATCGCCCGGCCGACAACCTGCTGCCGCAGGCGAAGGCGCTGCACGCCCTGGAGACGACGCTGGCCGTGCACCTCGCGGCCGCGCTGCAGGCGGGCCGCCAGCCGGCGCGCTGAGGCTCACCGGCGCCGCCGTCGTGCCGGCGGCCGCCGCCGATCCGGACCGTGCCCGGGCGGGCCGGTCGCGGGTCGACGGGCGCGAACGCGCCGCGTGCTTTCGTCAGGGCAGCAGCCGTTCGCCGCCGCAGTAGACCGCGTGGCGATCGCCGCGCGCGAAGCCGACCAGCGTCGCCCCGGCGGCCGCGCACAGATCGAACGCCAGCGCGCTCGGCGCCGAGACCGACACCACGACCGGGATGCGCACGCGCAGGCACTTGACCACCAGGTCGAAGCCGGCCCGGCCGGACAGCACGGCGATCGCGTGCGGCAGGTCGGCGCCGGCGCGGGCGGCCTGGCCGATCGCCTTGTCGAGCGCGTTGTGGCGGCCGACGTCCTCGGCGGCGCCGAGCACCGCGCCCTCGGCCGTCGCGAGCAGCGCGCCGTGGCAGCCGCCGGTGGCGGCGAACAGCGGCTGGCGCGCGCGCAGCACCGCGACCAGTTCCCCGATCAGGGCGGCCCGGACCTTCGGCACGCCCGGCAGCAGCGGCGGCGTGCCGGCGAGGATCGCGTGCGGATCGGCGAGGCCGCAGACGCCGCACGAACTGCGGATCTCGTGCGTGCGCGCCAGCCGCGACCGCCCCAGCGCGTCGGGCGGGGTGCGCAGGGTGACGTGCAGTTCGTCGGCGCGCTGCGCCTCGGCGTTGCCCGGCACCGCGCGCAGCGCGGCGACGTCGGCCGCGGCGGCGACGATGCCCTCGCCGAGCAGGAAGCCGAGCGCGAGCTCCTCGTCGCGGCCCGGCGTGCGCATGGTCAGCAGCTGCTGCCCGTGCACGACCAGCAGCAGCGGCTCCTCGCGGACCAGCAGGTCGTCGCGGCCGGACGCCAGCGTGCGCCGGGCGGCGCCCACGACCGGCTCGTCGGCGCCCGGTGCCACGGCTCAGATGCCGATCTGCAGCGTGGCGGCGTTCGACAGCGCGCCGCCGAACGCGTTCAGCGGCGGGTCGAGCACGAACGCCTGCTGGTGCAGGATCAGACCCAGCAGCGTGTTGTCGAACGGCAGGGCCAGCGAATGCACGGCGGTGGTGCCGCCGCCGAGCAGCAGGTAGTCGAACTCCATCGACACGCGCAGGAAGCAGCCGGGCAGGCCGAACGGCGTCACGTCGAGCGGATACGGCGCCGAACTGGTGAAGCCCATCAGCATCAGCGCGATGTTGTATGGCAGCTTGTCGACGATCACGAGCATCGTCGTGCCGATGCGCGGCAGCGTCGCCGGCACCAGGCTCGAGACGCCCAACGTGCTCGGGCAGCCCGGCGCGAAGGTCGTGTAGTAGGCCGGGAAGGCGTCCTGGGTGCAGCAGCGGATCGCCCACGTGCCGTTGTAGTAGGCAGGACAGATCGGGAAGCCGGAGACCGTGGTCTGCGAAGCGTCGCGCCAGCCCTGGCCCTGGATCTCCATCAGCGCGGTGCGCGGCGGGGTCGCACAGGGGAACAACGTCGTCTGCGCGTCGGTGAAGAAGTTGGCCGGATAGCCGCTGGCGCAGCTGCCGGTCGGGTGGGCGTTCAGGTCGATGCGGAAGCAGATGGCGAAGCGGCGCACCGGCGGCGTGCCGGTCGCCGGCGCCAGACCGACGACGATGTCGTAGCCGCTGACGTCGAGCGTGTTGAGGCCGTGGGTCTGCACCTGCATCGACGAGCCCGTGTTCGACAGCCGGAAGGTCGGGCTCGGCATCACCGGCAGGCTGCCGCTGAACGCGACGCCGTCGTAGACCTCGACGTCGAGCAGCGCCTGGAAGCCCGGCACGCCGCTGAAGGCTTCGCCCCAGGGCGCGACCACCTGCAGCACCTTCTGCGGCGGCATGCCGGCGGGCATCTCGAACACGACGCCGGCGCTCTCGCCCTCGCACATGCCGCGCACCACGGCGGCCGCCGTGGCGCCGCTGGGCACCACCGGCAGGTTGTCGCGCTTCCAGAACGTGCCGCCGGCGCTGCAGCCCTGGCCGGGCACGGCGACGACGAAGCCCAACGAGACGAGGGTCGCGGCAGCGACGCAACGGACGGCGCAGATCGGCATGGAGCCTCCGGTAGGGGACGAGGTGCGGCCATGGTCGAGGGCCTGCGGGCCACCGTCAAGGACCACAGGGTGGCCTCGCGCCGCCGCAGGGCTACCATCCCGCGCGCCATGCTGCGCCTCGTCTCGCTGGGCGGCATCTTCGTGATGCTGGCGATCTGCTACGCCGTCTCGCGGCACCGCCGCGCGATCTCGTGGCGCCTGGTCGGGGTGGGCCTCCTGCTGCAGGCGCTGCTCGGCTTCACCTTCCTCTACTGGGAGGCCGGCAACGCGGCGCTGCGCGCCTGCGGCCGGGGGGTGGAGGCCTTCCTGCAGTTGTCGAAGGGCGGCAGCGCGTTCGTGTTCAACGCGCTCGCCGAGCAGGACATCGTCGCCAAGGCGCTGCCCGACAAGTACGGCGGCTTCATCTTCGCGTTCATGGTGCTGCCGACGCTGATCTTCTTCAGCAGCTTCATGGCGGTGCTCTACCACCTCGGGGTGATGCAGTGGGTCGTGCGCGGCATGGCCTGGCTGATGGTGCGCGTGCTCGGCACCTCGGGCAGCGAGTCGCTGTCGGCGTGCGCCAACGTGTTCGTCGGCCAGACCGAGGCGCCGCTGCTGGTGCGGCCGTTCCTCGCCCGGATGACGACCAGCGAACTGCACGCGATCATGGTCGGCGGCTTCGCGACCATCGCCGGCGGCGTGTTCGCCCTCTACGTCGGCTTCGGCGTGCCGGCCGGGCACCTGATGGTCGCCAGCGTGATGGCGGTGCCGGCCGGGCTCGTCTGCAGCAAGATGATGTGGCCCGAGACCGAGCGCAGCGAGACGCTCGGCCGCGTCGAACGCATCGAGCGCGGCGGCTACGGCAACGTCATCGAGGCCGCCGCCGGCGGCGCCGGCGACGGCCTGAAGCTGGCGCTCAACGTCGGCGCGATGCTGATCGCGTTCCTCGGCCTGGTCGCGGTGCTGAACGCGGGGCTGGGCCTCTGCCACGAATCGCTGAGCGTGCAGTCGATCCTGGCGGTGGTGTTCTGGCCGGTCGCCGCCGTGATGGGCGTGCCGGGCGCCGAGATCACGACCCTGTCCGAGCTGCTCGGCACCAAGATCGTCGCCACCGAGCTGATCGCCTACAGCCGCCTCGGCGAACTGATGCAGGCGGGCGCGGTGTCGCCGCGGCTGCAGCTGATCGCCAGTTTCGCCTTGTGCGGCTTCGCCAACCTGGGCAGCGTGGCGATCCAGATCGGCGGCCTCGGGGCGATGGCGCCCGAGCGCCGGTCGGAGCTGGCGAAGCTCGGCCTGCGCACGATGTTCTGCGGCGCGATCGCGACCTGCATGACGGCCTGCGTGGCCGGCGTCCTGGCGGTGGAGGCGGCATGACCGACGGCAACGAACTGCAGCGCATCGACCGCGCGGTCGCGTTCCTGCGCGACCGCCTCGGCGCCGAACGGGCGGCGGGCCTGCGCCTCGGCCTGGTGCTCGGCAGCGGCCTGCGCGACTTCGCCGCCACCGTCGAACGCCCCTTGGAGATCCCGTTCGCCGACGTGCCGGGCTGGCCGCGGCCGCGCGTCGAGGGCCATGGCGGCGCGCTCGTCGTCGGCACCGTCGCCGGCTGCGCCATCGCCTGCCTGACCGGCCGCGTGCACCTCTACGAGGGCTGGACGCCGGCCGAGGTCGTTCGCCCGGTGCGCACGCTGCGCCGGCTCGGCGTGCCGCACTTCCTGCTCACCAACGCCGCCGGCGGCATCGCCGACGACCTGTCGGCGGGCGACCTGATGCTGATCAGCGACCACCTGAACCTCACCGGCCGGTCGCCGCTGGTCGGCGGCCACGAGCCGGCGTTCGGGCCGCGCTTCCCCGACCAGTCGCGGGTCTACGCGCCGAAGCTGCGCAGCCTGCTGCAGCAGTGCGGCCAGCGGCTGCGGCCCGGCGTCTACGCCGGCCTGCTCGGCCCGTCGTACGAGACGCCGGCGGAGGTCCGCATGCTGCGCGCGCTCGGCGCCGACGCCGTCGGCATGAGCACCGTGCACGAGGCGATCGCCCTGAACGCGATGGGGGCCAGCGTCGCCGGCCTGTCGCTGGTCACCAACCTCGCCGCCGGCATCGCCGACCAGCTGTTGTCGCACGACGAGGTGGTCGCCGCCGGCCGCGGCGCCGCGGCCCTGATGACGGCGCTGGTGACGGAGTTCTGCGGCCGGCTGCCGGCATGACGCTGCCCGAGCTGACGATCCGGCCGTACCGGCCGGGCGACGAGGCGCAGATCCTCGCCACGTTCAACCTCGTGTTCCGCGAGGTGTGCGGCCCCGGCTACGTCGACCGCACGCTCGCGCAGTGGCGCTGGCAGTACCTGGAGAACCCGATGGGGCACCGCATGTCGCTGGCGGTCGCGCCGGACGGCACCGTCGTGTCGCAGTACGCCGGCGTGCCGGTGCTGGCCGACACGCCCAGCGGACCGCAGCGGTTCATCCACTGCGTCGACTCGATGACGCACCCGGCGTGGCGCGGCGGCCTGAAGCGGCCGGGCATCTTCGTGATCACCGGCCTGCCGTTCTCCGCCCACAGCCGCCGCATCGGCGACGCGGTGCTCTACGGCTTCCCGGTCGACGCTGCGTTCCGCATCGGCTCGCGCTACCTCGAGTACCACTTCCTGCGCGACATCGACTTCCTGATCCGCGACGCGGCGCTGGCGCCGCCGGCGGCCCCGGCCGGGCTGGAGCTGGCGCGCGTCGACGCGATCCCGCCGGACGTCGGCTCGCTGTACGAACGGGTGCGCGCCGAGAAGCGCCTCTTGCTGCGGCGCGACCACCGCTACCTGCACTGGCGCTACGTGCAGAACCCCAACCGGGCCGACTACGAGCTGTGGACCGCGCGCGATCGCTCGGGTGCGCTGCGCGGGCTGTGCGTGTTCAAGCCCGGCGGGGGGCTGGTGCCCGACCACGCGACCGTCGCCGACTGGCTGGCCCGCGAGGACGATGCCGCCGCCGCCGATGCGCTGCTGCACGCCGTCGCCGGCCGTACGCGGTCGGCCGGTCGGCATGGTGTGGTGGCGGTGTTCCCGGAGTGGTCGGCCGAGTGGCGGGCCTTCGAGGCGCGCGCGTTCGCGAAGACGCCATCGGCGAACTGGCTGCAGCGCCGGCTCGTCTACCTGCTGACCGGTTCGCCGCTGACCGCGGCGGTGCTGCAGCGCGACTGGTGGTACGCGCTCGGCGACAGCGACCTGGCGTGACGGAGCGGCGGTCCCCGTCCGCGCCGGGGGCGGCGCGCTTCCCTCGCCGCGCGTGGTCGGGTAAGGAAACCGCCCCGCCATGCTGTCCTCCGCGATCCTGCTCGGCCCGCAGCGCCACGTGCCGATCGTGCGCGAGGCCGTCGCGGCGCTGGTGGCGCGCGACGACCGTCGGCCGCTCGCGGCGGTGACCGCCGGCTGGGAGGAGCGCGAGAGCGAGGACCAGGAACTGCGCGAACACGTGCAGCGCCCGGTCGTCAACCTGGAGGTCTGGGGCCGCGTCGAGCGCATCTTCGAGCGCGACCGCGACCTGCTGCTGGCGATGCGCGAGCGCCACGACCGGCTGCGCGCCGTGCAGGAGCTCTACCGCCTGCGGCTCGGCGGCCTGATCGAACCGATGCGCGAACTGATGCGGCGCGCCGGCGACGAGGCGCTGCTCGCGCCGGAGCGCGAGGACGCGATGGCGATGGTGAAGGTGCTCGACGAACAGCACCAGCGGCGCGTGGCGGCGATCCACGCCGAGTTCGAGGACCGCCACCGACCCGGCGAGCGCGCCGCCGTGCAGCGCGAGCGGCGCGACCTGCAGCGCTGGCTTGCCTCGTCTTCGTGCTTGCTGGTGGCTGGCGGCCACGTCTCCGTGCTGCTGCACCGCCTGCGCCTGTTCGACCTGTTCGGCCTCTACGGCGACCGGCCGGTGATCGCCTGGTCGGCCGGGGCGATGGTGCTGACCGAGCGCATCGTGCTGTTCCACGACGACCCGCCGCAGGGCAGCGCGCACGCCGAGGTCATGGAGGCGGGTTTCGGCCTCGTGCGCGGCCTGGTCGCGCTGCCGCACGCCCGCCACCGCCTGCAGACCGGCGACGCCGAGCGCGTGCAGCTGATGGCGCAGCGCTTCGCACCGGCGGTCTGCGCCCTGCTCGACAAGGGGGCGCGGCTCGACTGGCGTGCCGGACGCTGGCAGCCGGCGCCGGGCACGCGGCAGCTGACCACGGCCGGCGGCACCGCCGAGGTGGGCACGTGACCGAGACCGAGGTCGACGTCGTGCAGCAGCTCGAGGCCGCGGTGGCGGAGGGGCCGGCGGCGCTGCAGCGCTTCGTCGCCGCGACCGAGTTCCCGCACGTGCGCGGCCGGTCGGTGACGTTCCTGTTCTGCGGCGAGGCGCAGGAGGTGACGCTGCACCACTGGATCCACGGCCTGCCCGGCTCGCTGCCGTTCCGCCGCATCCACCACACCGACTGCTGGGTGCTGCAGATCGACCTGCCGCCGAAGTCGCGCATGGAATACAAGCTCGGCGTGGCGATGTTCGGCCGCGGCACGCTGATCCGCGACCCGCTGAACCGCCACACCGCGCGCGATCCGTTCGGCGCCAACTCGGTCGTCTACGGCGAGGGCTACGCGCCGCCGGACTGGACCGTCGAGGACCCCGAGGCGCGCAAGGGCACGATCGAGGATCGCCATGTCGACAGTCCGGTGTTCGGCGACTGGCGGCCGATCAGGGTCTACCGGCCGGCGCGCTTCCGCGAGTCGCGCCGCTATCCGCTGCTGGTGGTCCACGACGGCTTCGACTACCTGTCGTTCGCGAACCTGCAGACCGTGCTCGACAACCTGATCCATCGGCTCGAGCTGCCGCCGCTGGTGGCGATCCTGACGCAGTCGCCCGATCGCATGCACGAGTACGCGGCCGATCCGCGGCACGCGGACTTCCTGGTCAAGGACCTGGTGCCGCAGATGGAGCGGCTGCTGCCGCTGGTGCCGCAGCCGTCGGCGCGTGCGCTGCTCGGCGCCAGCTTCGGCGCCGTCGCGTCGCTGTCGACCGCGTGGCGGCACCCGGGCTACTTCGGCAAGCTGCTGCTGCAGTCCGGTTCGTTCGTGTTCACCGAGATCGGCGACCACGACCGCGGCCCGGTCTTCGATCCGGTGGTCAAGTTCGTCAACGAGTTCCGGCGGGCGCCAGGCCGGCCGAGCGAGTCGGTGTTCGTCAGCTGCGGCGTCTACGAATCGCTGATCTACTACAACCGGTCGCTGGTGCCGCTGCTGCAGGAGACGGGCATGCAGGTCCGCTTCCGCGAGGCCAACGACGGCCACAACTGGGAGAACTGGCGCGACCGGCTGCGCGAGGGGCTGAGCTGGCTGTTCCCGGGCCCGCTGTG
This sequence comes from Planctomycetota bacterium, assembly GCA_019636245.1. Classification (GTDB taxonomy): domain Bacteria; phylum Planctomycetota; class UBA1135; order UBA1135; family UBA2386; genus JAEUHS01. The sequence goes on along the minus strand of JAHBXX010000002.1, from coordinate 149,483 downwards.
GCTCGTCTACGAGTAGGGGGGCGGATCGCCATGCGCCTGGCCGCATCAGGTCGGGTCGTCCGGTGGCTCCGCCGTCGGTCCGGCCAATCGTCGACAGCCCGATCGGCTTGTTGCGTATGGTGTCGCATCCACTGCCCCCCCGCGGTGCGCACTCCCTCCGACCCCTGACCCGCTCCACGCCACATGCTCCACGCCACTTCCCATGCCCCTCTGCTGGTTGCAGCGCTGGCGGTCGCGATGCCTGCCACTGCCCAGCAGCTCCTGATCGTACCCAACACCACCAGCCTGCACGTCGCCGCCTTCGACCCGGTCGATGGCAGCCTGGTCGATGCCGGTTTCACGCCCATGCTCGACGGGGGCGGCGCCCGGGTCGGCGCGATCGGTGTCAACGGCGAGGTCTGGGTCACCGAACAGACCACCGACCGCATCGTCCGCTACTCGGCCTGTGGCGACGTGCTCGGAGTCATCGGCCCGACGTTCCCGGGCGGTGGACTCGACAACATCCGCGGCCTGAACCTGATCGGGGGCATCGTCTACGTCGCCAACGACGGCAACCTCAACGGGGCCACCGCCGACTCGCTGGTCACGTTCGACACTGCCGGCAACTGGCTGGCGACCTACCCGCTGACCGGGCTGCAGTCGCCGTACTCGATCATCCCCTGGCTCGGCGATCTGCTCGTGACCGGGAGCAGCGGCGGTGACGACGTGCGTCGCTTCACCACCTCCGGCGCCTCGGTCGGAACGTTCCACAACTCGGGCACGATCGGGTTCGCGCATCAGATCTCGCCGGCTTCCGACGGCAACGTCTGGGTCGCGGGGTTCTCGACCACGCAGGGCATCTACAAGCTCGACGCGACCTCCGGGGCGATCCTGAGCACGATCACCGCCTCCGGGCCACGCGGCGTCTACGAGCTGCAGAACGGCAACCTGCTGTGGACCAACGGCACCGGCGCGTGGGTGTACGACATGAGCTCGATGACCTCGACGCTGGTCGCGTCGGGCCAGAGCTACCACATCGCTCCATACACCAACCAGACCGCCTGCAACCGCAGGCTCGGCGCCGGCTGCCACGACTACCTCGTCTCGGACAACTCGAGCCTGTTCCAGTTCTTCGCCGACATCCCGAGTGCGAAGGCGGCACTGGATGGCAACGCGCTGCAGTTCGTCATGACAGCGAACGGCTACGTCGCCACCTGGATCGCCGGCGGCGCGGCGCTGTACGTGCCGCCAACCATCGGCGCCACGATCGTCGCGAACGGCAGTACCGTGATCGAGACCTTCACGCCGACTGCGCCAGTCCCGGTGCCAGGCGGGGTTGCCACCCAATGGACGGTTTCGTCCGAGGGCATCCTGACGGCGGGCTCGGTCGGCAACGAGGGCACCGACACGACGCCGACCCTGGCGGAGACGGCGAGCGCGCTCGGCCTGGGCTTCTACACCTGGTTCAGCCAGAACCCCACCGAGGCCGGCAGCGGCAAGGTCAAATGGGAGGAAGTCGGCGGCGTGCTCTACGTGACGTTCGACGGCGTCGAGTGCGCCACCGGCACGCCGACGGTGGCGCCGAGCACCTTCCAGTGGCAGCTCGACCAGGCGACCGGCACGGTCACGATGGTGTGGGTCTCGATGTCGAGCAGCAACTCGACGAGCGACATGCTGGTCGGCTGCACGCTGGCCGGCGCCGGCCCGGTCCCGGTCTCGCAGGCGCTGTCGGCGGTGACGCCCTTCGTGCTCAGGCCCGACGACACGTTGCTGATGACGCTGTCGGCTGCGCCGCACCCGGTGATCAATCCGAGCACGGTGGTGACCTACACGGCGAACAACGTGCCCGAGTTCCTGCCCGGATCGGGCATCCATCTCGGCACGATGTTCCTGAGCGTGAACCCGCTGCCCGGCGGATTCGACGTGGCGGGCATCCTGACCACGGTGCCGGGCTGCAAGGCCTACGTCGCCACGCTCGACCTCGACCTTGGCGCCGGCGTCAACGTCGCGCCCACGTTGTCCTGGACCTTCGACTACGACAGCATGTTCTTCGCGCCGGGCAACGTGATCGCTGCGCAGGCCGTGGCGCTGTTCGACGCGGCCTTCCCGCTGGCCAACGGCGAGAGTGGCGGGTTCCTGCTCAGCAACGGCGTCCTGAGCACGACCTACCCGCAGTAGCCGACCGAGCCGCCCCGGCTCGGGTCGGGGGCCCGAGCCGGGGCCGGCGATCGCCGCCGCGCGACCCCGACACCGCGCGGCCGCACCGGGTGTCGTCGGTGGCATGCATTGCCGGCCGGGGCGGCATCGGGTCGGCCGCGGCGGCCCCGTACCGGGACCAGGGCGACTCTGGCTCCGCCGGCGCCGTCCCGGCATAGTGCTGCGCCGCCTCCCCATGCCCGCCGTAACCCGCCACATCGGACTCTCCCTCGGCGCCGACATCTGCTGGCCGCTGGCCTTCGAGCAGATCCTCGCCGACGCCAAGCTCGAACTGAAGATCGGCAAGGACGTGGTCTCGTTCGCCTGCGAACGGGTCGCGATCGAGCCCTTCATGCTGCAGCCGGGCTGCAAGTACGACCTCGTCGTCGACCGCCTGACGCACTGGCTCGCGATCCAGCGCGAGTGGATCAAGAAGTGCATCCTGATGGACGGGTTGTACGTCTACAACAACCCCTGGTCGGTGCAGAGCTACGAGAAGCACTCGTCCTACTGCGCGATGACGGCGCTCGGCATGCCCGTGCCGCCGACCATGATGGTGCCGCAGAAGAACTACGAGCCGAAGCCCGACCTCGACTACACGCTGAAGGCCTACGCGCGGCTGTTCGACCTCGGCAAGGTCGGCGCGCAGATCGGCTATCCGCTGTTCATGAAGCCCTACGACGGCGGCGGCTGGCAGGGCGTCACCAAGATCGACGACGAGGCGCAGCTGCGCGACAGCTACGAGAAGAGCGAGAAGTGGCTGATGCACGTGCAGCGGGCCGTGGCCGGCTTCGACCTGTTCGTGCGCGCCGTCGGCATCGGGCCGCAGGTGCGCGTCATCAAGTACGACGCCAGCCAGCCGCTGCACGGCCGCTACCTGCCCGACCGCAACTTCTGCAGCCCCGAGGACGAGCAGGTCATGGTCGACACCTGCCTGCTGATCAACACGTTCTTCGGCTGGGACTTCAACAGCGTCGAGGCGCTGCGCAAGGACGGCGTGTTCCACCCGATCGACTTCGCCAACCCCTGCCCGGACAACCAGGTCAACTCGATCCACTACCACTGGCCGTGGTACGTGACCAGCAACCTGAAGTGGGCACTGTTCTGCGCCGCGACCAGGCGGCCGATGCGGAAGACGCTCGACTTCGAGCCCTACTACGCGATCGCCCGCAAGGACCTGCCGTACCGCGAGAAGCTGAAGGGCTACGCCCGGATCGCCCGCGAGCGGCTCGACGCCGAGAAGTTCGCCGAGTTCTGCCAGAAGCACTTCGGCCCGCTCGAGGAGGCGGCGCGCAACTGGTTCCGCAGCGATCGCTGCCGCGACGCGATCAGGCGCAAGGTGGCCAACATGTATCCGGCGCACGAGGTCGACGAGTTCTCGACCCGGTTCTTCGCGCTGGTGCAGAAGTACGTCAGCGACAGCGAGAAGGAGTCGAGGCAGTGAGCAAGCACAAGGTCAGCTGGAGGTCGCCGTCGCTCGGCGGCCGCGAGATCAACTTCGTCCGCTACGGCGTCAGCGGCACGCCCCTCTTGTTGTTCCCGACCGCCGGCGGCGACGCCGAGGAGCCCGAGCGCTTCCACCTGATCAGCGCGATCGGCGAGTTCCTCGAGGACCTGCGGCTCAAGGTCTACTGCGTCGACTCGATCGCCGGCCAGGCGTGGCTGAAGGAGTGCAAGACACTCGAGGAAGCCGCGGCGGTGCAGAACAAGTTCGACCAGTGCCTCTATCGCGAAGTGGTCCCGGCGATCCACCGCGACTGCGGCGGCGACGGCGGCCTGATCTGGACGGCGGGCGCGTCGATCGGCGCGTTCAACGCGCTGGCGCTGGTCTGCCGGCATCCCGATGTGTTCGCACGCGCGATCTGCCTCTCCGGCACCTACAACATGAACCGCTTCCTCGAGGGGCGGATCAACCACGACTACTTCCAGAGCAGCCCGCTCGACTTCGTGCCGCACCTGCAGGGCAAGCACCTCGACCTGCTGCGCCAACGCCACATCCTGCTGGCGCACGGCCAGGGCGCCTACGAGGACCCCGACCAGAGCTGGAAGGTCGAGCGCGTGCTCGGACCCAAGGGCATCCCCAATCGCGTCGACGCCTGGGACCAGAGCTGGCGCCACGACTGGGTGACCTGGCGCCGGATGCTGCCGCAGTTCCTCGGCGAGTTCCTGCCGCCGGCCCCTGCGGCAAAGAACTGAGCGCTCGCCGATGCATGCCGCTTCGGTGGTCGCCTCGATCGTGTTCGCCTGCGGGCTGGCCACCCTGGCCCAGGATCCGGTCGACAAGCCGCCGCTCGGCCGCGGGCCGCAGTGGCGCGGCCCCGTGCGGCCTGTGGCCCAGAACGAGGCCTTCGCGACCGGCGACGGCTGCGCGATGTGCCACAGCGCGGCCCCGCGGGCCACGGCGATGCGCGACCCGACCGGCGCGGACGTGTCGCCGCACGCGCTGTGGCAGGCATCGGTGATGGCCAACAGCTTCCGCGATCCCTACTGGCGCGCCCAGGTCGCCAAGGAGGTCGCCGCCGCCGACGACGCGGGCGCCGCCGAGGACGTGCAGGCCCTGTGCCTGCGCTGCCACGCGCCGATGCTGCACCACAGCCGGCGGCTGGCCGGCCAGGGGCCGATCGCCGTCGCCGCCGCCGCCGCCGACCCGCTGGCGCAGGATGGCGTCTCGTGCACGGTGTGCCACCAGGTCCAGCCGGAGGGACTCGGCACCGAGGCGACCTTCGCGGGCAAGGTGAAGATCGACAAGGGGCGGCGCATCTTCGGCCCCTACGAGGAGCCGGTGGCGGGGCCGATGCGCATGCACACCAGCTACGAGGTCCAGCACGGCGCGCACGTGCGCACGTCGGCGATGTGCGGCAGCTGCCACACGCTGCACACCGGCCACACCGGCGTGCGGTTCCCCGAGCAGACGCCCTACCTCGAGTGGCGCAACAGCGAGTTCGACGACGAGCGGGGGACGACCGCGACGTCGCGGACCTGCCAGCAATGCCACATGGCCGAACTCGGCCGCACGCGCATCGCCCGCAATCCGGGCGGGCGCGACTTCCTGATCCCGGTGCGCGAGGGCTACCGGTCGCACGCGTTCGTCGGCGGCAACGCCTTCCTGCTCGACCTGCTGGCGGCCAACCGCGAGGCGCTCGGCGTCACCGCCGACGCCTCGGCGCTGCGACGGAACGCGATCGCGTCGCGGCGGCTGCTCGCCGAGGAGACGGTCGCGGTGTCGATCGGCGAACTGGTGCGCCGGGACGGCGCGCTGCACTTCGCGGTGCGCGTCGACAACCTGACCGGCCACAAGTTCCCGACCGGCTACCCGTCGCGGCGCGCCTGGCTGCAGGTGCAGGTGCGCGCCGGCGACGTCGTGTTCGACAGCGGCGGCTGGACCCGGGACGGGCGCCTGGCCGGCGTCGCCGACGAGCTGCGGCAGCCGCACCATGCCCGGGTGACCTCCCCGGAGCAGGTCGTGGTGTGGGAGCTGGTCGCCGTCGACGAGGCGGGCGCGCCGACGACCCACCTGTCGCGCATGCACCGTCGGCACAAGGACACGCGCCTGCTGCCGCGCGGCTGGCGTGCCGACGGGCCGCACGCCGAGGACACCGCCCCGGTCGGCATCGACGGTGACCAGGACTTCGCCGCCGGCGGCGACGTGGTGCACTTCGCCGTGCCGCTGGCGGACGCGGCGCCTCCGGCGTCGGTGGTCGCGTGGGTGCGTTACCAGTCGATCCCGCCGCACTGGGTCGATCCGCTGCGCGCCGTCGACGCGGACGAGTGCCGCAGCTTCGTGGCGATGTACGACGCCGCCGACAAGACGCCGGACACCGCGGGCGTGGCGGCGCGCTCCGAGGCGCGCGAACGGTGACCGCGCCCGCCGCGCCGGCGCGACGGCGGCGCCGTTGGTCGTTCGTCCTGGTCGCGCTGCTGCTCGGTCTCGTCGGCGCGGCGCTGCTGGCCGAACTGGCGTTCCGGTGCTTCTGGACGCTGCCGCCGGGCTTCGCCGAGTTCCAGCAGGCGGGCATGTACGTCGCCACGCCCGACCAGGACACGGCGCTGCGGCCGGGCTACCGCGGCACGCTCCGCATCGGCGACTCCGACGTGACGACGGCGGTGGCGATCGACTCGCTCGGGCTGCGCGGCGTCGACCCCGGCCCCAGGCGGCCGGGCGAGCGCCGCCTGCTGGTCGTCGGCGACTCGCTGGTGTTCGGCTACGGCGTCGAGGCCGGGCAGGCGCTGCCGGCCCGGCTGGAGCAGGAACTGCGCGCGGGCGGCGTGCCGGTCGCCGTCGGCAACGGCGGCGTGCCCGGCTACGGCAGCCGGCACGCGGTGGCGCACATGGCACGCCTGGATGGGCCGTTCGGCGCCGACGCGTTCGTGCTGTGCGGCTTCCTCGGCAACGACGCGATGGACGACGTCAGCCCGCGGCGCACGGTCTACGCCGGGCTCCTGCTGCAGGGGCCGATGGCCCGCCTGGTGCACACGTCGTGGCGGGCGCGGCTGGCGCTGCGTTCGCGCGCGGCGCTGTGGTTCGAGACCTGGATCTTCACCAACCGGCCGCAGTGGTCGCCGCTGGCGCAGCTGGCGCCCGACGCCGAGGACCTCGCGCGCACGGCAGGCTTCCCGCCGGATGCCCAGCAGCACGCGGGGCTGTTCCTCGACGTCGCCGACGCCAACGCCGCGTGGCCGGCCGGCGCGCCGCCGGTGATCCCGCGCGTGCTGCAGGCGCTGCGCGACTCGTTGCAGCGGGCGAAGGGGCTGGCCGGCGCCCGGCCGCTGTGGTTCGTGATCCTGCCGACCGTCTGGCAGGTCGACGAGGGCCGGCGGCTGGCGCGCCTGGCGGAACTCGGCTTCGCGCCGGCGGACTTCCGCCGCGGCCTGGCGCAGGAACGCTGGGCGGCGGTCGCGCGCGAGCTCGGCGTCCGGGTGCTCGACGCGACGCCGGTCCTGGCCGCCGAGCCCGACCCGAACGGGCTCTTCATCGCCGATGGCGGCCACCTCAGCGTGCGCGGCAACGAGGTCGTCGGCCGCTGGCTGGCCGCCGAACTGGCTCCGGCCCTGCGCTGACGCCGGGCCTCAGCTCCAGGGGTGCCCGTGCGGCACCACGACGATGCCCGTCGGCGACACCGCGAAGCGCTGCCGGTCCTGCTCCTGGTCGTAGCCGATCACGGTGCCGTCGGGGACCTTGTTCCACTTGTCCACGATCGTGCGCTTGAGCCGGCAGTGCCTGCCGATCTGCGCGCCGCGCAGGACGATGCACTCGTCCAGCTGGCTGTGCTCGTCGACGCGCACCCGGTTGCTGAGCAGCGAACGGCGCACCTTGGCGCCGGACACGACCACGCCGGGGCTCAGCAGCGAGTCCTGCACCTCGGCGCGGCGTCCCTCGCCCGGCTCCGAGAAGACGGTCTTCGCCGGCGGGTCGTTGTGCCACAGCGTGTAGGTCGGCCAGTCCTCGCGGTAGAGGTTCAGCTGCGGCTTGACGCTGCACAGGTCCATGTTGGCGTCGAAGTAGGCCTCGATCGTGCCGACGTCGCGCCAGTACGGGTCCTTCTCGCCCTCGATGCCGCGGTACATGTGCGCGTAGACGGGCACCGCGCCGATCATGCGCGGGATCACGTGGTGGCCGAAGTCGCCGCCATGGCCCTCGGGCATGCGGTTGTCCTCGACCAGCCGCCCGATCAGCTCGCCGGTCTCGAACACGTAGATGCCCATCGACGCGAGGCAGTGGCCCGGATCGCCGGGGATCTGCGGCGCGTCGTGCTTCGGCTTCTCGACGAAGCCGGTGACGCGGCCGTCGGCCGCCACCTGCAGGACGCCGAACTGGTGCGCTTCCTCGGCGCGGATGCGCACCGCGCCGATCGTCAGGGCCGCTTCGTGCTCGACGTGCTCGCGCAGCATGTCGCGGTAGTCCATCTGGTAGATGTGGTCGCCGGACAGCACGACGACCGTCGGCGGCTCCCAGTCGCGGATCGTGTCGAGGTTCTGGAAGATCGCGTCGGCCGTGCCGCGGTACCACCGACCGACGGTCACGTGGTGGGGCGGCGTGCAGGTGATCCACTGCTCGAGCCGGCGCGGCAGGAAGTTCCAGCCGAAGCGGATGTGCTCCTCGAGCGAGCGCGCCTGGTACTGCGTCAGCAGGTGGATGCGGCGCAGGCCGGAGTGGATGCAGTTGCTGAGCGTGAAGTCGATGATGCGGTAGTTGCCGCCGAACGGCACCGCCGGCTTGGCGCGGAACTGCGTCAGCGGCTTCAGGCGGCTGCCTTCGCCGCCGGCGAGGATGAACGCGAGCGTGTTCTTGAGGTCGAGCGTGACCATGGGCGAGGGCATCGGCCCGGTGGCCGCCGGGCGAGGTGGCACAAGGATGCAACTGCCGCGCGGCGGGGGACAGATCCCGTCCGGGAATCCGCCCGTGATCGGTCGTTGATACCGCCCGGGTCCGACGTAGGCTGCACCGCCCGCAGCCGCCCGCCGGTTCCGATCTCGATGGCCGAAGCCCAGTCCCGCGTTGGTCCCTCCGCTGCCGAGACCGCCGTCGGCGGCGAGCCGTGGCCGGCCGACGCCGAGTGGTTGCAGGTCGACGGCCGCGGCGGCTACGCGTGCGGCACCGTCGCCGACCTGCCGCAGCGCCGCTACCACGGCCTGTGGGTCGCTCGGCCGCCCGACTCGGCCCGGCGTTGCCTCGCCGTGGCCGGCCTCGACGAGCGTCTCGGCCAGGACGACGCGGCGGTGTCGCTGCTGCACGCGCATTGGGCGGGCGCGGTCGCTCCCCAGGCGCCACCGGCCGCGGTGGCGTTCGCCCTGCGGCCCTGCCCGACCTGGACCTTCCGCACCGCCCGGCACGCGATCGAACGTGCGGTGCTGCTGGCGCCGGCCGGCGACGGGGGCGGCGAGCCGGCGCTGTTCGTGCGCTGGCGCAACCGCGGCGGCGAGCCGTTGCGCCTGTCGGTGCGGCCGCTGCTCGGCTTCTGCGACGCCGACCACCTGCCGGCCGCCGATGCGGGCTTCGATCCCGTGGTGGCGGCGGCCGGCGCCAGCTGGGGGTTCCGCCCCAGCCAGGTGCTGCCGACGCTCTGGCTCACGGTCGACGGCGTCGCCGCCTTCCGCGCCGAGCCGACCTGGTACCGCGGCTTCCTCTACGCCACCGACCGCGCGCGCGGCTACGACCACGTCGGCGACCGCTGGAGCCCCGGCGTGCTCGAGCTCGACCTGCCGCCCGGCGGCGAGGCCGTGGCCGCGTTCGCGCTCGGCGAGGCCGTGCCGGCGCCGTGGCCGGCGTTCGCGGCGGCGTTGGCGGCGGCGCAGCAGCGGGCCCGCGCGCTGGACGCCGCCGATCCGCTGCGCGCCCGGCTCGCGCACGGCGCCGACCACTTCCTCTACGAGGCGCCGGGCGGGCGCCTGGGCGTGCTGGCCGGGTTCCCGTGGTTCGGCGAGTGGGGGCGCGACGTGTTCGTCGCGCTGCCGGGGCTGACGCTGGCGCGCGGTCGGCTCGACCTGTGCGAACGCGTGCTCGCCGGCGCGCTGCCGTTCCTGCGCCGTGGGCTGCTGCCGAACATCTACGGTCGCACGCCGGCCGACAGCCACTACGGCAGCTGCGACGCGGCGTTGTGGTTCGCCCTGGCGGTGCGGCGCTGGGCCGACGCGGGCGGCAGCCGCGAACGGCTGCGCGAGGAGTTCCTGCCGGCGTTGCGCCGCATCGCCGCCGACTACACGGCGGGCACCGACCTCGGCCTCGCCGTCGACGCCGAAGGGCTGCTGCAGGCGGGCCGCCGCGACCTCAATGCGACCTGGATGGATGCCCGCACCCAGCACGGGCCGGTGACGCCGCGTTCCGGTCTGCCGGTCGAGATCCAGGCGCTGTGGTACTCGCTGCTGGCGTCGCTCGCCGAGGCCGGCGACCGCGACTGGGCCGCGGCCCGCGACCGCTGCGGCGAGGCGTTCGTGCGCCGGTTCTGGCTCGCGGACCACGGCCGGCTCGCCGACCGCGTCGAGCACGGCGCGGCCGATCCGAGCCTGCGGCCGAACATGGTGCTGGCGGCGGCGCTGCCGGCGTCGCCGCTGAAGGCCGCCCAGCGCGCGGCGGTGGTGCGGCAGGCCGCGGCCGAGCTGCTGACCCCGCGCGGCCTGCGCACGCTGGCGCCGCGGGATCCGGCCTACCGCGGCCGTTACGGCGGCGGCGTCGAGGCGCGCGACCTCGCCTACCACCAGGGCACGGCCTGGCCGTGGCTCGGCGGCTTCTACGTCGAGGCGGCGCTGCGCGCGGCGACCCGCAAGACGCTGCCGCGGGTGCGGCGCGAACTGCGCGCCTGGCTCGACGGCTTCCTGCCGGAGCTCGACCGCGCCGGTCTCGACCACGTCAGCGAGGTGTTCGACGGCGACCTGCCGCAGGCGCCGGGCGGCACCTTCGCGCAGGCGTGGAACACCGGCGAGCTGCTGCGCGCCCTGGCGCTGCTCGATGCGCCGCCCGGGGCCGGTGCGGAGGCCACGTCGTGATCGACGTGGTCTTCTACTTCCAGGTGCACCAGCCCTACCGACTGCGCAAGTGGAAGCCGGGTGATCGCATCCGCAAGCTCGACTACTTCGACGCGCCGCTGAACCGCCTGGTCGCCGAGCGCGTCGCCGAGCGCTGCTACCTGCCGATGAACCGCCTGCTGTTGGCGGCGATCGAGCGCACCGACGGCCAGTTCCGCTGCGCCTTCTCGCTGTCGGGCACGGTGATCCAGCAGCTGCGCGACTGGGTGCCGGACGCCCTGCAGAGCTTCGTCGATCTCGCCGAGACCGGCAACGTCGAGTTCCTGTGCGAGACCAGCCAGCACAGCCTCGCCGCGGTCACCGACCTCGACGAATTCGCCGACCAGGTCGAGCTGCAGCGCCGGACCGTCACCGACCTGTTCGGCGCGCCGACGTCGTTCCGCGACACCGAGCTGATCCTCGACAACCGCATCTGCCGCAAGGTCGAGGACCTCGGCTTCGAGTGCATGCTCGGCGAGGGCGCCGACCGGCTGCTCGGCTGGCGCAGCCCGCAGGTGCCGTACCGGCCGAAGGGGTGCGCGCGGCTCAAGCTGCTGCTGCGCAGCTACTCGCTGTCCGACGACATCGCCTTCCGGTTCTCGAACCGGAAGTGGCCTTCCTACCCGCTGTTCGCCGATACCTACGCCGGGTGGCTGCACGACGTGCCTCCGCCGGCCCAGTTCATCGGTCTGTTCATGGACTACGAGACCTTCGGCGAGCACCAGGGCGCGCACACCGGCATCCTCGACTTCATGCAGCACCTGCCCGAGCAGGTGCTGCAGGAGCCAGGGTTCCGTTTCCGCACGCCGGCGCAGGTGGCCGCCGAGCGCGAGGCGATCGGCGAACTGGACATCCCGAACCCGGTGTCGTGGGCCGACGTCGAGCGCAACCTGTCGGCCTGGCTCGGCAACCCGATGCAGGTCGCGGCCAACGAGGCGATCTACGCGCTGCGGTCCGAGGTGCTCGCCGCCGCCGCCGAGCGCCCCGAACTGCTGGCGATCTGGCGCCACTTCACCACTTCCGACCACGTCTACTACGTCGCGACGAAGCATCACAGCGATGCCGAGGTGCACGAGTACTTCAGTCCCTACGACTCGCCGCACGCGGCGTTCGTGACCCTGATGACCGCTCTCGACGACCTGCGCGCGCAGGTCCGGAAGGTCGCAGCCAAGCAGAAGCAGCACTGACCATGCAGGAACGTTCGTACCAGCTGTTCGAGATCAGTTGGGAGGTGTGCAACAAGGTCGGCGGCATCCACACGGTGCTGTCGAGCAAGGCGGTGACGGCGGTCGAGCGCTTCGGCGACGACTACATCACGATCGGGCCGCAGCTGCTGGCGGCCGGCCACCAGCCGCCGTTCGACGAGGAGCCCGGCTTCGAGGACTTCGCCCAGAGCTGCCGCCAGCTCGGTGTGCCGATCCGGGTCGGCCGCTGGCGCATCCCCGGCCGGCCGCGCTGCATCCTGGTCGGCTTCTCCGGCCTGTTCGAGCAGAAGAACGGCATCCTGTCCGGCCTGTGGGAGCGCCACAAGGTCGACTCGATCGCCGGCGACTGGGACTACGTCGAACCGGTGCTGTTCTCGGTCGCCGCCGGCATGGTGATCGAGCGCTGGTGGGAGGAGTTCCTGGCGCCGTTCCACCGCCGTGCCGTGGTCCAGGCGCACGAGTGGATGACGGGCGCGGCGCTGCTGCACCTGCAGGAGCGCATCCCCAGCATCGGCACCGTGTTCACGACCCACGCGACGATGCTCGGCCGGGCGCTGGCGTCGCTGGGCATCACGCCCGACCCGGCGGCGCCCGACAAGGGCCTCGGCGGCAAGACGGTGGAGGACCTGGCCCGCTCGCACGGCGTGCAGGCCAAGCACTCGATCGAGGGCGTCTGCGCCCGCAAGGCCGACGTGTTCACGACCGTCAGCTCGATCACCGCCGCCGAAGCCGAACTGCTGCACGGCCGCAAGGTCGATCCGCTGCTGCCCAACGGCATCGACCTCGCCGTCGTCGACGAACTGGCCGCCGGCGATCGCGCCGCGATGCGCGGCCAGCTCGAGCGCGTGGCCCGGGCGGTGCTCGGCGAGGACGTCGGCGACGCGCTGTTCGTCGCCCTCGCCGGCCGCTACGAGTTCCACAACAAGGGCATCGAGCTGCTGCTCGATGCGATGGCGCAGCTGCAGGGCCGCAAGGGCCGGCGGCTGGTCGCCTTCCTGCTGGTGCCGGCCGGCAACTCCGGCATGCGCGCCGAGCTGATCGACCGCCTCGCCGGCGCGCCGGCGAACACGCCGATCGGCCTCTGCACGCACAACCTGTTCGACGAGGAACACGATCCGGTGCACGCGCACTGCAAGCGCATCGGCATCGACAACCGCCTGGGCAGCCGGGCCAGGGTCGTGCAGGTGCCGATCTACCTGCGCCCGGACGACGGCCTGTTCGGCCGCGAGTACGAGTCGGTGCTGGCGGCGATGGACGTCGGCGTCTACCCGTCGTACTACGAGCCGTGGGGATACACGCCGCAGGAGGCGCTGGCGGTCGGCATCCCGACGATCACCACCGACCTCGCCGGCTTCGGCCGCTGGGCGGTCGGCGCCGGCCTCGGCCCCGCCGACGGCATCACCGTGTTGCGCCGGGAGCGCGTGCCCTACCAGGACGTCGTCGTGTCGCTGGTCGAGGCGCTGGAGGCTCAGCTCGCCGCCGGCCACGCCGGACCCGGCCTGCGCGAACGTTGTCGCGCCGCCGCCGGCCGCACCGCCTGGCGCGATCTGTACGCCAACTACGTTCGCGCCTACGACCAGGCGCTGCACGCGGTGCAGCTGCGCAGCACCAGCGGCGTGGTGCAGTTCCGGCTGCCGCGCCGTGCGCTGCCGTCGCCCGGTTCCGGCACGACGCCGCGGCTGTCGCCGTTCGAGGCCTCGGCGACGCTGCCGCAGAGCCTGCGCGGCCTCGAACGGCTGGCGCGCAACTTCTGGTGGGTGTGGAACGGCGGCGTGCGCGGCCTGTTCGAGGAGCTGGCGCCGGGCTTCGGCCACAGCCGCGAGAACCCGGTCGCCTTCCTGCAGAGCGTCGGTCTCGAGGCGCTGGAGACCAAGGCCAGGGACAAGAACTTCCTGCGCCGGCTGCAGGACGTCGGCAAGCGCTTCGACGACTACATGGCGACGGCGCAACAGCCGCTGCAGCTGCACGGCGGCGACGGTCCGGCGCTGAACGGCGCGCACCCGGTCGCCTACTTCTCGGCCGAGTTCGGCGTGCACCACTCGCTGCCGATCTACAGCGGCGGTCTCGGCATCCTCGCCGGCGACCACCTGAAGTCCGCCAGCGATCTCGGCATCCCGCTGGTGGCCGTCGGCCTGTTCTACCGCTTCGGCTACATGAGCCAGCAGATGTCGAGCGACGGCCAGCAGATCGCCGCCGACCTCGAGAACCGGCCGCGCCAGCTGGCGCTCGAGGTCGTGCGCGCCGCCGACGGCCGCCCGCTCGAGATCTCGGTGCCGTTGCCCGGCCGCGAGGTGTTCCTGCGCGCCTGGCGGGCGATGGTCGGTCGCGTGCCGCTCTACCTGCTCGACGCCAACGTGACGCAGAACCGGCCCGAGGACCGCGATCTCACGCGCAACCTCTACGGCGGCGACGTCGAGACCCGCATCCAGCAGGAGATCGTGCTCGGCCGCGGCGGCGTGCGCCTGCTGCGGGCGCTCGGCCTGCGGCCCGCGGTCTACCACATGAACGAGGGGCACGCGGCGTTCCTGACGCTCGAGCGCACGAGCCGACTGGTGCGCGGCGAGGGCCTGTCGTTCGAGGCGGCCCGCGAGTACGTCGCGGCGACGACGCTGTTCACGACCCACACGCCGGTGCCGGCCGGCCACGACCGCTTCGCCGAGGACCTGATGCGCCGCTACTTCGGCGACGCCGAGGAGTGGGTCGGCCTGCCGTGGGACCGCTTCTTCGCGCTGGGCCAGGCGAGCGGCGGCACCTCGGAGTTCAACATGACCTACCTGGCGATGAACTTTGCCGGCTTCGTCAACGGCGTCAGCAAGTTGCACGGCAAGGCGTCGCAGAAGCTGCTGCATGCGTTCTGGCCCGGCCTGCTCGAGAACGAGGTGCCGGTCGCGGCGATCACCAACGGCGTGCACCTGGCGACCTGGACGCACGCGGGCATCGCCCGGCTGCTGCGCGGCGACGACGGCGGCATCCGGCCGCAGGACTTCGCCCGCGCCGCGAAGGTGCCGCGGCGCGACCTCTGGCGCGTGCGCCAGGCCAACAAGGGCCTGATGCTGGACGCGGCCCGCGACGCGCTGACGCGGCACTTCCACGCCCGTGGCGACAGCCCGGTCGTGCTCAGCGCGATGCTCGCCGGTCTCGACGACAAGGCGCTCTACCTCGGCTTCGCGCGGCGGTTCGCGCCCTACAAGCGCGCGCACCTGCTGTTCACCGATCCCGAGCGGTTGCGCAAGATCCTGTCGAACCCCGAGCGGCCCGTCCGGCTGCTCGTGGCCGGCAAGGCGCACCCGCGCGACCGCATGGGCCAGGACATCATGAAATCGATCGTGCAGATCGCGCGATCGCCCGAGTTCATCGGCCGGGTGTTCTTCCTCGAGGACTACGACATGGCGCTGGCGCGGGCGCTCGTGCAGGGCGTCGACGTCTGGGTCAACACCCCGACCCGCATGGAGGAGGCCAGCGGCACCTCGGGCATGAAGGCGGCCGCCAACGGCGTGCTCAACCTGTCGATCGCCGACGGCTGGTGGCCGGAGGCGGCCGACGGCGGCAACGGCTGGACGATCGGCGGCTCGCAGGTCTATGGCAGCCACGAGCTGCAGAACCAGGCCGACGCGACGGCGCTCTACCGCCTGCTCGAGGAGGAGGTGGTGCCGAGCTACTTCTCGCGCGACAAGGACGGGCTGCCGGCGGCGTGGATGGAGCTGGTCGTGCACGACCTCGAGAGCGTGCCGACCGTGTTCAACACCGACCGCATGGTGACCGACTACCTCGAGTCCGCGTACCGGCCGCTGGCGGCGAACTACTTCGCCCAGCAGGCGGCGAAGAAGGCGCCGGCACGCGACCTCGCCAAGGACTTCCTGCGCGTGCGCGCCGGGTTCGACAAGGTCCGGATCACGGCCGCCACGACCGTCGAGCTGCAGGACTTCAAGGTCGGCCAGCACCTCGACGTGCACCTGGAGGTCGACCTCGGGCCGCTGCAGCCCGGCGACGTGCTGGTCGAACTGGTGGTGACGCGCGGCGAGGCCGGCAGCCAGCAGGAGACGGTCGTGGTGCGGCTGCAGCACCGCGGGCCGAAGAGCGGCACCGTGCACCAGTTCGACGGCGGCTACCGCGTCGAACTCGCCGGGCACTACCAGCACGGCATGCGGGTGCGGGTGCCGGCGCGCGGCGGGCACGACGCGAAGGTGCGCGGCCTCGTGCTGTGGGCCTGAGCGCCCGGCGCTCCCGGTTCGCGCCGTAGGCCCCGGCGTCGTATGGTGCGCTGCCGTGCCCGCGCTTCCCGTGACCTTCCACGTCGGCACCAGCGGCTTCAGCTACGACGAGTGGCGGCCGGCGTTCTACCCGGACGACCTGCGGAAGGACCGCATGCTGGCGTTCTACGCCGAGCGGCTGCCGGCCGTCGAACTGAACAACACCTTCTATCGCATGCCGTCGACCAAGATGGTCGCGGCCTGGGCGCAGCAGGTGCCGGACACGTTCCGGTTCGCGATCAAGGCGACGCAGCGGCTGACCTGGACGCAGAAGCTCCAGGACTGCGGCGAGCTGCTGACGGTGCTGTGGAACGTGCTGGTGCCGCTCGGCGATCGGCTCGGCTGCGTGTTCTACCAGGTGCCGAAGTGGGTGCGGAAGGACACCCCGGTCCTGCGCGAGTTCCTCGCCCTGCAGCGGCCGGGGGTCAAGGTCGCGTTCGAGTTCGCGCACGCGAGCTGGTTCGCGGACGACGCGCTGCAGGCGCTGCGCGAACGGGATGCCGCGCTCGTGCTCAGCGACCGGGACGACGCGCCCGAACCCGAGTTCGCCGACACCGCCAGCTGGGCCTACCTGCGGCTGCGGCGCACGGCGTACACGGACGACGACCTGCGCCGCTGGCGCGACGCGCTGCGAACGCGCGGCTTCGCCTCGGTGTTCCTGTTCTTCAAGCACGAGGATTCGTGTGCGGGGCCGGCGCTAGCACGGCGGTTTCTGGACCTCGACCGCGGCGTGGTATCCTGACGCGCCGTCCCGCGTCCAAGACCCCAGGGCCCCATGGCTGCTCCGTCGCGCACCTCCTGGCGAGGATTCCTGAAGCTGAGCCTGATCTCCGTGCCGGTGAAGGCGTTCACCGCCAACGAGACCGCCGGCGAAGTGCATCTGAACCAGCTGCACAAGGGCTGCAACAGCCGCGTCAAGTACCAGAAGGTCTGCCCGGCGCACGGCGAGCTGAAGAGCGAGGACATCGTCAGCGGCTACGAGCACCAGAAGGACAGCTACGTGGTCGTCGACCCCGACGAGCTCGACAAGCTGCGCACCAAGAGCGACCGCGCGGTCAGCATCGACGGCTTCGTGCCGATGGATGCGATCGACGCGTCGTTCTACGCCGGCAAGACGCACTACCTGCTGCCCGACGGCCCGGCCGGCGAACGGCCCTACGCGCTGCTGCGCGAGGGCATGCGCAAGAACGGCGTTTGCGCGATCGCGCAGGTCGTGATGTCCGGCCGCGAACAGCTCGTGCTGGTGCGGCCGCACGGCCGGCTCCTGGTGCTGACCGGCCTGCACTATCCGCAGCGCGTGCGCGCCGCCGGCGAGTTCGAGCAGGCGGTCGACGAGATCGCGCTGAAACCGCAGGAGGAAGCGCTGACCGACACGTTGATCGGCGCGTCGAGGATCGCCGACTTCGACCTCGGCGGCTACTCGGACCAGTACGTGACCAAGCTGAAGCGCCTGATCGAGCTCAAGGTCGCCGGCCAGGAGGTCGTGCAGGTGCCCGACCACGAGGAGCCGAAGATCCTGAACCTGATGGACGCGCTGAAGAAGAGCGTCGCCGAGGCGCAAGCGCGCGCCGCCGGCGTGCCGCCGCCAGCCGACGCGGATGCGGGCGACGGCGAAGATCCGGCCGCGGCCGCCAAGAAGCTGGCGCCGAGCGCGGGCCGCAAGAAGGGACCGCGCAAGGTCGGCGGCGAGTAGCGCCGGGTGGTGGACGAGCGCCGACTGCCCGCGCACGTCGAGCCGATGCTGGCGCGCCTCGGCCAGCCGTTCGACGACGACGGCTGGCTGTTCGAGATCAAGTGGGACGGCGTGCGCGCGGTCGCCTACGTCGAAGCGGGCGCGCTGCGGCTGCACGGTCGGCGCCGGCGCGACCTCGCCGGACGCTATCCCGAGCTCGACGCGCTGCGCGCGCTGCCCGCCGGCACGATCGTCGACGGCGAACTCGTCGTGCTGCGCGAGGACGGGCGGCCCGACTTCCGCGCGATGATCGGCCGCGAGAACGCCCCTGCCGCGCGCGCGGCCGCGGCGGCGCGCACGACGCCCGTCCACTACGTCGTGTTCGACCTGCTGTGGCTCGGCTTCACGTCGCTGCTCGACCGGCCGCTGGCCGAACGGCGGCAGGCGCTCGCGACGCTGGTCGCCGCGGCCGGGCAGCCGCGCCTGCGGCTGTCGGAGGGCGTCGTCGGCCAGGGCCGCGCGCTGTTCGCCGCCGCCTGCGAGCGCGGTCTCGAGGGCGTGGTCGGCAAGCGCCTGGCGTCGCCCTACCGCCCCGGCGAGCGCAGCGACGCGTGGCAGAAGATCAAGCCGCAGCAGGTCGCGCACTGCCTGGTGCTCGGCTACGAGCCCGACGGCGAGCGCGGCTTCAAGTCGCTGATCGTCGGCACCGACCTCGATGGCACCCTGCGGTGCGTCGGCAGGGTCGGCTCGGGCATCGACGCGGCGACCCGGGCGAGGCTGCGCGCGTGGCTGTTCGCGCACCCGGCCGAGCGGCCGCTGGTGCCGGTGCCGCAGGGCGGCGCCTGGGTGCAGCCCGGCCTGTTCTGCCGCGTCGGTTTCCTCGAGCGCACCGACAGCGGTGCATTGCGCGCGCCGGTGTTCCTCGGCATCGTGGAGGCGGGGGCCCAGTGACGACGACACCGACCGGATCCGAACGCACGTTCACGCTCGCCGAACTGGCCGAGCTGGCGGGGCTGCCGGCGACCGTGGTGCGGCGCTGGGTCGAACGCGACCTGCTGCAGCCGCGGCGCGGCTCGACCGACGCGTTCCCGTTCCGCGCGCTCGGGGCGGCCCGCACGCTGGCGCAGCTGTGGCGCGCCGGCTGGACGGCACCGCGGATCCAGCGCGCGTGGCAGCTCGCGCGCACCGTCGTCGGCGACGCCGACGCGGCGCTGACCGGCCTGCTCGCCAGCATCGGCCGGCGCCGCGTCACCGTGCGAACGCCCGACGGCAGGCTGGTCGAACCCGGCGGCCAGCTGCTGTTCGACTTCGGCGCCCGCCCGGACTCGCCGGCGCTGCCGAGCCTGCGCTCGGCGCACGATTGGTTCCAGGCCGGCGTCGACGCCGAGGCGGCCGGTCGGCTCGAGGACGCGGTGCGCGCCTACGAACATGCGCTCGGCAGCGGCAACGCCGAGGCGCACTTCAACCTCGGCAACTGCCTCTACGCGTTGCGCCGGCGCGGCGACGCGGCGGCGCAGTTCGAGGCCGCGGTCGCGGCGGCGCCGGACTACGCCGAGGCCTGGAACAACCTCGGCATCGTGCGCGGCGAACTCGGCGATCGCGATGGGTCGATCGCGGCGCTGCGGCGCTCGCTGGCGCTGGTGCCGCACTATGCCGACGCGCACTACAACCTCGCCGAGGCGCTCGCGGTCGCCGGCGAGGTCGACGACGCGCGGCGCCACTGGCGCGCCTACCTGTCGTTCGACCCGAACAGCCGCTGGGCCGACCAGGTGCGGCGGCGGCTGCAGGCGCACGGCGGCGAGCGGCCGTGAGCCGGCTCACTTCTGCCGCAGCACGTCCTCGAGCGCCCCGATCGCCGGCAGCAGGTCCTGCGGGTCCTCGAGTGCCGGCCGGAACAGGTCGCCGAGCTCGGCGAGCCGTGCCGGCATCGTCTGGATCGTGAACCGCTGCGGCGTGAGGCCGCCGTCCTCGAGTTCGTCCCAGCGCAGCGGCGCCGACACCGACGCGCCGCGCACCGGCCGCACCACGTACGGTGGCACGACCGTCTGGCTCCTGCGGTTCTGCAGGAAGTCGAGGTAGACCTTGCCCTCGCGCCGATCGGGCAGCCGCTCGACCGTCGCGATGTCGGGCAGCTCGCGCACGAGCACGCGCGCGACGGCTTCGGTGAACATGCGCGCGTGGTCGTACGTGTAGCCGGCGCGCAGCGGCACGAACACGTGCATGCCGAACTTGCCCGACGTCTTCAGCAGCGGGCGCAGGCCGATGCCTCGCAGCAGCCGACCGGCGGCGCGCGCGATGCGCACGACGTGCGGGAACGGCGCGCTCTTCGGGTCGAGGTCGAGCACGGCCCAGTCCGGCGCGTCGAGCGAGCCGATGCGCGACAGCCACGGATGCAGGTCGATGCTGCCGAGGTTGACCACGTAGAGCAGCGTCTCGAGGTCGTCGATCACGTGGTGGGGGACCACCTCGCCGTCGCGCTCGATCGGCACCGTGCGCACCCACGCTGGCGTGCCGGGCTTCGCCTCGCGCTGGTAGAACGACTTGCCGTCGATGCCGTCGGGGAAGCGGTTCAGGTGCACCGGCCGGTCGCGCAGGTGCGGCAGCAGCCCGTCGGCGACTGCGTGGTAGTAGGCGAGCAGGTCGCCCTTGGTGTAGCCCTCGGCCGGCCAGTAGACCTTGCCGAGGTTGGTCGGCCGGCTGCGGCCGACGCGGCGCGGCGCGGGCGCTGCGCTCGGCGCCGCGGCGGCGGGCACGCGCACCCAGGCGTCGCTCGGGCCGCTCGCATACGGACTCGCGCCGCGCTTGGCGATCGCCGCCGGCAGGCCCGCGGCGACGATCGCGTCGAGCAGCGCCGGGCCGTTGCCGATCACGTGGTCGACGTAGAGCACCGCCGGCGTGTCGGCGACCGTCGCGCGCAGCGCCGCCTTGCGGTCGAGCAGCGGCAGCGCGCGCAGGTCGAACTCCTCCCAGTGCAAGAGGTCGAACGCGTAGTAGGCGACCGGCGCCGCGGCGGCGCCGGCGAGCGCCGCGTCGAGCGCCGCGCGGCAGGGCCGGCCCGCCGCGTCGAGCGCGACCAGCACGCCGTCGAGCAGCGCGCGTTCGCAGCGCAGCGCCAGCAGCCCGTCGCGGACCGCGGCCGGCGTCATGGCAACGCCGCGCAGCGTCGCGGTGGCGCCGTCGCGCAGCGCGAAGCAGCGGCGGCCCGCGAACTCCATCTCGAACAGCCAGTCCGGATCGCGGAACGGCGCGCGCGCCGCGGTGTGCCGCATCGGCGCCAGCTCGTCCGGCAGCGGCGCGGCCGCGGCCGCGTCGAGGTCGACGCCGAGCGCGCTGTCGCGCGCCGGGCCGGCCCAGACGTCCTTCGACTTGAACAGCAGCCAGGTGTTGGGGCCCTGCTGCGTGCGCACCAGGTGCCATTCGCCCCGCAGCCGGCGGCCGCGCAGCAGCAGCTTCAACTCGCCGCGCGCCATGGCCTCGTCCCAGTCGACCACCTTGGCCAGCGTGTACTCGCCCCGGTCCCAGATCGCCATCGTGCCGGCGCCGTACTGGCCCTTGGGGATGCGGCCGTGGAAGTGCTCGTAGGCCAGCGGATGGTCCTCGGTGCGCACCGCGAGCCGCTTCTCGCCGGGGTCGTAGCTGAAGCCCCTGGGCACCGCCCAGGAGCACAGCACGCCGCCATGCTCGAGCCGCAGGTCGTAGTGCAGGTTGCGGGCCTCGTGGCGGTGCACGACGAAGGTGGATCCCGGCCGGTGGCCGGCGTCCGCGCCGGCGGGTTCCGGGGTGCGGGCGAAGTCGCGCTTGCGCCGGTACTCGTCGAGCGGGTCGGTCATCGGCCGCGCGGGGCATGGTAGCCGGCCCGATGTGCTCTCGTGCGTGCGGTCGCGCACGTCGAGCGAGGCCGCGCGGAGCGGCGACGCTGCGGGTTGCCGGGCCGCAGCCTCGCCTCGGCCAAGCACTTCGGCGCGGAGCGGGGCGAAACGGGGCCGGCGCGGCCGCCCCGGCGGTGGCGGCCGTACGGCATGGCATCCTCCTTGCGCACCGTCGGTCGCACCCCGCTTCCTGCCCGGTCGCCGTCCGAACGTTCACCTTGCATGGAAGCCCTGCCCTAGTAAGGTACTAGGTCTCGCTTGGCTGGAACCGTCCGGAGTTGACCCTTCCCGGCCGCATGCCCGCGGTCGGACTTCGCATCCCATGAACGCCAATCCCACGTCCTGGTCGTGCCGATCCGCCTGCCTCGGGGGCGCCCTGCTCGCCCCGATGCTCCTCGTCATGGGCTGCGCCGGCGGCACCAAGGGCGATCCCGACAACCGCGGTGAGTTCAAGGTCGTCAGCGTCAGTACGGGCACCGGCAGCGTCTATCCGTACCGCATCCGCCAGGCGGACTCGTTCCGCAACCCGACCTCGACGGTGCTGAACATCGAGAGCATCGACACCCTGAAGAACAACGTCAGCGGCAGCAACGGCGTGCTGCCGGTCGCCACCCTGCCGACGACGCCGGTGCTGCCCGACGGCAACCCGGGCAACCACTTCCTGCACTTCACGTTCAGCCACAAGCTCGACGTCGATTCGATCCTCAGCAACCTGCTGGCCGACCAGAACAACTCGGGCCTGACGGGCGCGCTGCAGGTGCTGGCCTACAACCCGGGCACCGAGTCGACCGAGATGCTGAAGGGCCGGGCGTTCGTCAACGGCTACACCTACTACAACGTCGGCGGCGTGCTGCAGAAGACGCTGGCCGTCGAGGCCGATGGCAACAACGTCCGCATCCTCGACACCCGGGCGAACGGGTTCCCGCAGTACGCCGGCGCCGCCGACCTGGTCACCAAGAAGTCGTTCGTCTTCATCGCCGACACGAACAACCTGCTGACCGACAACGAGGCGTTCCCCAGCAACATCCTGATCAGGATCATCGTCACCAACGCGGTGCGCAGCAACGAGGGCCGCATCCTGGCCCAGGAGATCGCCACGGCGACGACGGTCGGCACCGACCCGAACCCGCCGCAGGTGCTCGGCTTCTCCGGCGTGACGTCGCCGCAGATCATCCCGGGCAACAACCAGCAGGGCATCGATCCGACCACGTCGATCCTGATCCGCTTCAACAAGCCGGTGCAGCCGGGCGACGTCGGTTCGTTCTTCGATCCGCAGCAGCTGACGCCGCCGACGGGCGGCGTGTCGCTGTCGGTGACCGCGGCGGCGCAGACCTTCCCGGTGATCTACCACGCCGATCCGGTCAGCTACGGGGACCTGCAGAACTACATCATCCGGCCGGCCTACAACCTGCCCGGCGACGCCGACGTCGACGTCTCCGTGCAGGCGACCACGATCCGCAGCCTGACCGGCCAGACGGTGGGGCAGCCGGTGACCACGCGGTTCCGCACCGGCGAGGGCCCCGGTCTCATCAACGCGCCCGTGGCGCCCGAAGCGATCTACATCGGCATCGGCGGCGCCGAGCCGGGCGTCTCGGTGATCGACCTGAACGGCTTCGGCCAGGGCACCGGCGATCCGACCGTGACCAGGTTCCCGTTGAACCCGAACATCGGCAAGCCGGGCGTGGTGCCGTCGCTGGCGCCGAGCAACCGGCCGATCGACACCGGCGGCGCCGGCGTGCTGACGCGCACCGTCGACACCCGGCTCAACCCGCGCCTCTTGCGGGATCCGATCGTCGGCGACGTCACCGACATCCACATCGGCGCGCCGCTCGACCTGGTGTTCAACAACGAGAACATCAACTTCAACGCCACCAGCGCCAACCAGATCAACCAGCTGCTGAACCAGGCGATGCCGGGCAACGTCATCACCCAGCCGCCGGTGCCGAACCCGCCGCGGCTGGTGTTCCCGCCGCCGAACCCGAACCGCGCGATCTTCGGCGAGGAGCCGGCCACGAAGTCGAGCACCGGTCCGGTCGGCTCCTTGCTGACCGGCGGGCCGCCGGTGGGCTGCCTGTCGACCGGCCTCAACTTCCTGACCGCTGGCAACCCGTTCTCGGCGGTGCAGACCGAACTCGGCGTCTACGGCACGCTGTTCATGAACGTGTTCGTCGGCCCGCAGCCGCCGCCGGCCAACCCGCCGCCGCCGACGCCCTACTGCCCGTTCACCTCGCGGCAGCAGGTCGGCCATTTCCTCTACGTGCTCGACCGCGAGAACCGGCAGGTGCTGATCGTCAACAGCAACCGCTTCACGGTGCTCGATCGCATCCAGCTGTCGGATCCGGTGAGCATGGCGATGTCGCCGAACCTGACCCGCCTGGCGGTGACCAACTTCGCCAGCGCCACGGTCAGCTTCATCGACATCAATCCGTTCAGCTTGACCTTCCACCAGGTCGTCGCCGAGACCCGCGTCGATCAGGGACCGACGGGCATCGCCTGGCAGCCCGACGGCGAGGACGTGCTGGTCGTGTCCACCGAGGCGAACTTCCTGACCATCATCAAGGCGCAGGACTTCACCGTGCGGCGGTCGCTCGGCGGCTTCCTCAACGGGCCGATCGACGTCGTGGTGTCGGAGCGCTACCAGGCGACCGGCAACGCGTCGGGTCTCTACTACGCCTACATCCTGAACTCGAACGGCACCGTCGCCGTCTACGAGTCGGGGCCGGACGGCGTCAACGGCATCGGCTTCAACGACATCATCGGCTCGGTGACGAACGTCTCGTTCCCGCGCGCCAAGGCGATGACCATCGACGTCACCGCGACCCGCGGCGGCATCTTCGTCGGCCACGTCGACGACAGCGGTGCCGGCATGGTTTCGCGCCTGTCGCTGACGGCGTCACCGAACGGGCAGCTGCCGATCTCGCCGATCGTCGGCGGCTTCATCCAGCCGCCGACCTACCGGCAGAAGGAATGGACGGTGACGCAGCGTTTCGGCGGTTTCACGCCCGGAACGCCCGTCCGTGACCAGCTGTCGGGCAACTCGGTGATCGACCTGTGTGTCGACGACCTGCGCAACAACGGCGGGCTGCGCGGCCAGGTGTCGCCGTACGCGCCGCTGGGTTACTTCGAGACGCCCTTCATCCACTCTGGCAAGCACGTGGTGAAGCAGGGCAATGCCGCCTGTTCGTTCCCGCGCCTGATGTTCATCGCGCTGTCGGACACCGGTCGCGTCGACGTGCTGGAGCTCGGTACCGGCACGCGCATCGCCACCCTGAACGTTCCTGGGGTGCGCTGCGTCGCCAACTACTGGCGGCAGTGATCGCGGCGCCCTGCGGGCGCCCCGATCACCGCGTTCTCCATCGCCGCCGCGACGCGGCTCGGGTACGCGGGCGTGGCGACGCCGTTGGCGCCGCGGCGGCGGCGTGGGAGGCGCCCTGCGGGCGCCCCGATCGCCGCGTTCTCCATCGCCTCGGCGACGCGGCTCGGGTAGGCGGGCGTGGCGACGCCGTTGGCGCCGCGGCGGCGGCTTGGGAGGCCCCTGCAGGCGCCCCGATCGCCGCGTCCTCCATCGCCGCGCGACGCGGCTGCCGGCCGCCGGAGCACGCCGAACGGGCGACGATCTGCGGCTGTGCATTGAGCTTGGACGGTGACCGCCGCAGAATCGGCGCATGCCCGATGGGCCCACGATCCAGCGCATGTTCGCCGACGTGGCGCCAGGCTACGATCGCGCCAACCGGGCGTTGTCGATGGGGATCGACACCTGGTGGCGTCGTCAGGCGGTCCGGCTGACGGCGGTGCGTCGCGGCGAACGTGGCCTCGACGTCTGCTCGGGCACCGGCGACCTGAGCTTCGCGCTGCAGCGCGCGGGCGCCGAAGTCGTGGGGTCCGACTTCTGCCAGCCGATGCTGGTGCGCGCGGCGACGAAGGCCGTGGCGGCCGAGGCGGGCCGCCGACCGCGGTTCCTGGTCGGGGACGCGCTGGCGCTGCCGTTCGCCGATGCGACCTTCGACTTCGCCACGGTGGCGTTCGGGATCCGCAACGTCAGCGATCCCGCCGCCGGGTTGCGCGAGATGGCACGCGTGGTGCGTCCGGGCGGCCGGGTCGTCGTGCTCGAGTTCACCCGGCCGCGGCTGCCGTTGTTCGGCCACGCCTATCGCTTCTACTTCCGCCGCATCCTGCCGCGCCTCGGCCAGTGGATCAGCGGCGCCCGCAACGATGCCTACCGCTACCTGCACGATTCGGTGATGGCGTTCCCCGAGCGCGAACAGTTCCTCGACCTGATGCGCGCCGCCGGGCTGCGTACGCCGACGCTGCGACTCCTCACCGGCGGCATCGCCGCCCTCTACCGTGGCGAAGTCGCCCCGGCCTGAGCCCGGTCCGGGCGGTTACCTCGACTGGTCGCGCGACCCGGCCGTGGGCCTGTTCGCCGTGCTGCCGCTCTGGCTGCTCTACGAACTGCTGCGCCTGCTGCTGAGCCCGGCCGAGCGGAACGGCGCCGAACTGCTGCTGCTGCGCGGCTTCGACCGGCTCGGCGTGCCCGGATTGCTGGTGCTGCGGCTGGCCTTCGCCGTGCTCGCGGCGTCGGCCGCCGCGTCGCTGCTGCGCCGGCAGGTGCCCTGGCTGCGCGTGGCGGCGGTGCTGGCCCTGGAGGGCGCGGTGTACGGCCTGATGCTCGGGCCGACCGCTGCGCTGATGACCACCTCGGCGACGCGCCTGTTGCACGCCGGGGCGGTGCCGGGCCTGACCGCGGACCTCGTCGGTTCGCTGGGCGCCGGCATCTTCGAGGAACTGGTGTTTCGGCTCGGGCTGATGTCGGCGCTGGTGTGGATCGGGATCCGGGCGATCCGGGCCTGGTCGCTGCCGCCGTGGCTGGTGGGCGTGTTCGCGGTCGTGGTCAGCGCGCTGGTGTTCTCGTGGTTCCATCACCTGTGCGGCGAGGAGTACGATCGCACGCGCTTCCTGTTCCGCACCATGGCCGGATTGCTGCTCGGCGGCCTGATGTGGGCCCGCGGCTACGGGGTCTGCGTCTACACCCACGTGGTCTACAACGTCTATTTCTACCTGGCCCAGGGATGAGCGCCGATCCACCGCTGCGCACCGATCGCTTCGCCGTGTGCTTCTCCGGCGGCAGCGGCATCGCCTACGGCCTCCGGCTGGTCGAGGTGCTGCTGGGCGCCGGCCACGAGGTGCACCTCGCCGCGACGCAGGCGGCCTTGCGCGTGCTCGTCCACGAAGCCGGGGCGGCGATCGACCTCGCACGCCCTGACCTGGCGGCGTTGTTCGAAGCCGCGCTGCGGCCGCGCTTGCGCGTGCACGCGCTCGATGCCGTCGAAGCCGCGCCGGCGTCGGGCAGCGCCGGCCTCCGGGCGACGATCGTCGTGCCCTGCAGCATGGGTTCGCTGGCGCGCATCGCGCACGGCTTCTCCAGCAATCTGGTCGAACGCGCCGCCGACGTGGCGCTCAAGGAGGGTCGGCCTCTCGTCGTGGTGCCGCGCGAGACGCCGCTGTCGGTCGTCCACCTGGAGAACATGCTGGCGCTGGCCCGGCTCGGCGCGATCGTGCTGCCGGCGATGCCGGGCTTCTACCACCGGCCGCAGCGGGTCGAGGACCTGGTCGACTTCGTGGTCGGCAAGATCCTCGATCGCCTGCGCGTCGAGCATCCGCTGGTGCGCCGCTGGCAGACGCCGGCGAGCCGGCCGTCGTCGCCGTGGGACGAGGGCGAGTCGTGACGGTGGCGGTGCTGGCGCGGCGCGCGCGCGACGTGGCGTCGCTGGTGAAGCTGTCGCACTCGGTGTTCGCGTTGCCGTTCGTGCTGCTGTCGCTGCTGGTGGCGACGGCCGGTCACCCGTCGGCCTGGCTGCTGCTGCGCATCGTCCTGGCCGTGGTCGCGGCGCGCACCGCGGCCATGGCCTACAACCGCTACGCCGATCGCGAACTCGACGGCCGCAACCCGCGCACCGCGGGACGCGAGATCCCGCGCGGCGTCGTCGCCCCGGGCGCGGCGCTGGGCCTGGCGGTGGCCAGCGGTGCGGTGTTCCTCGGCGCCTGCTGGCTGCTGTCGCCGGCGTGCCTCCTGCTCGGCGTGCCGACCCTGGCCTGGTTGCTGGCCTACAGCCATGTGAAGCGGTTCTCGGCCCTGTGCCACCTGTGGCTCGGCACCGCGCTCGGCCTGGCCCCGGTGGCCGCCTGGTTCGCCGCCGACGGCGCCTTCGGGCCGCGCCTCGTGGCGCCGTTGGTGCTCGGCGCCGGGGTCGCCGCCTGGGTCGCCGGCTTCGACGTGCTCTATGCCTGCCAGGACGAGGCGTTCGATCGCGCCGCGGGCCTGCACTCGCTGCCGGTGCGCATGGGCGCCCGCGGCGCCCTGTGGGCGAGCCGCGGCCTGCACGCCCTGGCGGCGCTGGGCTTCCTGGGCTTCGGCTGGCTGGCGCCGCTCGGCGCCGTCTACCTCGCCGGAGTCGGACTCGCGCTCGGACTGATGGTCTGGCAGCATGCGCTCGTCCGCCCGCAGGATCTGTCCCGCATCGACACGGCGTTCTTCACCGCCAATGGTTGGCTGGCGGTGGTCGTGTTCGTGGCGGGGGGCGCCGATCTCTACCTGTTCCCCGCCACCCGCTGATGGCCAAGGCCGCGCCCGTACCCCACCCCGAGAAGCAGCTCGAACGGCTGCGGCAGGCGCTGGCCAAGG
Organism: Planctomycetota bacterium; assembly: GCA_019636245.1. Lineage (GTDB taxonomy): Bacteria > Planctomycetota > UBA1135 > UBA1135 > UBA2386 > JAEUHS01. Next base: position 121,131 of record JAHBXX010000002.1, on the reverse strand, counting down.
GTTTGCCGCCGGTGCTGCTGGTCACCGGCGCCAACGACCACTTCCGGGCCGAGGCGATGGAACTGGTCCTGGCGGCGGTGCCGGCGGACGCGGAACTGCGGATCGTCGATGCGGTGGAACTGCGTGCCGGCGGTGCCGCGGCGGACGACGATGCGGACGACGCCGCGGCCGACGACGAGACCGAGGCCGGCGACGAGGCGGCGGCGGCCGGCTGCCCGGAACTGCAGGACCTGCGCAGCGGCGGCCTGTTCGCCCGGCAGACCTTCGTCGTGATCCGCCGCGGCGGCGCCTGGTGGCGGTTGCACGGGGCCGCGGTCGCCGCGCAGGCGGCGAGGTTCCCACGCGGCAGCGGCCTCGTCGTCGAGGCCCAGAAGCTCGATCGCCGCAAGAAGGCCGTTGCCGCGTTCGACCGCGAAGTGGAGGCCGCGGGCGCGAAGTTCGAGTTCCGGGACCTGTACGACCAGCCCTACGACCGCTCGCGCGGCCCGGAGGAGGGCGAACTCTGCCAGTGGGTGATGCTGCGCGCGCAGCGGGCCGGGGTGCCGCTGCAGCCCGAGGCCGCCTGGCTGATGGTCGTGCAGGTCGGCAAGGCGCCGCGCGACCTGTTGGCGGAGATCGGCCGCCTGCGGGCGCAGACCGGCGGCAAACCGCCGCGGCCGCTCGGCCCGGACGACCTGCGCCAGCGCCTGTCGTGCAGCTTCGAGGCGACGCCGTTCGAGTTCGCCGACGCCGTGCTCGGCGGCGATCGGCGCGCCGCGCACCGCGCCGTGCAGGCGATGTTCGCGCGCGGCGCCCGCGGTCGCGACGGCAAGCGCATCGACCAGGGTGGCGTGCTGCCGTTCACCGCCAGCTGGTTGCACCGCACGCTGGCCACCGTCTACGAGGGACGCCTGTTGCTCGACCAGGGGGTGTCGCCGCGCGACCTCGCCGACCGGGCCGGCGTGCGCACCTTCGCCGATCGCTTCACCGCCCAGGTGCGGCGCAACGATGCCCGGACGCTGCGCCGCGGCCTCCTGGCGCTGCGACATTGCCAGCGCATGGCCAGGCTCTCGGCCGAGGAGCCGGACGTGCTGCTCGAGCAGTTCCTGGCGCAGTGGTTCGACGGCGCGCCGATCCCGACCGCGCAGGAGCTCGAGCTATGATCCGCCGCCTGCCCGCCGCCGTCGTCAACCAGATCGCCGCCGGCGAGGTGGTCGAGCGACCGGTGTCGGTCGTCAAGGAACTGCTCGAGAACGCGCTCGACGCCGGCGCCCTGCGCATTCGCATCGAGATCGACGGCGGCGGCGCCGAGCGCATCGCCGTGATCGACGACGGCGACGGCTTCCTGCCCGAGGACCTGCCGCTGGCCTTCGCCAGCCACGCGACCAGCAAGCTGGCGACGGTCGCCGACCTCGACCACATCGCCAGCCTGGGCTTCCGCGGCGAGGCCCTGGCGTCGATCGGCGCCGTGTCGCGGGCGTCGATCCGCAGCCGTCGGCGCGGCGCGCAAGAGGGCTGGGAGGTGCGTTGCGACGGCGGCGTCGAGTCGCCGCCAGGGCCGTGCGGCGCGCCCGAAGGCACCCGCGTCGAGGTGCGCGATCTGTTCCACAACGTGCCGGCACGCCGCCGCTTCCTGAAGTCGCCGGGCGCCGAACGCGCGCGCATCCAGGAACTGGTCGCCGAACTGTCGCTGGCGCGGCTCGACGTCGACGTGACCCTGGTCGCCGACGGGCGCGAGCTGCTGCGGTTGCCCGCCGGCGAAGCGCTCGCCGATCGCCTGGCGCGCTGCTTCGGCGCCGACCTGCGCGCCGGGCTGGAGCCGGTGTCCAGGACGTTCCCCGGCCTCGTGGTCGAAGGCGTGGTCGCCGAGCCCGACCTCGCGCGGCGCGACGGCAAGCTCGAACTGATGTTCGTCAACGGCCGGCTCGCCCGCGAGAACAGCGCCCTGCACGCCGTGCGGCAGGCGTTCCGCGAGTACCTGATGGGTGGTCGGTTCCCGGTCTACGTGCTGCAGCTGACCCTGCCGGCCGACCAGGTCGACGCGAACGTGCATCCGCGCAAGGCCGAGGTCCGGTTCGTCGACTCCCGCCGCATCGCCGGCTGCCTGCACGAGACGGTGCGGGCGCGCCTGCAGGGCCGCGGCGGCGCGGCGCCCGGCGGCCCCCAGGCCGCCGCGGGCGTCACGCTCGGCCCCGAACTGCCGCGCGCCCGCTCGGGTTTCCCGGACCTGCCGCGCGACCTGTTCGGCGGGGCCGCGGGCCCGCTGCCGTTCCCCGACCGGCGGCCGGCACCACCGGCGGTCGTGCGCGAGACCGCGGCGACCCCGGCGGCTCCAGCCGCCGCACCGCCGCGCCCGAACCCGTTCCAGCGGGTCTCCGGCCGGTTCCTGCAGGTGCTCGACCTCTACCTCCTGCTCGAGGGGCCCGACGGGCTCCTGGTGGTCGACCAGCATGCGCTGCACGAACGCGTCGTCTACGAACGACTGCGCCGCCAGCAGGCAGCCCGCGCCGTGCAGGTGCAGCGCCTGCTGGTGCCGGCGGTGGTCGAGGTGCCGCCGGGTGAACGGGCGTGGCTCGAGGACGCCCGCGCCGGCCTGGCCGAGCAGGGCTTCCTGGTCGAGCCGTTCGGGCCGTCGGCAGTGGCGGTGCAGGGCCTGCCGGCGGTGCTGGCCGGCGTCGACCCGAAGCAGCTGCTGCAGGACCTGCTGGCGGCCGGCGCCGAAGACGGCGCCGGCGCGGTGCGGGCCCGGATCGCCGAACGATTCCATTCGCTGGCCTGCCGTTCGTCGGTGATGCGCGGCGACCGGCTGCAGGATGCCGAGATCACGGCGCTGCTGCAGGAGGCCGCGACGCTGGAGCACCCGCACAACTGCCCGCACGGGCGGCCGACGGTGCTGACGTTCGGTACCGCCGAGCTGGAGCGCTACTTCCGCCGTCGCTGCTGAGGTCGGACGGGCGTCCGGCTCAGCGCGGGCGGTCGAAGTCGGCCGCGCCCAGCTCGGGACGCAGCGACAGCGAAGTCAGCACCGCGCGCGACTGCGGATGCAGTCTGCCGTCGGCCTTGCGGAACAGGTGCACGATGCGGCGCGGCACCAGCAGGTCGTCCTGTTCGTGCAGCTCGAGCAGGTGCACGCGCTCGAGTCGTGCCGCGTCCGGCGCTCCGTCGACCAGCGGCACCGCCTCGATCGCCAGCAGCCGCCCGTCGTCCTTGCGCACGAACACCTTGAGGCGCACGGGCGCGTCCTCGCCACCCTGTTGCAGCAGCGGGAACGCCGGCAGGTCGCCCGCGACGGTCTGGCAGTCGATGCGGGCGTTGCGGTCGAGGGCGAGCACCTCCTCGTGCACGGGGCCGGGCGCCGCCAGGGAGCGCAGCACGGCGCCGGGATCCAGGCAGCGCAGCAGCTGGCGCGCCAGGTTGGTGTGCTGGTCGCACGCGGCGAGGTCGTCGGCGAACTCGGCCTTGTGCAGATCCTGCGCCTCGCCCTGGAACAGCTGCCAGGGGCCGTTGCGGTCGCGGCCGCGCACGATCGGCGACCCGGCCTCGAGCACGTCGTAGCGGATCAGCGACCGGGGCCGGTCGCGGCCCGGCGGGCGCCAGAGCAGGAACTGGACCGCCAGGTCGACCTGGCCGCCGCGCTGCTGGTCGGCATCCAGCAGGTGGAGTTCGATGTGGCTGCGGAACGCGGTCACCTCGGGCACGGGGCCACGCGGACGATGGGCGGCGTCGACGCGGGCGGCGAGGGCGCGCAGGTCGTCCGCCACCCGGGGCGGCGGATCCTGGGGCGCGCCCAGCGCCAGGGCGATCAGGAGCAGGGGGGCCGGCATGCGGAGGGGGTTGGTTCGGACCGAAGACCGGCCGGCAGCCTAGCGGTCCGGTGGCCGCGCTGCCGCCGGCATCGGCGCAATCGGCCCCGGGGCGGCCGGCCTCAAGGTGCGCCGTGGCGCGGACGATCTGTGGTCATGGCTCGCTTCGCCGCCATCCTGCTCGCCAGCCTCGCCGCCACGGGACTCCTGGCGCAGGAGCGGCCGGCCACCGTCACCCTGGACGACGGCCGCGTGCTGACCGGCACCGTGGTGGGCATCGACCTCGGGTCGCTGCAACTGCGCGTCGACGGCGAGGTGGTGGTGCTGCGGACGCCGGACATCGTCAACTGCAGGTTCGACGACGACGAACCACCGCCGGCCGCGGTCGCGGCGGAGCCGGCGGCGCCGCTCGGTGAGACCGCCGCCAGCGAACCCCCCGCGCCGCGGCCGGCGCCACCGGCGAAGCGCCGTGGGCCACGGCCCGCCCCGGTGGCCGCAAGCGATCCCGCCGCCGTGCCGCACGACCTGCGCCATCGGTCGCGCTTGTGGCAGCGGCTGCAGGCGGTCGACGAGGCCTATCCGTGGCTGGTGCCGACGAGCCCGGCCCAGTGGATCAGCGGCGGACTGTTCCTGCTCGCGTGGTTGTCGCTGGTCGTCCACCTCTCGGTGCGCGTCGTGGGCGCCGAGGCACCCGCGTTCGGCGCCAGCATGGCGATGGCCGCCTGGTATGGCGTCACCGGCCTGCTGCAGGCTGCCCTGGTGCCTTCGCTGCACGTCGCCACCTTCGCCATGCTGATCGGCAACCCGGCGTTGGCCGTGTTCGGCCTGCGCCAGCTGTTCGGTCTGGGCCGGGGGGGAGCGGCGCTGGCGTTGGCCGTGCAGGCCGGGTGCCTGGCCCTGGGTTTCGGCGTGCTCGAACTGATCGACGCCCTGCTGGCCGCCGTCGCGCCGCCGCCCGCCTGAGGCGACGCCCGCCCGGGCGGAGATGCCAGTCCGAGGCCAGGTCGCCTCTCTCTCGCGCATCCCGTCCCATGGGATGCACTGGCCTCGGACTGGTGCGCTGCCATCGCAAGGTGCGTGCCGCCGCCGTTCCGGGCCGGTTGCCCTGGCCGCCGCCGCCGTTCGTGGTGCCGGCGTAACGATGCCGCCGCGCTGCATTGACGGCGGTCGGGCTGGCTCCTACGAACGGGCCATGCCAGCGACCTACGTGCAGGATGTGACGGCAGCCGGGTTCCAGCGTGACGTCGTCGAGCGGTCGATGACGACCCCGGTGCTGCTCGACTTCTGGGCCGCCTGGTGTGGACCGTGCCGCACCCTCGGGCCGGTGCTGGAACGCCTGGCCGCCGACTACGGCGGGGCGTTCCACCTCGGCAAGGTCGACACCGAGCGCGAACAAGACCTCGCCTACGCGTTCGGCGTCCAGGGCATTCCGTTCTGCGTGCTGCTCGACGGCGGGCGCCCGGTCGATGCCTTCCAGGGTGCCCTGCCCGAGGCCGAGGTCCGCAAGTTCCTCGAGCGCAACGGCATCACGCCGCTGGCCGCCGTGCCGGCGCCGGCGCCGGCGGCGCCCGTCGATCCGAACAGCCCGGCGGCCCGCTTCGAACGGGCGCTGGCCGCCGCCCGGACGGGCGATGCCGCGGCCGCGCGCACGCTGCTCGAGGGCATTCCCGAGGAGGACGAGCGTCACGGCGCGGCCGAGCGGCTGCGGCAGGGGCTGGCGCTGTTCGAGGCGCCGCTGGCGAGCAGCGGCCCGCCGGCGGAAGCGGCGCTGTGGGCCGCGCGCCAGCAGCTCCTGGCGGGGGATCTGGAGGGGGCGATGGAGCGAGGGCTGGCGTCGGTCGCCGCCGACCGCGGCTTCCGCTCTGGCCTCGCCCGGCAGGCGATGCTGTTGTGCTTCCAGCTGGTCGGCGAGGACGACGAACGGCTCGACGGCTTCCGGCGTCGGCTGGCGACCCTGCTCTACTAGGGGTGCCCGCACCCGCCGCGGCCTGACGGCCGGTCGGCGGCAGGGCGCGGTCAGGGCCTGCGGTCGGCGCCCCGGGCGCCGTAGACGGCGAGATGCAGGCGGACGAGTTCGGCGAGCGAGCCCGCGGCCGTCTTGCGCATCACGCGGCCGCGGTGGGCCTCGACCGTCTTCAGGCTCAGACCCAGCCGCTCCGCCACGTCCTTGTTGGCGGCGCCCTGGGCCACGAGGTGCAGCACCTCGCGTTCGCGTGGCGACAACCGCGCGAAGCGCTGCACGAGGTGCGCGTGCTCGGCGGTGGCCTGCCGCCGCTGCCGATCCACCTCGATCGCCCGCGCGACGGTGGCTTGCATGCTGGCCGGCGGGAACGGTTTCTCGACGAAGTCGACGCTGCCGAGCTGCACGGCCCGCACGGCCTGCGGCACGCTGGCCACGCCGCTGATGAAGACCACCGGCGGCGGGTCGTCCTGGCCGAGCAACCGCTCGAGGACGTCGAGGCCGCTGCCGTCGGGCAGCTCCAGGTCGAGCACCACGCAGCTGGGGCGGTCCTGCGGCGACCGGGCCTCGAACGCGGCGATCGAACCGTGCACGCGCAGTTGCCAGCCGTGTTCCGCCGCCAGGCGGCGGAACACCGCCTGGATGGTCGGCTCGTCGTCGACGAGGTGCACGCACGGTGCCGACGCCGGCAGCGGCGGGCAGGGTGCAGGTTGGCGGGTGGTGCTGGTTGCCGGCACGGTAACGCCTCCGGTCCGCTGGGCGCGGCGAGGCCGCGATGGCATCGGTCGGTCGGGCCGCTCGGCTTGAGTGGCTCTGCCCCGGGCCGGCACCGCCGCGCCCGACCGCCCGGCGTGCCCGGTCACCGCACCGCGGCGGTGGCGCGCGCGTAGTCGGGTTCCTGGGCGATCTCGGGCACCAGTTCGGCGTGCACGACCTTGCCGCTGCCGTCGAGCACGACCACGGCGCGGGCGAACAGGCCGGCCAGCGGTCCGTCGACCATCGTGACGCCGTAGTCGCGGCCGAAGTCCGGCCCACGGAACCAGCTCGCCGGGACGACGCGATCGAGTCCCTCGGCGCCGCAGAAGCGCTTCATCGCGAACGGCAGATCCCTCGACACGCACAGCACGACCGTGTTCGGCAGCGCCGCGGCCTGCTCGTGGAACCGCCGCACGGACGTGGCGCACACGGCGGTGTCGATGCTGGGGAAGATGTTCAGCACGACCTTCTTGCCGGCGAGGTCGCTCTTGCCGATCGGCGCGAGGTCGGTCTTGACCAGCGTGAAGTCGGGTGCCGAGGCGCCTACCCGGGGCAGGTCGCCGACCGTGTGGATGGGATTGCCCTTCAACGTGATCCTGGCCATGGCCGCAGGCTAGGGCGGCTCGGCATCCGGGACCAGCGGTCGCTGGCGGTCGGACCGCGGGCGCATTTCCCGGTGGCCTGGGGGTGGCGCTCGCCGCCCCGCGCCCGACAATCGTCGCCGCCGCCCCGCGCCCGAAACCACGAACCGATGCACCGTCGCACCCCCTGGTCCGTCCTGTTCCTCCTCTTGGCTGCCTGCAGCAGCGACCATCCTCTCGCCGGCGGCTGGGGGCAGAAGCTGCCCGGCGGCGGCACGGGCATGGTGCTGGAGTTCGAACTCGGCGGCAGCCGGGTGGTGGTGCACGGCGCGCCGCGGCCGGACGGCACCCACGACGACATCGAGGGCGTGACCTACGCGTGGGACGCGACCGCGGCGGCCCTCACGGTCAAGGGCCCGTTGCTGGGCGCCGGCAAGGCCGACACGTGGACGGGCAGCGTGCGCGGGGCGCAGATGGAGCTCGGTTCGGCCGACGGGAAACTCGAGTTCGCGCGCGGCGCCAAGGCGCACGGCCACTGACGAGGGGGCCTCGCAAATGGCGGCGTTCCGCCTATCCTCCGCCAGCGCATCCGGCCATGACCAACACGCCGCACTCGGACACGACGACGCAGGGCATCCGCATCCAGGCCGCGGCCGAGTTCCGGCCGCAGGAGTCGGAGCCCAAGAGCGGACGCTTCGTGTTCCGCTACAAGATCACGATGCACAACGTCGGCGAGGCGCCCGCGAAGTTGCTGTCGCGCCATTGGATCATCGTCGACGCTGATGGCCGGCGCGAGGAGACCCGCGGCCGCGGCGTCGTCGGCGAACAGCCGAAGCTCGGCGTCGGGGAGAGCTACGCCTATGTCAGCTACTGCCCGCTGCCGACCGCGTGGGGGACGATGGAGGGCAGCTACACCTTCGAGCGCGACGACGGCTCGCGCTTCCAGGTGCGCGTGGGCCGCTTCTTCCTGGTGCCGACGGCGCCGCCGCTGACGCTCGAGTCGGCATCGCACTGATCCACCGGCGACGTTCCTTGCCGCGCCCGGCGGCGCTGGCTAGGTTCGCGGCGTGGCCAGGATCCAGCTCGGCGACCCGACGCTCCCGCTCTCCACGTTGGTCGAACTGAGCCGCCCCGAGGCGCGCATCGCGCTGTCCCCGGCGGCCCGCAAGCGGGTGGCGGCCAGCCGGGCCGTCGTCGAGGGCGCCGTCCGCGACGGCGCGACGATGTATGGCATCAACACCGGCTTCGGCAAGCTCGCGGGGGTGCGCATCCCGGACGAGCAGCTGGCGCAGCTGCAGCGTAACCTGCTGCTGAGCCATGCGACGGGCGTCGGCGAGCCGTTGCCGCCCGACCAGACCCGGCTCGCGTTCGCGCTGCGCATCCACAACCTGGCGCTCGGCTGCTCCGGTGTGCGCCCGGCCCTGCTCGAGCAGGCGATGGCGCTGTGGAACGGCGGCTACGTGCCGGTGGTGCCGAGCCAGGGATCCGTCGGAGCGTCGGGCGACCTGGCGCCGCTCAGCCACATGGCGCTGCCGCTGCTCGGCGAGGGCGAGGTCTGGGACGGCTCCCGGCGTCTTGCCGGCGCCGCCGCCCTGCGGCGCCTCGGCCGCGAGCCGCTGCAGCTGCGCGAGAAGGAGGGCCTGGCCCTGATCAACGGCACGCAGATCATGACGGCGATCGGCTGCCTCGCGCTGCACCGCGCCTTGCGGGTGGCCAAGGCCGCCGACGTCGCCTGCGCGATGACGGTCGAGGCGCTGCGCGGCAGCGAGAAGCCGTTCCAGGCGCGTGTGCACGCCTTGCGGCCGCACGTGGGGCAGGAGGCCACGGCGGCGAACCTGCGGGCGCTGCTGCGCGACAGCAGGATCGTGCCGAGCCATGCCGACTGCGCGAAGGTGCAGGACGCCTATTCCCTGCGCTGCGCGCCCCAGGTGCACGGCGCGGCGAAGGACGGCATCCGCTTCGCGGTCGAGGTGCTGGTCACCGAGGCCAATTCGGTGACCGACAATCCGCTGGTGTTCCCGAACGGCGAAGTCGTGAGCGGCGGCAACTTCCACGGCCAGCCGGTGAGCCAGGCGCTCGACTTCCTGGCCATCGCCGTCAGCACGCTGGCGAACATCAGCGAGCGCCGCATCGAGCAGCTCGTCAACCCGGACATCTCGGGGCTGCCGCCGTTCCTGGCCCGCAATCCGGGGCTGGAGAGCGGCTTCATGATCCCGCAGGTGGTCGCGGCGGCGCTGGCCAGCGAGAACAAGAGCCTCGCGCATCCGGCCAGCGTCGACACGATCCCGACCTCGGCGAACCGCGAGGACCACGTGTCGATGGGGGTCACGGCCGCGCGGCATGCCGAGCGAGTGGTCGCCAACACGGCGAAGGTGCTCGGCATCGAGTTCCTGTGCGCGGCGCAGGGGCTCGACCTGGGCGGGAAGCTGCGGCCGGGCGCGGGCGTGCAAGCAGCCCACCGGGCCCTGCGGCGGCGCGTGCGCGGCCTCGACGGCGACCGCTACCTGGCGCCCGACCTCGCCACCGCGGAACAGCTGGTCGTCGACGGCACGCTGGTGGCCGCGGCCGAGCGCGCGGTCGGCGTGCTGGCGGTGTGAGGCCAGGCATGCTCCGAGGCGCGGCGCGACCCTGGGCCCTATGCTCTCGGGCCTCGTGCGCGCTGTCGCCGCCATCCTGATCGCCGTCGCGACGGCGTTCCCTGCCTGCCAGACCATGTCCCCGGCATCTCCTGTGCCTGCAGCCACGCGGCTGGGACTGCCCGCGGCGGTCGCCCTGCCCGCCTGGGCCGGTGTGCTCGCGGATCCGTTGCCGGCGACGACCAGGAACCTGCTGGCGCTCGACGGCTTGCATCGGGAACACAACCCGCTCGGCAACGAACTTGCCGCCCGCCTCCGGCTCACCGTCGCGCGTGCGCTGGGTTGCGATCCCGTCGCGGCGGCGGCCGAGTCCGACCTGCGCCGGGCGGCCACGGCCGGGCCTGCTGCCGACCCGGGGCCCGACGCCGAGACCGTCGCCGTCGAGTTCGCGCGCCAGCTGACCGAGGCCGGCCATGCGATCCCCGAGGCGCAGTTCGCGGCGCTGCTGGCGCAGTTCGGGGCCGAGCGCGCCACCGCGATCGTGCATTCGATCGCCTATGCGAACTTCCTCTGCCGCATCGTGTTCGGCCTGGGCGTGCACGATGCCACGCCGATCGTGCCGGCGGCGCTGCTGGCGGCGGCGGGAACGGCCGCACGGCCCTCGACGCGGCGCCTGCCCGTGGCCGCGCCGGCCGGCTCCGGTGGTTCGCCCGTGGTGGACCTGCCTGCGTGGGGCGAGCGCCGCTGGGCGGACCTCCTCGCGGCCAAGGATGGCCAGCGGCAGCGGCCCTTGCGGATGCCGCTGCCCGAGGACGAGCGGCTGCAAGGCCTCACCGAACGCGAGCGACGGCAATCGGAGTTGGTGGTCTGGAGCCGTGTCGGCTACGGCTACCAGCCGGGACTGACGCGGGCGTGGTTCGCCTGCCTGTATGCCTTCCAGGCCGAAGCGAACCTCGATCGCGTGTTCGCCAACTCGGTGTTCTGGGTCGTGACACGCACCAACGACTGCTTCTATTGAATGGGCCACAGCGAAATGCTGCTCGCGGTCGCGGGCCTGCCGGAGAACGATGTCGAGGGATTGGCGCAACGCCTGGCGCGGGGCGAGTGGACGACGTTCGCTCCCGAGGAGCGGATCGCGTTCGCCGCGGCGCACCGGCTCAGCCGTGCACCGGCGTCGTTCTCGGCCGACGATCGTGCGCTGCTGGCGGCGACGTTCGGCGCCGAACGCGCCGCCGATCTGGTCTACCACGTCGCCTGGTGCAACTACATGACGAGGTTCGCCGATGCGTTCCAGTTGCCTCTCGAGCGGACCAACGTGTTCGCGGAGCTGGCGGAGCGTGCGGCCCGCGAAGTGCGGCACGATCGCTGAACGGCAGCGGGCGGCGGCCGGCGGTGGGCTCGCCGAGGGCGGTCGCGCGCCAGCGAGGCCGGTGACCTCGCCGTGGCGCGGCTGCGGGCCAGACCGCCGTGCATCCGGCTCCGCGTCGTTGGCGAACGTCGCCGCATGCACGCGCTGCCCGAACGCCGGAACCGGCTGGAGCCGACCGCTGTCGCCGATGCCCAACCGCCCCGCCTGCGCGCCGTGCAGCTGCCGGCCGGACCCGACGTGCGACCGACCCAGGAGCAGGCGCTCTCGGCCGTGCGCACCTTGCTGGCCTGGATCGGCGAGGATCCGGACCGCGAAGGCCTGCGCGAGACGCCAGCGCGGGTGCTGCGCGCCTACCGCGAGTTCTTCGCCGGCTACGGCGCCGACGTCGAGGCCCTGCTGGCGAAGACGTTCGGCGAGCTCGATGGCTACGAGGACGTCGTGGTGGTCCGCGGCATCGAGGTCCTCTCCCACTGCGAGCACCACATGGTGCCCTTCCGCGGCCATGCCGCCGTCGCCTACCTGCCCGCCGAGCGGGTCGTCGGCCTCAGCAAGCTGGCCCGGCTGGTCGACGTCTTCGCCAGGCGACTGCAAGTCCAGGAACGTCTGACCGCGCAGATCGGCGGCGCGCTCGAGCGGGCGCTGCAGCCGCGCGGCGTCGCCGTGCGGATCGTCGCCGAGCACCACTGCATGACGACGCGCGGGGTCGGCAAGACCGGGTCGGCGACCGAGACGACGTGGTTCGCCGGCGTGTTCCGCCGGGATCCGGAGCAGCGACGCGAGGTCCTGCAGCAGCTGCGGGACGAGTGACCCGCCATGCGGCACCACGCGAACGCCCGCCCGCCGGCGCCGCTTGCGCCGCCCGGCCCTCGCGGCCACGCTACGCCGATGACCGCGTACCGCGCCCCCCGAGGCAGGACCCTGACCTGCGCCAACTGGCAGATCGAGGCCGCCTACCGCATGCTCCAGAACAACCTGGACGCGGAGGTCGCCGAGGATCCCCAGCATCTGATCGTCTACGGCGGCCTCGGCAAGGCGGCGCGCAATCCCGAGGCGCTGCAGGGCATCCTCGCGGCGCTGCGGCGGCTGCAGCCCGACCAGACCATGCTGGTGCAGTCGGGCAAGTGCGTCGGTGTGTTCCGCACCCACGCGGATGCCCCGCGGGTGCTGCTCGCCAACAGCAACCTGGTCGGCGACTGGGCGAACTGGGACGAGTTCCGCCGCCTCGACCGGCTCGGGCTGATCATGTACGGCCAGATGACGGCCGGCTCGTGGATCTACATCGGCAGCCAGGGCATCGTGCAGGGCACCTACGAGACGTTCGTCGCCGCCGGCAAGCGCCACTTCGGCGGCGACCTGCGGGGGCGGCTCACCGTGACGGCCGGGTTGGGCGGCATGGGTGGGGCGCAGCCGCTCGCGGTGACGATGGCGGGCGGCGTGTGCCTCGCCGCCGACGTCGAGGGCTGGCGCATCGACAAGCGCCTCGAGACCAGATACCTCGACGAACGCATCGACGACCCGCAGCAGGCCCTGCGGCGCGCGCTCGACAAGCGGGCCCGGGGCGAGCCGTGGTCGATCGGCGTGTGCTGCAACGCGACCGAGTTGCTGACCGTGGTGCGCGACGCCGGCACCGTTCCCGATCTGCTGACCGACCAGACCTCGGCCCACGACATGCTGGTCGGCTACGTGCCGGATGGCATGAGCGTCGCGGCGGCCAAGGCGCTGCGCGAACGCGATCCGCAGGCCTACCTGCGCGAGTCGCGACGCACGGTCGCCAGGCACGTGGCACTGATGCTGGACCTGCAGGAGCGCGGCGCGATCACCTTCGACTACGGCAACAACATCCGCACCGAGGCGCGTGATGCCGGCGTCGCCGAGGCGTTCCGCATCCCGGGCTTCATCCCGGAGTACATCCGGCCGTTGTTCTGCGAGGGCCGCGGGCCGTTCCGCTGGGTGGCGCTGTCCGGCAACCCGGCGGACATCGCCCGCACCGACGCGCTGGCGCTCGCGATGTTCGGCGACAACCCTTCCCTGCGCACCTGGATCGAGAAGGCGCAGCGACAGATCGCCTTCCAGGGCCTGCCCGCCCGCATCCTGTGGCTGGGTTACGGCGAGCGGGCGCGCTTCGGACTCGCGGTCAACGACCTCGTCGCCCGGGGCGAGATCGAGGCGCCGATCGTCTTCGGCCGCGATCACCTCGACTGCGGCTCGGTGGCGTCGCCCTACCGCGAGACCGAGGCGATGCAGGACGGCAGCGACGCGATCGCCGACTGGCCGCTGCTGAACGCGATGCTGAACGTCGCCTCGGGCGCGACCTGGGTGTCGATCCACCACGGCGGCGGGGTGGGCATGGGCAAGTCGATCCATGCCGGCCAGGTCACGGTTGCCGACGGCACGGCGGCCGCGGCGGCCAGGATCGAACGGGTCTTCACCTGCGATCCGGGCCTCGGCGTCGCCCGCCATGCCGACGCCGGCTACGCCCAGGCGCTGGCCTTCGCCCGGTCCGCCGGCATCGACCTCGGGCGGTAGACCCGCGTCAGGTCGCGCCGCGGTGGCCGTTGGCGATCGGCCGGCAGGGGCGTGTAGACTGCCGGTCCCACGGCCGGGGGCACCCTCCGGCCACTGGCGGCGCCGGCTCCATGCCATCGGCGGCGCCGGTCGACCGTCCTGCATCGCGTCTCCCGTCCGCCGCCGATCTCCATGTCCTGAACAAGTAGCCGTCGCCGCCGATCCGAAAGATCCCCCGCCGCGACGCGACGCGATGTTCCGCCGCCACAAGCCAGCCAACGACGCCGGCCGCATGCCCGATCGGCCCGAGGACATGGTCGTCATCGTCGACCAGGCCGTGAGTCCGTACCTGGTGCTCTTCCACGACCCGTCGGGCTACCGGGCCGAGCAGGTGCGGGCGCTGCGGAACCGCCTCGTGGCGATGAACCCCGACGGGGAGCCGAAGACGCTGGTGGTGACCTCCGCGGTCCGGGACGAAGGCAAGACGGTCTCGGCCCTGAACCTCGCCATGGCGATGGCGGAACTGGAACGGCAGCAGGTCGTGCTGGTCGACGCCGACATGCGCCGCCCCGGCTGCGAGCGGCACCTGAACCTGAACCCGGAGCCGGGGCTCGCCGACGTCCTGCTCGGCCGCACCACGGTCGACAAGGTGCTGCGGCCGGCGGGCTACCGCCAGCTGATGCTGCTGGGGCCGGGGACCCGGGTGGCGAACCCGGCCGAGGTGCTGAGCTCGTCGCGCCTGGACGAACTGCTGCACCGGCTCAAGGAGCGGTTCCAGTACGTGATCGTCGACACGCCGCCCGTGCTGCCGTCGACCGACGCGGGCGTGCTCGCGGCGCGCGTCGACGGCACGCTGCTGGTGGTACGCCTGGAGCGCTCGCTGAAGAAGCAGACCCGCGAGGCCTTGCGCACCCTGCAGGACATGGGCGCGAACGTGCTCGGCAGCTTCGTCACCGAACTGCGAGGGCACGACCCCGATTCCGACCGCCGCCTCGCCTACGAACCACGTTCGGACGAGGAGGCATGAGCGTGGCGGGTTTCAAGGAGACGCTGAAGGACGCGGTGCGGCAGATGTCGTTCCGCACCTCGCTGGACAACCTGAAGAAGCAGGGCGTGCAGCAGGTCAACGTGCTCGGCATCGATCGCATCATCGCGCTGATCGAGGCGGCGGTGCACCGCAGCCTGAAGTCGCGCCTGGTCGGGGTCGAGCGCGAGGCGGTCGCCGATGCGACCAAGGCCGAGTTCCTGCGGCTCCTGCGCACCAACGAAGACCTGCAGCGGCAGAAGACGGAGATCGAGCGGCAGAAGGAGCTGGTCGAGGAGGAGGTCGACCAGCTGCGCCGCGACCTGTCGGCGCAGCAGCGGGCCCTGGAGCTCAAGCTCGAGGAGGGCGCGCTGGCGATGGCGACGCGCTACGAGGGCGAGAACGCCGCGATCGCCGCCAAGGTGCGCGACGTGTTGCGCGCGCTCGCGGCCACCGGCGGCGCCTCGATCGTCGACGCCGAGGAGCGGGTGATGGCCCTGGTGATGGACATCGTCACCGTCGAGCGGCAGTCGGCCGACGAGGCCAGGAAGGCCCTGCACGACCGGGAGGTCGGCACGCTGCAGCGCCGCATCAAGAAGCTCAACGAGTCGCTGGACCAGACCGAGAAGCGCCTGCAGACGGTCGCCGCGATGAAGAGCCTGGACGGGGGCATTTCCTCGATCTACCGCGAGGTGCAGGGCGTGGACCCTGCCGACACCCAGGCCGGCAAGAAGAAGGAACTCATGGCGGAGATCTTCAAGGCCAACCTGCGGCTGCAGAAGAAGGCCTGACGCCGAAACCGAACGAGAGAAGACGATGAGCGAGACGAAGCAGACGCCCGAAGCGCCGAAGAAGGACCACGGTGTGCTCTACATCGGCATGGACCTAGGCACCTCCCGGACCTCCGTGTCGGCCAGCAATGGCGTGCGCGAAACGGTCTACTCCATGGTCGGCTACCCGAAGGACGTCGTCAGCATGAAGCTGCTGAAGAAGGACGTGCTGTTCGGCAAGGAGGCGCTGGACAAGCGCCTGTCGCTGAAGCTCTACAAGCCGCTCGAGAAGGGGGTGCTGAAGTACACCGGCGACGCCGCCAAGGACGCCGAGGCGAAGGCCAACCTGAAGGCCGCCCAGGACCTGATCGGCGAGGCGATCCGGCTCGCGCGTCCGCGCAAGGACGAGCTGATCTACTGCGTGATCGGGGCGCCCGCCGAAGCGTCGGTCAAGAATCGCGAGGCGATCATCGAGGCGGCTCGCGCGCACGTCGACTCGGTGATGCTGTGCAGCGAGCCGTTCTCGGTCGCCTACGGCCTCGACTGGCTCGAGGACGTGCTGGTGATCGACATCGGTGCCGGCACGACCGACCTCTGCCGCATGCACGGCACGATGCCCGAGGAGACCGACCAGGTGATGTTCGACATCGCCGGCGACGCGGTCGACGAGGAACTCGCGCGGCGCATCGCCGAGACCTGCCCCGGCGCCCAGTTCACGATCCACATGGTCAAGGAGATCAAGGAGCGCTACGGCTTCGTCGGCGATCCGTCCGAACGCTGCATCGTCGAGTTGCCGGTCGACGGCAAGCCGACGCCGTTCGACCTGACCGAGCAGATCCGCGGCGCCTGCGCGATCCTGATCGACCCGATCCTCAAGGGCATCCACAAGCTGATCGCCTCGTTCGACCCGCAGTTCCAGACCAAGCTGAAGAACCGCGTGCTGCTGGCGGGCGGCGGCTCGATGGTCAAGGGTCTCGACACCGCGGTCGAGAAGGCGATGAAGGAGCGGCTGGGCGGCGGCAAGGTGATCCGCATCGAGGAGCCGGTCTACGGCGGCGCCAATGGCGCGCTCAAGATCGCCCACGACATGCCCGCCGACTTCTGGGAGCAGCTCAAGTAGGGTGCGGGCAGCGCCGGCCGGGACCAACGGCCGGCACCTCGGCCGAGCGCGCTTCGTGCGCGCGGGAGCGGCTCAGGCCACGCCGTAGTGCTGCTGCAGGATGGTCCGCAGTTCGTGGAAGTCGCGGATCTCGTGGCTTGGCTGGGTCATGCCCTTCTCGTCGGCGTGGCGACCGCCGCGGCGGATGCGCGCCGTCCACCAGCCTTCCGCGTTGCAGGGGTCGATGTCGTGGGTCGGGTTGTCGCCGACGTAGAGGCAGCGCTGGGGCGGCAGGGACAGGCGCTGCAGGACCCGGCGGTAGAGCTTGGGGTTGGGCTTGCTGAAGCCGACCTGGTCGGTGAAGAAGATCGCCGACGGGGTCAGGAAGCCGAGCACGCCCAGGCGCACCAGCTTCTCCGCCTGCTTGATGGTGATGCCGGCCGAGATCACGCCGCGCACCAGCGGGGTGCGCGAGAGCCACTGCAGGACCTCGTAGACGTCGTCGTGGACCTTGAGTTCACGCCACTTCGTCTCGTGGTAGGCGGCGACGCCGGCCGCGACGATCACGGCCCGGTTGTGGCCGCCAGTGGACTCGGGCCCGAGCCGGTCGAGGACCTTGTCGAAGTGGCCGCCGTAGTTGCTCGAGAACTCGGCGATCACCTCGTCGAGTTCCCGCATCGCCGCGTCGCGGTCGGCGCGCAGGCCGGCGGCGATCATCGCCTCGACGGCGCTGCGCCGCGCCTTCTCGGCGAAAACGGACGTCGAGAACAGCGTGTCGTCGATGTCGAAGAAGATCGCGTCCAGCAGCCTGGTCACGCGACCAGTTGTCGCGCAACGGCCGGGGCCGGGCAAGGGGCGATGCCGGCCGATGGCCGGCGGGAGGACGCCGGCTGCGATCGGTGCCCCGCCAGCGCGGCTGCAGGGGGTCGGCCGGCGGCGGCCGTCAGCGCCGCACGTCGGTGATGTGCGCGCGCACCATCACCATCAGGCTGCGGTTCTCGTCGGCGGTGCCTTCCTGCTTGAACAGGAACGAGATCAGCGGCAGCCGCGCCAGCACCGGCACCTCGGCCCGCCGCTCCCGGGTCAGCACCTGGCGGAGTCCGCCGATCAGCACCGTGCCGCCATCCGGCACCTTCGCCGTGGTGGCGAAGTTCGTCACCGTCAGGTTCGGCAACTGCAGCGTGACCGGCAGCGTCGAGCCGGCGAGCGAGGTCGTGAACGTGGGGATCGGCCGCTGCAGCTCGGCGACCGTCGGGTTCAGGTTCAGGGTGATGTACTTGCGGTCGTGGTGGATGACCGGCGTCACGTCCAGCACGATGCCGTCCTGGATCACGTCGACCTTGGGATCGGCGATGAAGGCCGCCTGGGCGACCTCGACGTCGAAGTCGCGCACGTAGGCCGTCTGGTTGATCACCGCCACGTGGCCGCGTTCGCGGTTCAGCACGGACAGGATCTGGCTGTTCATGATCTCGGCGTCCTGCCGCTTCTCGACGGCGCGCAGGATCATGTTGAGCTGCGTATCGTCGATCAGGGTCCAGCCGGCGGTGAGGCCGCCGTTCGGGCTCAGCACGCGACCGAGATCGTTGACGAAGTAGTTCTCGGTGCGGGCCCGGATGTCGCCATCGGCGCCGTCGTTGAAGAACGCGCCGGAGAGCGGGTTGGCCGCCGGGTCGCCGGTGCCGCCGTTGTCGAGCCCGCGCGACGCGTTGTTCTGCAGGCCGTTGGTGACGTCGTCGAGGGTGGCGACGGTCCCCTTGTTGCCGGACCCGCCGAGGCCGCGGAAGTCGATGCCGATCTCGCTGAGGAAGTTGCGCGAGATGGTCAGGAACTTCGAATCGATGGTGACGATCGGCGTCGCGAAGCGGCGCATGTCGTCGAGCACCTGCTTGATCTTGGCGTGCATCTCCGGGCTGGCCTGCACCGACAGCAGCCCGGTGTCCTCGGCGTTGATCGCCACGCCCTCCTGCTCCCAGTACTTCGGGTCGGTGGCTTCCTTCAGGTTGTTGACCAGGTCGCCGAGTTCGATGCCGGCGACCGGGTCTTCGCCCTCGCTGCCCGTGCGCGGCGTGTCGTCCGAGCTCTCGCCGGGGATCAGGTTGATGCGCGGCGGCAGGAACTGGGTCCGCTTGAACACCAGGTCCTTCACCGGATAGATGTCGCTGACGATGGTGCCGGCCGCCTGCGAGCGGTTGCCGATCACGACCACGCCGTTGCGCACCGTCCAGGCGAGGCCCGCGCTGGCGCCGACCATGTGGTTCAGGAAGTTCTCGAGCGTCACGGAGCCAACCAGCTCGATGACGACCTTGAGGCTCTCGGCGCCGATGATCTCGCGGGCCTCGGGCGTGGTCAGGATCTGCACGCCGGTGATCAGGTTCAGGTTCTTGACCACCTCGAGGTAGTCGCCCGTCTCCTCGGTGTAGGTCAGCTTGCCGACCTGCTCGGTGCGGACCTTGTCCCAGACGGCCTGGTCCTGCGGGTCGAGGGCCTTGGCGACGGCATTGCGCGCCGCGCGGCCGCTGGCGCGTTCCCAGGTCGCCATGTCGAGCTCGAGGATCGCCGTCTGCGGCACCTTCAGGTCCTCGTCGGCTTCGATCATCGCCCGCAGGGAGCGGGCGCGCTGCTCGTAGTAGTCCTGGGTGACGCCGTCGCGGCCGGCCTTGACGGCGGCGCTGCGCAGCTCGAAGGCGATCATGTTCTGCGGCTCGAGCTGCAGCGCGCGCTGCGCCAGCTCCTGCGCGTGGCCGAAGGCCCGCCTCTCGAAGGCGCGTTGCGACTCCTGGATCAGGCCATCGACCTGGGCCCGGCGGCGGGCCTCCATCTCGGCGTTCTCCTGCCGCAGGCGCTCGGCCAGTTCGGCGTTGACGCGGGCCTGGCTCTCGCGCTGCTGCTGGTCGTAGAGGCGTTCGGCCTCGACGCGCGTGCTCTCGACGTCCTGCGGCAGGGAGCCCCAGTCGCAGTCCTCCTTGAGCTGGATCGCCAGCCCGGCGAGGCGCAGTTCCTCGAGCGCGCCGGCGTAGTTCTTGGCCGCCATCGCCTGGCGTGCGGTCTGCAACTGCATCGCCACCGAGGCGCGGGCGCGCTCCTCGCCGATCTGGCGCAGGCGCATCTGCTCCTCGCCGTAGGTGACGACGCGGCCGGCGGGCTCGCCGAGTTCCGCCTGCACCGAGGCCAGCAGCGTGCGCACCTCGTCGTTGCCCGGCGCCAGTTCCTTGGCCTTCAGCAGTTCGCGCTTCGCCGCCTCGAGGTTGCCGTTCGCGCGCAGGTTCTGCGCCGTCACCAGGTAGTTGGCGACCAGGGCGTCCCGGCGTTCCT
Organism: Planctomycetota bacterium; assembly: GCA_019636245.1. Lineage (GTDB taxonomy): Bacteria > Planctomycetota > UBA1135 > UBA1135 > UBA2386 > JAEUHS01. The sequence goes on along the minus strand of JAHBXX010000002.1, from coordinate 101,397 downwards.
GGCGGACGCGATCCTCGATCGTGCCGGCCTTCGGATCCTGGGCGGTGCCATCGCCGGTGCGCGCATCCTCGGGCGAGGTGCCAGTCGTCGACTCCGGCGGAGTCGAGCAGGAACTGCCGAGAACGGCCGCGGTGAGGGAAGCAGCGAGAAGGCGCGGGTGTTCGAGTGCCATCGGTTCACGCTCGATGCGTACGAGATTGCAGGGGAGCGCCGCAGACGCGGAACTCTGTCAGTGACGGCGGCAAGCGAACGGCTGACGACGCAGCAGGAGGGCACTGCCGCCGATCCGAGGGGCGATCGGAGTCGAGGCCGGTCGAGAGGGACTTGCTGTCGACACGTGGTCGGACGGGGACCTGCCGGACCCGCTCGGGAGCCGGCAGGGTGGCGCAAGGTAGCCACGCCAGGACCCTTGTGCCAGTGCCTTTTTCTCGCCCGGCCAAGCCCGCGAGTGGCCGTCCGGGCGGGTCCCGGCGGTCGGTCGAAGCCCCGGAAACGAACGCGGCCCGCGCAGCGCCGGGGCGCCCGCGGGCCGTCGTGTCCGAGGCCGCCGAAACGGCTACTTGGCGCCCAGGCCGCCGCCGAAGTTGATCTCCTTGAAGCCCGCCGCGTTGCAGGCGTCGGTGGTCCGCGCCACGTCCTCGTAGTAGGTCCCCGGGTAGGCCTCGATCACGCAGGTCATCAGCTTCTTGCCGCCGGTTTCCTTGTCGGGCACCTGGCTGGCCGGATCCTGGGCGATGCGCACCAGCTCCTTCTGCACGTCCGCGAGGTTGTAGAGCGGCTTCGGCCCGACCTCCCACTTGACCCGGTGCCCCTCCAGCTTGAACCGGTAGGGGCGCCCGTTCGGGCTGATCGTGCCGGCCGTCACCCCCTCGGGGTAGATCGGCGTGCCGGCGCTCTCGACGTGGATCTTGACCGAGAGCTGCTCCTGCGGCTCGACCACGTCGGATTGGCTGCCCTTGTCCTTCGGCAGGTAGGCGGGCAGCTTCGACTCGAGCACTTTGAAGTCGATGCAGATGAAGAAGATGATCATCAGGAACACGACGTCGATCATCGGCGTCATGTCGCCCTTGGCCTCTTCCTGGGCGTCGTCGAGTGCGGTCACGGGGTCCTCTTCTTCGGGTTCTCCTTGTCCTGCTCCGACATCGCCAGCTCGACCTTCCAGAAGGCGATGTCCGGCTGGCTGCACTGCTTCATGATCTCGCCGATGTAGTGCCACTCGGTCCACTTGTCGGCGCGGATCAGGATCGGATCGTCGATCAGCGGCACCATCTTGCTGCCGACCTTCTCCTCCTTGAGCTTCAACCGGCCGGTGAGCAGGCCCTGCCGGCGGATGTCGAGCAGCAGCTGCTTGATCGGCGCGTAGTTCTTGCCGTGCACCGTGGGGTCGTAGACGACGTTCTGCTCGTAGACGACCGCCCCGCTCTGCAGCACGTTGATGATCGGCCGGTTCTCGGGCGGCTGGTCGTCTGGCTCCTGGTACTCGGCGCGGGGCAGGATCAGGTCCTCGAGGTTCTTCTGGCTCAGGTCGATGACCAGCACGAAGAAGATCATCAGCAGGAACACGCAGTCGATCATGGGCGTCATGTCCATCTCGACGTTCTGCTTGACTATTTTCTGGAGGTCCATCGGCGGTCTCGGTGCGGTGGGATCCCCGGCGGCTGGGCGATCCGGGCGACTTCAGGCGGGAGGCTGCGCGTCAGCGGGGGGAACGAGCGGGCGGTCGCCGCCGTTCACTTGCCGCGGAAGCGCTCGAACATGTCCTCGGTGATGGCGTTGATCTCCGTCGACGTCCTGATCACCCGGTTGCGCAGGGTGAAGAACGCCACGCCGACCGGGATCGCGACCGAAAGGCCGAAGATCGTGGTGATCAGCGCCATCTTGATGCCGCCGGCGAGCGTCGCCGGGCTGACCGAGCCGCCCGAAGCCGCGATCGTGCTGAAGGTGACGAACATGCCCGTCACCGTGCCGAACAGTCCCATCATCGGGGCGATGGCGGAGATCAGCGACAGCCAGCCGACCTTCTGGAACAGCTTGACCGACTCCTCGGTCTGCATCTCGCGCAGCGCGATCTGCATCGTCTCGAACGAGTGGCCTAGCTTCGACAGGCCGGCGCCGACGCAGTTGGTCAGGTAGTTCTTCTCCTGCTCGCACAGCTCGACGGCCTCCTGGAAGTTCTCGCCGTCGAACAGCGCCTCCAGTTCGCCGAGCAGGTCCGGCGGCGCCAGCTTCTCGCGCTTGATCGTCATGAAGTTCTCGATGATCAGCGCCAGCGCGACCACCGACATGACGATGATCAGGTAGCCGATCAGGCCGGCGTTCCGGTAGGCGAAGACCTCGGCGATCGCACTCTCGCCGCCTCCGCCCTTGGCCTCTTGCGCCAGCAGGGAGGTGGCGAGCAGCAGCGGGGCGGCGACAGCCAGGAGACGGACGAAGGGCACTTGGACGCGGATCATGGAGCGGGGGAAGCCTGGGCTTGGCTCTTCGGGTGATGGAGGGAGAGGGGCTCTTCGGGAGAGGGGCGGGGAAGTCTGCGGGACGGTGCTGGGGGGGGGAAGGGGCCAGCCGAGAAAGTTGTTCACTTGGCCAGTTCGGCCTTTGCGGCGGCCGCCCAGGGCGACGCCGGATAGCCAGAGATCACGGCCTGGAAGTAGGCGTTGGCGCGCGTCTTGAACGCATCGCCCTCGCGCTCCGGACCCAGCGCCAGCATGCAGCGACCCAGGTAGTAGTTGGCCTTGGCGCTGGCCTCGCCGCTGGTGGCGTCGAGCACCGAGGCCTTCGCCAGCGCGAGCTGGGCACGGCGGAAGTCGTCGGCGCGGTCGCTGGCGACCGCCGCCAGGAAGATCGCCTCGCCCTCGCCGGCGTGACCGGCGGCGACCAGTTCGGGCTGGCCGCCGGCGATCAGCGAACGGAAGAAGTTCTCGGCGCGATCGTAGTCGCGTTCGCCGAGGTAGGTCTCGCCCTCGCCGACCCGCGCGGCGGTCTTCAGGGCGCGCAGTTCGGCGTCGTCGGGCGACGGTGTGCCGAGCGCGGCGTCGGCGGCCGAACCGGCGGCCTGGAATGCCGAGCGGGCCTCGGCGGCCTTGCCGTCGGCGAGCAGCGTCAGCGCCAGTTCCGACTTGGCGCGCGCGCTCCAGATGGCGCCGAAGCCCTCGCGCGCGGCCCGTTCGTCGAGTTCGCGCAGCGTGCCGGCGGCCGCGCCGCCGGTGCCGGCCAGGCGCTCGGCCCGACCGGCCAGCAGCATCGCCTCCGGCGTGCGCCAGTGGTTGGGATTGCCCTGCAGCCACGCCTTCGCACGCGCGGCGGCGGTGGCCGCGGCATTCTTGTCGGTGCCGATCGACGACACCGCCGCCTTGATCAGGAAGAACTCCGCGTCGGCCTTCACCAACGGCCGGGTGCTCTGGCCGATCGCCTCGCCGAACATCTGCACGGCGTGGCGGAAGTCGCCGCGCTCCATCGCCGCGCGGCCGACCAGGAACGCGTCGGGCAGGTTGCTCCACTCGATCGCCATCACCTGGTGCGCGGGAACCTCGAGGTCGCCGCCGGCGCGCTTGGCGCGCACGCCCGACAGCAGGAACTCGGTGATCTCGAGCCCGCGCACGCGGGCACCGTCCTTCTTGACCAGGACGTCGGCGGCCTTCTGGGCGATGGCGGCGGGCGCCAGCACGGCGGCCGCGAACAGCAGGGGGAGGAGGCGCATGGGGGAGGGGGTGGGGGCTGTTCAGCGGTTGAACTGGAAGTTGCGCAGCAGGCTCAGGCCTTCGGCGCCGTGGCTGCGCAGGGTCTCGAAGTTGTCCGTCGACTTGGAGATCCGGTAGAGCTTGTCGGCGATGTCCTTGTACTTGCCGTCGCGTTCGCCGGCCTGCTTGGCGAACCAGAACGCCTCCCACTGGAAGCGGTACCACTCGAGGCTGAACTGCTTCACTTCCGGCCGGAGGGCCCAGGTCCGGTACTCGCTGTAGTACTTGTTGTAGGCCTCGGCGGGCTTGTCGAGCCCGGCCACGCGCAGTGGCGCGCCGGTGCTCGAGAACTCGAACCAGCCGCCGAGGGCGCGGCAGATCTGTCGCTTGATCTCCCACTGCTGCGGGTTGGCCTGTTCGGCGGCGACCAGCATGTCGTAGGCCTCCTGGAACCGCTGCTGGCGGAGCAGCGCCTCGCCGATCATCGGCCGCACCAAGAGGTCGACGACCTTCTTGGTGTTCGCGTCGGCGTCGGTGCCATAGAGGTCGAGCGTCTTGCGGGCGACCTCGTCGACCCGCTTCCACTGACCGAGCTGTTCGGCGGCCTGCATGGCGCCGATCAGCACCGCCAGCTGGGGCTTGGGCGAGCTGCCGATGTAGTCGAGACCGAGCGCCAGCAGCTTGCTGCGCACGGCGTTGACGCTGTTGGTCGCGGCGCCGATCGCGGCGTCGTTCTGGCCCTTGGCGATCGCCTGGTCGAGCTCCTTGACCAGGGAGGCGATCTGGTCCTGGTACTCCTTGAAGATCTCGGTCGCGAGGCGCGAGCCGCTCACCGGGTCCTTCTGCTTCAGCTGCAGGTAGACCTCCTCGGCCTTGTCGAGTTCCCCGAGGTCGGCGTGCAGGCGGCCCAGGTAGGCGAGCACGGCGGGCACGTAGGCGTCGCCTTCCTTGGCGAAGCTGGCCAGGAAGCCGCGCGCCTTCTCGATCGCCGCCGGGTACTTCGTCAGGTCCCTGGCCAGCTTGAGGTCCGCGGCGCCGCGGGCCTCGTTGTAGCCCATCTGCACCTCGTTGAACTCGGCCTCGGCGATTGCCGCGGCACGCACCTGCTGCTTGCCGGCGTCGCGCGAGTCGATCGCGTTGCCGGCGACGAAGTCGCGGTAGGCCTGCAGCGTCTGCCGCGCCGCGGCGAAGTCGCCCTGCGCCGACTGCGCCTTGGCGATGCGGACCCGGGCGAGTTCGAAGTAGAGGAAGTCGGGCTGGACCTTGCCGTACTCGGCGATGGCTTCGCCGTACTTCTTGTCGGTGAGCAGGTCGTTGCCGGCCTTCCAGAACAGCTTGCTGCCGCCGGTGACGGAGTACTTGGCGATCTGGTCGGCGGCCTCGGCATAGACGCGGTCGAACCAGGGGTCGTTCTTCGTCGTGCGCTTCAGCTGCGAGATCGCGCGGTCCAGGGTGTCGGCGGCGTCGCTGGCGCGGCCCTTGTCCAGATCGCCGAAGCGCTGCAGGCCGGCGGTCAGGGCCAGGATCGCCTCGAGGTAGCGGTCGGTGAGGGCGAACGAGGTGCCGAGCAGCTGCCAGCTCTCGAGCGCGAGCTTCTGGCGTTCGCCGTCGGTCATCGCCGCCAGCGCCCGCCGCAGGCTCTTGATCGCCTCCTCGTAGTTCTTGTTCTGGTACTCGCCCTTGCCGACCTCGAACAGCAGCGCTCCGGAGACCAGGCTGCTCTGCACCGACAGGATGTCGCGCAGCACCGCCTTGGCGCGCACGCCGACATAGTCGTTCGGGTGCTTGTCGTTGATGCGCTGCGCCATCGCCAGCGCCTGCACGACCTTGTTCGCGTCGCCCGACTCGGCGAGGAATCGGCACTCGGCCAGCAGCATCAGGTGGCCCCACTGGTCGCCGACGACCTCGAACAGCTCGACGCCCTTCTCGCCGAACTTCGCCACGTGCTCGCGGAAGTTCGTGAACAGCTGTCCGGTCGTGGCCGAGCCCTCGCGGATCATGACCTCTGCGGTGCGCAGGTAGACCTCCTGCAGCATGTCGAACAGGAAGGCCTGCATCTCGCCGCCCAGGCCCAGCTCGTCGGCCTGATCGAGCGACGTCGCGATCTGGTTCACGGTGTCGCGGTAGCTGCCGATCGCCTCCTCGACCTTGCCCTCGACCTCGTGGCACTGGGCGATCTCGAACAGACCGCGCAGGCCGATCGCCGTCTCCTCGCCGACCTCGAGCACCATCTCGGTCAGGTCCTCGATCGCGCGGGCGACGAACACGCCGCGGTCGGCCTTCACGGCGCGGGCCTGCTCGCGGTTGAGCACTCCGCGCCGCATCCACATCAGGAAGTACTCGATGCGCTTGTCCTCGTCCTTCATCGACGACCGCAGGTGGTCCATGACCTTCGTGCAGGCGTCGATGCCGGCCCGGAACACGGCCGTCGCCTCGGTCTCCAGCTCCTTGACGGCTTCGGGGTTCTCATCGCGGGCGATCTCGATCTCCTCGACCAGGAACTGGCCGTATTCCTGCGAGGCGTTGGCCAGCGTGGTGCGCGCGGCGACCTGCACCGTGGTGTCCGCCGACCGTTCGATCAGTTCCTTCGACTTGTCGATCGCCTCCTTGAACAGCTGGCGCTGCTGGGCGCGATCGGCGCGGATGCGCGCGCCCTGGTAGGCCACTTCCACCGCGAGCTGCGCGATCTTGTCCTGCTCGGCGGCGCTGCGGAACCGCGTCGCGAGCCGGTCGGCTTCCTCCTTCGCCAGGTCGATGAACCGCATCTCGCGGGCCAGGGCCCGCACGAAGGCGATCTCCCGATCGAGCTTCGGCTGCTGGGCGGACAGGCAGGGGGTCAGGGCGCCGAGGGCGAGGACGAACAGAGCACGCGCACCGGGGCGGCGGTGCGGGCAGTGGCATGCAGTCACGGGCAGACTCCGGGATGGCGTTCCTGCGGTCGTACGGGGGCTGCCAGGGCCGTGGCAACGACCCGGCGGCTGGGTCGGCGCGCCGCGATGGGGGCGGTCGAGCGCGCCGCAGAGGGGAAACGGCGAGTATAGCGGGACGTTCAGTCGATCCAACGGCGAGCGACGGGTTGGCGGCGCAACGCCGTGCGCCCACGCTCAGGGCCGGCGGGGCGGGCGAGGCGGGCGCTGCCGGCCGCGGTCCGGGGCACCGCTCCGGCCGCCGCCACGTCGGGTCGGCGAGCCGGGGTCGCCCGCCAGGGGCGATCGGCGGCAGCCGCCGCGATCAGCGCGCGGCGGCGGTCACCGCCGTGGGCAGCGAGGCCGGGTTCGGCTCCCACTCTTCCATCAGGATGATCTTCGCCCGCAGCAAGATCAGGATCTTGCGGTTCTGCACCGACGTGCCGTTGCGGCTGAACAGCCAGCTCAGCCCGGGCAGGCTGCCGAGCAGCGGCACCGTGCTGCGCAGGTTCTGGCGCTCCACGAGCCGCATGCCACCGAGCATCATCGTGCCGCCGTCGGGCATCGTCACCGTCGTGCGCACCCGCTGCATCGTCACCTCGGGCAGCTGGATCGAGATCGGCTGACCGACGCCCAGCGTCGTCGTGAAGGTGGGGATCGGCAGCTGCAGGGTCATCACCGTCGGCCGCACTTCCATCGTCACGAACTTCAGGTCGCTGTCGACGACGGGGCGGACGTCGAGGGCGACGCCGTCCTGCACGGTGCCGATCACCGGGTTGGCGACGGCGGCTGCCTGGGCGATCTCCACCTCGAAGTCGCGGATGTAGGAGATGTTGCGCAGGAAGTGCATGCTCGCCCGCGTGTTGTTGTAGATCAGCAACCGCGGGGCATCGATCTGCTCGGTTCGCTCCTGCTTGGACACCGCGCGCAGCACGACCTCGACCTCGGTGTCGTCGAGGAACGCATACTGCAGCGACAGGCCGCCGGCGTTGGTCAGGCCGCCGTTGCGGCCGCCGAGCGTCGTGTCGTAGAGGTTCTCGACGCGGGCCATCAGGTCGCCGTCGCCGCCGTCGTCGAAGAACACGCCGGGCTCGGTGCCGGTGCCGACGAGGCCCGGCGAGGCCGGGTTCTGCTGCGTGCGCGGGCCGAAGTCGTCGAAGCCGGCGTTCTGCCGGTTGCCCTTCTTCTCGAGGCCGCGGCCGGGCACGCCCTGCGAGGCCTGGTTGCCGAGGCCGCGCAGGTCGATGCCGACGTCTTCGAGGAAGCTGTCCTCGACCTTGAGGAAGCGGGCTTCGACGTCGACCTGGATGCCGACGTGGCGGCGCAGGTTGCGGATCAGCTCGTCGACCTGCTCGTGCGTGTCGCGGTCGGCGCGCACGTAGAAGATGCCGTTCTGCGCGGTGATCGTGAACGGGCTGCCGTCCCACTTGTCGGTCGCGACCGTCGACTTGATCAGGTCGAGCAGGCGGCCCTCGTCGACGACCGACGGCTGCGCCTCGTCCTCGGGCTCCGGGAACAGCGGCGTGTCGTCGCCGGGCGTCGGCAGGCGCAGGTTCACGCCCGGCGCACCGACGACGCCCTGGACGAGGTCCTGCACCTTGTAGTTCTCGAGGTAGAGCGTGCCGATCGCGTTCGCGGGGCTGACCAGGTGCACCAGGCCGTCGCGGATCTTGTAGGCGACGCCGGTGGCGGACTGGATCGCGCGCAGGGCGTCGGCGACCGAGCGGCGCGTCAGCCGGAAGTCGGTCAGCGTGGTCGTGTCCGCCGGCATGTCGCGGACCTCGGCGGTGACGAAGAACGTGACGCCGGTGACCTGGCTGTAGTAGCTGGCCCAGTCCTGCACGGTGGCGCTGGTGAAGCTGTGCTCGAGCTGCCGCTCCTCGAGGATCCTGGCGACGGCCTGGTTCTCCGGCGTGTCGAGGTCCCGGGCCACCGTGTAGCTGGCCGGCTCGCGCTCGGACACCAGGGCCCAGCGCTCGGGATCGAACACGACGGTGTCCGTCTGCGGCAGGATGCTGTGCTGCAGGTCGAGGAAGGTCTTGTTCCACTCGGTGCGCCAGCGTTCCCGGTTCGCCTCCACGGCGATGTTGTGGCGGGCGCGGTCGGCGAGGTCGCGCAGCGCCAGCGCCGTGCCGTTGGTCGGGTCGAGCAGCAGCGCCTGGTCGAGCAGGGCCAGCGTGTTCTGGTAGTTGCCCGACTGGAAGTTCAGGTTGGCCTGCTCGACGAGCCGCTCGACGCGGCCTTCGCGCTGCAGGTCCATCTCGCGCTGCATGCGCTGCAGCTCGGCCTCGGAGGCCTGCTTGGCGCGATCGAACGCGTCGCGCTCGGCGTTCTTCTTCGCCTCCCGGGCGGCGGCCAGCAGGTTCTCCGCCTCGCGCCGCAGCGGCTCGTTGGCCTGCGCGTAGGCGGAGAAGCGCAGCGCGGTCACGGCGCGCTCGTAGCTGTCGATCGCCCGACCGTAGTTGCCGAGCTCCATGTCGGCGCGGCCGAGCTGCAGGTCCTTCTCGACCAGCGCGCGCTCGCGCTCGAGGCGGATGCGGTCCTGGATGATCGCGTCCCCGACGACGTCGCGCAGCGGCACGCCGGCGCCGTCGCCCAGGATCTGGTTGCAGCGCAGCAGGATGTCGCGGGCCTCGCGGTTGTCGTTGTCGAGTTCCAGCGCGTAGGCCGCTTCGTTGCGCGCGTCCTCGAACAGGCGCAGGTCGAGCGAGCGGCGCGCGTTCTCGACCACCTTGGCCACCAGGGCGCGCCGATCGCGCGGATCCTGGTCTTGCGGCTCGGCCGTGCGGCCGGCGCCCGGGCGCGCGGCGTCGCCGCCTGCGGTCATGGGCGTCGCATCCGGAGAAGTGGGGCCATCGGTGACGACGTCCGAGGTGCCCGAACAGGCGCCGAGGGCGAGCAGGGACGACGCATAGAGGCCGCGCAGCCGCAGGGTCTGGACCTTGATCATGCTGGGATAGCCGGCAAGGGAAAGCGAACGGGGAGAGGGGCAACCCGTCCCGCTGGTGCACATCGCGTCTGCCTGCATGCCACGAGGCCGCGCAGGCCGTGGCCGCAGCGGCCACGGGCGACGTCAGGAGAGGGGCGAGAAGGGGTTCGGACGATTTCGCGCGGTCGTGGGAGCGCCGCTCGCGCGAGGGGGCGGACCGTAGCGAGGCCTTCCGGCATGGTCAAGGCTGCTTCGGGCTCGCGCGTTCGCCCGGGACGGGGAACCGCTACCCGGGCGTGGCACCCGGCACCTCCGGTCGGCCCAGCAGCCGATTGACGCGCTTGATGTCCTCCCAGGTCTCGCGCTTGTGCGACGGGTCGCGCAGCAGGTAGGCCGGGTGCCAGGTGACCACGACCGGGATGCCCGCGTAGGCGAGGTCGCGGCCGCGCAGGTTGCGCATCGGTTCGGTCGTGCCCAGCAGGTTCTGCGCCGCCGTGCGGCCGAGGCAGACGATGGCGCGCGGCCGCAGCAGGTCGACCTGCCGGCGCAGGTAGGGCAGGCAGGCGGCGACCTCGTCGGCCTCGGGCGCCCGGTTGCCGGGTGGCCGGCACTTGTTGATGTTGGCGATGTAGACGTCGCTCCGCTGCAAGCCCATGGCACCAACGAGGATGCGGTCGAGCAGCTGGCCGGCCGGGCCGACGAAGGGGCGCCCGGTCTGGTCCTCGACGGCGCCCGGGGCCTCGCCGATGAACAGCACCTCGGCGTTCGGGCTGCCTTCGCCGAACACGACCTGGTTGCGCTCGCGGTGCAGCTTGCAGCGCGTGCACGGCAGCACCTCCGCGCGCAGCGCCGCCAGGGCCTGCGCCGTCGGGTCCTCGGCGCCCGGCGCCGCGGCGGCCGCGGGCGGCAGCAAGTCCGGCGGGCCTGGCGGCGGCCGGCGCGGCCGGCGCGGCGGGCCGGCCGGGCGCTGCGGTCGGGTCCGGGACGGCGGCGGTCGCGACGTCGGGCGCTACCGCGGCAGGGGCGGCGCGGTGGCCGACCGGCAGGCGCAGGTCGGGCCCGTAGGCGTCGACCAGACGCTCGAGGTGCTGCTGCAGCGCTGCCGGCTCGGGCCCCACGCTGCGCTTCTAGCGCGACCAGGGGTCGGCGGCCACGGGGTAGTCGTCGCGGCGCGGGAACAGGCCATAGCTGTGGGCCAGGCTCGGCCGCCTGCCGAGGGCGGTCACCGAGTGCCAGGCCACGTCGTCGATGCCCTGCGAGGGCAGCAGGATCACGTCGCCGGCCTGCAGCACGAACAGGGCGCCGTGCGCCGCCAGCAGGCCGGCGAACGCGGCGTCGCGGTTGAGCCGGCGCCAGAGGGCCTGGTCGTCGCCGCGATCGAGGGCCGCCATCGCCTGGCGCCGGGCGCGCGCCGAACCGTCGGGGGCCAGCAGGGCGGCGAGGCGCCGCTTGCCGATCGCCAGCCAGCCCGTGCGGCCCTCGAGCTGGCTGAACACCACGCCGAGCTGTCCGGGTTCGGCGTCGTGGTGGAACACGGCGCCGCCGTCCGGCGCGTTGTTGTAGACGATGCGCTCGCTGAGCCGGTGCGGCCGGTCGAGCAGCGCCTGCAGCAGCCGCCGCAGCGGCTCGCAGCCGAGGATCGCCGCGCCCTCGGGGAACGCGCGCGCCGCGAACTGGTCGACCCAGCCCGCGGTCAGGTCGGTCGCCTGCATCCACTCCTCGAGCTGCTCGAGCCCGGCGGAGAACCGGATGCGCAGCGAGCGGTCGCTGGCGTCGTCGGCGATCCAGGTCAGCTTGGCCCACAGGTCGCTGGCCACCCGTTCGCCGCCCGGCATGGCGTCGACGAACACCCGTTCGATCTCGCGCCGGTCGTTGCGGTCGGCGGTGCTGCCGGCGTAGCGCAGGTCGGCGTCGTCGCGCAGGCGGCGATCGAGTTCGTCGAGGAAGCTGCCGCCACGGCGGAGCCGGTCGAACATGCGCAACGACGCGGCGATCGCCTCGCCATGGCGGGCGGGGCCATCGCCGAGCATGCCGGGCAGGAACACCGCTTCGCTGCGCTGCCAGCGCGCAAGGGCCTGCCGCAGGTCGGGCGGACGGCGATGCACGGGCACGGCGTAGCCGAGGTCGGCGCCGCGGCGGCGCAGCGGCCAGACCTCGCGCCCGCGCCGCCGCAGCGCGCGCGCCACGGGGTGGGCTCCGGCGGCCAGGTGGCGGGCGTAGTGCACGGCGCGACAGGTTGCCCGCCGGCCGCGGCGGCGCAAGTCCTCCGGCCGCGAACGGGCGCCCGTCGCCGCCTCGGCGCGGGGCGCGCGGCTTGACCTCGCGGCCCGGGCTCGCAAGCTTGCCCGCGCCGATGCCCGCGCCGCCGCCGAATCCTGGGCTGCCATCCCCCCTGCCGTGGTGGGCGTGCCTTGCCCCGATGCTCGGCCTCGCGCTGCTGGCCTACCTGCCGGCGGCGCTGGGCGCGGGCCTGCTCGACTTCGACGACACGTTCTACTTCGGCCCGCAGAACCCCGAGTTCCGCGACGGCGTGGCGGCGATCCTCGATCCGTCGCGCCCGATCGCCAACGCCTGGCTGCCCGTCGCGCACCTGTCGCTGTGGCTCGATTGGCGGCTCGGCGGCGGCGCGGCCGCCTGGCCGCACGTGACGTCCCTGCTGCTGCATGCCGTGGCCGGCGCGGTGCTGGTGCGGCTGGTGCAGGCGCTCGGCGCCCGGCCGTGGTTGGCGCTCGCCACCGCTGCCGTGTTCGTCGTGCACCCGGCGCTCGCCGAGTCGGTGGCCTGGGCCAGCGGCCGCAAGGACGTGCTGAGCGGGCTGTTCGTGTTCACCGCCCTGGGGCTCTCCGTGTCCTACGCCACGCGCCCGCGGCCCCGCCTGTTGGTGGGCCTTTCGGTGCTCGGTGGGCTGGCGATGTACAGCAAGGCGACCGCGGTCGTGCTGCCGCTGCTCGCCCTGCTGGTCTGCTGCCACCGCGGCGCCGATCGCCGGCGGTTCCTGGCGCCGCTGGTGCTGTTGCTGGTGACCCTGCCGATCGCCTGGCACCACCAGACCATCGCCGCCGCCGAGGGCACGTTGGCACCCGGCGCCGCGAGCGAACGTCTGGCCCAGGTGCCGGGCGCCTTCTGGCACTACCTGGCGACGACCGCCTGGCCGGCGCGGCTCAACGTGCTCTACCCCGAGGTCGACACGCTGGCGCAGTTCCGCGCCGACTGGCTGCCCGGCTGCGTCGCGCTCGCGCTCGCGGGGGTGGCCGTGGCGATGGGCTGGCGGCGGCCCGGATGGCGCCTGGCCGCGCTCGGCCTGGCGGCGTTCGTCGTCGCGCTGCTGCCGTTCAACACGGCCTTCCCGGCGTCGTCGATCGCCGCCGCGGATCGTTATCTGTACATGGCGGTGCCCGGGGCCGCGCTGGCGGCGTTGGCGGCGCTCGGCCGGCTGTGGCCGCGCGCGGCACCGTGGCTGGCCGCGGCCGTGCTGTCGCCGCTGGTCGTCTGGTGCGGGGGCCGGGCGCAGGCGTTCGCCGACGACGAGACCCTGTGGCGGCAGAGCCTCGCGGTCGAGTCGGCCAACGCCGTGGCGCACCTGAACCTCGTCTACGAGCTGCTGCAGCGCGGCTCGGCGTCGGTGGAGGCGGTGCAGCCGCACCTCGAGGCCGCCGTCGCCGCGGCGCGGTACCCGATCCACGAACTGCGCGCGCGCCTGCTGTTGACCCGCCTGTGCCTGTTGGCGGCCGACTATGGCGCCGCGGCGGGGCACGCGCAGGCCGCCATCGCCGCCGCCGAGGCGCAGCTGGCGCGCGAGATCGCCCCGAAGAGGCGCGCCGAGGCCGAGCAGCTGCTGCTGCAGGCCTGCCTCGCCGCGTTCGAGCCCCTGCGGCTCGCCGGTGACGCGAGCTCGGCCGAACGGGCGCTGCAGCGGGGCCAGGCGCTGGCTCCGGCCCATCCCGACGTCGTGGCCTTCGAGCAGCTGCGGGCCCTGGCCCACGCGGTGGGCGAGCCGCCGCACCCGCTGGCCGACGACGATCCGGTCGGCCAACGCGCCGATGCGGCGCTCGCGGCGGCGCTGCAACAGGCGCCGTCGCATGCCGGTCTGTGGTGCACGCAGGCGGCGTGGGACACCGCCCGCGGCCGCCTGCTGCCGGCGCTGCGCAACTACCGGCGGGCGCAGGCCGCCGACCCGCGGTCGATCGACGCCTGGCTCGGCGCGGCCCGCCTGCTGCGCGGCCGCGGCAACTACGCCGATGCCGAGCACTACGCGCGGCAGGGGCTGATGCACCGCGCCGACCCGGCGCTGCGGCAGGAGCTGGCGCTGGCCCTCGTCGGCCAGGGACAGCTCGACGACGCCATCCTGCAGCTCGAGGCCTACTTGCGCCTCTGTCCGACCGATCGCGGCGCCGCGCGCGTGCTGGCCAACGTGCTGGTCGGCAAGGCCTACGCCCGCCAGTCCGATCCGGGCACGCCGCCGACCGAGGTGCTGGCGTTGGTCCAGCGGGCCCTGGCCCTGAATCCGGACGAGGCCAAGGCCCACCTGGTGCTCGGCCGCCTTGCGCGCGAACAGCGCCGCTTCGGCGAGGCGGTGGCGCACCTGGAGACCGCGCACCGCCTGCTGCCGGACTTCGACGAAGCGCGCCGCCTGCTGGCCGAAGCTTGCGCCGACCTCGGCTACGAGCGCATCCTGCGCCGCGACGACGACGCGGCCGGCACGGCGTTCCGCCGCTGCCTCGACGTGGCGCCGGACGGGTTCGACGGCAGCGGCGTGCAACTGCAGCTGGCGGCGATCTGGCGCCGCAGCGAGCAGCGTGGCCTCGAGGCCTTGCAGCGCGGCGATCGTGCGGCGGCCGCGGCGGCGTTCCGCCGCTGCCTGGAACTCGATCCGCAGCAGCACTGGGCGGCGTGGTTGCTGGCCTCCGCGGTGCACGACGACCCGGCCGTCGATCTGGCCGAACTCGAACAGCTCTGCCGCCTCGCCGTCGCCTGGCAGCAGCGCCACGGGCTCGATGCCAGCCAGCAGGTCTACCTGCTGGCGGCGACGCTGGCCCGCACCGGCGACACGGCGGGCTCGCGGGCCGTGGCGCGCGAGTTCCTGCGCGCGGCGCCGGTGGGCGGCAAGCCGCAGGTGCTGGCGGCGCTGCGACGGCTCGCCGACGACTGACGCGTTGCGGCGCCCCGCCGACGTGGCGCGGCGTCGCCGCGCCCGTGGGGTTGGCCATTGCACGCCGCCGCAGCGCTCGCTAGTGTCGCCCCCTGCGGCTCGGTCGGCCGCAACATGGTCACGTGGGTGACGCCGCGTCGCGGTCGGAGCCCACGGTTCCTGCTGGTGCAGTTCGTTCGCACGGTCCGATGCTGGCGCCCGGCTATGGGGCGCGGGGGTGTTTCGTGGCGCGCAAATCCAGCGACATGGTGCTGCTGCTCGGCTCGCGCGGGCAGTACCGGGGTCGCCGTTCCAGTCTCTTCGCGTCGGTCGCGGCGTCGGTCGCGGCCTTCTTCGGCCGGGCGCGCAGTCCGTCCCGTGGCGGCAGCCGCGGAGCGCGCGGTGGCGCGGGCGGCCTCGTGCTGCTCTTCGTCGCGCTGCTCGGTTTCGTCGGCGGCTTCTTCGTGCGCGGGCAGGTGGTGGCGGCGTCGCCGGCGGCCGGCGCGGCCGGCCTGCAGGCCGGCCCGCAGGCGCCCGGAATCGTCGGCGAGATCGAAGCGGCGCCGTTGGCCAGCCACGCCTTCATCGTCTCCGTCTACCCGGGCCTGGATGCCGGCTCCGCGCAGCAGCGGGCGCTGCAGCTCAGCCAGTACCTGCGGGCGCAGAAGCTGCTGAAGGCCAGGCCCTTCGAGTATGCGAGCCAGCAGGGGCCGCTGTGGGTGGTGGCGGTCTACTTCGACGGCGACGCCGAGCGGGCGGCGACCCGTGACAAGCTGCTGCAGCTGCCGGCCGACGTGCCGGACACGACGTTCGTCGAACTGCGAAAGACGGAACCGGACTGGCCGACCGCCTACCCGATCCGGTAGACTGCTCGGCCCTTTTCCGCACCCAGCCGAGCCCGAGCCCGTCATGACGATCCACAGCAGCCTGAAACTGTCCGGCGCCGCCGGTGGCCAACGCAACGTCTGGACCCGCATGGAGCGTCTCCAGGCGCTGAAGAAGGTCGGGGCCTGGAAGGATGGCGACCGCGTCGAGGGCCTGCGCAAGGTCCGAACCACCTTCAAGGCCAAGGCCAAGAAGAAGACCGAGGAGCCGGCCGCCGCCGCCAAGCCCGCCGCCGCGGCCAAGCCGGCCGCCGCCGCACCGGCGAAGAAGTAGGGTCGTCGAGGCGACCGAGGCGAACGCGTGGTCGACCCGAAGCAGCCGGCGGGGCGAGGCGGCAACGACGCCCGGCTAGCCGAGCGCGTGCGCGGCATCGAGCCGAGCGGCATCCGTCGCATCTTCGAACTGATGGCGACGATGCAGGACCCGATCAACCTGTCGATCGGGCAGCCGCACTACGACCCGCCCGAGGAGCTGGTCGAAGCCGCGTGCCGGGCGATCCGCGCCGGCCGGAACCGCTACACGGTCACGCAAGGCCTGCCGGAGCTGAACGCCCGCGTGCTCGACGGCGTCGAACGCCGCTATGGCCGCCGTCCCGAGACGTGCCTGCTCACCGCGGGCGTCTCCGGCGGACTCGTGTTGACGTTCCAGTGCCTGCTGAACCCCGGCGACGAGATCCTGCTGCCGGATCCTGGCTTCGTGATGTACCGGCACCTGGCGACGCTGTGCGGCGCCACGATCCGCTACTACGACCTCTACCCGAAGACGCCCGGCGATCGCTTCGGCCTCGATCTGGCGGCGATCGAGGCACTCTGCTCCGAGCGCACGAAGATCGTGTTCGTGAACTCGCCGAGCAACCCCACCGGAGCCGTGCTCACGCGCGCGGAGATCGAGGGGCTGTGCCGGATCGCCAACCGCTGCGGCGCCTACGTCGTCAGCGACGAGATCTACGACTTCTTCTGCTACGTCGACGACTACGCCTCGCCGGTCAGCTACGCCGACCGCTGCATCCAGCTCGCCGGCTACAGCAAGACCTATGGCGTTCCCGGCTGGCGCATGGGCTACGCCACCGGCCCGGCGAACGTGCTCGAGGCGATGAAGACGCTGCAGCAGTTCTCGTTCGTCTGCGCGCCGGCGCCGTTCCAGTACGCCCTGCTCGAGGCCGAGCCGCACATCGACCTGTCGCCGCGCCATGCCGAGTACCGGCACAAGCGCGATCTGCTGACGCGGGAACTGCACCCGGTCTACGGTTTGCGCGCGCCGGAGGGGTCGTTCTACGCGTTCCCGCAGCTGCCGCGCCCCGCCGACGGCCGCCCCGGCGACAGCGCGGCCTTCCTGCAGGCGGCCCTGGATCGCAACCTGCTGATCGTGCCGGGCAAGTCGTTCTCGAGCCGCGACACGCACTTCCGCATCTCGTTCGCGGCCGAGGACGACCTGCTGCGGCGCGGCATCGCGGTGCTGAACGATCTCGCGCGGCAGTTCGCCTGAGCCGGCCGTGGACCTGAAGCGCGCGCTCGCCAACCTGGGGCAGCCGGAGCGTGGAGCCGGCGATCCGCGGTCGTCGGTGCGGGCGCCGCTGGTCGAGGTGTTCCACTCGGTGCAGGGCGAGGGTCGTTTCGTCGGCGTACCGATGACGTTCGTGCGCACGGCGACGTGCCCGCTGCGCTGCCTCTACTGCGACACGCCGCACAGCTACGCGGCGCCGGCGCGGTTCCCGGTGCGTCTCGGCGTGCGCGAGCAGCAGGAGGCGAACCCCGCCAGCGCCGAGCGCGCCGCCGAACTGGTGCGGCAGGTCGCGGCGGCCTGCGAGCCGGGGGCGCGGGCGCCGCGCGTCAGCGTGACCGGCGGCGAGCCGTTGGTGTTCCCGGAGTTCGTGCGCGAACTCGGCCGCCTGCTGCGCCAGCGCGGCCTGCGCGTGCACCTCGAGACCGCCGCCATCCACCCCGAGGCGTTGGCGGCGTGCATCGAGCAGGTCGACCATCTCAGCGCCGACTACAAGCTGCCGGAGACGCTCGGCGCCCCGGCCGACGCCGCGGCGGCGCTGCCCCGCGACGGCTTCGGCGCCCGGCATCGGCGCTGCTGCGAGATCGCGCTGCAGCGCGGGGCGACCGTCGACGTCAAGGTCGTGCTGACCGACCGGGTCCTGGACCCTTCGTTCGAGCGGGCGCTCGAGGATCTGCTGCCGCTGCGCGAGCGCATCCTGCTGGTCCTGCAGCCGGCGACGCCGTTCGGCGCGGTGCGGGCGTCGATCGCGCGGCCCGACCTGGAACGCTTCGTCGCCGCGGCCCAGCGTGCGCAGTTCGACGTGCGGGTGCTGCCGCAGGTGCACAAGGCCCTGCAGGTGCCCTGACCGCTGCGCCCTTCCGGCCCGCTGCGCTACATTGCCGCCGATGTTCCGGCTCCGCGCCGCTGCCTGCCTGCTGACCGCCGCGCTCGCCGGAGCGACCCCGCCAGGGCAGCAGCCGGCGGCCGACTGCCGTGGCTGCGCCGGCCGCGGCAGCCTGCCGTGCGGCAAGCACGGCAAGGACCTCGGCCTCGAGGCCGACGGCGTGGTGCTCGACTGCAGCGTCGCCGCCACCTGCCGGGTCTGCGCCGGGGCACGGGCCGTGGACTGCCGGCAGTGCGAACGTGCCGAGGTCGAAGCCGAGCTGCAACACCGCCAGCAGCTGGCGCGCGACTGGCTGCAGCAGCGCCTGGCCAGGGTCGACGACGCGGTCGGGCACCACGCGCTCGTCCACCTGCGCACCGCGCACTGCGACCTCGTCGGTTCGCTGAAGCCGGCCACCGTCGGCAAGCAGAAGCTCGATACGCACGCCCTGCTGCATCTCCACGCCCAGCGCCTCGAGGCGCTGCGCGAGGATTTCCGCGCCACGCTCGAACTGACCGAGGCGGACCTGCCGGGGCGACTGCGCGTCCACCTGTTCCGCGATGCCAAGGACCACGGCGTGATCGGCCCGCGCGAGACGGGTTTCGGCAGCGCCGCGTCGACCGGCCTCAAGCAGATGGGGCCGGAGTTCGTCTACAGCATGTGGCAGGATCCGCGCAGCCTGCCGGACGACGAGGCCGTGCACCGCAACGTCGTGCACAACGTGACCCATCTGCTGCTGAGCCAGATGCTGCCGGTGCAGTGGGTCGGCAACCGCGGGCACGGCTGGGTGGACGAGGGACTCGCCCACTGGTTCGAGGATCGCCACAGCGGCAGCTGCCGGAACTACTGCTACGAGGAGTTGCTGCTGGCCCCGGGCGCCGGCTGGAAGAACGGCATCTGGCGGCCGCACGTGCGCAAGCTGGTGGAGGAGGGCGGCATGCCGAGCTTCGCCGACCTGGCCAGGCGCAACACCGACCAGCTGACCTTCCTCGAGCACGCGGCGGCGTTCGCCTACGTCGACTTCCTGCTGTCGGCGCACGGCGGGGCGCGGTGCCGCGACTTCGTGCGGGCGTTGAAGAGCGGCCAGTCGACGCGCGACGCCCTGCAGGCCGTCTACTCGTGGAACCCGTTGACCATCGAGGCACCGTTCCAGGCATGGATCAAAGCCCACTACCCGTTGCCCGGGCGCTGATCGCCGCGCTCGCCGCCTGGGCGCCGTCGCTCCCCGGCCAGGGCCCCGTCTACCGCGAACGCTGGGGCTTCCTGCATCTGGAGCACCGCCGGGCCGAGTTGCGGCAGGAGCTGCTGGCCGCGGACGCCGTCGCCGTCGCCAGCGTGGCCGCCCGGCTCGCCGGGCCCGATGGCGGCGTGCCGTTCGCGCCGGTGGCCTCGGCGCTCGCGGACCGACGCGGGGTGCCGGCCGACGACGCGTTCCTGCTGCGCGCCATGCTCTCGGTCTACGTGCTGCCCGAGGTCGCCGATCCGGAAGGCGCCAACGAGGTCTGCCGCCGGACCAACGTCTCCGTGTTCCTGCCCTTCGCGATGCCGGTGCCCGAGGACGTGGCGTTCGACCTGTTGGTGCTCGACGCGGGCGGCGAGCCGATCTGGTCGGTGCGCTTCGGCGAAGGCGCGACCCTGGAGGACCTGCGCATGGCCAGGCTCGTGGTGCCGGTGCCGGCCGACGAGCTCGAGGACGGCGCCTACCGGCTCCGGCTGTCGGCCTGGTTCGGCCATGCAGGACCGGGACCCGGGCAGCCGGTGCTCGAATGGCCGTTCCACGTGCGGCGCGGTTACCAGGCCCGCTGCGAGGCGGCGTTCGCCGCGGTGCAGGAACGGGGGGCTGCGCTGCCCGACGAGCCGCGCGCCTTCCTGACCGGGCTCGCCGCCGAGGTGCGGCGGGCCTATGCCGGCGAGGCGTTCGACGTCGCCAGCGACGCGGTGGCCGATCTCGAGCGCCTCGAGCTGGCCCTGCGCAACGTCGCGGCCGACCGGCACGTGCTCGCCGGCATGACCGGCGACGTGCCGGTGCTGCTGCCGTCCCAGGCCGCGCGGGGACTGGCCGCGGTGCTGCGCCTGCCGGACGGTCTCGCGCCGGGGGCGGGGCGGGATCGACCCCTGGTCGTGTTCGCCGCGGCGACGCCGGCCTACGACCTTTCGGTGCGGCGGCCGACGGCGCCGGCGTCGCGCGGTCCGCGCTGGACGGCGCACGAACTGGCCGGCTTCGGCGGCGAGCCGGGCTGGGACGTGGCGTTCCTGGAATCGCCGGGCGAGGTGCGCAACTACATCGGCGAACTGCAGGCCGCCCTGGGCGTCCTGCGCAGTCTGTACGGCACCGGGCCAGGCCGTGTGCTGCTGGTCGCCGACGGCGAGGCGGCGAGCCTGGCGGGCTTCCATGCCCCGCGCCTCGTCCCGGAGCTGGCCGGACTCGTGCTGGTGGGCTCGGGGGGCCTGAGCGCGACCGTGCTGGACGCCCTCGGAGCGCTGCGCGTGCGGCTGCAGCCGGTGGTGGGCCACCGCGGCAGCGACGGCCTGGAGCGGTCGCTGGCCTACGTCGCCGCGCAGGTCGCGGCGGACAAGTGGCATGGCGACGTCGCCCGGCTCTCGCCGCGGGAGGTGCCGTGGCCGATGGCGGTGCCGCTGCTGCGGCCGGAGCTCGAAGCGTTCGCCGCGCAGCTGTTCGCGCGCTAGCCCTCGGCGCCAGGCCCGGCCCGCCCGGCGTCGAGGAACCGCCGCACCACGGCCACCAATTCGCGCGGCTTGACCGGCTTCGTCAGCCAGGCGCCCGGCCACAGTTCGGCGCGGTCGAGGTCCGTCTCGGCGCGCGAGCAGCCGGAGACGACCAGGATCGGCAGGGCGAGGTGCCCTGCCCGCCGCACGCGCCGCACCACCTCGGCGCCCGGCAGCGCGGGCAGGCTCATGTCGAGCACGACCAGCGACGGCGGCTCGTCGTGCAGCCGGCGCAGCGCCTGCAGGCCGTCGCGGGCGACGTCGACCCGGTGGCCGTCGCGCGCGAGCGCCCGGGCGAAGACCTCCGCGGTCAGCGGTTCGTCCTCGACGAGCAGCACGCGCGTGCTGCGCGTGAGCGGCTCCCGGGCCGCGGCCCGTTGCGGCCGGCGTGCCGCTGCCTGCGGGGTGGTCAGCGTGGCGGTTCCCATGTCCGATGCCCGACTCGGAACTGCATCGGCCGGTCGGGCGGCCCGGTTTGAGGCTCACGGGCGGTCGCTGGCGGCGGCGCGGCAGAGCACCAGGGTCTGCTCGGCGACGAAGCGCCGCAGCGGGCGCACGGCGACCACCTCCAGCCCGGCGGCCCGCGCCTCGGCGAAGAACGCGCGGCGGCGGATGGCGCCGCGGCCCGACGGCGTCTTGCCCAGCGCCCGGCGCAGCAGGCGCCGCAGGTGCTGCAGGCTGCCGGCGTCGAAGAACGACACCACGATCGGCCCCCGGGTGACGCGGGCCAGTTCGCGCAGGATGTCGCGCCGTTCGTCGGCGGTCGGAATGTGCTGCAGCAGCCGGTGGCAGAGCGCGCCGGCGAACGTGCCGTCCCGGAACGGCAGCCGCTGCGCGCTGGCGCAAGCGCGCGGCCGACCCGGACCGCAGGCCGCCAGCATGGCCGGGTCGCGGTCGACCTGCACCACGTCGCCGGGCAGGGCCGCCGACAGGCGCCCGGCGCCGCTCGGCGCGTCGAGCCACGGGCCGGCCGGCCACGTCGTCGCCGCCAGCAGCGCCGCCAGCGCGGCCCGCTCGCGGGCGTCGGTGCGGCGGCCGCTGCCGCTGCGGAAGCGCCGGTCGCGGTAGCGTTCGGCGTAGCCGGCCTCGCGCACGTAGGGGGTCTCGGGCACGGCGGCAGGGTAGCGGACGGGGCCCCCGATCCCCGAGGTTCCCGGTCTGCCGGTCGCGATCCGGAGGCCGGGGATCCAGCCCCGGAGCCCCGGCTGCCGATGGGACCGGCAGGAGCGAGCCCATGGCGGAACCAACCGATACCACGACCACCGACCAGCGCCGGGCGTTGCGGACGCCGTTCGACGCTTCGGTCGCCATCGACCTCGACGCGGCGCGGATCGAGGGCAGCGGCGAGAACCTGTCGGCGGTGGGGGTCTTCTTCACCGCGGTCGGCCCGATTCCGGTGACCGTGCACCTCGCCGGTCGTGCCGGCGGCATCCGCGGCGAGCTGGTGCGCTGCGAGAGCATGGGGGACGGCCGGCTCGGCCTCGCGGTGCGGTTCCTCGAGCCGCTGGCCGCCGCCGCCAGCTGATCGGCGCGGCGTCCGGCACCGGGCCTGCTACCATGCCGGCGTGAGCCTGCGCGACCAGTTCAAGAAGGCCAACCTGCTGTCCGACAAGGAGGCGCGGCGCCTCGCCCACGAGGCCCGCGTCGAGCGGTCGGCGAAGGGACAGGAGGCGCTCGACGCCGAGGCCGCCGCCCGCCAGCGCGACCTCGAGCAGTTGCAGGCGCGCGAGCGCGAGGCGACGCGCCGGGAGCAGGAACGGCTCGACGCCGAACGCCGGCAGCGCGAGGAGCTGCAGGCGGTGCAGGCGCTGCTGGCCGAGGCCAGGAAACCTGGGCCGGGGCCGGTCAAGTTCTACTTCGAGGCGGCCGACGGCTCGCTGCCATGGCTCGAGGTCTCGCCGCGCGAGGCGCAGGAAGTGCGCGCCGGCGCCCTGTGCGTCGTGCGCGCCGGCGCCACCGGGACGCACACCTACCGGCTGCTGCCGCTCGAGGCGACGCGCCGCGTGGCGCGCCTGCTGCCCGATGCGGTCGTGTTCGCGCCGCGCGGCGTGGTGCCGCACTGACTTGTGCCCGCCCGGCGGGCGCTGCACGATCCCCACATGGCGAGAGCCGCGAAGTCCCGGCCGGCGAACCGATCCCCGCGCACGCGCCGCACGGCCGGCTACCTGCACGGCTACACGCCCGACGAGCAGCAGCGGCTCTACCACCAGGCGGCGTTCCTCGCCGACGCGGTGCACGACCGCCTGCCCTTCCGGCGCTGCCGGGAACTGCTCGAGGTCGGCTGCGGCGTCGGCGCGCAGACCGAGATCCTGCTGCGGCACTTCCCGTCGCTCGCCGTGACCGGCGTCGACCGCAGCGCCGCGAACCTGCAGCGGGCGCGCGCCCACCTGCGGCGCTGCCCCTGGGCCGCGGGACGATTGCGGCTGCGCGAGGCGCCGGCGGAGACGCTGCCGTTCCCGGCCGACGCGTTCGATGGCGCGTTCCTGTGCTGGATCCTCGAGCACGTCGCCGATCTGGCGCGCGCGCTGGCCGAGGTCCGGCGGGTGCTGCGCGCCGGTTCGCCGGTGGTCGTCACCGAGGTGATGAACGCCACCTTCTTCCTCGACCCCTACAGCCCGAACACGCTGCGCTACTGGCGGGCGTTCAACGACACCCAGCGCGAACTCGGCGGCGATCCGTTCGTCGGCGCCCGGCTGGGCAACCTGCTGCTCGGCAACGGCTTCGCCGACATCCGCACCGAGGTCAAGACGTTCCATCTCGACAACCGGCAGCCGGCCGATCGCACCGAGTTCCTGGCCTACTGGACCGACCTGCTGCTCAGCGGGGCGCCGGCGCTGGCGCAGGCCGGCAAGGTGTCGCCCGAGGTGGTGGCCGGCATGCGGCAGGAGCTCGAGCGCGTGGCCCGCGATCCCGACGCGGTGTTCTGGTACAGCTTCGTGCAGGCGCGCGCCCGGGTGCCCTGAAGCCTGCCGCCGCCGGCGCGTCAGTACTCGATCTGGCTGTCGTCGACGCCCAGCGCCTGGCGGCGCGACAGCCGCAACCGCCCCCGGTCGTCGGCGCCGAGCACCGCGACCACCATCTCCTCGCCCTCGCGGGCGACGTCACCGGCATGGCGCACCGGCGCCCGGTCGAGTTCCTCGACGGGCACCAGTCCCTCGTTGACGGCGTTGATGCGCACGAAGGCGCCGAAGTCCTTCACGCCGGTGACCGTGCCGCGGTAGCAGCGGCCGACCTTGAGCACGCCCGCGGACCGCTGCACCAGGATCGCCGCCCGCTGGGCGCTGGCCTGCTCGGTGGCGTAGATCAGCACCTCGCCGGAGTCGCCGACGCTGACGCGCGCCCCCGAGGTCTCGGTGATGGCCTTGATGTTGGCGCCGCGCGTTCCGATCAGCGCGCCAACGGCGTCGGGCATGATCGACAGGCGC
This sequence comes from Planctomycetota bacterium, assembly GCA_019636245.1. GTDB lineage: Bacteria > Planctomycetota > UBA1135 > UBA1135 > UBA2386 > JAEUHS01. Next base: position 77,355 of record JAHBXX010000002.1, on the reverse strand, counting down.
AGCGCGCGCGGCACGAACCGCGACGGCTCCGCCGGCGCGGAGATCGTCTGCCGCATCGCGGCGAGCACGTGCAGGCGGCCGTCGCGCGCCTGCGCCAGCGCGCCGGCCAGCACCGTGTCGGGCAGGCCGCCCAGCTTGTTGTCGAGCTGGATCGCGGTGATGCCCCGCTCGGTGCCGACGACCTTGAAGTCCATGTCGCCGAGGTGGTCCTCGTCGCCGAGGATGTCGCTGAGCACGACGTGGCGGGCGCCGTCCGAGACCAGCCCCATGGCGATGCCGGCCACCGGCCTGGCCAGCGGCACGCCGGCGTGCAGCATCGCCATCGAGCCGCCGCACACGGTCGCCATCGACGAACTGCCGTTGCTCTCGGTGATCTCCGACTCGATCCGGATCGTGAACGGGAACTCCGACGCCGCCGGCAGCACGCAGCGCAGGCCGCGCCGCGCCAGCGAGCCGTGACCGATCTCGCGCCGGCCGGGGCCGCGCAGCGGCCGGATCTCGCCGACCGAGTAGGGCGGGAAGTTGTAGTGGAGCAGGAAGCGCTCGGTGGCGCCGTCCGCCGCGAGGCCGTCCACGCGCTGGGCGTCGTCGGGGCTGCCGAGCGTGCAGGTCACGATCGCCTGCGTCTCGCCGCGCGTGAACAGCGCCGAGCCGTGCGCGCGGGGCAGCAGACCGACCTCGCTCCAGATCGGCCGGATGTCGGTCGGACCGCGGCCGTCGAGCCGGTGGCCGTCGAGCGCCAGCGCGCGTGTCTCCGTCCAGGCGGCGGCGGCGAAGGCGGCGCGGGCGGCGGGGGCGGCTTCCGCGGTCAGGGTGGCGATCCACCCGGCTTCGGCGGCGGCCACCGCGGCCCGGCGCTCGGCCTTGCCGGTGCGGCGCAGCGCCGCGCGCAGCGCCGCGAGCGTCGGCTCGGGCAGGGGCGGCGGCTCGGCGGCCGGCGGCAGGGCCTGCTTCGGCTTGCCGGCGGCGGCCCGCAGTTCGTCGAAGGCCTTCTGGCAGCGACCGATCCACCGGCCGGCCTCGGCGATCGCCTCGAGCGCCACCGCCTCGTCGACCTCCCGCGCCTCGCCCTCGAGCATCACCAGGCCGTCCGGACCGAAGCCGACCGAGAACTCGAGGTCGGCATGTTCGCGCTGCTGCTTGCCGCCGAACGCCAGCCACTGGCCCTGGACGCGCTGGACGCGCAGGCCGCCCGCCGGCCCTTTGGCCGGCACCGGGCTCAGGTGCATCGCCGCGCAGGCGGCGAGCAGCGCCAGGCTCTCGAGATCGCTGGTGGGCTCGGCGCTGAACACCTGCACCTGCACCTGCACTTCGTGGTGGTAGCCGTCGGGGAACAACGAGCGCAGCGTGCGGTCGATCAATCGACTGCACAGCACCTCGTGGTCGCTGATGCGGCCCTCGCGGCGGCCGAAGCCGCCGGGGATGCGGCCGGCGGCGGCGTACTTCTCACGGTATTCGACGGTCAGCGGCAGGAAGTCGACGCCGGGCTTCGCCGCCTCGGCCGCCGTCACGGTCGCCAGCACGACGTTGTCGCCGCAGCGCGCGAGCACGGCGCCGGGCGCCTGGCGCGCGATGCGTCCGGTCTCGAAGACCAGTTCGGTTCCGGCGATGCGGAGGGTGATGCGGTGGGCCGTTGGCGCCATGGAGCGGGCTAACCTACGGCGTGGCGTGCGGGGCCACAAACCGCGGCCGATCGCCGGCGCCTACGGACAGCGGCGAGCTTGCATCCGGCGCCGGCGGCGGCATCATCCCGCATTGAGATCGAGTCTCAACAAGTGCCCGACGCCACGACCCTGCCACCTGCCCCGCACCTGCCGCCGAAGGCGAGCCAGGATGTCCCGACCGAGCCGACGCTGGCGTCTGCGGCGGCCGGCGACCTCTACGAGGTGCTCGGGGTCGATGGCGACGACCCGCTTGCCCGCCGGCTGCAGGCCGCCGGCGTCTGGCCCGGTGCGGCGATCGAGCTGCTGACGCGCGCCCCGTTCGGCGACCCGCTGTTGTTCCGGCTGCACGGCTACCGGCTGGCGCTGCGGCGCAGCGAAGCGCTGCGGGTGCGGGTGCGGCGGGTGGAGGAGCGGCCGTGAATGCGGCGCCGCCGCTGGCCACCGCCGGGCGCCGCCGGGTCGCCCTCGTCGGCCGCGCCAACTCCGGCAAGACCTCGCTGCTGATGCACCTGACCGGCAGCCTGCAGCGGCCGGTCAACTTCCCTGGCACCTCGGTCGAGTGCGTCGAGGGCGACGTGCGCCTGGGCGCGACGACGCTCTGCATCGTCGACCTGCCCGGCATCGCCTCGCTCGAGGCGCACAGCCGCGACGAGGCCGAGGCGTTGCGGCACCTCACCGATCCGGCGGCGGCGGTCGACGTCCTGTGCGTCGTGCTGGACGCCAGCAAGCTGATCGTGGAGTTGCGCCTGCTGGCCGAATTGCGCCGACTGGGCCGGCCGATGCTGGTGGCCTTGACCAAGATCGACGTCGCGACAGCCGAGGGCTTCCCGGTCGACATAGGTCGCCTGCAGCAGGCGCTCGGCGTGCCGCTGCTGGTGGTGAACGGCGCCTCGGGCGCCGGCATCGACGCGCTGCGGCAGCGCCTCGCGGGGCCGTTGCCCGACGTCCTGCCGCCGGTCGAACGAGCGGACCGCGCGGCCGGCGCCGCGGCGCGCCGGGCGGTCGCGCGGTCGCGCACCGATCGCATCGACGCCGTGCTGCTGCATCCGCTGCTCGGGCCGATCGTGCTGGCGTTGGTGGTGCTGGCGATGTTCCAGCTCGTCTTCGCGGTCGCGGAGCCGTTCATGGGCTGGATCGAGGCGGCGCAGGGCCTGCTCGGCGCCGGCATCGCCGCGCTGGTTCCCGCCGGCACGCTGCGCAGCTTCCTGGTCGACGGCCTCGTCAATGGCGTCGGCTCGGCGCTGGTGTTCGTGCCGCAGATCGCGCTGCTGATCGGGTTCGTCACGGTGGTCGAGGCCTCGGGCTACATGGCGCGGGCGGTGTTCCTGCTCGATCGCCTGCTGCGCAAGGTCGGCCTCTCGGGCAGGTCCTTCGTGCCGCTGGCGAGCAGCTTCGCCTGCGCGATCCCGGGCATCGTCGGCAGCCGCATCCTCGACGACGAACGCGACCGCCTGGCGACGATCGCCGTGGCGCCGCTGATGTCGTGCTCGGCGCGGCTGCCGGTCTACGTGGTGCTGCTGGCCGCGTTCTTCCCGCCGCACCAGGCCGGCCTGCTGCTGTTCCTGCTCTACCTGCTCGGCGTCGTCGTGGCGGCGTGCGTGGCGCTGCTGCTGAAGCGCACGGTGCTGCGCGGCGGCGTGTCGATGTTGGCGATGGAACTCCCGGTCTACGAGCGGCCGCGCCTGCGCGTGGTCGCTGCGCACACCTGGCATGCGGTGCGCTCGTTCCTGCGCATGGCGGGAACCGTGATCCTGTTCGCGACCGTCGTGGTCTGGGCGTTGGGCTATTTCCCGCGGCCGCCGGCGATCCACGACCGGTTCGAGGCCCTGCGCGCCGAGACGCCGGCCGGCGACGACGGCGAGGCGCAGCGGGAGCGCCTCGACGCCCAGGAGGCCGCCGCCTACCTCGAACAGAGCTGGCTGGCGTCGATCGGCCGCACGGTGCAGCCGGTGTTCGCGCCGGCCGGCTTCGACTGGCGCACGACGGTGGGGGTGCTGGCGGCGTTCCCGGCCCGAGAGCTGGTCGTGCCGACGCTCGGCACCCTGTTCAGCCTCGGCGAGGTCGAGCCGTCGCCGGATGTGCCCGACCCGCGCCTGACCGCTGCGCTGCGGGCGGCGCGCGATGCCGATGGCCGGCGCACGATGAACGGCCTCGTCGCCCTGGCGCTGATGGTGTTCTTCGCCCTCTGCAGCCAGTGCGCCGGCACCCTGGCGGCGATCCGCCGCGAGACCCACTCGTGGCGCTGGCCGGTGTTCACCTTCGCCTACATGACCGTGCTGGCCTGGGCCGCCGCGGTTGCGATCTACCAGGTCGGCAGCTGGCTGGGCTACGGGCCGGCGTGAGGACGGGCCGCGGCGCGGCGCCGCGCGCGGACCCTCAGTCGAGGTCGAAGGGGTTGCGCGGCTTGTCGTTCGGGTCCTTCTTCGCCTCCTCCTTGGCGCGGCGCAGCTGCTGCTCGAGCCGCTCGGCCCGTTGCGCCTCGAGGTCCTTGGCCGAAGCGAACAGGTCGCCGAGGCGCTGCGCGTCGCGGCGCTGGGCGGCGAGCAGGTCGTCGAGGTTGCGGCCGCCCTTGGCTTCCTCGGGCCGCGCCGCGCGCGCCCGGCCGGAGCGCGTGTCGACCTCGATCAGCTTGTTGCAGCACGGGCAGGGGAAGGTGAAGACGGTCTCGGCCATGGCGGAAGATCTCGCGCGGTCGCGCGTCGTGCAGCCGTCGCCGCGCCGCGTCGCCGAGGGTATCCTGGCGCCGCGGTCGCACCCAGGGTGTGCCTTGCACCCGCCTGTCCCGCCGTGCACCGAGCCCCTTGACCGCCGAGAAAAAGCCCGCCGTCGAAGGAACCGCGCCGGCCCCGCCGCGTCTGCAGCCCGGCTCCCAGCCGGCACCGCTGCGGTTGGGCGGCCGCGGCGCCGCGGTCGAGCGTGGCCTCGGCGACGACCTGGCCGAGGCCGATCCGGCGCGCGACGCGATGCTGGCGGCCCAGCGCGGCGACACCGATGCGTTCCGCCGCCTGCTCGAGATGTTCCAGGACCGGGTGATGCGAGTGATGACGTCCGTGCTGCACTGCGACCGCGGCGACGCCGAGGACCTGACGCAGGAGGTGTTCCTGCGCGTGCACAAGGGCCTGCCCGCGTTCGACGGCGGGGTGCGCTTCGTGACCTGGCTGCACAGCATCGCGATGAACGTCGCCATCAGCGACTACCGCCGCCGCCGGGCGCAGAAGCGCAACCGCCGCACGCTGTCGATCGATGCGCCGCTGCCCGGCACCGAGGATCTGCACCTCGCGCCGCCGGGGCGCGAGGTCGATCCGGGCGAACGGGCGCACCAGCGGGAGTTCCTGGCCCGCGTGCGCGCCTGCGTCGGCCGCCTGCCGGAGGAGTTCCGGGCCGCCGTCGTGCTGCGCGACATGGAGTCGCTCGGTTACGAGGAGATCGCCGCCGTGCTCGACCTGCCGATCGGCACGGTGCGCTCGCGCATCCACCGGGGTCGGCTGCTGCTGCAGGCCATGCTGCAGGAGTTCGGGTGATGCGGCCCGGACGCGAAGTCGACGACCGCATCGGCGACTGGGTCGACGGCCGGCTCACCGGCAAGGACCGCGAGCGCTTCGAGGCCGAGCTGCGCGTCAACCCGCAGCTGCGGCAGGACCTCGAGCAGTACGAACGCACGGTCGCCGTGCTGCGCCGGGCCCTGCAGGAGCCGGGACCGTCGGTGCAGCTCGCCGACCGGATCCTGGCGGCGATCGCCGCCGGCCAGGGAACGACGGCCCCAGGGCGGAGCCCCTGGCGGCTGCGACCCCTGGTGTGGAGCCTGGCCACGGCGGCGGCGCTGCTGGTGGTCGCGCTGCTCGTCGATGCCTGGTCGGGCACGGGCCAGCCGGGCAAGAGCCTGGCCGTCGCCACGCGGGACGGCGAGTCCCCGGCCGTCGCGCCACCGGGCGGGAGCGAGCCGGCCGGTCACGACGGCGTGCGGCCCCCGACGGAGGATACGGCGCTGAAGGGCGGCGTCGGCATGCAGCGGCACAGGGCCGGGGCCGGCGACGGCGATCGCGGTGAGGGTGCCGCCGAAATCGCTGCGCCGCCGCGGGGCGCGCGCCGCGCACCGCCAGCACCCGCCGGCGAGGACCCCCGGGGCGAGGACGCCAAGGCCAAGGAGGCCGTCGGCGTGCTCGCCACCGGACTCGGCGCCGCGCCACCCGTGCCGTCCGCCGCGGCGCCCGGCCCGGCGGAACCCGGGCGGTTGCCGCTGGTCGTCGTGCAGGGGCGGGCGCCGGCGGCCGCCGACCTGTTCAGGGCCCGGGCTGCCCGCGAGGGAGCGCCCGCGACCCCGGATGCCGACGCGAGCCGCCGCCTGGATGCGTTCCTGGTCGCGCAGCTGGCGCCAGCGAACCCGGTGGCGGAACGGAAGGCCGCTGCCGAGCCGGGCTGGTTGCAGGTCGCCGGTCTGTGGCTGCTGCCGCTGCCGGGCCCCGAGAGCGCGGCCAAGGCGAAGGCCGAAGCGACGGCCGGCGGCGCCGATGCGGCCAGCGAGCACGACTGGCTGGTCGAGGGTTCGCGGCAGGACGTCGCCGCCCTGTTGGCCCGGCTCGGTGTGTTCGCGGCGGGCGTCGACCTGCAACTGCACAGCGGCGAGACGTCGGCGCCGTCAGCGCCGTCGGCGCCGGCGGCCGCGGCGGCCGCCGCGGCCGATCGGCCGCGGGCGCCGGATGCCGAGCCGATCCGGCTCGTGCTGCGGTTCCGCCTGCAGAGCCGCTGATCGGATCAGGGCGGCAGCGGCAGCGAGCAGGCGAACGCATCGCCGGCCGTCATGGGCACGACGTACTGCACCCCCGGACCCTGCAGCACGATCGTGCGGGCGCCGCCGTCGATGGTGTGCCGCAGGCGCAGCGCCGCCCGCAGGCGCGGGCCCGGCGGCAGGTCGGCCAGGGCCGGTTCGCCGCGTTCGTCCGCGTGCAGGTCCCCTCCGCGCAGCGTGAGTTCGAGGTCCCAGCGGGCAGCGTCGGCCAGCAGGCCTCGCAGCGCCAGCTGCGGGTGTCCTGGCGGCAGCCAGGGCCGCAGGCGCACGCAGCCCTCGTCGAGGCCCGCGCCGGTGGCGAGCCGCAGGCCGGTGGTGGCGAACAGCGCCGCGTCGAGCCAGCGGCCCGCGTGGCTGGCATCGCCGACCACCGCGCGACGATCGGCGCCGAGCAGTTCCGCCCAGGCGCGCCGCATCGGCGCCTCCTCGCCGAGCTGGGTGGCGGCGGAGAGCCGCCAGGCCATCGCGCGGCCGTCGCCGTCGCCGGCAGGCAGCGTGGCGACACAGGTGCGCAGGTGGCGCAGCAGGCGGTCCTCGCTCGCCACCAGGAAGCCGGCCGCCGCCGGGGCGAGCACCGAGGGATCGGGCCCCTCGGGCACGCGGATGGCGCCCTGGGTCGGGTGCGGGCGGAAATGACCGCGGCCCGGTTGCCAGCTGTGTCCCTCGAGTTCGAGCCAGAGGCGGCCCGCCTGCCGCCGGCACGCGGCGGCGGTCGCGGCGCTGCCACCGGTGCGGTCGAGCAGGGCGGCGAGGCAGAACCAGGCGTGCGGCCGCATCGCCGCCTCGGCGAAGCGGGGCGCGGGTGCGCGCGGGTAGGGGGCCGCCGGGAGCAGTCGTTGCAGGCTGGCCAGGCGAGGCTGCACCGTGGCGGCATCGCCGGTGGCGCGCAGGTACCAGAGATGCGCCACCGTCGCCCAGCAGGCGACGTCGCTCGCGGCATCGGCGTCGGCCAGGCCGTCGACGGCAGCGGCCAGGCAGTCCCGGGCGGACGCGACCTCGCCCAGCCGCAGGTGGCCGAGCATGGCGTGCGCGCGCGCTTCGGGCGCCGACGTGGTGCCGTGCTGCAGGCCGGTCCGGCAGTCGGCGAGCAGGGTCGCGAACGGACCGGTGGCGCCGACCACCTGCAGCGGCTCGTCCGCCGCCTGCGCGCGCAGCACGCCCGTCGCCACCCACAGCACGCCGCCGATCCGGGTCGCCGTCCGCATGCCCTGGTGGCGCGAGCCGTGCCGATTCCCGCGGGATTTCCGCCGCAGGTCGCCGGGCTGGGGCGGCCGGGCGCCTTCGGGTAGAAGCGGAGCGCCTTGCATCCCGGCCGGCACAACTTCCACGCGGTGTGGCCGAGCCTGTTCGCGACCTCGATGGGCCTGATGGCCTTCCTGCCGGTGCTGGCCCTCTACGTGCAGGAGCGGTTCGCGATCGACGATCCGGCCGAGCTGGCGGTGTGGGCGGGCACCATCTACGGCGTGGCGCCGCTGTGCGCGGCCGTCGTCGGGCCGCTGTGGGGCGGGCTCGGCGACCGCATCGGCAAGAAGCCGATGGCGATCCGCGCCAACCTGGCGATCGCGGCGACGACGGCGCTGATGCCGCTGGCGTCCACCCCGTTGGTGCTGCTGGCGATGCGCGCGGTGCAGGGCGTGCTGGCCGGCTACGTCGCGCCGGCGATGGCGCTGGCCGCCGAGGAGGCGCCGCGCGGGGAGCACGGGGTGCTGATCGCGCGCCTGCAGGTGGCGATGGCGGGCGGTTCGTTCCTGGGGCCGTTCGTCGGCGCCGTGGCGTCGCACCTGGCCGGCCGGGCGGCGCTGTTCTGGCTGACCAGCGCGCTGTCGGCGGGCGCCGCGCTGTGGTTGCACTGGCGCGCCCGCGAGGTGCCGGTGGTGCACGAGCCGTCGGCGTTCCTGCGCGCGTTCGTGCACGCCAGCCGCGAACTGCTCGGCAACCGCGTGTTCGCCTGGCTCCTGGTGCTGGTGCTGGCGCTGCGGCTCGGCCAGAACATGCTCGAACCGTTCGTCGTGCTGTTCGTGCGCGACCTCGGGCCGCAGCCCTGGCTGCTGGCCCTCTGCCCGACGACCGACCTGGCGCTCGACCTCGCCGCCGGAACGGCGTTCGCGGTGCTGGCGGTGGCCCAGCTCGCGTTCACGACCCGGTGGGGGCGGCTGGCCGACCGCTTCGGCCCGCTGCGCTGCCTCGGCGCGCTCGGCCTGGTGCTGTCGGTGGTGCTCGCCGCCACCGCCGCCGTGGCGACGCTCGACCAGTTCCTGCTGCTGCGTTCGCTGGCCGCGTGCGTGATGGCCGGTTCGATGGCGCTGGCCTACGCCGCGGCGAGCAAGCGGGTCGACGACCGGCACCGCACGCTGGCGTTCTCGCTGGTGCAGAGCTGCATGCAGCTCGGCTTCGCGCTGGGACCGATGCTGGGCGCGGTGTGCGCGATCGGCGGCCCGGGCGAGCCGGCGAACTACCGCCGCCCGTTCCTGGTCGCCGCGGCGCTGTGCGCGCTCGCCGGCGCCGGCATGCTGTGGCTGCGGCGCCTGACCACGCGGCGTGGTGCGGCACTGTGAGGTCTCCGGCTAGCATGGCCGGTCGCCGGCGATGTGCATCCTGATCGTGCTGCGGGGCCTGCATGCGAGCCACCCCCTGGTGGTGGCCGCGAACCGCGACGAACGGCGCGACCGGCCGGCGTCGCCGCCCGGACTCTGGCTGGGCGAACGGGCCCGGGGGCTGTCGCCGCGCGACCGGCGCGGCGGCGGCACCTGGCTCGCCATCGACGCGGCGGGTCGGTTCGCGGGCCTCACCAACCTCGCCGGCGTGTCGCCGGTGCCGGCCGCCCCTTCGCGCGGCCTCCTGCCGCACCTGGCCCTCGACCAGCCGACGCTCGACGAGGCCGTCGACGCGGTCGGGCGCCGCATCGCCGCCGAGCTGCACGCCGGCTTCCAGCTGGTGCTCGCCGACCCTGCGCGCACGCTGGTGCTGCGGCACGCGGCCGGCGCCCTCGAGGTGCAGGAGTGGCGCGATCCGGTGCTGGTGCTGACCAACGAACACGCGCCGGGCGCGCTGGCGCCGCGGGCGCTGCCGGTGGCGCTGGTGCCGGAGCTGGACCTGCCGCAGCGGCTCGACCGGCTCGCCGACCTGCTGCGCGACCGCGGCGGCGACGGCCAGCACGCGATCTGCAAGCACGGCGAGCACTACGGCACGGTGTCGAGCTCGCTGCTGGCGGTGCCGGCGGCCGACCCGCGGGGCCTGATCTGGCGCTACGCCGCGGGCCCGCCGGATGCGGCGCCCTACCGCGACTACGGCAACCTCGGGCGGCGGTTGCTGCCGGACGACGGCTGACCGTCGAACGGCCGCCGGCGCCGCGCGCACGCCGAGCCGACGCCGTTCACTTCGCCGCCAGCGCGGCCAGGTTCGCGGTGGCGTCGGCCTTCGCCTGCCGGGCCCGGTCGCGGGCAACGCCCTGCACCTGGGCGTTGGCGAGCAGCTTGTCGGCGAGCTGGATCGCGCGCTCGTAGAGGCCGGCGGCCTTGGCGCGGTTGGCCGGCGTCGGCGGCAGGTGGTAGTGCAGCACCACGGCGGTGTCGTTCAGCAGCTGCGGCGAGTCGGGTTCCTTCTCCTGCGCGTGCAGGTAGGACGCCAGCGCCGCCTCGAACTGGCCGGTCTCGCGGCACAGGAAGGCGTGGTTGTTCCAGGCGTCGGCCGAGTCGGCGAGGCAGGCGATGACGTGGTTCAGGTCGCGGCTGGCGGCGATGTCGCCGGCGCGAAAGGCCCGGTCCGCCAGGAACTGCACGATGGCGCCCACCTCGCCGCGGGTGTCGCCCGGCAGGCCGCGCACGACGTCGGCGAACGCTGCCGCGCCGACCCGGGCATAGGCCGCGGCGTCGCGCGTGGCCGCGTCGAGATCGCCGAGCCGGTAGTGGCAGAGGGCCAGGTAGTAGTGGCTGTGGGTCGCCTCTGGTTTCGCCGCCAGGGCGGCGGCGAAGCCGTCGCGCGCCGCGCGCCACTGGCCGCCGTCGTAGAGCGCCCGCGCCTCGTACCACTGCAGCGTGGCCCGCTTGGCCGGCAGGGCGGCGCCGCCCTGGTCGTAGCGGCGCAGCGCTTCGGCGTAGGCGGTGCGGCGTTGCTGCCAGTCGAGTTCCTGGTCGAACAACCGGTGCTCGAACGGCGTGTCCGGGTCGATCGCCAGCGCGTCGAGCAGGTGGGCGCGCGCGGCGGCGGTACGGCGATCGAGCAGCGCCAGCTGCGCCAGCGCGACGTGCGGGTGGGCGCGCTCCGGCGCGAGTTCGGCGGCGCGCCGGAACGAACGCGTGGCCAGCTGGCGCTCGGCATCGATCGCGGCGACCAGATCGGCGGCGGCCTGGCCCTCGGGTTGTTCCTCGGCGTGCCGGCGCAGCAGCGCCGCGAACCGGTCCATGGCGATGCGGCCGAGCAGCACGTGGGCGCCGCTGCGCCCCGGGTGGCGGCGCACGGCCTCCTCCGCCTCCGCCCGGGCGCGTGCCGCGTCGCCGAGCAGGTAGGTGGCCTGGGCGAGGATCAGCCGGCTCTCCTCGTCGTCGGGCGCGGCCTCGAGCACCTGCGCCGCGAGTTCGGCCGCCTCGGCCCACCGCACCCGTGGCGCCATCGTCTCCGGCTGTTCGGCCAGCAGCAGGTAGGTCTTCGCCAGCGTCGTGTCGACCTCGATCGAGCCGGGGAAGGTCCGTCGGGCGGCGACCAGCAGGTCGGCGGCCTCCTCGAGGCGGCCGCAGCGGCCGAGGCAGCGCCCGGCGGCGACCACCCAGTCGACGTGCCGTGGTTCGGCGCGGGCCAGGGCGAGGAAGGCGTCGGCCGCCTCGGCGAAGCGCTCGGCGCGCTCGGCGGCGAAGGCGCGTTCCCGCAGCGTCGGGGCAGGCTCGGTCGCCGGCGGCGGTACCTGCGCCCGGCAGGCCCCGACCGCGCCCACGGCCAGCAGGCCCCAGAGTCCCAGGGCGGCGCGTGCGGTCATCGGTCCCTCAGCTGGCGCTCGGCGGCCTGCAGGTGGCGGCGCGCCCCGGGGCGGCCGGCCCCGGGGTGATGCCGCAGGCTGGCCTCCGCCGCTGCCTTGGCGGCCGCGGGGTCCTTGCCGTGCTTCAGCTGCCACAGCGCCAGGTTCTCGTAGCAGTCGCCGACCGCCTCGTCGAGCTGCTGGCGTTCGTCGGCGTCGGCGGGCGGGTCGTCGCGCAGCTGCGCCTCGCCGTCGGCGATCGCGCCCTCGAGCAGTGCGCGGCTCTCGTCCCAGTCGCGATCGAGGTGGTGGATCGCGATCAGCGCGCAGTCGTTGCGCAGCCGCACGCTGCCCGGATCGAGCTGCTGGGCCCGGCGGTAGGCGCGGTAGCTGTGCTCGTAGAGCTGCTGCGCCTGCTCCTGCTTGCCCGCGCGCTCGAGCGCGTTGCCGAGGTCGCGGCCGAACAGGCCGGCGTTGTTCTGCAGGTCGACGTCGCCGGTGGCGGCGTCGGCGGCGGCGCGGCTGATCGCCTCGACCCTGGTCAGGTCGCGGCGCTTCAGGAACCGGTCGACCAGGAACAGCAGGGCCCGCTTCGTGGTCTCGCCGTCGCCGAGGTTGGCGTCGATGCGATCGGGCCGCAGGCGCACCGCCTCGAGCAGCCAGGCCTCGGCGTTCTGGTCGTCGTTGGCGTGGAAGGCGATGGTGCCCTTCTTGCCGAGGCACATCGCGATCCACTGCTCGCAGCTGTCGCGGTAGTCGGCGTTCTGCTGCATCGACTGCGCGAACGCCTCGCGGGCCGCGTCGAGCGCCTGCTGGGCCCGTTCCGGACTGCCGGCACTGCGTTCGACGTCGGCCAGCAGGTAGCGGGCCCGGCCGACGTACCACAGTCCGGTCGCGTCCCGGCGCGAACCGAGCGCCTCGAGCGCCAGCGGCAGCTGCTTCTGCGCCGCCGCGGTGTCGACGGCGCCGGCGAGCAGGGACTGGTCGTCGGGCGCCTTGGCGAGCGCGCGCAGGTAGACGTTCACCGCCTCGGCCGGCGCCCCGGCCCACTGTTCCGTCACCGACCAGAGCTGCCGCAGCTCGGGCGTGATCAGGTCCTGCCCCTCGAGCAGGCGGAACGAAGCGCGCACGGCGGCCAGCAGGTCGGCGTCGTCGCGGCCCGCCGCCTTGGCGGTGCTGTAGGCGCGGGCGCCGGCCTGGGCCCGCACCGTGTGCGCCGCCGCGGTCTGCGCCGGCGTGCCGCCGCCTTGCGACTGCAGGTGCAGCAGCAGCGACGACGCGAGCCGCACGGCGCCATCGGCGTCGCCGGATTCGTAGGTCGCCTCGGCGAGCCACTGGCGAGGCGCCACGGCCTCGCCGTCGAGCTCGACCGCCCGCTGCAGCGCGGCGACCGCGTCGACGTACATCAGGTCGACGCCGCGGCGACCGGCCTCGCGCGCCTGGCGCGCCAGCCGCAGGTTGAGTTCGCCACGCAGCTGGTGGAATGGAGCGTGGTCGCGGCAGTCCTTGGCCACGCTGTCGAGCAGGCCCAGGGCGCCGTCGAAGTCCGCCGCGTCCGCCTTGGCCTTGACGCCGGCGGCGACCTTCGCCAGCGCCTCGGCGGCGCCGCCCTGCGCGGCGGCCGCGGCGACCGTCGCGTCGCCGCGCACGGTCGAACCGATGGCGGCGCCGCCGGCGCTGCGCAGCAGCGCGGCGGCCTCGCGCCGCTGGAACGGGTAGTAGCGCACCGCCTGTTCGCAGAACGGCCGGTAGTCCTCGAAGGCCGCGCCGTGGTGGTCGCGCAGCATCACGGCGATGTTCTGCCACGCGTCGCCGACGGCCTCGCCGATGCGGTCGCGTTCCGCCGGGTCGGCGTCGTCCGCCAGGGCCTCGAGCTGCGCCGTGCCGACCTCGATCGCCCGGTCGAACAGCGCCCGCGCCCGGTCCCAGTCCCGGTGCAGGTGGTAGACGAGCATCAGGCCGCAGTCGTTGGCGATGCGCGCGTCGTCGGGCGTAAGCTCGACCGCCTTCTCGTAGTGCCGGTAGCTGCGTTCCCACAGCTCCCGCGCGCCGGCCGCGTCGCCGTGCTGCGCCCGCTGGATGCCGAGGTCGCGGGCCGCGAGCGCCGCGTTGTTGGAGACGAAGCCCCATCGGTCGGGATGGCGCTGCAGCAGGCGTTCGTTGAACTCCAACGTGCGGGCCAGCGCCCCGTCGCCGCTGTCGACGAGCCGCAGGTGGATCGCGAAGGCGAGCTTGGTGAAGTGCATGCCGAAGGCGTCGTAGAGCTGCGGCCGTCCGTCGACGTAGGCCGCGGTCGCGGGCGCGGCGGCGTCGGCGGCCAGCAGGTGCATGGCGGCGCCGTCGAGGTCTCCCAGCTCGAGCACGGAGGCGGCGGTCGACAGCTCGCAGAGCGCCAGCCACTGGTTGGCGGCGTCGGCGTGCGCCGGCACCATCGCCAGGTACTCGGCGAACTGCTCGCGCGCCAGGCCGTAGGCCGCCGCCGCCGCCTGGAAGTTGCCTTCGCGCCGCAGGCGATCGGCCCGCAGCGACAGCGCACGACCCTGGTGCCAGCGCAGGATCGGCACGCCGGGCTGTTCGCGCACGAGCCGGGCATAGGCGCCGACCAGCGCGCCGTGCTGGTCGTTGGCCGCGAACCACTGCATGTAGGCGTCGTGCAGCTCGGTGGCGTCCGGCGACGTGCGGATGCCGCGCTCGAGTTCCTGGACCACGCCCTGGCCGTCGCCGAGCCACTGGTGGATCACGGCCAGCTGCAGCGAGGCCTCGGCCGGGAACTCGCCGCGCACGGCGTCCAGGCGCGTGCCGGCGATGGCAGCCAGTTGCGCCGTCGGCTTGGCGACCGGCACGCGGCCGCGGGCGTCGCGGCCGGCGGCGTCGAGTTCGGCCTGGCGGGCGGCGACGAACCGGCGGGAGTCCGCGCGCCCGGCCAGCAGCAGCGCCGCGGCGGCGTCCCGTCGGGCGGCGCCGGTGCCGATGGCGCGGAAGCCGTCCACCGCCCGCAGCGCCACGGTGCCGCAGCGCTCGAACTCGCCGAGCTCGTACAGGCACTCGGCCAGCATCGCGCAGGCCGCGGGCTCGTCGCCGCGCGGTCGATCGACGAGGCCCAGTTCGAAGTTGCGCACGGCGTCGAGCAGCAGCAGGTCGGTGCGCCCGGCGCCCTGCCGGGCGAGGCGCAGCGAGCCTTCGCCCGCCAGCAGCCGGGCGGCCTGCAGCCGCGGGTTGTCGCGCAGCAGTTCGTCGGTGATCGCCAGCGCCTCGTCGGGGCGGGTCGCGACCAGCTCGCGGGCGGCATCGAGGCGCGCCGTCTCGGCGGCGGTCGGGGTGGGCAGGCTGGCGCAGGCCGCGATGGCGGCGGCGCACCACATCAGGTTCGTTGGCTTCATGGGCGGGGTTCGGAACCGGGGCTGGCGACGGACGGCGAGCCCGGCGCGTGCGGACGCGACGCGCGAGAGAGGGGTTGCGACGGGGGCGGATTCTCGCCGCGGCGGCGGCGGAACGGAAGCCCGGGGCGCGCCGGGTGCCGGTCAAGCCGGCGGCGGCGAACGGCCGATACGGCCGGCGGCAGGCGAGCAGCGTGAGCCATCCCACCATCACCGCGGCGCCCAACCTGGATCGCGCCACGATCGGCAGCCTGATCGCCGACCTCGACCGCGAACTGCGGGCGCGGCCCGCCAGGGTGACCATCGACCTGGGCGCGGTCGAGGCGTTCGACTCCGCCGGCATCGGCGGCGTGGTCAGCGGCATGCGGCGGGCCACGGCCGCCGGGGTCGAGCTGAAGCTGCGCGGCATGAGCCAGCCGATGCTCGACTTCTTCTCGCTGGTCTCGGTGCAGCGGCTGGTGCAGCCGGAGGCGAAGGTGGGGCGGCCCGATCCGGTGACCAGGCTCGGCCGTCTCGTCGAGCCGATGCTGCAGAGCGCGCGCGCCGTGTTCGAACTCGGCACGCAGACGGCCCACGAACTGCTGGTCGGGCCGTTCCGCGGCCGCTGGCTGCGGCTCGACCGCACGGCGATCGAGGTCGACCATTGCGGCGCCGGCGCGCTGCCGATCGTGGCGCTGATCGCCTTCCTGCTCGGCCTGATCCTGGCGATGCAGGCCTACGTGCAGCTGCGCGTCTGGGGGGCGGAGATCTACATCGCCGACATGGTCGGCGTCTCGGTGCTGTCGGAGATCGGGCCGCTGATGACCGCGATCGTGCTGGCGGCGCGCACCGGCAGCCGCAACGCGGCGCAGCTGGGTTCGATGGTGGTCGGCGAGGAGATCTCGGCGCTCGAGCAGATGGGCATCCGGCCGCTGGCGTTCCTGGTGGCGCCGAAGGTGGTTGCCTGCGCGTTCGCGGCGGTGACGCTCGGCGTCGTCTTCGACGTCACCGCCATCGCCGGCGGCGGTCTGTTCGCCTGGGCGATCGCCGACATCACGCTCGACGCGTTCGGCGCGCAGCTGCGCACGGCGCTGAGACTGTCGGAACTGCTGGTCGCCGTGGCCAAGAGCGCGACGTTCGGCGCGGTGGTCGGCGTCGTCGGCTGCGCGCTGGGCCTGCGGGTGCGCGACGGCAGCGAGGGCGTCGGCCGGGCGACGACGGGTTCGGTGGTGCTGGGCATCTCGCTGGTGATCCTGGTCGACGCGGTGTTCGTCACCTGCCAGCGGCTGCTGGACTGAGGCCATGGACCTCGCCGCGATCCTGGCGCCGCCCAAGCGCCGCACCGAGGACCTGGTGCGGGCGGTGGCGCTGTCGACGGTGTTCGGCGACCGCACGGTGCTCGAAGGGATCGACCTGGCCATCCGTCGCGGCGAGGTGTTCGTCGTCATGGGGCCCTCGGGCTGCGGCAAGACGACCCTGCTGCGCCACCTGTGCGGCCTGCTGCCGCCGACCCTCGGCTCGGTGTCGGTCGCCGGCCACGACGTCTACGCCGCGTCGCCCGAACTGCTGCAGCACCTGCGACTGCGCACCGGCCTGTCGTTCCAGGGCGGCGCGCTGCTGGGCAGCCTCAGCGTGCTCGACAACGTCGCGCTGCCGCTGCGCGAGAACACCGGCCTGCCCGAGCACGTGATCGTCGACACCGCGCGCATGAAGCTCGACATGGTGGGCCTGCTGCACGCCGCCGATCTGCTGCCCAGTTCGCTGTCGGGCGGCATGCGCAAGCGGGCGGCGATCGCCCGGGCGATCGCGCTGGATCCCGACATCGTCTACTTCGACGAGCCGTCGGCCGGGCTCGACCCGATCACCGCCGCGGAAGTCGACAACCTGATCATGAAGCTGAACAAGGTGTTCGGCATCACGATGGTCGTCGTCACCCACGACCTGCCGTCGGCGCACGCCATCGCCGACCGCATCGTCGTGCTGCTGGAGGGGAGGGTCGCCGCGCTCGGCGAACGCGACCAGGTCTGGCACCATCCGGATCCGCGCATCCGGGACTTCATCGAACGGCGGCTGTCTGCCGAAGACCGCCGTGGCATGGACGTCGTCGCGCACCTGGAGGTCTGAGCATGGAGCCGCGTGGCAGCCACTTCCGGCTCGGTCTCTACGTGCTCGGCACCGGCGCGTTGTTCCTGCTGCTGCTCGGCTTCGTGCTGCGCAACAGCCTGCAGGGCGAACAGCAGTCCTACTTCATCCTGTTCCGCCAGAACGTGAAGGGCATGGTGATCGGCAGCCGCGTCAACTTCCAGGGCGTGCCGATCGGCGTCGTCGGCGACATGCGGTTCCAGGACGGCCACACGCTGGTCGAGCTGCGCGTCGACCCGACCCGGGCGAGCATCCAGGATCTGACGCGCGCGCGCATGGATCGGCTGCTGGTCACCGGCCAGGTGACCGTCGAACTCGAGGGCTACGGGCCCTCGGGCCGGCCGCTGCCCCCCGGCGCCTTCATCCAGCCGAAGGAGGACCCGTTGCATGCGCTGACCGCGAGCCTGCCCGAGGTGGTCGACCGCGCGGCGGTCGTGCTCGACCGGATCGACCGCGCGCTGCAGGGCGCCGAACGGCTGCTGGGCGACGAGAACCAGGCGCGGGTGGCGGCGATCCTGGCCGACTGCAACCGCCTCAGCACGGCGCTGGCCGACGAGGTCGCGCCGGCCACGACGGCGGCGTTGCACGACGCCGCCGCGGCGGCGCGCGCGCTCGGGGCGCTGTCGCCCGAGGGCGCCGCGCTGCTGCGCGAGTCCACCGCGCTGGCCAGCAGCCTGCGTGGCCCGGCGCTGGCGATGCTGGCGAACTTCCGTTCCGCGCTCGACGACGTGCGCGGCCTCGCGAGGCAGCTGAAGCTGGCGCCCGACAGCCTGTTGTTCGGCGTACGCCACCCGGCGGCGCCGGCCGGAGGTGAACGATGACCCACGCCCGTTGCACGGCAGTCTGGTCGGTGCTGGCGCTGGCCGCCTGCGGCAGCGTCGAGGTGCCGCGCGAACGCTACTTCCGCCTCGATCTGCCGGCGGCGCGGTCGCCCGATCCCGGTCGGGCCGGCGTGCTGCGGGTGCAGGACCTGCAGCTCGGCACGGCGCTGGACGGCGACTGCCTTGCGGTCCGGCGCGGCGTGCAGCTCGAACCGCGGCCGCTCGACCGCTGGATCGCGCCGCTCGATCGCCTGGTCACCGACGCGCTGGTGCTCGGCCTCTCTCGCGCGCGGGTGTGCGACCTCGTCAAGGGGGCGGCCGACGCCGGCGGCGAGCACTGGTCGCTGCACGGCCGCATCGTCGAGTTCGGCGAAGCGCGCGGCGACCACGGCGCCGAGGCGCGGGTGACGCTGGAGCTGTGGCTCGAGGAACGCGGAGAACTGGTGTTCCACGACGAGTTCACCGCCGTCGAGGCGCTGGCTCGTCCGGGGCCGGAGGCGGCCGTCGTCGGCCTGTCGACGGGGCTGCGCCGTGTCGTCGACGAGGTCGTCGAGCGCATGCAGGGTCGTGGTCTGTTCGCCGCCGCGCGGCCGGCCGCGCGGCCATGACCGGGCGTTGGCGGCGCCGCAGCCCTGCTAGCATGGCCACCGGCCGGCTGCGGTCACGAGACCGAAGGCCGGGCCAGGACCTCCCGATGCGCAGCGTGTTCGTCATTGGCCGCCTGCTTGCCGCCCTCGCCGTGGCGCCGCTCGCGGCGCAGGTCGCGCCGGGCGACCAGGCGCCGGCGGCGGCGTGGCGGACCTGGATCCAGGGTGAGCCGGTCGTGCTCGGCGACGATGCCCGGCCGCGCTGCGCCGTGTTCGTGTTCTGCACCCGGCGGCCGGCGGCGGCCCACGAGGACGCCGACTACCTGCGCCTGCTGCAGCAGCGGTTCGCCGATCGTGGTGGTGTCGTCGTCGCCGTCGTCGCGGAGGTGCCGGAGCGGCGGGCCGAACTGCAGCAGGCCTGGGCCGGTTGCCGTATCGCCGTCGACCAGGGTCTCGCCACCAGCGTGGCCTGGCTCGGGCGGGAATCGGCGCCCGGCCACCTCGTGGTGCTCGACCGGCAGGGCGTGGTCCGCTTCGTCGGCCTCGCCGAGGCGGGCCTCGTCGACGCGGTCGAGCGCACCTTGGCGGGCACGCAAGTGCCGGCCGCCGAGCGCGCCGCGGCCGGGCAGCGCCTCGAGGCGAGGCACGGGTTCGACGATGCCGAGGCCGAGGCGCTGGTGGCGCAGTGCGAGGCCCTCGTGGCGCACGCGCCGCGCGATGGCCTGGCGCAGGGGTTGCTCTACGCGGCGCTGGCGACGCGCCTCGGATCCCCGCTCCGGGCGCTGCGCGCGCGCGACGCCGCCATCCCGCTGCTGGCCGCGGAGCCGCGCCCCCTGGCGGCCTTCGCCGACGTGGCCCTGCGCAGCGATCCGCACGACCAGGCGCTCGCCCGGGCCCTGGCGGCGCCGCTGGCGGCCGCCGCCGCGGCCGCACCGGGCGATCCGGTGGTGCAGCTGGCGCACCTGCGGGCGCTGGTGCGGGTGGGGGACAGCCGCGAGGTCGGCCGGCGGGCGATGCGCCTGCAGAAGCACCTGCACGCCGCCGACCGCTGCCTCGATTTCGTCGCGGTCCTCGCGGGCGACGCCGAGGCGGCGGTGCACCGCGACCTGGCCGGGCGCCTGCTCGAGCGGGCGGAGCAGTCCGGCGCCGATGCCCGCGACCTGGCGGCGGCGCGTTACGCGGTCGCCCGGCGCTGCCTCGAGGACGCGGCGGCGGCCCGGCGGGTGCTGGATGCCTACCTCCAGGGCACCGACGAGGGGTCGATCAACAACGACTGCTGGTACCTGATGACCGATCTGCGCACCATGGGCCGCTGCGACTGGTTCGCCGCCGGGCTGGCGGAGCGCATGCTCGAACGGCAGGAGTCGATGCAGAGCCACGAGTTCGACACCGCGGCGCTGGCGCTGTTCCTGGTCGGCCGGGCGGCGGAGGCCGTGGCGCTGCAGGAGCGGGCCATCGCCCTGGGGGGTAACAGCCCGGACTACCAGCAGCGCCTGCGCCGCTACCAGGCCGCCATCCCGGCCGCGCCGAAGTGACCCGCGGCCGGCGGCTGCGGCGGGGCGGTTGCGGTGCCGGCAGGTGGGCCTTGCCTTGGCGGGGGTGGTTGGTATGGTTCTCGCCCCTTCTCCACACCGAGCCTCCATGTCCCGAGTCTGCGCTGTCACTGGTCGTCGCACCCGCATTGGTCACCAAGTCAAGCGCCGCGGCCTGGCCAAGAAGGACGGCGGTGTCGGCCGCCGCGTCACCGGCCGCAGCAAGCGCACCTTCAAGCCGAACCTGCAGCCGGTGCGCGTGCTGACTCCGGAAGGCGCGATCCTGCGCCTGAAGCTGTCGACCAAGGCCATCAAACGGGGCATCATCACCCTGCGGCAGAACGGCAAGCTGGTGTCGTTCCCGCTGGTGAAGGCCGTCCGGGGTCGCAACCGGGCCTTCACGAAGGCCCAGAAGCAGACGGGCTGAGGCGGGTGGCCGTGCCTCCGGGCGCTTCGCCCGACGCGATGCCGCCCGACCTCGGGGACCCCGAGGCTGCCCGGCAGGCCATTGGCGAGGTGTCCCTGCGCCTGCTGGCCGGAGCCGTGCCCAGACGCACGCTGGAGCAGTTGCAGCGCACCGTGCAGCAGACTCCGGCGGAGTATCCCTGGCAGATCGTGACCCAGGCGGTGTTGGCCGAGCCCGTCGACCCGCAGCGGCTCGTGCAGCAGGGACTCGAAGCGCAGCGCGATTGGATCGTGCGGGGGGGGCGGGAACGCCCGGCGGCGCCGGTCGGCCAGCGTGCCAAGGGTTTGCTGGCCCGCTTCGTCGCCCAGGCGATCTTCGGCCTGATCTGGACCGTCGTGGTGGTGGCCGGCTTGCTGCTGCTCAAGCACAAGCTGCCGGAACTCGACATCTACCGGCTCCTGGTGTGGTTCGAGGGGCTGGTGGAGCGGCTGCGGTAGGCCGGGCGGGATCCGAAGACCGTGCGCCCCTTGGGGGCGGCGGCCAGGCGCGGGTGGCGACCGTGCCGTGCCCGCCCGGGCGGGCCGTGGTCCGCCGCGAACGACCGGTGCCGACGGGACGAGGAGCCCCCCGACCTGAGCGGTTCTCCACCAAACTTCCCCTTGCGGGGGGAATGTGTCCAAAATTCCCGCGGAGGGTGTTGAAATCCCGTGGAGTCCGGGGCACGATCTGGGAACTGGCTCGCGGGGCTCCTGGCTGCCTGGCCTGGGGCGACGCGGACCGGCGGCGGTGGCTTCGGCTGCCGTCGGCAGCGAAATGCTCTCTGCATGTTGGTTCGAACGACTTGCCAGCTCGACTGACCATCGGGTTGGCGCGAGGGTGGCTTCGGCCGCCTTCGGTTCCAGCAGACACGAGTCGGGTCGAGGCTGTGTGGTGGAGACCAGTATCCCCCTCCCTAACCGCCCTCTCCATTGCGTAGCCTGACCCGCATTCACGGGCCTCAGTTCTGACCGGCTGAGGCCCGTATTTTTTTGTCCGGGCACGGGGTAAGCCAGAACCCGGCCATCCGGCGCGTGCGCACGGGTTGGTAGTCTCCCGGCGAGATCGGCCCGCCGCGGGTTGGCCGCGACACGGATCCTGCATGACCAGACCTGGTTTCCGCCGGGGGCGCCCGGGAGGGGCAAGCGCCAAGGCCGCCGAGGGCGGCGACGGCTTCCTGAGCACCTCGTTGTTCTCGCAGGCGCAGATCCTGCACCTGATGAAGAACGAGTTCGCGCGAGCCCGCCGGCACGGCGTGCCGCTGGGCTGCGCCCTGCTGCAGGTCGATCGCCTGCACCAGCTCGTCGACCTGCACGGCGTCGAACTGCGCCAGGCGGTCCGCACCGCGCTGGCGCAGCTGGTGCGCGACAAGACCCGCGGCGCCGACCTGCTCGGCACCATGAACGACGACCGCTATCTGCTGCTGCTGCCGCACACCGAGCTGGCGCAGACGCACGTGGTCGCCGCGCGTCTGCAGCAGCTGTTCGCCGACCTCGAGATCAAGGTCGACGGCCGGGAGCTGGCGCTGTCGCTCAGCATCGGCATCACGGCCTGCAGCGACCAATCGACCTTGTTCTTCGACACCTTCGTCGCCCAGGCCGAGGCCGCGCTCGAACACGCGCTGGCGCACGGCGGCAACCAGGTCGTGTCGTTCGGCCAGTTGCAGCTGCAGGGCGGGGAGCCGGGCGGGGACGCCGGCCGCGAAGGAGCCCGATGAGCCCGGGATCGATGCGGGTCCTGCTCGTCGAGGACGAGCAGACGATCGCCGTGACGCTGCGCGACGACCTCGAGGCCGACGGCTACGAGGTCGAGCACGTGGCGGACGGCAAGCGCGCGATCGAAGTGCTCGGCCAGCGCAGCTTCGACGTTGTCGTCACCGACGTGCGCCTGCCCGGCGCCGACGGCATGCAGGTGCTGGCGGCGGCCAAGCGGGTCCGACCGGACACCGAGGTGCTGGTGATGACGGCCTATGCGACCGTCGAGCACGCCGTCGAGGCGATGCGCCTCGGGGCCGACGACTACATCCAGAAGCCGTTCCTCAACGAGCACGTGCTCGAGCGGCTGCGGCGGATCGCCCGGTTCCGCGCCCTCCTGTCGGAGAACCAGCGGCTGCGCGAGGAGCTGCAGGGCAGTCACGGCCAGGGTCTGCCCGGCGTGATCGGCCAGAGCCGGGCGATGCAGAGCGTGGTGAAGACGGTGCGCACCGTGGCCCCGACCGACGCATCGGTGCTGATCGAGGGCGAGAGCGGCACCGGCAAGGAGCGCATCGCCCGCGCCCTGCACCTGCTGAGCCCGCGCCGCGACAAGGCGTTCGTCGCCCTGTCGTGCGGCGCCCTGCCGGACACGCTGCTCGAGACGGAGCTGTTCGGGCACGAGAAGGGCGCGTTCACCGATGCCCAACGCCAGCGCCGCGGCCGCTTCGAGGTCGCCGACGGCGGCACGATCTTCCTCGACGACATCGACGACATGCCACTGTCCGTCCAGGTCAAGCTGCTGCGCGTCCTGCAGGAACGCGAGTTCGAGCGCGTCGGCGGCGAGAGCCTGGTGCGGGTGGACATCCGCGTGGTCGCCGCCACCAAGGTGCCGCTGCTCGACCACGTGCGGGCCGGCCGGTTCCGCGAGGATCTCTACTACCGCCTCAACGTCGTGCCGATCCGGCTGCCGCCGCTGCGCGAGCGCGAGGGCGACCTGCCGCTGCTCGTGCAGCACTTCCTGGAGAAGCTCGGCGGCGGCCGGCACTACACGGTCAAGACCGACGTGCTCGAGGCGATGGCCGGCTACTCGTGGCCGGGCAACGTGCGCGAGCTGGAGAACCGATGCGCCCAGGCGATCGCGATGGCGGGCGGCGCGACGGTGCTGAAGAAGGAGCACCTGCTGCCGGTCGACAAGTCGCGTCGCGCCGCCCTCGAACCGCCGACGGCGCTGCGTTCGTTGCGCGAGGTGCTGGTCGAGGCCGAGCGCGAGCACCTGAAGACCGTTCTGCGCGGCGTCGGCGGCCACCGCACGAAGGCAGCCGCGGTGCTCGGCATCTCGCGCAAGGTGCTGTGGGAGAAGCTGAAGGACTACGGCATCGAATGAGGCGCGGCGTACGGCATGGCGGTCCGGGTGCGGCGGCGATCCTGCTCGGCATCGCCGTGTTGCCCGCCCAGGCGCCGCCGGACCGGTTCCACGCCATCCTCTGGTGCGCCGCGGCGGAGCGCACGGCGCTGGCGCCGCAGTTCGGCTGCGACGCGGTGCAACTGCCACGCGGTGGCGACCCGCGCCCGCTCGTCGACCAAGGGCTCGGCTACTACCTCGACCAGCCGCTCGGCAAGGGCCTGCTGGAACTGCGCGACGAGGAGTGGCGACCGATCGTGCAGGCCTACGAGCGGTCCCGCGACCCGGCCGTGCTGGTGCGGCCGCAGTGCTTCGCCGCTCCCGACCTCGTCGCGCGCGCGGCGGTGGCGGCGGCGGCGGAGGCCGAACGCGTGCGCGGGCCCGGCCTCCTGTTCATCGCCCTGGCGGACGAGGCGTCGGCCACGCGCCACGATGCCCCGCTCGACACCTGCCGCTGCGAACACTGCGCGGGCGCCTTCCGCACCTTCCTGCGCGACCGTCACCCGTCGCTGGACGCGGCGAACGAAGCGCTCGGCGCCCACTTCGCCCGCTGGGAGGACGTGGTCGCGCCGACCACCGACCAGGTGCGCCGGCGGGAGCTCGGTGACGTCGAACTGCCCGCCGACCTGCGCCCGTTCGCGCTGCGGCAGGAGTTCGTCGACACGCAGTTCGCGGCGGCGGTGCACGCGATCGCCGCCGTGGTGCGCACGGCGGCGCCGTCGGTGCCGATCGGACTCACGGGCCTGCAGGTGCCGGGCGCCTTCGGCGGCAACCACTTCGCCCGGCTGCTGCCGCCGTTGTCGATGGCGGAGCCGTACGCGATCGGCGGCGCGCCCGAACTCGCCCGCAGCCTGCTGCCGATGGGCGCCCACCGCTACACGACGCTGTTCGCGCCGGCGGCCGGCTCGGCCTGGGCGGCGGCGCCGATCGAGGCGTACGTGCGGGCGAGCCTGTCGGCGATGGCCGCCGACGGCCTGTGCGGCGTCGTCGTCTGGAACGACGCCACCGTCGCCGGCGCCGATGGTTCCGCGACCGCCTACGGTCGCGCCGTCGGCGACGAACTGGCGCGGCTGCGGCCCGCTCTCGATGCGTGCGCCGGCGCCACGGTGGTGGCCGACCCGGTCTGGGTCGTCGAGTCGCAGTCGTCCGTCCGGGTGTGGTGGATGCTCGACTCGGCGCAAGACGGCATGACCTGGGTCCGGCGGCTCGGGTCCTACGAGCGCCAGCACAGCACCAGCCAGGCGGCCCGCCTCGGCTGGATCCGGCTGCTGCAGGACCTCGGCGTCGAACCTCGGTTCGTCGGCGAGGCGGAGCTGCCGGAGCGATTGCTGGTCGAACGGCCGCGCTGCCTGGTGCTGCCGGCGACGATCGCGCTCGCCGACCGCGCCGTCCAGGCCATCGGTGCCTACGTGCGGGCCGGCGGCACCCTGCTGGCCGACCACAGCCCGGCGCTCTACGACGGGACGCTGCGGCGCCGGTCCGGCGGCGCCCTCGACGGCCTGTTCGGCGTCACCGAGCGCAGCCTGGCCTGGGCGGACCTGCTCGTGCGCCAGGGTCGCAGCACCGCGCGCGGCGCGGGGCTGCCGCTGGCCGAGCAGGGCCTGCAGGGGCGCCTGGGCGAACGGCGCCCGGACGGCGTGGCGTTCCTCGAGCAGGGGCAAGGCCGCGGTCGCGCCGTCTACCTGAACGCGCCGGTGTGCGGTTACGACCGCTGGCGCGTCGACCAGGCCGCGATCGGTCCGGCGCGCGACCTGCGCCAGCGCGTGCGCTCGGTCCTGCGGCAGGCCGGTGTCGAGCCGGCGTTCGACCTGCGCGGCGAAGGGCTGCCCACTTGCCTGCTGCGCCGGCAGCTGCGCCTGCGCGACGGCCGCGAAGTGCTGGCCGTGCGCGTGAATGCGCTCGAGGAGCCGACCCTGCTGCAGCACCTGGCGGCGGCCGGCCCGCGCCCGGTGCAGTTGGAGTTGCGGGCCGCGCGTGCGCTCCGGCACCTGGCCGGCGCCGACCTCGGCACCGGGTCGCGCTTCGAACTGGAACTCGACCCGTTCGGCGTGCTGCTGCTCGAGGTGGCGCGGTGACGAGCGTGCTCGGCACGCCGCTGGCGCCGCTCGGTGGCGACGGACGGCCGTCGTTCCTCGTCTCGGACCTGCACCTCGGCGAGGGCGCTGCCCAGGCGGTGGCAAACCTCGTGGGGGTGCTGCAGGCCGCCCGGGCCGCCGCCGCCCGGGTGCTCGTGCTCGGCGACCTGTTCGATGCCTACGTCAGCGCGCGCCAGGTGCACGTCGGCGTCTGGCGCGACGTGGCGGCGCACTTCGCGGCGGCCACGTCGGCCGGTACCGAGGTCGTGCTGTTGCCGGGCAACCGCGACTACTTGCTGGGTTCCGAGTTCGTCGCGGCGAGCGGGGTGCGCCTGGTCGCGGGGGGGCTGCGGGGGGTGCTGGCGGGTGCCGACACCGTGTTGCTGCACGGGGACGAACTGTGCCAGAACGACCTGCCCTACCAGCGGGCCAAACGCTGGTTGCGGCATCCGCTGACGCGGGCGATCGCCCGCCGGCTGCCGCTGCGTCTGGCGCTTCGGGCGGCCGAGCGCGCCCGGGCGAAGAGCCAGCAGGTGGTCGGGCGCGGCGACCCGCAGCGCTTCCTGCCGACGCTGGCCGCCCTCGGGGCGGTCTTCGCCACGGGCGCCGGGCGGCTGGTGTTCGGCCACATCCACCGCTTCGCCCACGGCGCCTGCGACCCCGGCGAGTACTGGGTGCTGCCCGCCTTCGACGCGACGGCGGTGGGCCTCGAGGCCCGCGGCGACCGCCTCCGGCCGGTCCGTTTCGACGCGAGCGGCCGCTGCGAACCGGTGCCCGTCCCGGATTCCTGCCCGTTCGCGGCCTGAAGGGACGTCCTGGCGAGCCCCTTCCGCGCGCCCAAGGAGGACTTCGCCGTTGCAGCCCCCGCCCCGCGGTGGCTAGACTGCTCGGCCCTCCGTCGGACAGGTTCCGACCACCGGATCGTCGGCCGCGGTCGCGGTCCGGCCGCGATCTTTTCCAAGTCGGATCGACTGGATTCCACAACTCTCCCCACTGCCTGCGTGCCCCCTGCTGTCCCCGACTCCACGGCCGACGCCTCGGCGACGCCCACGGCGGTCGTCGCCATCGACGGTCCGTCAGGAGCCGGCAAGAGCACGGTGGCGCGGCTCCTGGCGGCGCGGCTCGGTTTCGCCTTCCTCGACACGGGCGCGATGTACCGCGCCGTCACGTGGCACTTCCTGCAGTCCGGCTGCGCACCCGCCGAGTGCGCCGGGGACGCCGACCACGGTGCCGCGCGCATGCGGGCGGCACTGGCGGCGGCGCGCCTCGAACTGCAGGCCGGCCGCGTGCTGCTGAACGGCCGCGACGTGACCGCGCACCTGCGCGTGCGCGAGGTCGAATCGCAGGTCTCGGCGGTTTCGGCGCTGCCGTTCGTGCGCACCGCGATGCGAGACCTGCAGCGGGCGGTGGCTGTGCAGGGACCGGTGGTCGCCGAGGGTCGCGACATGGGCTCGGTGGTCTTCCCCCGCGCGCGGTGGAAGGTCTACCTCGATGCCGCCCCGGCCGAGCGCGCGCGGCGTCGCAGCCAGGACTTCGAGCGCCAGGGACGTGACGTCAGTGCCGCCGACGTGCTCGACGAGATCCTGGTGCGCGACCGCCTCGACAGCACGCGCTCCGATGCGCCGCTGCGCCAGGCCGCCGATGCGCTCTACGTCGACACCACCGGGATGACCACCGAGGCCGTGGTGCAGCGGCTGTACGACCATGTCCGGCAAGGCGACCGCCGGCAGGCGGAGGCGCCGTGAGCGCCGGTGCGACCGCGCCCGAGCCTGGGCCCCCGGGCCTGTGCCCGCCGGCGGCGAAGGCCGCCGAACCGCTGCGCCGCGTGCGGCGCAGCGCCCTGGTCTGGAACGTCTCCAAGTACAGCGTGCTGTGGCTGAGCCGGCTCTACTTCCGGCTTCGCATCGAGGGCAGCGAACGGCTGCCTGCGAGCGGGCCGGTGCTGGTGGTCGCCAACCACGCGAGCTACCTCGACCCGCCGATGATCGGCATCTCGGCCCGGCGCTGGGTCGGGTTCCTGGCGCAGGCCGGACTCGCGCGGTTGCGGCCGATGCGCTGGTGGCTGGCCCAGGTCGGCGTCACGCTGATCGATCGCACCGCTCCTTCCAAGGAAGCGATGCGCATCATCGCCGATTGCCTGCGTGCCGGCGAGGTGGTGGGGCTGTTCCCCGAGGGCACCCGCTCCGCGGACGGAACGGTGGCGCCGTTCCGGACCGGCGTCGAGTTCCTGGTGCGGCGCACCGGCGCGCCGGTGCTGCCCGTCGGCATCGACGGCGCGCACCGGGCGTTTCCGCGCGGCGCCTGGCTGCCGCGACCGCACCGCATCGTGGTGCGCTACGGCGAACCCTGGCCTGCGGTGCGCGTGCTGGCGCCGGGCGGCATCGAGGCCCTGCGGGCCGAGATCGCCACCCTGGCCCGCTGCCCGCTGCGTCCGATGGACGACGGTCGATCCCAGACTCCCTCTCCTTCTTCCGCCGGCGGTGCGACGTGAGTCGTGCCGACGGCAACCACCTGCCGGATGGTCCGGCCGGTGGCAATGTGGCCGCTCCGGTGGCCGGCGTTCGCGCCGGCGCAGCGGGGCACATCCGCGTCGGTCGTTCCCCTACTTCCCCCCAACCCCGTTTCGTTTGATGCACGGCAAGAATCTGATCAAGAAGTTCTCGATGTCCGCCGACGAGCTGTCGCGGCTCACGTCGGAGGCGCTCGGCACCGCCACCCTGGCCGAACTCGACCAGGCGATCGGCAAGACCGTCGCCGAGCTGGCCCCGAACAAGATCGTCAAGGGCAAGGTCATCAAGGTGCAGGAGGACGGCACCGTGGTGGTCGACGTGAACTACAAGGCCGAGGGCCAGATCGCCCTCGACGAGTTCCCGGATCCGCTCGCCGTGCAACCGGGCATGGAGATCGAGTGCCTCGTCGAGCAGATCAACGACGCCGAGGGCTACATCCTGCTGAGCAAGCGCAAGGCGGACCGCATCCGCGGCTGGGAGAACATCATCCAGACGCACAAGGAGGGCGACACGGTCAAGGGGCTGGTGTTGCGCAAGATCAAGGGCGGCCTGCTGGTCGACATCGGCGTGCCCGTGTTCCTGCCGGCCTCGCAAGTCAACATCCGCCGCGCCGGCGACATCGGCGACTGGATCGGCAAGGACATCGAGGCCCGCATCATCAAGATCGACGAAGAGCGGATGAACATCGTCATCTCGCGCCGCAAGCTGATCGAGGAGGAGCGCGAGGCCAAGAAGGCGCAGCTGCTCAGCGAGCTCGAGGAGGGCCAGGTCCGCACCGGCATCGTCAAGAACATCGCCGACTTCGGCGTGTTCGTCGATCTCGGCGGCATCGACGGCCTGCTGCACATCACCGACATGTCGTGGGGCCGCGTGAACCACCCGTCGGAGGTGCTGAAGCTCGACGACGAGGTCGAGGTCAAGGTGCTGAAGGTCGATCGCGAACGCGAGCGCATCGCGCTCGGCATGAAGCAGAAGACCGCGTCGCCGTGGGAGAACATCACGGAGAAGTACCCGGTCGGCAAGCGCGTGCAGGGCGAGGTCGTCAACCTGATGAGCTACGGCGCCTTCGTCAAGCTCGAGGACGGCGTCGAGGGCCTGGTGCACATCTCCGAGATGTCGTGGACCAAGCGCGTCAACCACCCGAACGAGGTCGTCAAGCAGGGCGACAAGGTCGAGGTCGTCGTGCTCGAGGTCGACACCGAGAAGCAGACGATCAGCCTCGGCATGAAGCAGACCGAGGTCAACCCGTGGGACCTCGTGGCCGAGCACTACCCGCCGGGCACGGTCATCCGCGGCAAGGTGCGCAACCTCACCAACTACGGCGCGTTCATCGAACTGCAGGAGGGCATCGACGGTCTCCTGCACATCACCGACATGAGCTGGACGCGCAAGATCACCAACCCGAGCGAGGTGGTGAAGAAGGGCGAGGAGATCGAGTGCGTGGTGCTGTCCGTCGACCAGGAGAAGAAGCGCATCGCGCTCGGCCTGAAGCAGCTGCAGGCCGACCCCTGGAGCGGCGACATCCCGGCCCGCTACCACATCGGCGACAGCGTCCCGGGCACGGTCACGAAGATCACCAACTTCGGCGTGTTCGTCGAACTGGAGCCCGGTCTCGAGGGCCTGCTGCACATCTCGGAGCTGGCCGACCACAAGGTCGACAACCCCGAGGATGTGGTCAAGGTCGGCCAGCGCGTCGAGGTCCGCATCATCAAGATCGACACCGACGAGCGGAAGATCGGCCTGACCCTGATCCAGGCCCACTTCGACGAGGGCGACGAGAGCGAGCCGGCCGCAGCGCGCGAGCCGGAACAGCCCAAGGCGCCGGCGCTCGGTTCGCTGGCCGACCAGCTCAAGGGCATCGGTCAGCGCGTCAGCGCCCGCGAGGCGCAGAAGCGCGACGAGTCCTCGGACGCCTGATCGCCCTTGGCCCGTAGCCGGATGCCGGCGGTGGGCCTGGCCCCGGTGGCTGCCGCGGCAGCCGTCGGGGCGGGCATGGCCGGGCACGGCCGTCCGGCGTCGCGCATGCGGGCGTCGCCGCTCTGGCTTGGCGCCGCCCTGGCGCTTGCGGTCATGGCCGGCTGCGTGACCAGCTACGAGGACGCCGACCTGAGCGGCGATCCCGCCGTGCCCGCGGTGGCGCCCGTCGCGCTGACGATCCCGTTCGGCGGCGCCGGCAGCGGCGACCAGTGGTTGCTGAACGAGTTCTGCGGTGGGGTGCTGCGCCGCCTGCAGGCTGCCGCCGAGGAGGGCGACCCGGAGCTGGTCGAGGCGCTGGTCGGGACCTACCAGCGCCCGGGGCTGCCGGCCCCGTTCGCCGAGGCCTTGCGCGGCTACGAGGCCGTGGCGCGTGGGCTGCGGTGGCAGCGGCACGCGGCGGCCACAGCCGCGCTCGCGCTGGCCGGAGCGCCGGCCGACGGGGCTGCCGTGCCGCCGCTCGGTGCCGCCTTCGTCGTGCACCTCGAGGTGGCGCCGCCGCCGCTGCCGGTGCGACTCGGCGCCCGCGGCGGCGAGGATCCCTGCGGTTTCGCGGTCACGCTGGCGTTCCACGACACCTTCGTCGACGGCAGCACGCGTTCGACGCGAACCCAGGACTTCGTGTGGCTGCCGGCTCCGTTCGAGTTCGAGGGCGAGGCGCCCCTGGTGGTGCCGATCGGGGTCGACGCGGCCGCCGGCGAGGCCGTGCGGCGGGTCGTCCACCTGCGCGTCGACCTGATGCCAGGCCATGCGCGCATCGACGGCCGCCGGGCGCCCGTGCAGCGCACGACGCTGGCCTCCCTGGCGTTGACGCAGTGGCCCGCCGGCCACGAAGCGTTGGCGCGCGCGCCGCTGCAGGGGCTGCAGGAGGCGTTGCGCCGCGGCGACCCCGCGCACTTCCCGCACGTGTTCGTCGCCGCGGCGTTCGTCACCGGCGACGAGCGGGAGCCGGCGATGGCGTTGCTCGTCGACCGGATCCGCTTCGGTCGACCCGACCAGGCCCTGGTGGCGTCGGTCGCTCTGCGCGAGGTCGCTGGCATCGACCTGCCGCCGGGGGATCGGGACGCCTGGCTTGCCTGGTGGCAGGCGCGCCGATAAGCAGCGGGGGTGGATTTCGCCCCTGTCGAAGAGCAGATGGCCGTGCTGCGCCGCGGCGTCGTCGACCTCGTCGACGAGGCCGACCTGCGCCGTCGGCTCGAGCAGAGCCGCGCCGACCGCCGTCCGCTGCGGGTCAAGTTCGGCATCGATCCGAGTTCGCCGGACATCCATCTCGGACACACGGTGCCGTTGCGCAAACTGCGCGACTTCCAGCGGCTCGGGCATCGGGTCATCGTGCTCTGGGGCACGGTGACGGCGATGGTCGGCGACCCGTCGGGACGCAACAAGACGCGGCCGCCGCTGTCGCGCGAGCAGGTCGAGGCCAACAAGCAGACCTACCGGGCGCAGGTGGGTGCGGTGCTCGACATCGGCAGCGTGGAGGAGCGCGAGAACGGCGAGTGGTTCCACAGGAAGTCGTTCCTCGACTGCATCTCGCTGGCCAGCCGTTACACGGTGGCTCGCATGCTCGAGCGCGACGACTTCCACAAGCGCCACCAGCAACGCCAGCCGATCGCCGTGCACGAGTTCCTCTATCCGCTGCTGCAGGGCTGGGACTCGGTGGAACTGGGCTGCGACGTCGAGATCGGCGGCAGCGACCAGTTGTTCAACCTGCTGGTCGGCCGCGACCTGCAGGCTCAGGAAGGACAGGTGCCGCAGGTCTGCCTCACGATGCCCCTGCTCGAGGGGCTCGACGGCAGCCAGAAGATGTCGAAGTCGCTCGGCAACTACGTCGGCATCTCCGAGTCTGCCTCGAGCCAGTTCGGCAAGTTGATGCGCGTGCCGAACGATCTGCTGGCGAAGTACTTCCTGTTGCTCACCGACCTGGCGGAGCCGGCGGTCCGGGACCTGCTGCGGAACCCGCTCGAGGCCAAGTTCGCCCTGGCCGGGACGATCGTGGCGGGTTTCCACGGCACCGCCGCCGCCGCTGCGGCCCGGGCCGAATACGACCGGGTGCACCGCGACGGCGGGCTGCCGGACGACCTGCCGACCGTGGCGCTCGGACCGGACCTGCTGCGGGACGGCAAGGCCTGGCTGCCGGCGGCCCTGGCCGCGGCGCGGCTCGCCGCCTCCAACAGCGAAGGCCGCCGCCTCGTCCAGGGCGGCGGCGTGCGCGTCGACGGCGTCGTGGTGCCCGATCCGCAGGCCCAGCTGGGGCCCGGCAGCTACGTGCTCCAGGTCGGTCGCGCCAAGGCCGCCCGCATCGTCGTGCCTGGCTGATCGTGGCTTCCCCGCGGGCCGCTGCCGACCCTCACCGAGCCGCCGCAAGCTCGCAACAGCGAATGCCGATGCTGCGCTGTGGCGCGCCGCGGTAGGATGCGCGCCTGGGTGGGCGCCGCGCCGTGGGCGGCGATGCATCGGTTGGTGGACGCGATGGCGGTGACGAAGGCTCGATGGGCTCTGGTTCTGGCTGCGGCCGTTTGGTTCGCCGGGGCAGCGCTCTGCGCACAACCGGCGCCGCCGCGCGCCGCGCCCACCAGCGCCCGGCAGGCGCCGCAGGAGGTGCCGGCGCCGCAGGATCTCGCCCGCTTGCGCGAGATGTTGACTCGTCCGGGGCCCGATGGGCGCGAAGCCCGCGAGGCGGCGATCGTCCGCCTGCTGCGCGGCAGCGACCCCGCCGCGCACCGCCTGCTGCACGAACAGCTGCAGCGGCGCGAGGATCCCGATCGGGTGCGCGAGTCGATCCTGGCGGCGTTCGAGCACCACGTGCTCGGCGACCCGGCCGAGTGGTTCGGCGGTGCGAACGAGGAAGCGCGGCGCCAGCTGCTCGCGGGCCATCTCGAGGCGCTGGCGCCGCTGTGGCGGGATGCCCCGCCGGCGAACGACGACGGGATCGACAACCCCGTGCGCGCGGCAGCGAGGCGATGCCTGCAGCGGGTCCCCGTGCGCGAACTCGACGCCGCGGCCCGCCTGCTGCTGGCCGGCGGAGCCGTCGCCGTCAGGATCGACGTGCTGCGCTGCCTCGCCGACATGCAGCAGATGCTGCTGGCGCCGACGATCGCCGACGGCCTCGAAGCGCCGGAGGAGCCCGTGCGGGCCCAGGCACGGCGCTCGCTGCAGCTGCTCACCTACCACGACGAGGAGTTCCAGACCAAGGCGCAGTTCCTGCTCTGGCAGGAGCGCTTCGGCGGCCTGCGCTACGTCGATCTCGCCGAACGGGCCGCGCGCCTCGGGCCGCGGCCGCTCGAGAAGATGCGCGCCGAACTGGCGCGGCTGCGCGTCGATGCGGCGCGGGAGTTCGTCCGGGCGCACACGGTGCGCACCCCGGGCATCGACTGGGCCGCGGTGCAGGCCCGCACCATGGTCGACGACCCGGCGGTGCTCGATGCCTGCCTCGAACTGCTGCAGCAGGCGCTCGCGAGCGGCTTGCCGGGCGACGACCAGGCGCTGCCCCGGCAGGCATTCTGCCGCGCTGCGCTGCAGCGCTTCCGCCAGGTCAGCGGCGACCAGCCGCGGCGGCGGGCGTTGCTGCTCGAGGTGGCTTCGTACCTCTGTCGCCACGACGAAGGCGAGCTGGCCGCCGAGGTCACGACCCTGCTGCTGGTGCAGATCGAGGCCCCGGAACGGGAGCTCCAGCTCGCCGCTCTGCGCGGCCTGCGGCGGTTCCCGACCCTGGAGACCCGGGCTCGCCTCGTCCGCCACGCGCTGGCCATGCTGCGGCGTGGCGCCGAGGCGCGCGAGCCGCTGTTGACCACTCTCGGCACGCTGGCGTTCCGCGGCACGCCGCGCTGGCTGGCGCCGAACACGAACGACCCGGACAAGGGCGACTGGCTCGCGTTGGTCGAGGCGGCGTGTCGCGCCGCGGCCGACGCCGAAGTCCGGGCCGCCGGGCTGACGCTGGCGCAGACGCTGGACGGCCGCGAGCAGCGAGTGCCGGAGCTGTTCGGCATCCTGCTCGCCATGGTGCGCGACACGGCGCAGGAATCGAAGTTCCGCGCCACGTGCCTGATCCAGCTGCGCGGCTGGCGCCACCAGGAAGGGGCGGCGGAGGAGTGGGTGCAGGCCCTGCACGAGCTGCTGCGGGATCCCGCCGACGACCTGCGGTTGCAGGCCGTCGATTCGCTCGTGCGGTTGCCCGAGTTGGTCGACGTGCGTCGCCTCGACTGGATCCGCGACACGATCACCGTGCTGCGCGACCGGATCCGCAGCGAGGCCAACCCGGCGGTGCTGCGGGCGATGGTCAACTGCCTGCTGGTGTGCGGCCGGGAGTCCGCGGTGTCCGCCAACGCGATCGGCGCCCTCAACGTTCTGCTGTCCGAACTCGCGAGCGCGCCGCCGGCGGAGAAGGACCTGCGGGTCGAGCCGCTGCTGCAGGCGCTGGCGACGATCGCCGCCGGTCCGCATGCGGAGCGCGGGCTGTGGATCTCCGCCTGCCGACAGCTGCTGTCGTTCGAGAAGCGGCAGAGCCTGCGGCTGGTGCTGCAGAGCCACGGGGCCGCGGACCTCGCCAAGCTCGTCGGCAGCGACGACGCGCCGACAGCCGACGCGGCGCGGCAGGCGATGCGGCTCCTGATCCGGACGGCCGTGCTCAAGCCGGCCAAGGAGCCGTGGAACGGCAGCGAGGAACTGCTGCTGGAGGCACGAGACGTGCGACTGGCCTTCAGCGCGCTGGACACCGTCGACGAGGGGCAACGGTTGGATGCCCCGGCGCACCGACTGCTGCGGCTCGAGGTGGAGCTGGCGGCCGGCAAGTTCGCCGAGGTGGCGCAACGTGCGGGGCTGTGGTTGGCCAACGGTACGACCGATCGCTCGGTGATGGAGGCAGCCGATCGCGACCGCATGCGAGCACTCGCGGCCGAGGCGCAGCTCGGCCTGGGCAAGGCCGAGGCCGCAGCGCGGCTGCTGGCCGACCTTGCCGTGCAGCCGCCGGTGGACCCCGCGATCCTGGACCTGCACGGCCGCGTCGCCCGTGCCTTGGTCGCCGCCGACCGGAGCACGGCCGTGGCGCTGCTGGCGCGCGCGTGGCGGGCCACGCCGCCCGAGGATCCGGCGTTCCGGTCGCGGCTGCTGGAGTGGATGCAACACCAGTCCCGACTGGAGGCCGGCGCGCAGCAGGTGGTCGTCCAGGAATCGGAGCCGTTCGTGGCCCTGTTCGCGGCGGCCGACTGCCCGAGCGAGCAGCGGGAGATGTTCCACCAGCTGCGCAACCGGAACTGAGCGCGGGAAAAGAGCCTCCACGTGCTTGCACCGCGCGGATCGGGCGCTATCTTCTCAGCCTCGACGACGCGGGGTGGAGCAGCCCGGTAGCTCGTCGGGCTCATAACCCGAAGGTCGAAGGTTCGAATCCTTCCCCCGCTACCACTCGGATCGAAGCGAACGCCCTGGGGCCGAAAGCCCCGGGGCGTTGTGCTGTACGGAGCGCACGTAGGTGCGGTGGCTGGCGTTGGATGCGGCGGTGGGGGTGCCGGGGTGGTCGTCGTGGCGCGCACCCGGGTTAACAGGTCGAGAGGCGAAACGGCCCGAAAGTGCTCTCGGACTCTCAGAGCGGGCGTCTGGGTTCATAACCCGAGAGCCGAAAACGGGGGGTCGATCTGGACGCTCTTCGTAACTCGGCGGTGCGCGGTCCGGCGGCGGACGCGGCGCTCGACACGCGGCGGTCGGCTCCGTACTTCGGCTCTTCGGGAGGTCCTGTGGGCGAATGGCACCACCCCGAGACCAGGCGAGATCGCTGCCCTTCGCCTTCGCGTCTCGAGCGTGCCCGATGCGGTCGTGGGCGGAGGACCATTCCCGCGCCTGCCGTGGGTGCTCTGGGCCGGATGCATCGCTCCAGACGCTCGCGCTGGCTTCGCCGCCCAGGAGCGCAGAGTCCGGCGTCCGGCGGCACTTTCCCGCGCGATCCGTGCCGCTGCTGCGGTGGGAACCTACGCTTCCGCGCGCCATGGCCGCCCCCCCGCGTCGTCGTCCGCACGCCCGCTGCCGCCGGCTGCCCCTGCTGCTGGTCGCCGCTGTCCTGTGGCCGAGCCTCGGCGCGCAGGCCCCCACGCAATCGTCCGCCAGGCCGCGCATCGGTCTCGTGCTCAGCGGCGGCGGCGCGCGCGGCGCGGCCCATGCCGGCGTGCTGCACGTGCTCGAGGAGCTGCGCATCCCCGTCGACTGCGTCGTCGGCACCAGCATGGGGGCGATCGTCGGCGGCCTCTACGCCTACGGCCTCTCGCCCGACCAACTCGCCGCCAGCCTGACACGCGAAGGCTCCCCGCACGACTGGGCCGACCTGCTGCGCGACGGTCCCCGTCGGGAGGACTTCGTGTTCCGGCGCAAGGAGGACGAACGCAAGTTCCTGTCCAACGTCCGAATCGGCGTCCGCGACGGCGAACTCGCGTTCCCCAAGGGCCTGCTGGTCGGGCAGAACCTCGAGGTCGAACTGCACGCCCTGACCCTCGAGGCGCACTCGCTGCGCAGCTTCGACGACCTGCCGCTGCCCTTCCGCTGCGTCGCCGTGGACATCCACAAGGGGGAGTCCGTCGTGCTCGGTTCGGGGAGCCTGCCCGAGGCGATCCGGGCCAGCATGTCGCTGCCGGGCATCTTCACGCCGGTCGTGATCGGCGGCCGTGAACTGGTGGACGGCGGCCTCCTGAACAACGTCCCGGTCGACGTGGCACGCGCGCTTGGGGTCGACGTGCTGATCGTCGTCGACATCGGCACGCCGCTGGAGATGGACAAGGCGATCCAGGACCTGTTCTCGGTCACCGGCCAGATGGTCGCGGTCCTCACCGAGCAGAACGTGCGCAACAGCCGCTCGAGCCTGGGGCCCGACGACGTGCTGATCACGCCGAGTCTCGGCGACATCACCAGCGCCGATTTCACGCGCGCGGCGGAGTCGATCGCCATCGGTGCGGTGGCGGCGCGCGCGGCGGTCGAACGCCTGCGCCGCTACTCGGTTCCCGAGGCCGAGTACGCCCAGTTCCTGCGCCGGCAGCGCCGGCAGGCCCAGCCGCCGCCGCGCATCCGCAGCGTGCAGGTGACGAGCGCCTCGGGGCTCGGGCTGCCGGTCCTCGAGGCGCGCCTCGAAGTCACGGCGGGGCAGCCGTTCGACCCCGCCGCGCTGCGCGCCGGCATCGACCGGCTCTACGGCACCGATGATCTCGAGCGCGTCACCTTCGACCTGCGCAACTGGCGTGACGGCGAGGCCGACCTGGCGCTGCGCGTCGAGGAGAAGTCCTGGGGGCCGAGCTACATGCGCCTCGGCGTCGGGCTGGAGAGCAGCCTGCGCGGCGAGAGCACGTTCAACATCAGCGGCCAGTACAACAGCCGGGTGCTCGACTCGCTCGGCGCCGAGTGGCGCACCAAGGTGCAGCTCGGCAACAACAACTTCGTCGACACCGAGTACTACCAGCCGCTCGAGGCGTCGGGGACCTGGTTCGTGGCGCCGCGCCTCGCGGCGCAGCAGTTCGCCGCCGACCTCTTCCAGGACGGCCAGCGGATCGCCGACGTCGACGTCGGCGTCGTCGGCATGGCCCTGGACGCGGGTGCCCAGATCGGCCGCTGGGCGGAACTCCGGTTCGGGCTGAGCCAGTGGTGGGGGGACGTGCGCGAGCGGTTCGCCATCGTTCCGATCGACAGCGGCACCTTCGACGACACCGTCGGGCGCGTGCAGCTGCAGGTCGACACGCTCGACAACCCACGCTTCCCGCGCTACGGCAGCCTCGGCAACCTGGAGTGGCGGGCTGGTCTCGCCGGGCTCGGCGCGGACGCCCGCTACCAGCAGCTGGCGTTCGCGTGGACCCAGGCCGTCCCGGTCGGGCCACGCACCAGCGTGCTGCCGCGGGTCCGCCTGACGACGACCCTGCAGAACGAGGCGCCGGCGTACATCGAACCGACGATCGGCGGGCTCCTGAACCTGTCGGGCTATGCGCGCGACGCCTTCCGCGACCAGCACACGGGCCTGCTGGCGCTGGTCGGCCACCATCGCCTGTCGCAGACGTCGAAGGCGTTCGGCTTCCCGCTCTACGTCGGCGGCTCGATCGAAGCCGGCAATGCGTGGAGCACCCGCGCCGACTTCTTCGGCACCTTCCGGCTGGCCGGCAGCGTGTTCCTGGGCGTCGACACGCCGCTCGGTCCGTGCCTGCTCGGCTACGGCCAGGCCGAGGGCGGCGAGCGGGCCGTCTACTTCTTCCTCGGCCAGTTCTAGCCGGCACCGGCCGGGCGCGGCGTCTGCCGACCGCGCGCGTCCGCGCGTCAGAACGGATAGCCGACGCTGAAGTGCACCACCCAGACCTTGTCGCCGGGATCGCGGTCGGGGTTCCACGCCGCGTCGAGGCGCACCGGGCCGATCGGCAGCAGGAGCCGGAGGCCGCCGCCCAGGCCGTAGCGCATGTCGTCGAGGGAGAAGTCCTGGATCTCGGCGCCGACGTTGCCGGCGTCGGCGAACAGACCGGCCTCGAGTGTCTCCAGCAGGGCGAAGCGCAGCTCGACGCTGAAGATGTTGCGGTACTCGCCGCCGATCGGGCTGCCGGCGGCATCCTTCGGCCCGAGCTGCGACTCGCGGTACGAGCGCACCGTGTTCTCGCCGCCGTTGAACCAGCGCTTCTGCAGCGGCACGTTCGCCGAACCCTGGTGGGGCCACAGCACGCTCTGCTCGCTGCGCAGCACCAGACCGACGGCGCTCGACAGAGGCACGTGGCCGATGGCGCGCAGCGTCAACCGGTCGAGGTCGACGTCGGCGCCCAGGGACGGCGCCAGGCGCTCGAACAGCAGCGACTGGCTGTGGCCGCGGCGGGGGAACAGCACGTTGTCGCGGCGGTCGTGGCGGACTTCGACGAACACCTTGCCCTCGGCGAAGTCGACGAACTGGTCCTGGGGCAGCGCCGTGAAGGCGTTCGAGTCGAAGTGGTTGCGGTACTGGTAACCGACCCGCGCCAGCAGGCCTTCGCGCAGCACCCGGGACAGGGCCAGCGTGCCGCCGAGCGCCTCGTCGACGAACGACGGCTCCTCGCGCCGGTAGACCTCGCCGCTGAGCGTCAGCGTCGATCCGGTGCCGAAGAAGTCGGGATCGCTCGCGGTGAGTTGCGTCGCATAGCCGCGCATGCTGATGCGGTTGTCGAGCGCCAGGCCGCGGCCGGTGCCGAGCACGTTGCTGTCCGACAGGCGCAGCCCGGCGCGCAGGCGCTCGTAGGAGCCGTAGCCGGCCAGGAACTCGACCGCGCGCGAGTCCGCCTCCTCGACCTGGATCTCGAGGTCGAGCCGCTCCGGGTCGCCGTCCTGAGTGCGCTCGGCGATCTCGACCTTGCGGAACAGGCCGAGGCGATAGAGGCGGCGCAGGGCCTCGTCGACGGCCGTGCCGTCGTAGCGGTCGCCGGCGGCGAGATCGAGCTTGCCGAGGATCACGCCCGCCATCGTCTTGCGGTTGCCGGCGACCGCGACCGTGCCGACCGTCGCGACGGGTCCTGGGTCGCCGGTGACCCGCACCGTCCAGCGTCGTGCCTCGTGCGGCTGCGCCTCGGCGGCCACCGCGACCCGCGGCTCGGGATGCCCGGCGTGGCGCAGGGCGAGCCGCACCGCGTCCCGGTAGCCGAAGATCTCGCTGTCCGCGCATGGCTTGCCGACGGGGGGTGGCGGCAGGGCACCACCCAGCGCCTCGCGGAACGCCGGCGCCACGTCGACGGCGCCGATGGTGTGCACTTCGCCTTCGTCGATGCGGATCCCGACCGCGGCGACGCCTCGCTCGAGGTCGAGGTCGATCTCCGGCGGGTGCACGATCGTGTCGAGGCGACCGCGGGTCCGGTAGAAGGTGCGCAACTGGTCGGCGAAGGCGTAGACCTCGGCTTCGACGAAGGCGACGCCGCCGAACGCGAGCAGGCCTATGCGTCGCCGCGACCACAGGGCCAGCAGTTCGTCGTCGCCATGCGCGGAGTTGCCGTGCAGCGCCATCGCCACGGTCACCAGCGGGCCCTCCTCGACCAGGAGCCGCACGCGGACCCGAGCGGGCCAGTCCGCGTCCGCGTCGGGCGCCGTGTAGTCGTAGCGCACCTTCGCCAGCGGGTAGCCCTGGGCGCGGTAGAAGTCCTCGACCTCGAGCGCGGCATCGTAGGCGGCGGCCTCGCGCGTCGGATCCCGCGACAGGTCGAGCATGTAGTCCTCGATGCGCCGCCGCAGCAGCGGGCCGGCCAGTCCCTGGTTGCCGACCAGGTCGACGTCGACGCCCACCGGGATGCGGCCGGACGGCCCGGGGCTGTCCGCGGTGTAGGTCGGTTCGAGCACGCTGCAGGCGGCGGCGAGCCAGGCCAGGGCCAGTCCGGCAACCCGCCGCCGTGCGCGCGGCCCGCGGCGGCCGGTGCGACCGCCGTCCGGCATTGCCCCGTCGCGGCTCACGGGAACCGGAAGCGCAGCACGACGCCCATGTTGTAGTCCTCGTAGGCGTCGCGCTCGAGCCGGATCGACAGGCGCGGAACCAGCAGGTACTCGACGAGCACGCTCTCGGTGCCGCTCTGGCTGACCTCGCGGCCGGTCTCGATCGTCAGGCGATCGAACAGGCTCTCGCCGCGTTCGGTGCTCTCGCTGCCGAAGTAGCGCTCGAACACCTCCTTGGCCAGATAGCCGCCGACGAACCGGGCCTGGCCGGTGACGCCCTGGGCGGCCAACGTGCTGGGCAACTGGCCGGTGGTCAGCAGCACGATCAGGTCCTGCGGCGGCAGCGTCGGCACCGACGAGACCTGCACCACCGGCTGGTCGTAGCGGCCGGTGATCGACATCGTCACGACGATGCCCATGCGCCGGCCGGTGGCGTGCACCGAGAGCTCGGGGAACCGCGGCGCGCCGGGCGTGAAGGTCAGCAAACCGCTGTCGATGGTCAGGTTCGCGCCGGGAAAGCGCAGCTGGCCGCCGCGCATCGCCATCGTTCCCTCGAGCCGGGGCGCGCTGCCTGAGCCGCGCAAGCGGGCGGCGATGTCGATGTCGCCGTCGACGACGTGGGTGCGCACCTCGAACGGCTCGCGCGTGCGCACGGCGACGTCGAGGTCGATGCGGTCGCCGAAGGCGCGCGGCAGCGGCGCCACCTGCAGTCCCTCGGTGACGGCGGCGCCGCCCTGCGCGCCGAGCGAAGGCAGCAGCGAGATGCGGCGCACGTACTTCGTGCCGCGGCCGGCCTCGACGTGGCCGCGCACGGCGATCGCCCGCAGCGGCCCCGCCGCCGTGACGTCGATGCCGGCGCGCACCTTGGCGCCGTCGCTGCGGTAGAGCAACAGGTCCTCGCCCTGCAGCGCGAGCGCCAGTTCGGCCGCATCCAGATCCTCGTCGATCGGGGCCTGGCCGGCGCGCAACGTGCCCCGGGCCGTGAACTGGCCGGCGCCGAGCGCGCCAACGACCGGCTCCAGCACGATCTGCATGCGGTCGCCGCGCACGGTGGCCGCGAGCCGCTCGATGCGCGGCAGGTCTTCGAGCTTCAGTTCGCCATCCTGCAGCGACAGCTCGGCGGTCCGGACCGCGGCCACCGGTCCGGCGCCGAGCCTGCCGTCGAGGGCGACTTCCCCGGTCACGCGGCCGCGCCAGGATTCGGCGCCGATCCAGCGCGCGGGCAGGCGCTCGAGCTGGAACCCGTGCAGGCGCAGGCCGCCGGCGAGCCGGATGCGACCTGGGTCGACGGCACCGCGCAGCAGATCCCCGCGCCGGAGGTCGGCGTCGAGCGTGAGCGCCAGTTCCCCGCCGGCGACCCGCAACCACGCCGGCTGGAGCCGAGTGCCGTCGTCGTCGCACACGAGGCGGGCCGAGAGCGAGAGATCCCGCTCGTGCCCGAACTGCCGGTCGAGCATGGCCTGCGCTTCGACCTGGGCGACGATGCCGCCCGGACCGGTGCCGACGGTGCAGCGCGCCATCGCCCGGCCCAGCCAGGGCGCGCCGCTGGTGCCGCCGAACTCGGCATCGTCGAGTTCGAGCGCCAGTTCGGGGGCCAGCGCGGCGAGGGTGCCCGTGGCGCGGGCGCGGGCGGTCGCGCGACCGCGCGCGGGCGTGCCGCCGAACCACTCCGCCGGCAGGGTCGCGAGGTCGACCGGCTCGAGCTCGAACGAGGCCTGCAGCGGCACGGCCAGCAGGTCGGTCGAGCCCGCCAGCACGGCCGCTGCACCCGCGCCGCCGTGCAGGGCGCCGCGCAGGCGAAGCGCCCCGAACGAGCCTTCGGCCAGGTCGAAGGTGAACGACGTGGGCGCCACCCTGGCCGTCGCGGCGAGCCGCAGCGGCGGTGTCGCCGGGCCTTCCGGGCGATGCGCGTGCAGCTCGAACTCCGCGGCGCCCGCGGCGAGCGGCATCAGTTCGCCGCTGCCCGGCCAGCGCAGCGGCAGGGTGCCGCGGCCGTCGAGTTCGACCGCAAGGCCGGCGTCCGGTCCGGTGCGCAGCCGCAGCGCGTCCAGGTGCACGCCCGTGGCGTCGTGCCGCACTTGCAACTGCAGGGACGCCGCGCCACCCGGGCCCGGACCGAGCCCGGCGGCGGCGAACGCCGGCGCCAGCAGGTCGGCGGCGGCGGGGCTGTCGATCGTGAGCGACAGCGCCAGCGAATCGGGGTCGAGTCCGCCGTCGCGCCGTCGTGCGGCGGCGGCGAGCGTCAGCGTGGCGGCGGCTCCTGCCGGCAGGCCGGCCGCTTCGAGGTCCTGCACGACCAGGCCCTCGACCGCGATCGCGTCCGGGTCGGCGCGCACGACGCCCCGGGTGGCGGCGAACCCGCCGCGCGCCGAACGGCACCGACCGAGTTCCAGGCGCAGGTCGACACGGGGCTCCACGAGGCTGCCGGCGACCTCGCCGGCGATGCGGCCGGCCAGCGCCGTCGGGCCGAACCATGGCAGGTGGCAGGTGTCGCCGTCGAACGCCACCGTGGCGCGCAGCGAGCCCGCCGTCGTGCGCCAGTCGCCGGTGAACGGCACCGAACCGCCCTCGATCGTGACCTCGGCGCCGCGCACCGCCAGCACGGAGCGGTCGAGCTGCAGCCGACCGTCGCTGGCCCGGCCCTTGACCTGCCCGCGCGCGGGCAGCAGCTCCTGCACGGTCTCCGGCAACAGCCCGGCGTAGGCCGAGAGGTCGTCGATGCGCGCTTCGAACTGGCCGGTCACGGCCGCGGCGGCGAAGCCCGCCGCGCCGAACGGGCTCGGCAGCGACAGGCCCTGCAGGCGCAAGGCGATCCCAGGCAGGTCGACGTCGGCGCGGTCGATGGCGAGCCGCTGGTCGTCCAGCTGCAGGCGTACCTGGCTCTGCGCCAGGCGATCGCTGCCGCGCCGCAGGTCGCGGAGTTCGAGGTCGCCTTCGATCCGCAGCGGGTCCAGGGACAGGCCGATGTCGGCGGCGAGCCGCCCACCGTGCACCCCCGTGTCGACGCCGAACAGGGCCAGCTGCGCGCCGGGTTCGGGGGCCATCAGCTCGAGCCTGATCGGCAGCGCGCCGTCGGCGGCTCCCGGCGCGGCGAGCGTGGCCGCGAGCTGCAGGTCGCCGAAGGAGAGGCGCGCCTGCCGACGGCCTTGCCCGCCGGCCACGGTGAGGGCGAGCGGTTGTGTGCGTTCCCCCCCGTCGCCTCGCAGCTGCAGCCGCGCCACCCGCACGCTGGCGCCCTCGGGCAGGGCCCGCAGCCAGGGTCCGTAGTCGGCGCCGTCCGCGGACGAGACCCGGTCGGCGGGGGCGGTGGCGGCCGGGTCGTGCCGCAGGTCGAGCTCGATGGAGTCGGCCTCGACCTGCAGCCAGCGCAGCCCCGCCGGGTCGCCGTGCAGCAGCGGCCAGAGCGCGTAGCGCGCGGTCAGCCGGGCGCCGCGGACCTGCCGCAAGGGAGGGGGAGCCGCCTCGATGTCGACCGCGTGCAGGTCGAGCTGGCCGAGCCAGTCGCCGCCGATCTCGCCCAGGGTGACGCGCTCGGCCGCGAGCAGTTCGGCGAGGGCCCGTTCGAGCCGCGGGCGCAGCCACGGCACCACGAGCTGCTGACGGAAGGTCCACACGCCGGCCAGCAGGGCGGCGACGGTGGCGCCGGCCAGCAGCAGCCACCGCCGCCAGCGCCGGAGGCGGGGCGGTCGAGGCGATCGTGCCGCGGGTGCCGGCGGGGGGCTCAAGGGCCGGTCCTCCCGGGTCGGGGGCTGCGGCCGCCGCGGGCGTCGTGGCAGCGGGGGGCGAACGGGTGGGAAGGCATCGCGGCGACGTCCCGGGCCAGCCTACCCAGGGGCCCGTGTCGGTCCATGCAACGCCATCACCCACGAGCGGCAAGCCGGGCGTTGCTTGACCGCCGCGAGGGGCGGCACGACGCTGCCGTGGGCACGCCTCGCTGCCCACTCGCCGTCGGCTACCCCAAGGAGACCCATGCCCAGCCCCAGGATGCGCTCTGCGACCCTGCTTCCGCTCGCCTTCGTGCCGCTCGCCGCCTGCGCGACGGCGACCCGCAGCGGGTTCC
Organism: Planctomycetota bacterium; assembly: GCA_019636245.1. Lineage (GTDB taxonomy): Bacteria > Planctomycetota > UBA1135 > UBA1135 > UBA2386 > JAEUHS01. Next base: position 32,979 of record JAHBXX010000002.1, on the reverse strand, counting down.
GCTCGACGCCGGCCGGCCTGCCGGCGGCGAACCTCGTGGCCGCGCGCGCCGCCGAGCCCGCCGAGGCGTCGTTTCCCGGCCCGGTCGCGCCGGCACCGCGGCGCATCGACATCGGCACCTCCTACACCATCGCCAAGCTGGGGCTGTTCCAGCCGAGCGGCGATCTCGACGACCTCGACGAAGGCTCGGCGATCGAGGTCCTGTTCGGCCGCAGGCTGCTCTCGTTCCTGGCCGTCGAGGGCTCGCTGGGCTACCTGGAGGCCGACGGTCGCCGCGGCTCGCGGGAGTTCGATCTGTGGGCCGTCCCCGTGTTCCTCAACGCGCGCGCCAGCCTGCCGATCCTGTTCTTCGAACCCTACGGCGGCATCGGCATCGGCGGCCTCTACGCCGACTACAAGGAGCAGGGCCAGTTCGACAGCAACGACTTCGTGCTGGCGGGCAGCGCCTTCGTCGGCCTCGAGTTCGGCCTCGGCCGGCTGGCCGTCGGCGCCGAGTACAAGTACCTGGTGACCGAGGACACCAAGGACGACTTCGCGATCGAAGGCTCGGTGGTGTCGCTGTTCATGTCGCTGCCGTTCTAGCCGCCCGCCGGCCGCAGGCCGGGACCCGCCGGCCACCGCCTGGCGGCGCGGGCCCGGCCGCGGGGCGCCTCCTCCCTTCCCCGGCGCCGGCCGGCGCGTATCCTCGGCCCCATGGTCGGCGCCAAGACCACGGCCGCGGCGATCTCGACGTTGCTGCAGCAGAAGCGGGTGCCGGCAGCGAACCTGCTGCCGCTGCTCTACGACGAATTGCGCGCCCTGGCGCGCGGCCGCGTCGCCATGTTGGCCCGCTCCCACACCCTGCGCGCCACCGACCTGGTGCACGAGGCGTGGCTGCGCGTGGTGGCCGGCGGCGACCCCGGCTGGGACGGCCGCGCGCACTTCTTCGGCGCCGCCGCGAACGCGATGCGCAACATCCTGGTCGAGCAGGCGCGCCGGCGCTCGACCCGCAAGCGCGACGCCAGCCGCAAGGTGGAGCTGCCGACCGACCTGCCCGAGCTCGAGGCCGGCCTGCCGTACGACGACGTGCTCAGCGTGCACGAGGCGCTGTTGGCGCTCGAGCGCGAACATGCGCGGCCGGCGCGCGTCGTCGAGCTGCGGTTCTTCGGTGGCCTGACCATGCCCGACATCGCGGCGATGCTCGACGTGTCGGTGCCGACCGTCGAGCGCGACTGGCGCTTCGCCCGCGCCTGGCTGCAGGACCGGCTGGGAGCGCCGCCGTCGGCCGATGGCTGAGGCCGGGCGCGAACGGCGCTTGCGCGAGCTGTTCGACCAGGCGCTGGCGCTGCCGGCCGGCCAGCGCGAGTCGATGGTGGCTGCGGTCGACGACGAACTGCTGGCCGAGCGTCTGCGCGCGCTCCTGCTGCAGGATGCGCTGGGCACCACGCCGGCGCTGCAGCGTGCGCCGCTCGCCGGCGGCCTGCAGCAGCTGCGCCGCATCGGCCGTTACGAACTGCTGCGCGAACTCGGCCACGGCGGCATGGGCACCGTGCTGCTGGCGCGCCAGGTCGAGCCGGTCGAGCGGCTCGTCGCCCTGAAGATGGTGCATCCGGGGACCGACTCGCAGGAGGTCGCGCAGCGGTTCGCGCTCGAACGCCAGGCGCTGGCGCTGATGGACCACCCCGGCATCGCCCGCATCTTCGACGGCGGCGCCACCGACGACGGCGTGCCCTACTTCGTGATGGAGTACGTGCGGGGCGAACCGATCACCGGCTACTGCGACCGCCGCCAGCTCGATTGCGCGGCCCGCATCGCGCTGTTCGAGCGCGTCTGCGACGCGGTGCAGCACGCGCACCAGAAGGCGATCCTGCACCGCGACCTCAAGCCCGGCAACCTGCTCGTCTGCGAGGCGGGCGGCAGGCCGCAGCCCAAGGTCATCGACTTCGGAGTGGCGCGCGCGCTCGGTGGCGGCCACGGCATGCCGGCCGCGACCCAGGGCGGCGGCGTGGTCGGCACCTACGCCTACATGAGTCCCGAGCAGGCCGACCCCGGCGGCCAGGACGTCGACACCCGCACCGACGTCTACGCGCTCGGCGCCGTGCTGTACGAGTTGCTGACCGGCAAGCTGCCGCTCGAGCCGGATCCGGCCGCGGGCGGGATCGCCGGCTTCCAACGGCGCCTGATGGAGACGCCGCCGCTGCAGCCGAGCGCGCGCGTGGCGGCGCTGCCGCCCGAGGCCGTCCTGGCGGGTGCCCGGGCGCGTGGCACCACGCCGGGCGGCTGGCTGCGGCAGCTGCGGGGCGATCTCGACTGGATCGTGCTGCGGGCGCTCGAGAAGGACCGCAACCGGCGCTACGCCTCGGTGGCCGACCTGGCCGCCGACCTCGTGCGGCATCGGCGCGCGGAACCGGTCGAGGCGGGGCCGCCGAGCCTGCGCTACCGGCTCGGCAAGTTCGTGCGGCGCCACCGGGCGATGGTCGCCGGAGGCACCTTGCTGCTGCTGGGGCTGGTCGCCGGCCTGGCCGGCACCACCTGGGGCATGGTGGCGGCGCACGCGGCGCGCGACGTCGAGGCCGCGGCGCGGCAGCGGCAGGCGCGGCAGCTCGATCGGGAGAGGGCCGTCGCCGACTACTTCGAGTTCCTGCTGTTCTACGGCGACCCTGGCACCGGCCACGGCGTGCCGTCGCTGCGCGACGTGCTCGATCGCCTCGCGCCGACGATCGCCACGCGGCTCGGCGACCAGCCGATCGCCGAGGCCGCCGTCCGCGCTGCCGTCGGCCGCGCCTACCTCGCCATGGGCGAGGCCGCCAAGGCCGAAGCCCAGCTCGCGCTCGCCTGGCAGCTCGCCGCGGCCCAGGCCGATGCCGATCCGGGCGTCGCCGGCCTCGTGCTCTACGACCTGGCCCGCGCGCGCCGCCTCGCCGGCGGGCCTGGTGCCGGTCGCGGCGAACTGGTGGCGATGTTCGACCTCGGCATCCGTGCCCTCGCCGAGCAGGCGCCTGACCTGGTGCCCGCGCTGCAGCGCCTGGTCGAGCCGCTGCGGGGGGGCGGGTCGCCGTGGGCCGAAGTGCTGGTCGCCTGCGATGCGGCCCTCGAGGCGCTGGCGGGCAAGCCCTGGGATGCGGCCGCGACGCGCCTCGCGGCCCGCCTCGTCAGCGCCGTCGGCCAGCTGCTGCAGGATGCCGGCGTGGCCGGTTCCGAGCCGCTGCTCGATCGCCTCGAAGTCGTCGCCCGGGGCGGACTCGGCGGCGACGTCGACTTCCTGTTGCTGCTCGGCCGCTTCGCCGAGCGCCAACTCGACGCCGGACGTTGGGCGAGCGCCCGCCGGTTGGCGGCCGAAGTGCTCGCGTCGCTGGACGCCCGGGGTGTGCGCGACCATTGGCTCGTGCTGCAGTGCGAACGCGTCCGCGGCCTGGCCCTGGCGTTGGCGGACGAACCGGCGGCGGGGGAGGCGGCGCTGTTGGCGCTGCAGCGCCGGCTCGAGGGTCTGCCGGCCGATGCCAATGCGTCGGCGCACGCCGCCGCCGCGGCCCTGGCGGAACTGTGCGTGCGCCTCGACGGGCTGGGGCGGCGCGACGCGTTCCTCGCCGCCTCGTTGCAGCGCTGGCTCGAGGCCGTGGCGACGGACCGGGCGCCGCTGCCCTGGTGGCCGGCCGCGCTCGAGGGCCTGCCGCTCGATGCCGTCGCCGCGGCGCGGACCATCGTCGAACGGGAGCTGGCGTCGGGCGGCGGACGGCTGCTGCCGGCGTTGCGCGGGGCGCTGCTGCTGCGCGAGGACCGCGCCGAGGCGGCGGCCGCGGCCTTCGAGGCCGCGTTCGCCGGCGCCTCCGAGGTCGCGCCGGAGGTGCTCGCCGAGGCGGCGATCGCTCGCCATCGCGTGGGGCGCGGCGCCGCCGCTGCCGAACTGGTCGCCGTGCTGCGGCAGCAGGCGGCGGCCGAGGACCCGCTGGCCATGCGGGCGAAGAAGGCGCTTGTTCGGGCGCAGGCGGCGGGACTCTAGGCCGCGGCCCCGTGGCCGCGGCGGGCGGCCGTCAAGCGCCGGGCGCCGTCGATGGTCCTGATGCCGCTGCCTTCGGCTCAGCACCTGCCAGGAGTTCGCTGGCCACCGCCAGGTCGCGCTCGACCAGCGCGGAGCTGACGCCGAGCACCCCCGCTGCGTGCTCCGCATCGAGGCCGCCGATGCGACAGAGGACGACGACCTTCGCCAGGCGTGGCTGCCGTTCGACGAGCCGGGCCAGCAGCCACCCCACTTCGAGCTGCGCCGCATCCACGGGCGCCGGCCATGCGGGCGCCGCAGATTCGTCCGCGGCCGGCGGTTCGATCCGGGGCGCCTGCCACAGGCAGCGGGCGAGGCGCACGGCGAGCCAGCCGGCTCCGAGGCACCAGGCGACCAGCCAGGCGGTCACGGCAGCCCCCGGGGCGTGGCGGAAGGTCGGGGGGAATCGCCGAAGGGTGGCATCTCCCGTCCATCCGCCGGCGCCGCCCGATTCCCCTCATCGGCGGCCGGCGCCGCGGGCGGCGCACCCCGGCGCCGGGGCGATGTCCCGATGCGGCAGACCGAGGTCGAACGGGATGCTCCGCTCCGGCACTCGCCTTCGGACGGCCTGCCCGCGGCCGGCGCTTGCCGGCGCTCAGTCGGCGACCAGCAGTCGCTCGACGCGCTGCCGGGTGAGATCGGCCTCGAGGATCTCGGTGTGGCCGAGCGGCAGCCCGAACACGCTGTGCGCCGCTTCCTGCACCGCCGGCACGAGCTGGCTGGCGACGCCCACGGTGCCGTCGTTGTCGTTCGGCATGCCGATGCCGCCCGAGGTCTTGAAGCTGAAGATCAGGTCGTGGCGCGTGCCCGCCGGCAGCGGGCGACCGAGGATGGCCTTCAGGTAGTCGCTGTCCGGCACCATGTCGCGCCAGGACGGCACCGGGTAGTTCAGGTGGCTGACGCCCTTCGCGGCGGCTTCGTGCCCGCCCCAGGGCGTCGAGATGGAGACGAAGCGCGGCACGAAGTTCCTGCCCTTCTGGTCGGCGAGGCGCTGGATCGCGCCGCGCGAGACCAGGCCGCCCATGCTGTGCGCGACGATGGCCATCTGCGCGAAACCGTGGCGCTGCTGCAGCACGGCCAGCGCCGACGCCAGCGCCACGGCGATGCGCTCGACGCGGAAGCCGCTGGGGTAGCTGAAGACCCAGGGTTGGAAGCGCTTGCGGTCGAGCCCCGCCAGCATCGTCCGCCAATCCAGCGGCGAGGCCGAGATCCCGTGCACGAACAGCACCGGCAGACGCTTGGGGTCGTAGGGCTCGAGGAAGTAGAGGCCGATGCCGATCTCCTGCAGGAACTCGAACGGCCGCCACATGCCGCGGTCGCCGTTCTCGGCGCTGAACCGCGGGTCGTCGATCGTCGTCACGTCGCCGATGTGGACGGACACTGCATCGCCGTAGTCCGACTGCGGATCGGGGATCACCACGCTCTTGCCCGGCGGCAGACCATGGCTCGTCGACAGCGCGAGCGGCAGCGGCACCGCCTGGGAATCGGTCTGATCGAGGGCCAGTGGCGTCACGTCGCGGGCCGATGCCGCCGGCTCGCCGCCGTCGTAGACCCGGTTGCCGTTCAGGTCGGTGAAGGCGCCGATGTGGTAGGGCCGGCCGAGCCGCAGCAGGAAGACGGCGCCGCCGTCGCTGCCGACGGGTTGCAGGGCGATGACCTCGGGCGTGCCGTCGGCGCGATCGATCCAGACGACGCCGTAGGTCGTCGCCGTCGTCGGCGGCTCGGCGACGTGCACCCGCACGACGCCATGGGCGGCGATGGCCTTGACCTCGGTCTTCAGGTGGAACAGGGCGCAGGCGGGCAGGCCGGCGAGCAGGGCGAGCAGGGGCCAGCGGCAGCCGCCGCCAGCGGAGGCGTTCGAGGGCATGGTGGTCGAGAGGGAGTGGGGTACGGCCGGCCGGCGGGATCCGGATGCCGAAGGGCGGCGCGTCCGGCAGCGGCGATCAGAAGGAGATCACGACCTGCAGCACGTCGAAGGACAGGTAGCTGTTCTCGCCGCCGAGATCGTCGGGCAGGTAGTTGATGCGCGCCTCGCTGCCGATCCGGTAGTGGTCGCCGGTCAGGTAGCGCACGCCCGCGCCGATGTTGACGAGCGCGCCGCTGTCGGCCCCGCGCCCTTCCTTGTCGATGTTGGCGAAGCCGAACCCCGCCGTCGCGTAGGGCAGGAACGAGAAGGAGTCGCGTTCGCCGATGGCGTCGAAGTAGTACTTCAGCTGCGCGGTCACCGCCGTCAGTTTGACGCTGTCGTCGAAGCCGTACTGCAGCGACGGGCCGACCGTGATGCGCTTGTCGAGCGGGAAGTCGAGCGTCGTGCTGAGCAGGAACGTCGAGGGCCCGGTCGTGAAGCCGACGCCGAACGGCAGGGTCGTGTCCTTGGGGGCGCCGTCCTGCTCGAGAGCGGCAGGCGCGGGCGGCAACGACCCCGACAGCGTGGGCGACCCGATCAGGGTCGAGCGGGCCACGCCAGGGGTAGAGGTCCCGGTGCTGGCGCAGGCGCCCAGGACACCCAGAACGAGGAGGGAGAGGTGTCTGCTCATGGTCCTGGGCGATGCTAGCGCGTCGGTCGCGCGCCCGGTCACGAAACCGGTTGGCCACCGGCCCTGCCGGCGGCGTGGCTAGCCCTTCGGCGGCGGGAACCTCGCCAGCAGCTTGTGCACGGCGTCCTGGATGCGCCGTTCACGGGCTTCGGCCGAGGCCTGGCGGTCGACCACGGCGCTGGCGGTGCCGCGCCAGACGATGTGGTTCGTCTTCGGGTCGATGAAGTCGACCAGCAGCGTGCCCTCGTCGTAGGTGTAGTACTCAGGGGCCGAGTAGGCCGCGGCGCGCCCCGAACGCCAGCCGTAGCCGTAGTAGGTGCCGGGCTGCGACTCGAGGCGCTGTTCGATCATGGTGTGGAACGCCACCTCGAAATCCCCGGTCGCGGTTGCGCGGGGGTAGCCCTTCTGGACCAGGGTCTGCTCGAGCGCCGCGCGGATGCGGGCGTCGACCAGGGGCATCGGCTCCGTGGGCGGCGCCGCCTCGGGCTTGGGTGCGCGCCACGACCAGGTCTTCAGGGCCGCGAAGTCGACGGCGCGGTCGTAGTCGTCGGTCACCGTGATCGAGGCGCAGGCGGCGGCGAGGCAGCAGAAGATGGGCCAGGAACGGCAGCGCACGGGGTCTCCTTGCAGGTCGGGTGGGGGCGTACCGGCGAAGCCGGGAGGCCCCCGCGTGGTGTACCCGGTGGCGACCCGCGGCGACAGCGGATCCTCGCCCCAGGCTGGCCCGGCGGCAGCGTCGCGACTAAGGTCGGCGCTCCTTCCTTCCCCCGCGCATGAAAGACTACGCCATCGCTTTCGCCCGCATCCTGCTCGGCCTGTCGGCCCTGCTGCGCGGCATCGCCGAGACCTTCGGCATCTGGGGCGGGCCGCGCATGATGGGCACCACCACCAACCTGGCGGCCACCGCCGGCGTGTCCAACGACTGGCTGTTCTACGTGGTCTCGATCGGCCTGATCATCCTCGGCGCGGCGCTGCTGCTGGGCATGGTCACCAGGGGGGCCGCCTGGACGCTGCTCGCACTCACCGTCTGGCACGGCATCGCCAACGGGCGGTTCAAGGCCTTCTTCGTGCAGGACAACGGCTGCGAACTGGTGCTGCTGACGGCCGCCCTGTGCTGGCTGGTGGCGGCCTACGGCCCCGGGCCGTTCCGCGTCGAGGTGCGGCAGTCCGGCAAGAAGTAGGGCGGCGCCGGCCCGGCGATCCCCTGGACTTCGCCGGGGCGGTCGCTATCGTCCTCGGCCCTGGCTACCCCGTGGTGTAATCGGTAGCACAGCAGGTTTTGGTCCTGTTGGTTCCTGGTTCGAGTCCAGGCGGGGTAACCAGTTCTCGCGGCGCCTCGTGGCCGCGGCGCACGCTCGGTGCCTGCTCTTTGCTTCGCCCAGTTTTCGCTGCCCCGTGGTGTAACGGTAGCACAACAGGTTCTGGTCCTGTTTGTCAAGGTTCAAATCCTTGCGGGGTAACCACTAGCGAGCGCGGACCTCCGTTGGGCGGTCCGCGCTCGCGGCCTTTCCCGGGGGCCGCCGTGTCAGCGGTCGAGGTCGGCCGTCGCGCGCAGCAGGAAGCGATCCGTCATGCCGGCGATGTAGTCGCAGACGACGCGTTCGCGCCCATCCTGGTCGAGCCGCTTCTGGGCCGTCGCCGGCAACTGGTCCGGGGCGGCGCACAGTCGCGCGAACAGGGCGCGAATGCGGCGGGCCCCGTCGTGCATGACCGCGAGCACGCGCGGCGAGCGGTAGAAGTTCTGGCGCAGGAACTCCAGCAGTTCCTGGGCCATCACCGCCATGGTGCCGCCCTGCTGCAGCCGCGGACAGGGTCCGGAGGCCGACGCGGCGGCCAGCGCGGCGTCGGCCGACTCGACGAGGTCGTGGATCAGCAACGAGGTGACCTCGCTGACGATGCGCTGCCGGTTGTCGGCGCCGGCGGCCGCGCCCGCCTGCTGCCACAGCCGCAGCGTCGCCGCGTCCTGCTCGGCGAACAGGCCGGCGCGCAGGCCGTCGTCGAGGTCGTGGCTCAGGTAGGCGATGCGGTCGCACAGGTCGACGATCTGCGCTTCCACCGGCACCGGCCCGCGGTTGCTGAGGTCGGGGCTCAGCGGGAAGCCGGCGGGCACCCGTCCCTTCAGCAGGCTGCGCCGCAGGGCGAGCGTCAGGTTGAGGCCGTGGCCATGGCCGTAGCGGTCCTCGAGGTAGTCGACGATGCGCGTGCCCTGGGCGTTGTGGCGGAAGCCGCCATGGCCCTGCATCGCCTCGTCGAGCGCCTCTTCGCCGACGTGGCCGAAGGGCGGGTGGCCGAGGTCATGGGCGAGCGCGATGGCCTCGGCGAGGTCCTCGTTGCAGCGCAGCGCGCGCGCCACGCTGCGCGCCATCTGCGCCACCTCGAGCGAATGGGTCATGCGGCTGCGGTAGTGGTCGCCTTCGAACGCAGCCACGACCTGGGTCTTGTGCTGCAGGCGGCGGAACGCGGTGGCGTGCAGCACGCGGTCGCGATCGCGCTGGAACGCGGTGCGCAGCGGATCCTCGGCTTCGGCCAGGCGCCGGCCGCCCGCGGCGCGGCTCGGCAGGCCGAACGGGCCCAGCCACCGCAGCTCCCGGTCTTCCTGGTCTTCGCGCCGGATCCACGCCATCGCCGCGCCGCCTTGGTGTCACCGGCAGCCGCGCCGGGGAGGCCGGGCGCGGGGCGCGGCCACCGTGCGGCCCGACGGCGCGCTCGAACCGCGACCCGGCCGGGGCCGCGGGAGGGCGTCGGGGCGGCTCCGGCAAGAGCAACCGCCCGGCAGGCCGAGCCTGCCGGGCGACTGGTACCCCCTAGGGGATTTGAACCCCTGTCGCATGACTGAGAATCACGAATCCTAGGCCGCTAGACGAAGGGGGCCGAATGAGGGGGAGCGTTCTAGGCAGCCGGTCCCCGGTGGTCAAGTACGGCGTGCCCGTTTGGCGATCAGGGTCGAACGGCGCGGCGCGCGCCGCGCCGCCGACCATGCCCAGCCCCCGAACGACGCTCGCTGTCCTGCTGCTGGTCGCGTTCGTGCGGCCAGTGCACGCGGGCGGTGGTTGGCTGGGGGTCTACCTCGCGGCGTCTGCCGACACGGCGGTGATCGTCGAAGTGATCCCCGGTTCGCCGGCCGCGCAGGCCGGGCTCCAGGTCGGTGACGCGATCCTCGCCGTCGATGCCGCCGACCTGCGCGGCAGCGCCGCCTTCGCCGAGGCGATCGGCCGCCGTGGCGTCGGCGACCGGCTGCGCCTGCGCGTGCGGCGCGCCGGCGCCGAACTCGAACTCGCCGCGACGCTCGGGGCGCACCCGGGGGCGAACCCGGTGCCGCCAGCGCCCCTGCCGGCTGGCGACGAGCCCAAGCGGCCGGCGTCGCCGCCGCGGCGGGAATAGGCGTCGGCCGATCGGGGTCGGAAGCCCCGCCAGTGGCCCCGGAATGCGCGTCCCGTCGTGGATTCGCGCGGCGGCATGGCCGACGCTTCCTGCCGCGCGGCGGACCCGCCGCATCCCCGATGTCCCGACTGCAGACCGGCCTGGCTTCCCCTTTGCACCGTCTGGCGACCGGGTCCCGCGTGGTGGTCACCGGCGGCGCCGGCTTCGTCGGCTCGCACTTGTGCGACGAGCTGCTGCGCCGCGGCTGCCGCGTGCATGCGGTCGACGACCTGTCGACCGGGCGGCCCGGGAACCTGGCGCCCGATCCGGGTCTGCGGCTCACGGTGGCGTCGGTGGCCGAGCCGGAGGTCGCGCGCCGCCTCTGCGGGGACGCGGACCTCGTGTTCCACCTGGCCGGCGTCGTCGGCGTGCAGCGCCTGGCGGCGGCGCCTGTCGAGGTGATGCGCCGCAACCTGCGTTGCACCGAGGCGGTGCTGGATGCGGCGGCTGCCGCCGGCGTACCGCTGCTGCTGGCGTCGAGTTCCGAGGTCTACGGCGACGGCCCGGTGCCGTTCCGCGAACGGGATCCCGTGCGCCCCGGCGTCCCCGAGGGCCCGCGCGGCGGCTATGCCTTCGCCAAGGCGATGGGCGAGTGGCTGGCGTTCGCCCATCGGGCCGGCTCCGGCTGGCCGGTGGCCGTGGTGCGGCTGTTCAACACCGTCGGCCCGCGGCAGACCGGCGAGCATGGCATGGTGCTGCCCCGGTTCGTCGACCAGGCGCTGCGCGGCGAGCCGATCACGGTCTTCGGTGACGGCGCCCAGACGCGCTGCTTCGCCCACGTGCGCGAGGTCGTGCGTGCGCTGGCCGACCTGGTCGGTGCGCCGGGCATCGCCGGTCGGGTCGTCAACGTCGGCAGCGACCAGGAGACCAGCATCGCCGAACTGGCCGCCATCGTGCAGCGTGCCGCGGGCACCTCGGCGCCGATCGTGCGGTTGCCGCTGACGGCGGTCTTCCCCGCGGGCTTCGTCGATCCGTCGCGTCGTCGCCCGTGCCTGGAGCGTCTGCGCGCCGCGATCGGCTGGGCGCCGTCGATCCCGGTGGCAGGCATCGTCGAGGAACTGGTCGCGCTCGGCCGCGCAACGTCGCGGCCGGTCACCGCGGCGTCCTGCCCGGGGCCCGCCAGCTGACTGCGGCCGGCGCCGGGGCCGAAGCCGGTGCGGGTGGATCGGGCTCACCCCGGTCGGGATCGAGGACCGCCGTGCTCGCCGCGGCGGCACCGGTGCCGGCGAGCGCGGAGTCGCAGCGCTGCAGCCACGGTTGCAGCCCGGTCGCCGATGGCAGCAGGTCGCCGGCGGCGAGGAAGTGCTCGCGCGCGGCGCCAAATCGGCCGGCCTGGAAGTCGCGGACGCCGAGGTCGTGCAGGAGTTGCGCCTGCTGCGCCGGCGCCAGCGGGAAGTCCCGCACCAGGCGGTCGAGGTAGTGTGTCGTGCTGGGTGGGTCGTCGTCGGTGGCGAGCAGCAGGCCGGCCAGGGCGGCCGCGGCCTCGCTGTGGCGCGGGCCGTGCTCGAGCAGCCGGCGAAGGCAACCGGCGGCGCGCCGCCGGTCGCCGTTCGCCTGGTGCCAGCGGGCGAGGTGCCAGTCGGCGTCCGGCCACAGCGGCCAGATGCGGGCGGCCTCGGCGGCGGCGGCGGCGGCGGCGGCGAGATCGCCCCGCCACGCCGCGATCGTCGCCCGGCCCGCCGGATCCCCCCGCCACTTGGCGACGAACTGCGCCTGGCGGCGCTGCAGCTCGGTGCCGAGGTCGATGCCGAGCGCACGGAACGTGGCGTGGCCTTCGTGGTGCAGGAACGCGTGGCGCGCGATCGCCAGCCGGTAGCCGTGCAGGCGCAGGCGCAGGCACAGATCGTCGTCCTCGTAGTTGCCGTGGCCGAAGCGTTCGTCGAACAGGCCCACCCTGTCCAGCGTCGTGCGCCGCACCAGCAGGCACAGTCCGGCCAGCGTGTCGACATCCTGCAGCGGCGGCGTCGCCGCCAGGGCCGCGGCGATCGCGGCGCGGCCGTCCGCGCTGCGGCCGGCGTCGCCGACCGGCAGCCGGGCCGGACCCTTGACGTGGTTGCTGACCGGCGCGACCGCGCCGATCGACGGCGAGGCCAGCAGGCGGCGCAGCAGTTCGTCGAGCAGGTTGGCGGCGGCCTGGGTGTCGTTGTTCAGCACCAGCACCACGTCGCCATGGCTGGCGCGGATCCCGGCATTCACGCCCCCGGCGAAACCGCGATTGGTCGGCAGCCGCAGCACGCGGATCGTGGGGTGCAGCCCGGCGAGGTCGGCGGTGTCGTCGCGGCTGCCGTTGTCCACCAGCACGATCTCGGCCGGAAGGCGGGCCGGTGGCGCGACCAGGCTCGCGAGGCACCGGCGGGTCAGGTCGGCGCCGTTGTGGCAGGGGATGACCACGGAGCACTGCATGCCCGTGTCATCGGCAGTTCCGGCGGCGCGCCTGGGTGGGCAGCGGGGAATCCCGACCGCCGCCGCGCGCGCGGCCTCAGCCGGTGGGGTCGGCCGGAAAACAAAGCCGCCCGGCATCCGGGTGGATGCCGGGCGGCGGAAGGGGCTTTGCCGCCCACCTCCAGGACCTGGGGCCGCGCGGCCGCGGCCAACTCACTCGCCTTGCACTCTCGACTCGCCTCTGCGCCGCGGATCGCACCACGCGACCAACGTCGTTGCCGACGACCTCAGGTCCGAGCGCCCCGACGCGGTCTCGCCGTCCGCGCCGCCAACGCTCGATCACATGCCACAGCTCTCTGCCACCTCCGGCTGCCGGCCGTCGCCCGGTCGGAGATGACCCGGCGGACGGTTCGGCGGCCTGAGCCGGCGGAGCCGGAGACGCAAGAGCTGTGCCCGCCGTCGGCGAGGCGGCGGTGGATGCCTTCAAGATGTTGCGCAGAAACGGTTTGAAGAATACTCTCGTGCTGGTCTCCAGGTCCCGTCGCACGCTCATCTCATAGTTGGGATCCAGTGACTGGGATTCCATGGGACAGAGTCCGCCCACGGGCCCGGCCAGGGGCAGGTGCCGACCGGGCACCGCCATGCCGGCCCGGTGGGCCTCCGGGGGAAGGGTTGGAGCCACGCCGGAGGCCCCGTATGGTGCCCCGCCCCTTGGTCGTGCCGGCAGAGCAAATCCCCGTCGACGAAGCCCTGGCCGGTGCGCGCCTCGTGGACTTCCTCGAGCGGATCTGCCCGGGCTGCCGGCGCGCCGACCTGCGCTGGCTGGTCGCCGCCGGGCGGGTCACGGTGAACGGCATGCCGATCGGCGCCCAGCAGCGGCTGCGGCCGGGGGACCTGGTCGGCCTCGACCGCGGCGACCTCGCCGGCCGCACCCAGACGACCGCGGCGCCGCTGCCGCCGGTGCTGTTCGCCTCGCCGACGGTCCTCGTGGTCGACAAGCCGCCCGGCCTGCCCACGGTACCCGACCGCTCCGGACGCCAACCCGCCGTGCACGACGTGCTGGCGCAGCTCCGGCCGGGCGGCGACCTGCGCATCGTGCATCGCCTCGATCGCGACACCTCGGGTTGCCTGCTGCTCGGCGACGGGCTGGCCGCCGCCCGCCATTTCGACCAGCAGTTCCGGGGCGGTGCGGTGCGCAAGACCTACGTCGCCCTGGTCGACGGGGTGCCGGCCGCGGACCAGTTCGCCATCGATGCCTGGCTCGGTCCCGATCCGCGGCGGCCGGGCAAAGTGGTCTCTTCGGCGGCGCCAGGCCGTGGCCGGCGCGAGGCGCACACCCTGGTCACGGTGCGGCGGCGGTTCGCGCGCCACGCGCTGGTCGGACTGCAGCCCACGACCGGGCGGGGCCATCAGCTGCGCGTGCACCTCGCTTCGGTCGGGCACGCGATCGTGCACGATGCCGACTACGGCGGGCAGCCGCTGTTGCTCTCGAGCCTCAAGAGCGACTACAAGCTGCGCCGCGGCGTCGCCGAGCGCCCGCTGCTGCGGCGCATGTTCCTGCACGCGGAGCGGATCGAGTTCGAGGACGTCGACGGGGCGCGGATCGACGTCCGGGCGCCGTTGCCCGCCGATCTCGAGCTCGCGGTGCAGAAGCTCGACGTCCACGGCGGTCGTCGGAGGTGATGGTGCGACTCAAGACGATTCCCGAGGACTTCCGCGTCCGCGAACTGCTGCAGTGGGACGAAGTGCCGTCGGGCGACTACGTCGTGCACCGTCTGCACAAGAGCAAGCTGTCGACGGCCGAGGCCCTGGCCCTGATCGCCCGCGAATGCGACGTCGACCGCGCCGACCTGGCGTACGCCGGCCTCAAGGACCGGCAGGCGGTCACCGACCAGTTCGTGAGCATTCCGGGCCGCGCGGTCGAACTGCAGCTGCCGAACCTGCGCCTGCTGCCGGTCGGCACCACCGACCGGCCGATCACCAGCCGCCAGAGCCGCGGCAATGCGTTCGAGATCGTGGTGCGCGATCTGGCGCCGGTGCAGGGCGCCCTGCTGCGGCGCAACCTGCCGTCGCTGGTCAAGACCGGTTTCCCGAACTACTTCGACGACCAGCGGTTCGGCGGCGTGCGCCACGGCCAGGGCTTCCCGATGCGCAGCGTGCTGCTCGGCGACTTCGAGCGCGCGCTGCAGCAGCTGATCGCCGAGCCGTCGCCGGTGGCGATCACCGGCGACGTCAAGCTCAAGCGCACGCTGCAGCTGCGCTGGGGGGACTGGGAGGCCTGCGGGCGCATCGCGCGCGGGCCGGCCTACGGCCGCCTGTTCGACCACCTGCGGCAGCACCCGACCGACTTCCGCGGCGCGCTCGAGCACGTGCCGCTGCGGCAGCGCGTCATCCACGCCTTCGCCTACCAGTCGCTGCTGTGGAACCGGGCCGTGAGCGGCCTGCTGCGCGGCGGCGTGCCGTCGGCGCAGCGCCTGCGCATCGCCACCATCGCCGGCGACCTGCTGGCGTGGAAGTACCTGGCGCCGGAGCGGGAGCAGAAGCTGCTGGCGATGCGCACGCCGCTCTACGGCCCGGACGGCGACGGCGGCAGCGAGCCGTTCCGGCGCGCGATGGCGGCGGAACTCGAGCGGGCCGGGCTGACGCGGGACGACTTCCTGCGCCACGAGGTGCCGGGCATGGTCTGGAAGGAGGAGGCGCGGGCCGCGCTGGTGAAGCCGGCCGGCGTGCAGGAGGCCCGCGTCGAGCCCGACGACCTGCACCCGGGGCGCGTGCGCGCGACGCTGCGCTTCGAGCTGCCGCGCGGCAGCTACGCGACGATGTTGATCAAGCGCCTGCTGGCGCCGAGCTGGTACGCGGCGCCCCGCGACGACCGGGACGACGTGGACGCGCGCGGCGGCGAGCCGGGCCACGACGAGGAACGGGAATGACCAGCACAGGCGAGCGCACGTTGGGCGTGATCGGCGGATCCGGCATCTACGACCTGTCCGGCCTCGAGGACCGGCAGCAGGTGGCCATCGAGACGCCGTTCGGGCCGCCGAGCGACGAACTGGTCACCGGCACGATGTTCGGGGTGCGCATGGCCTTCCTGCCCCGGCACGGCCGCGGCCACCGGCTCGCGCCGCACGAGCTGCCCTACCGCGCCAACCTGCATGCGATGAAGCAGCTCGGCATGCAGTGCGTCGTCGGCATCTCCGCGGTCGGCAGCATGCGCGAGGACGTGCGCCCCGGCCATCTGGTGCTGGTCGACCAGTTCATCGACCGCACGCGCGGCCGCACGCACGAGTCGACCTTCTTCGGCGACGGCTGCGTCGCGCACGCGCACTTCGCCGACCCGATCTGGGAGCCCCTGCGCCAGCGGGCCCTGGCCGCCGCCCGTCGGGCCGGCGCCGTCGCGCACGACCGCGGCACCTACCTGTGCATGGAAGGGCCGCTGTTCAGCACCCGCGCCGAGTCGCGGCTCTACCGCAGCTGGAGCGTCGACGTGATCGGCATGACGAACCTGCAGGAGGCGAAGCTCGCCCGCGAGGCCGAGATCGCCTACGCGACCATCGCCCTGGTCACCGACTACGACTGCTGGCACGAGAGCGAGGCGGACGTCGACGTCGCCGCGGTGCTGGCGGTGCTGCGGCAGAATGCCGATCTGGCCCGCAACGTCGTCGTCGAGCTCGCGCGCGGCATCGCCGAGGGCGAGCCGATCGACGCCAGCGGCAGCATGCAGCACGCCATCATCACCCAGCCGCAGGCGATCAGCGCCGATGCGCGTCGCCGGCTGCAGCTGCTGATCCGCCAGCACCTGGGCTGACGGCGCCGCGCAGGCGGGCGCGGAAGGCTCGGATCGCGACCAGGTAGCGCCAGACGTCGCGCAGCGGCCGCACCGTCGACGCCTTGTCATGCCGCCGTTCGAAGCGGCACGGCACCTCGGCGATGCGCAGGCCGGCGCGGTGGGCCAGCACCAGGATCTCCGAGTCCCAGAACCAGCCGCGGTCGCGCGTCTCGGCGACCACCGGCAGGATGCGATCGCGCACGAAGAACTTGAAGCCGGCCTCCGGGTCGCGGAACGGCACGTCGAACAGGCGGCCGAACAGCCAGCGGTAGCCGCGGCTCAGCAGCACGCGCCACAGGCTGCGCGGTCGCCAGTCCAGGTCGTAGTGGCGCAGCGCCGTGGCGCCGTCGGCGCCGGCGTCGATCGCGGCCAGCAGTTCGGGCAGGTGCCGGCAGTGCACTTCCAGGTCGATGTCGAGGAAGCCGACGATGCGGCCGGTCGCGAGCCGGAAGCCCTCGGCGACGGAGCCGCCGCGGCCGACGTTGCGCGCATGGTAGACGGCGCGGCGGTGCGGCGCCGCGGCGACGAGGTCGGCGACGATCGCCGGGGTGCCGTCGTCGCTGGCGTCCTCGACGAAGACCAGCTCGTGGGCGCGGCCGGTCGCCGCCAGCGTGGCCGCGAGCTGGGCCACGGAGTCGCGCAGGTGGCTCGCCTCGCGGTAGCACGCCACCACCACGGAGACGTCGTACGGCGACGGAGCCGCGCCGTCGCTCACGGCCGGATCCTGACCTTGTGCACGGTGATGCCGGGGAAGGCGCGCCGTTCGATCACCTCGACGCGGGGGTGCTGCACCAGCGCCTCCAGCGAGCCGTCGATCGCGGGATGCGGGTGCCAGTGGTCGCGCACCAGGTAGCAGACGTCGTCGCGCATGCGCTCGTCGAGCCGCAGCGCGGCGGGGTCGGCGGCGGTCCGGTAGACGCGCAGCGCGGCGGCGCGCAGCAGCGCCGCGTTGCCGTCGGCGAAGTCGCGGAACACGCGCTCGGCCTGGTCGCCGAGCCAGTCGCCGAGCCGCCGGCGCACCCGGTCGCCGATCTGCGCCGGGGTCGCGGGCGGCGTCAGGTTCTTCTCGTCCTGGATGCGGCGGTCGTAGTACGACAGCGGCCGCGGGTTCGGCGTCGGCGTGAACACCGGCCGGCCGGCCGCGCCGCCGTCGACCTCCGCGCCGAGGTACGCCGCCGCGGCCCGCCAGTCGGGGTTCGGCTTGTAGACCGTCCAGCGCTCCTCGTGGTAGCGGAACAGGGCCACCAGCGAGGCCGTGGCGAAGCCGAGCGCGGCGAGGCCGAGCCAGCGTCCGGCCACCAGCGGCATGGCCGTGAGGCCCTTGCCCGCCAGCAGCAGCACGAACGGCAGCGTCGGCAGGGTGCTGCGCTCGGTGTAGGTGCGGCCGAGGCCGGCCGCGGCGGTGGCGAGCAGGAACAGCGGGATCGCCAGCATGGCGATCGGCACCAGGAAGCCGTTCGGCCGATGGCGCCGGCCGCGCCAGATGCCGACGGCGCCGGCCGCCATCAGCAGCAGGCCGAGCAGCTCGCTGGTCTCCTGGGCGACGTCGTCGAGCATCGTGCCGGCGGCCGGCAGCGTGTTGCCCGTCCAGCACCAGTCGACGAGCAGCACGTAGAGTTCGCGCCCCGTCATCGCCCGCAGGTAGTCCTGCGCGGTCTCGAACTCGCCGAGCGCGCGCTTGGCCAGTACGAACGCGCCGAGCAGCAGGACGCCGACGCCGTGCCAGACCAGGAGCCGGCGCGTGTCGGCCGAGAAGCCGCGCCACAGCGGCGGCAGCACGGCCAGCAGCACGACGTGCACGGCGAGGTAGTAGTGCAGGGCCAGCATCGCCGCGAGGTTGGCCGCGTGCAGCCACCACAGCCAGGCGCGCCGGGCGTGCATGGGATCGCCGAGGCGGTCGACGGCGCCGACGGCGAGCAGCGTGGACAACAGCATCGGCGCGTAGAGCCGCGCCTCGGCCGAGTACCAGACGTGCGCCGGCGACAGCGTCAGCAACGTGGCGGCCCACAGGGCGGCCCGCCGGCCGACGAGCCGGCGGCCGGTCCAGAACAGCGCCGGGATCGACGCCAGCCCGCACAGGAGGGGCGGCGTGCGCATCGACCATTCGCTGTCGCCGAACAGCGCGTTCCAGCCGTGCATGAACGTCACGTAGAGCGGCGGGTGGATGTCGACGTAGAGCGTGGCCAGCAGCTGCGCCCAGGTGCCCAGGCGCTGGTCGGACATGCACGCCTCGTCGAACCAGACGCTGCGGCCCATCAGCGGCAGGCGCAGGGCGAGGCCGAGCGCCAGCAGGCCGAGCAGCAGCCAGCGGGTGTCGCGCCGCGCGGCCAGCGTCGGGTCCGGGGACTGCGGTGCGGGCGGCGTGACGGGCATCGGACCTCGGCGCGATCGTCGCACGCGGTCGCGGTTTTGCCAGCTACCTCTCGAGCCCGAGCGCGCGGCGGACCCAGCGCGCATAGCCCCGGTCGAAGCGGAAGGTCAGCAACCGCCGCGCGCGGTGGGTCGCCGTGAAGCCGTTGGCATCGATGCGGCCGGCCTCGACCAGCACCGGGAACTCCGGCACGAGATCGTGCGTGGTCGGCACCTCGAGGCCGCGCATCACGTAGCTGCCGCCCGGACCGTAGACCGCGGGCGGCACCTGCTGCGGCGCCGGCGGATCGGGGTGGCCGACGAAGAACCGCCGCAGGTCGATCGTGCCGTGCGCCGTCCCCGCTTCGCCGTGGTCGGGGAACAGGCAGCAGAAGTAGCCGGTGGCGGTGAAGATCGTGAGCCGGTGCGCTTCGGGGCGGGTGGCGCCGGTCGCGAGGCGGATTGGACGCGATCCGTCCTGCAGGCCGAGCAGCCGCGGCGTGGTGAGGTCGACGACGCCGCCGACGTCGCCGGACAGCTCCAGGTCCGGCAGCGGCGCGTCGTGCGGCACCGGTTCGAACCCCTCGCCCGTGCGCCGGCAGGTCGTCCCGAGCGGCAGGCGCGTCGGCACGGCGCCGGGCGGGTCGAGCCGGAAGATGCCCGGCGCGTCGACGATCGGCCGCAGCGCGAACAGCGCGACGCCGGGCTCGCGGAACGGCGGCTGCAGCACGCGGTCGACGCCGAAGTGGAACTGCAGGCTGGTGCCGCGGGCGTTGGCGTGCGGCAGTCCGGCCACGAACAGCGGGCCCGATGGCGCGGCATCCGCCGCGCGCTGCAGGGCGTGGTGCAGCCGGCGCGACTCACGATCGGCGGCGACCACCTCGGCGCGCACGTGCGCCAGCGGCCAGAGCCAGGTCAGCAGCACGAGCCCGGCGGCGAGGCGGCCGGGCGCGGCCAGCAGGCCGACCAGCGCCGCGGTCGGCAGGTACCAGTAGCGCAGGTTGTGCACGTTGTGCGCACCGGCGAGGAAGGTCGCCATCGGCGCGCAGGCGACCACGAACAGCAGCGGCGCGGCCAGCCACGCCGGTCGCCGCAGCGCCAGCAGCAGGGCGGCCAGCGGCGGCAGCGCCGCGACGACCGTCCACACGGGCGCCGCCACGCCCGTCGCGTCGGCGAGCGCGTCGCCGCCGCTCCAACCGAGCGGCACCAGCGTGTGCAGCAGCGTGCGGCCGAGGCCGGTCGCCATCGGCAGCCAGGCGAACTGCATCTCGCCGTAGCCGCCGACCAGGCGGCCGAGCACCAGCAGGCGGAGCCCGAAACAGGCCGCCAGCAGGAACCAGAGCGGGGCCGACGCGCGGGCCCCGTGGCGCAGCCGGGCGCCGATCGGGCCGTCGCCGCGCAAGGCCACCAGCGCGGCGGCGAGCGGCGGCACGACCCACGCCAGTTCCTTGCTGGCCAGCGCGCCGGCGAAGGCGAGCCACAGCGGCCACCTCGGCGCCGGCAGGCCGACGGCGCGGCGTTCTTCGCGGCGCAGGGTCAACCAGAGCGTGGCGAAGCACCAGACCGCCGTGTGGCTGTCGACGCGGCCGACCGCCCACAGGATCGCGGCCTGGTGGCCGGGCAGCAGCGCCCACAGCAGCGCCGCCGCGAACGCCCGGCCGTCCGGCAGGAAGCGCCGCCACAGCAGGCCGACCCACAGCGCGCTGGCGGCGTGCGCGAGCACGTTGCTGGCGTGCGACCACATCGGCGATGGGCCGAAGGCGAGCTGGTCGAACCAGAAGCTCAGCGTGACCAGCGGCCGGTAGAACCACCAGACGTCGGTGGCGCCGTACTGCGGGCCGACGAAGTCGGCGAGCGCGCGGCCGAGATGCTGGGCGTAGTGCAGCGCCAGGTAGTCGTCGCTCTTCCACCAGGGGTCGATCGGCCACCAGGCGAGCGCGGCGCCGAGCGGCAACAGCCAGAACCAGCGCGGCAGCGGCGGTGGCGCAGTCACGCGGTGGCGCCGCCTCCGTTCACAGCATCGTGCCGAGCAGCTCGAGGTCGAGCGTCATCTGGCCGTTGCAGAACGCCTGCGCCTGCATGCGCGCCAGCCGCCGCCCGGACAGCTTGAGTTCGCCGGCGACGAAGTAGACGCGGGCCGGCGGCACGACCATGCCGCGGAAACGCACCTCGTTGAGCCCGGCGAGGCCGATGAAGCGATCGATGCTCCAGTCGGCGGTCTTCTTGATCACGATCGTGGCGATCTGCGCCGCGCCTTCGATCATCAGCACGCCCGGCATCAGGGGCTGGCCGGGCACATGGTCGGCGGCCCACCAGGCGTCCGCCGGCCAGTCCTTGTAGCCGATCGCCAGTTGCCGCTCGGGGTCGAAGTGGCAGACGCCGTCCAGCAGCTGGAAGCGGCCCCGGTGCGGCAGGATCTGGCGCAGTTCCGCCTCGGACAGCACGTCGCGACTCAGGTCGAGGGCGGCGAGGTCGACGAGGGGTTGGCCCATGGCGGGCGGGCAATCTAGCGGCTGCCGTCGCGGGCCGGAAGCAAATGCCGGCCGTCATCGCAGCCGGACGAGCTGCACCTGCTGTGCGGGCGGTTCCTGGCCGGCCTGGATCGTGACCAGGCGATGGCTGCGCTGGAAGCCGTCCTTGCTGACGTCGATCTGCCAGACGCCGGGCGTCAGGTGCGGGAACCGGGCCTTGCCGCCGTAGTCGGTCGTCGCTTCGAGTTCGGTCAGCTTGATGCGGTCGGTCGCGGTCGCCTTCACCAGCGCCTCGGCGACGCCGTAGCCGGCGGCGTCGGCGACGTCGACGACGAGCGGCACGCCACGGGGGATCGTCAGCGTATGGCCCTGTCCCCGCACGGCCGAGCCCTGGAAGCTGCCGAGGCCGGGCTGCACGGTCAGCGTCTGCATCTCGCCGACCGGCTGGCCGCCGACGCTCGTCCGCACCTGGTAGTCGCCGGCCAGCACGTCCTCGAACACGACGCTGCCGAAGCTGTCGCTGGTGGCCACGGCGCCGCGGCGGCCGTGCGGTTCGCCGGTCGGCACCAGCTGCACCTGCACGCCGGTGTAGGGCAGCGCGTCCTGGTCGCGCAGCAGCAGCGAGAACGGCGAGCCGGGGCTGATGGTCAGCACCACGTCGTCGACCAGCGGCGTGTCGGCGTCGATCACGACCGTGCGCCGCGAGCCGTTGAGGCCGGGCGCGTGGACCGAGACGATGTAGGGGAACTCCGAGAACGGGATGTCGCGGATCTCGAAGGTCGGCGTGCCGGCGCCGAGGCGCACGGGCACGATCGCGCGGTAGGGGTTGCGGAACGAACCATCGGCGGCGATCGCGCGGCGTGCCTCCTCGACGGCGACCGAGATGGTCTGGATGCGGTCGAGCACCGACACGGCGAGCTGGATGTCGCCGCGCACGATGCCGTGCGTCCAGCCGGCGGTGTCCTGGCGGCGCGGCGCCCTGGCCGCGGCGTCGGCTGCCAACGGGATCGCATGGTCGCCGCTGACTGCGGTCGCGGGGGCCGAGCCGGCCGGCGGGCGCTCTTCGCCGCCCGCCGCGGCGGGGCCGCCGGGCGGCAGTTCGACGGCGAGGCTCTCCTGCGACGTGAACCACAGGCCGGCGCCGCCGAACACGGCGACGAGGGTGGCGAGGATCAGGAGGTCGCGGAGGCGCATGCGGCGGCGGGGGGAGTTCCGTGCCGCGAATAGTAGCCCGTCGGCGCGCCGCAACGGCAGGTTGGGTCGGCGGACGCCCGGGGTCGGTCCCGAGTCTGGACGGCCGCACCGGCGCCAGGGTTATCCTCCGCGCATGGTCCTGAACTGCTGCCCGCTGCTGGCCGTGTCGACCCTGCTGGCCCCGGGCGCGGCCGCGCAGGGCGGGCCCGCGCTGCTCGCCGCGGTGCCCGATGCCGCGGTGGTCGTGGCGGCCGCGCGGGCGCCGGCGAGCGCGGTCGCGGCGCTGGGGGCGTGGCTGGAACCGCTGCCACCGGGCCTGCCGCCCGAGGTGGTGGGCCAGATCGGTGCCGGACTGGCGGCGGTGCGCGCGGCGTTGGGCGGCGCGACCACCGACTGGGTGCATCAGTTCGCGGCCGGCGGTGCCGTGGCCGCGTGGGTGCCGGGCCCCGGGGGTGGCTGGCAGTGGCTCGTCGTCACCGAGCCGGCCGATGCGACGGCGGCCGCCGCCTTCTGCCGCGCGCGCCTGCCGACGGTGCCCTGCCGCGTCGACGGCGGCAGACTGCACTGGGGTACGTGCACGGCGCCGGCGGGCGGGCGCTGGGCGGCATCGCCGCTGGCCGCGGCCGCCGCGAGCCCAGGCGTCGTCGGCGCGGTCGACCTCGCGGCGCTGCGCCAGCGCTTCGCCGGGAACTGGTCGCTGCCGACGGGCGCGGCGCAGGTCGTGTTCGCGCCGGTGGTCCATGCGCTGGCGCAGGCCGCCTGGCTGCAGGTCGGCCTGACGGCGGTCGGCGACCGCCTGCAGGTCACCGCGACCGCCGACGCCAGCCTGCGGTCGACGGCGTTCGGCGCGCTGCTCGCCGACGGCGATCCACCGGGGGTGGCCTGGCCAGAGGCGGCGATCGCCGGGCTGCGCCTCGACCGCAGCCTGCGCCGGCTGCTCGCCGAGCCCGCGTCGTTCCTGCCGCCCGAGGGCGTGCAGGCCGTGGCCGCGTTCCTGTCGATCGCCGACGCGCTCGATGGCCCGCGCACGTCGTTCGTCGACGACCTGCTCGGCGGCCTGCACGAGCCGATCACGCTGCTGGCGCTGCCCGCGGCCGCGGCCGACGCGGACGAAGCCGGGCCGATCACCCTGCCGGCGTTCGCCGCCGTGGCCGGGGTTCGCGACCAACGCGCCGTCGACCTCGCCCTGCGCACCGCGCAGCTGCTGGCCACGATCGCCAACGCCGAGCGCGCCCAGCGCGGCGAGGCGCCGTTCGCCGTGCGCCGCCGCCGCGACGAACTCGGCCATGGCCTGATCGCCGAGGCGCCGCCCTGGCGCGGACCGGGGCTGCCGCCGCCCGACCGGCAGCTGTCGCCGACCGTGTGGGCCGCTGGCGGCCGCCTCGCCGTCGCCAGCACCACGGCGGCGGCGCTGGCGGCGTGCGCCGCCGAGGCGGCGCCGGCCGGCGGGCGCGGCGGCGACCAGTTCGTGCTGCGCGGTCGCGCGCTGGCCGCGGCGCTGGCGGCCAGTCGGCCGGCGCTCGAACTGGCGCGCATGCTCGACGAAGGCGAGGACCGCGGCGAGGCGCAGCGCTTCTTCGCCGTGCTCGAACGGGTGGCGGCGGCGCTCGACGTGCTGGAGGTGCGGCTCGAGGTCGAGGCCGCCACGACGCGGCTGGAGGTCCTCGCGGAGCGGTGGCGATGAGCGATCCGCTGGCACCCTACGAGCCGACGCCGCGCGATCCGTTCGACCTGGCCAAGGTCGGCCACCTGCTGCGCCGCGCCGGCTTCGGCGCGTCGCTGCGCGTGCGGCGCGAACTCGTGCGCGGTGGGCTCGAGGCGGCCCTGCGCCACGTGCAGCCGCCGGCGGCGCCGTTGCCCGATCAGGCGCTGCAGGCGGCGGCGATCGCCTTCGGCGACCTCGAGCGCGTGCGGGCGTTCCGGGTCTGGCTCTGCCTGCAGGGCGTGCACCCGCTGCGCGAGCGCGCCAGCTGCTTCTGGCACGGCCACTTCGCCACCAGCAACCAGAAGATCGGCGATCCGCGGGCGATGGCGCTGCAGCTGGCGACCTTCGACCGGCTCGGCCTCGGCCGGTTCGACGACCTGCTGCTGGCGATGTGCCGCGATCCGGCGCTGCTGCGCTGGCTCGACAACGACACCAACACGGCGCGGCGGCCGAACGAGAACTTCGCCCGCGAGCTGTTCGAGCTGTTCACGCTCGGCCGCGGCCACTACAGCGAGGCCGACGTGCGCGAGGCGGCGCGCGCCTTCACCGGCTGGCACGTGCGCGACGGCGCCTTCCAGTTCGTGGCGCGGTTGCACGACGCCGGCGAGAAGGAGCTGTTCGGCGAGCGCGGCGCGTTCGACGGCGCCGCGATCGCGGCCGCCGTCGTGCGGCGGCCCGAGTCGGCGCGCTTCCTGGCCGGGCGCTGGCTGCAGTGGCTGGTGCACCCGGAGCCCGATCCGGCCGACGTCGAGGCGCTGGCCGTGGTCTACGAACGGAGCGGCCGCGACATCGGCGCGACGCTGGCCTGCGTGCTGCGCAGCCGGCTGTTCTTCTCCGCCGCCGCCTGGCGCAGCCAGATCAAGAGCCCCGCCGAGTTCGTGCTCGGCACCGTGCGCCTGCTCGGCGCCACCGCCGCGCCGACGGCGCTGGCCGCGGCGATGGCGGGCCTGGGCGAGGCCTGGCTGGAGCCGCCTTCGGTGGAAGGCTGGCACGGCGGCACGGCCTGGCTGTCGCCCGCGTCCTGGCTGCTGCGCAGCAACTTCCTCGCCGACCTGCTGGCCGGCCGCAGCGGCAGGCTGCGGCCCGCGCCGGGCACCTGGTTGCGGGGGCTGCGCTCGCCGCGCGACCGCGCCAAGGCCGCGGTGCTGCTGCTGCTCGACGGGGTCGCCGGCGAGGACGTGCAGCAGGGGCTCGAGGCGGTCGCGCACGAGCACGCCGCCGACGACGACCGCTGCGCCGCGGCGGTCCTGCACGCCGTCGCCTGCACCCCCGACTACCAGCTCGGTTGAGGTCCCGATCCGCCATGGCCACCTGCGATCGCCGCTCCTTCCTGCAGTTCTGCGGCGCGCTGCCGTTCGTCGGCCGCGGCTTCGGCGCCTGGGCGCCTCTGGCCGACGACCGCGTGCTGCTGGTGCTCGAGCTGGTGGGCGGCAACGACGGCCTGAACACCGTGATCCCGGTCGACGACGCGCGCTATGCGGCGTTGCGACCGCAGCTGCAGGCGGTGCGCAAGGGCGCGCACCGGCTCGCCGACGGCACCGCCCTGCACCCCGCACTCGGTCGCCTGCGCCGCCGCCTCGAGGCCGGCGGCGTCGCGGTGCGCCACGGCGTCGGCTACCCGGGCCCCGATCGCTCCCACTTCCGCAGCCGCGACATCTGGCACACCGCCGACCCCGGCCTCGTGCGCGTCGGCGCCCGCACGACCGGCTGGCTCGGCCGTGCCGCCGACCTGGTGGCGGCGCGCAGCGCCGGCCTCGGCGCGGCGGCGGTGGGGGGCCTCGAGGTGCCGCTGCTGCTGCGCGGTCGCTCGGTGACGGTGCCGAGCCTGCGGCGCCTCGAGGACTGCCAGTGGCTCGCGCCGACCGCGGCGGGGCCGATCGGCGCCGAAGCCGCGGTGCGCGACCTGGTCGACGCCGGCCGCGGCGACGGAGCGAGGACGCACGCGGCAGCCGTGGCGCGGGCCGCGGTGCGCCTGGCCGACGACCTGACGGCGGCGATGCGGCGCTACCGGCCCGCGGCCGACTATCCCGGGACGGCGCTCGGGCGCGATCTGCAGCTCGCCGCGCGCCTCGTGGTCGCCGGCTTCGGCACCCGCCTGCTCCACATCGGTTTCGCCGGCTTCGACACGCACGCCCGCCAGCTGCCGACGCACGCCGGATTGCTGGCGCAGCTCGACGCGGCGCTCGACGCCTTCGCGCAGGACCTCGCGGCGCAGGGCCGGGCCGAACGCGTCGCCGTGCTGGTGCACTCGGAGTTCGGCCGCCGCGCCGCCGAGAACGCCAGCCAGGGCACCGACCACGGGGCAGCGGCGCCGGTGTTCGTGCTCGGCCCGGTGCAGGGCGGCGTGCACGGCCCGGTGCCCGATCTGCAGCGCCTCGACGACGGCGACGTCGCTGCGACCATGGACTTCCGATCGGTCTACGCCGACGGGCTCAGCTGGCTGGGGCTCGAGCCGGAGGCGGTGCTCGGGGCAGCCTTCCCGGGCGCCGGCCTGCTGCGCCCGGTTCGTTGAGGCTGGCGCCGGGCAGCGGCCGCGCGCCGCGCCAGGACGAGCAGCAGGGCGCCGGAGGCGAGGAGCAGCCAGAGGTCCGGAGTGGCGAGCGGCATGGTGCGCGAGGCACTCTCCGCGGCGCTGCCAGCGCGGCGCCAACCGCAGATGAAGGTTCGCGACCGGGGGCTCAGCGCGGCGGGTTGTCGCCGGGGGGGCGGCGGTCGAGCGCCTGCAGCAGGCGGTCGACGTCGCCGAGGAAGCGCCCCACCTCCTCGAGATCGACCGGCGTCGGCGGCGGCGCCGGGGCGGCGTCCGGCGAGAGCCGCGCGGCGGCGTCGCGTTCGCGGGCGGCCTCCTCGGCGAGGCCGGTGCGGTCGAACATCGCCGCCGCCTGCAGGTGCACGTAGAGGTTGCCCCGGTGCCGCTCGCAGGCGAGCCGCAGCGCCGCGACGGCGGCGGCGGGCGCCCCCTCCAGTTCGAGGATGCGGGCCCGCACCACGGCGGCACGGGCGTCGTCGTCGCCGGCGGGCGCCAGCACGTCGCGGGCGCGGGCCAGCACCTCGTTGCGCTCCGCTGGGCCGGTCTGGGCGGCGAGGTCGAGCAGGTGGTCGGCGACCAGCGCGCGTGTGTGCGGGCTCGGGTCGAGCTGCAGCAGGGCCGCGAGGTCGTGCTGCAGGCGCTGCATCGACGCCGGGTCGCCGAGCTGGCGCAGGGCGTCGATGCGGAAGTGCAGGATCTCGGTCGTCGGCCCGCCGCGCAGCCGCGCCGCGGCGTCGAGGTCGTGCAGCGTGTCGCCGTAGTCGTGCAGCCGGTGGTGGGCCCGTGCGCGCACGAACCAGGCCGGGGCGAAGGTCTCGTCGCGCGCGATCGTCGCCGACGCCGCGGCGACCGAGGCCAGCAGCAGGTCGCGGCGTTCCTCGGACGAGCGCGGTCGGTCCTGTTCGTCGCGGTCGGTCGACGCCAGCGCCAGCAGCCGTTCGGCCTCGGCCAGGCTGCGTTCGAGGGCGCTGCGGTCGCGTTCGCGCAGCAGCGTGAAGGCGCCGATCGACAGGAGGGCGACGGCGGCCCAGAGCGCGCAGACCAGCGGCCGCCGCGCGCACCAGCGGGCGGCACGCAGGCCCACGTGCGGCCGCCGGGCCAGGATGCGCTCGCCGCGCAGGAAGCGCTCCAGGTCCTCGGCGAACTCCAGCGCCGAGCCGTAGCGGTGCGCCAGATCGCGTGCCATCGCCTGCAGGATCATCGTCTCGACCTGCGGCGGCAGGTCGTGGCGCAGGCGGCGCGGCGGCACCGGATCCCGATCGACCAGCGCCTTCAGCACGCTCGGCGCCGTCGGCCCTTCGAACGGCGGCCGGCCGGTGACCATCGCGTAGAGCGTGGCGCCGAGCGCGTAGACGTCGGCCAGCGTGCTGGCCTGCACCGTGCCGCCGAGCACCAGTTCCGGCGCCATGAACATCGGCGTGCCGACGATCGCGCCGCTCTCGGTCATCGAGCCGGTGCCGGTCTCGCGGGCGAGGCCGAAGTCGGTGATCGCCACGCGCGGTCCGTCGCCATCGCCGGGCGCTCCGTCGCGCAGCATCAGGTTGCCGGGCTTGACGTCGCGGTGCACGACGCCGTGTTCGTGCGCGAACTGCAGCGCCCGGCCGACGCGGGCGGCGATGGCGCAGGCCCGCTGCACCGGCAGCGGGCCGATGCGCAGCCGTTCCTCGAGCGTGACGCCGTCGACGAACTCCATCGCGAACCAGTGCAGCCGCCCGGTGCTGCCCTGGTCGACGAAGCCGACGATGTCGGGATGGCGAACGCGCGCCATGATGCGGCCCTCGCGCAGGAAGCGCGCCAGCGCCCTTTCGGTCAGCGTCAGGCTCGGCGGCAGGATCTTCAGCGCGACGCGGGCGCCGGTCTGGCGCACCCGGGCCTCGTACACGACGCCCATCGACCCCTTGCCGACCTCGCGCAGGATCTCGAAGGCGGGCAGGTCCTGGGCCAGGGACTCGGGCGCGAAGGTGTAGAAATCGGCCCGCGCGCCGAAGTCGGGACCGCCGCTCACGACGCGCGCAGCGCCGCCTCGATGCGCGTGAGATCGCGCAGCAGCGCCGGCAGGTCGGCGAGGCGCAGCATGTTCGGTCCATCGCTCGGCGCCTGGTCGGGATCCTCGTGCACCTCGAGGAACAGGCCGTCGATGCCGCAGGCGACGGCGGCGCGGCAGAGGTAGGGCACCTTGCT
Organism: Planctomycetota bacterium; assembly: GCA_019636245.1. Lineage (GTDB taxonomy): Bacteria > Planctomycetota > UBA1135 > UBA1135 > UBA2386 > JAEUHS01. Next base: position 4,370 of record JAHBXX010000002.1, on the reverse strand, counting down.
GCGGTCGCCCGCCGTCGCCGTGCCGGCGCCGCCCGGCCGCTGCACGGCGTGCGTCGCGTCGAACACCAGCGGCTGGCCGCAGGCGCGCATGGTCGGGAAGCCGGTGAAGTCGACCACCAGCGTGCGGTAGCCGAACGTGACGCCGCGCTCGGTGACCATGACGTTGCGGTTGCCGGCCTGCAGCAGCTTGCCGAGCACGTTGCGCACGTCCTCGGGGGCCAGGAACTGGCCCTTCTTGACGTTGACGGCCCGGCCGGTCGCGGCGGCGGCCAGCAGCAGGTCGGTCTGCCGGCACAGGAACGCCGGGATCTGCAGGCAGTCGACGACCTCGGCGCACGGGGCGCACTGCTCGCGTTCGTGCACGTCGGTCAGCACCGGCAGGCCGAGCTGCCGCTTGACGGCGGCGAGGATCGACAGGCCCTCGTCGAGTCCCAGGCCGCGGAACGCGCTGCCGGCGGTGCGGTTGGCCTTGTCGAAGCTGCTCTTGAACACCAGCGGGACGTTGGCGGCGGCGGCGATGCGCTGCAGCGCCTCGGCGTGGCGCAGGCAGTGGTCGCGGCCCTCGATCACGCACGGGCCGGCGATCAGCGCAAACGGCCGTCCGCCGCCGAACCGCACGCCACCGACCGCCACTTCCTGCACGGGTTCGTTCGCCAGCATGCGGCGATCCTAGCCGGCTCGCCGGCGGCGCGCAGCGGCCGGCTCCGGGGCGCGCCCCGGCCGCGGGGGGGGGCTGCGGCGGGGCGCATGGCGCCGCTGGACGGTCCGCCGCCGCCGGCTAGGCTCACGGGTCTCTCGTTTCGTCGGCGGCGCCCACGTCGTGCGCCGCTGCCTGTCTCCTCCCGATCGAAAGGAAGACGATTCCATGCCACGCCACTTCCGTCTGCTCGCCGCCGCCGCCATGTCGGCCGCGGCTCTCCATGCCCAATGCCCGGCCCCGACCTCGGCGGGCCTCGTCCAATGGTCGTCCGGCTCCGGCTACGCGTCCACCTGGGTCGCGTCCGACGAAGGCATCAGCAGCCCGCCGATCGCCCTGCCGTTCGCGTTCCCGATGCCGGGCGCGGTCGGCACCCTCGACCAGATGTGGGTCAACAGCAACGGCGAGATCTACCTCACCGATTCGACGCTCGCCCTCACCCAGCCGGCGGGGGGCGCATCGTTCGGCGTCGACAGCCTCGGCGAGATCCAGGGCCCGGTCGGCGGCTCGGCGCGCGTGGTGCCGATGGGTGACGACTGCGACCGCTCGCAGGTCGCCGGCGCCAATTGGTCGGTGACCGTCGATCTGTCGGTGGGCGGGCAGGTGCGCGTGGTCTGGATCGACATGGCCCGCTACGCCAACACCACCGACCGCTTCAGCTTCGCGGCGACGTTGTTCGCCAGCGGCGTGGTGCAGTTCGACTACAGCAGCACCGTGCCGGCCGACTTCCGCTACGTCGGCATCTCGGTCGGCAACGCCGAGCCGACCGGCGGCTCGCAGGACATCACGTCGCTGCCGAGTTCGCCGGCGACGCAGGGCATCCTGTTCGAGTCGTTCACCACCGCGACCTGGGACCTGAGCGGTCAGTCGGTGCTGATCGTGCCGGACCTCACGCCCGGCGTCGAAAACTACCAGGTGGTGGCGGTGACGCCGTACGTCGCGCCGACCTGCGCCTCGAACGTCGCCTATGGCACCGGTTGCTACAGGTCGCAGTCGAGCGCCTACCAGCTGTTCACCGACATGCCCTCGGCGAAGGCGGCGCTGGACGGCAACGGCATCATCTTCGCGTTCACCGGCACCGGCTACACGCCCACGTTCGTGCCGGGACTCGCCGCCAGCTTCCTGGCGCCGAGCGGCGGTGCCACGACCCTGACCGGCTGGTCGGGCTTCACCACCGGGGACGACGGCAGCGTCGTCATCACGAGCTCGTCGCCGGTGCCGGTGCCGGGCGGGACCGAGTCGACCTGGAACGTGTCGGCGAACGGCATCCTGACCGCCGGCGCCACCGCCAACAACCTCGAAGACTGGACCCCGACCGGCGCCGACCTGACCGGTGCCGCGGCGCCGGCGCTGGCCTTCTACACCTGGCACGACTTCAACCTCAACGAACTCGGCAGCGGGCCGGTGCAGACCGAGGAGGTCGGTGGCGTGCTCTACATCACCTGGAACGGCGTCGAGTGCTACGGCACGCCGTCGCCGAACGTCGCCACGTGGCAGTTCCAGGTCGACCTCGCCTCGGGCACCGTGACGATCGTCTGGGTGTCGATGAACCCGGCGACCGTCTCGTCGGCCTTCGGCGACGACACGCTGGTCGGCATGACCCTCGCCGGCGTCGGGCCCGACCCGGGCTCGCAGCCGCTGAACGCGCTGCCGCCGGTCGGCCCGGACGCGGCCGGCATCGTGCTGTCGGCGTCGCCGCCGCCGGTGATCAACCCGAGCACGACGGTGACCTACACGGCGACCAACCTCGCCGAGTACTTCCCGGCCTCGGGCATCTACATCTCGACGCTGTTCCTCAGCGTCAACCCGCTGCCGGGCGGCTTCGACCTCGGCGTCATCGGCGCGCCGGGTTGCAATGCCTACCTGCTGACGCTCGACCTGGACCTCGGCGGCCAGCTGACGTTCGCGCCCACGGCGTCGTGGAGCCTGACCTACGACAACGTCAACTTCGCGCCGGGCAACGCGATCGCCGCGCAGGCGATCTCGCTGGTGACGCCGTTCTCGCTGCCGAACGGCCAGAACGCGTTCGGTCTCACGGTGAGCAACGGCGTGCTCAGCACGACCCAGCTGCAGTGAGCGGCCGCCGCGCCGGCGGCCAGCCGGCGCCGGCCCGGAACACGCCTCGCCACGGCCCGACTCGTCCGCGCGACGGGTCGGGCCGTTGCTTTCCCGGGCCGTGCTTGCGTTGCGGCGCATCGGGCCGGGATGCCCTCGGACCTTGCCGCCTGCTGCCATGGTGGTATGACCCTCCGTCCCGCCCCGGCCGCCTGCCGCGTGCCGTGGCGTTCCTCCCTGCCCCCGTTTCGAGAACCTCCATGACTCGTTCCCTCTCCATGCTCTCGGCCGGCGCGTTGCTGGCCGTGGCCGCCCACGCGCAATGCCTGCCGGCTCCCGCTGCCGGATCCGTCACCCTCGTGCAGTGGTCCTCCAGTTCCAGCTACGCGAGCACCTTCGCTGCGAACGACGAAGGCATCACGAACCCGCCGATCGACCTGACGCCGGCGTTCGGCGCCGCGGGCTTCCCGATGGCGGGCGCCATCGGCGTGCTCGACCGGCTGTGGATCAACAGCAACGGCGAGCTGTACCTGACCGACTCCACGTTGGCATTGACCCAGCCGGTCGGCGGCGCGCTGTTCGGCGTCAATACGATCGACGAGGCTCGCGGCGCCGTGGCCGGCGCCTCGCCGCGCATCTTCCCGCTCGGCGGCGACCACCAGGGTTCGATCGCCAGTGGTGCCGTGTGGGCGATCACCTGCGACGTGCTGCCGGGCATGGTCCAGGTTTCCTGGACGGACATGCGCCGCTACGCGAACACCACCGACCGCTTCAGCTTCGGCTGCACGCTGTTCGCGTCCGGTGTGGTGCAGTTCGACTACGGCAACACCTTCCCGGCGCCGTCGGGCTTCACCGACCGGTGGGTCGGCCTCTCGATCGGCAACCAGGTGGGCTCGGCTGCGTCGCCGTCGCGCGACCTCACCGCCGGCTGCGCTGGCAACGACTCGGGCACCGAAGGCCTGCTCTACCAGAGCTTCCTGGCTGCGGGCTCCTTCGATCTGAACGGCAGGAGCCTGCTGATCACGCCGAACGGCATCGGCGGCTATTGCTCGACCGTGATCTGCACGCCGGCGAACCACGAGAACTACGGCACCGGGTGCTACACGTACGCCGGGCAGGACGACTCGTCCTTGGTCGAGCTGTTCGCCGGCACGCCGACGGCCAAGGCGGCGCTCGATGGCAACGCGGTCCTGTTCACCCTGGCCGGCAACGGTTACGTCGCCAACTGGCTGCCGGGGGTTGCCGGCGCGCTCTACGTGGCGCCGACGGGCGGGGCGACGATCGTCGCCAACGCTGACGACACCACGACGACGTTCTCGCCGTCGACCGCAGTACCGGTGCCGGGCGGCCTGGCGCCGACCTGGAACGTCTCGTCGAACGGCGTGCTGACGGCGGCGGCGACCGGCAACAACGGCACGTCCTACACCGCGACGCTGGCCGCGGTCGGCACCGCGCCGAATCTCGGCTGGTACTGCTGGCGTGACTACAACCCGCTCGCCTCGGGCAGCGGCAAGGTGAAGACCGAGGAGGTCGGCACCATGCTCTACGTGACCTTCGACGGCGTCTACGAGTTCGGCACCACCCAGCCGGCCACGTTCCAGTGGCAGATCGACATGGC
>JAHBXX010000019.1 GCA_019636245.1 Planctomycetota bacterium | reverse complement strand
GCGACGCGCTGCCGCGCTGGCTGGCGGCGCGATCGAGGTTGGCCGTCTGCGAGCCGGTGAAGCTGCCGCTGCGCTGCGTCGTGGTCGACGTCGGCCGCGTCGCGGCGCCGCCGCCGGCGGCAGGGCGAGCCGCCGCGCCCGCCGAGGGGCGGGAGCCGCTGCCGTAGCCGCGCGCCTGGTCGGAGGCGATGCGATTGCTCGCCGAAGGCCGGCTGTAGCGCTGCGAGGTCGCGTTGTCGCGGTATCGCACGCCCTGGCGGTGTTCGGGCTGGTGCTGCCACTTGCCGTCCTTGCGTTGGCGCTCCGCGCGGCGGTGGTCGACCTCGGTGCGGCCGATGAAGTTGTTGGTCCGGTCGATGTCGATGTCGACCTCGCTGTGGCCCCAGCCCCAGCTGCAGCCGCCCCACATCGCCGCGCCCCAGGCGACACCGACCGCGAACGTGAAGGCCGGATGGAGCGGCGGCGGCGGCACGTAGAGCGGCGGGTAGTACCAGTGCGGGTAGTACCACCCGCCGTAGACGACCGTCGGGTAGTAGGTCGGCACGTAGACGATCTGCGGGTCGGCAGCCTCGACGACGATGATCTTGTCCTCGCGCTCGGTGACCTTCTGCTCCTTGGTCGTCTTCAGGTTGCCGGCCTCGAGGGCCTTGCGCCGCATGCGCTGCACGGCGTCCATCAGCGCCGCCTGGTCGGCGAGGAAGGCGTCGCCGAGGTCCTGGGTCCAGTCCAGGTTGTCGTTCATGCGCTGCAGCACCGACGGCAGTCCGCACAGCGACTTCACGCTCGGGTCCCAGGTCTGCTCCTTCAGCGCCTTCTCCAGCGCCTCGCCCTGGACCTTGGGGTTCTTCTGCACCCAGCGCGCCGCTTGCACCACTTCGAGCGGGTAGGTGGACGCCATCATCGTCTGCGTCAGCAGCGCGTCCGGATAGAGCGCGATCGGGGCGACCAGCTGCTCCAGCTGTTCGGGGCTGAAGGCCGCCGGCTTCGATCCGGCCTTCGGCGGCGACTGCGGCTGCGGCTGCTGTTGCTGCTGCTGCTGCTGCGGTTGCTGCGCCGCGGCCAGGGCGACCAGGGAGGTGCAGAGGAGGAGCGATGCCGGGCGGTGCATGGAGGGGTCCTCGCGGTTGGCGATGGGGTTCAGATGTCGAAGCGGATGGCGAACTGCAGCCGGTGGGCCTCGCCGCGTTGGCGGTCGGCGTTCTCCCGGGCACCGTACAGGTACTCGACGCCGGCCCAGGCGCGGTCCGAGAACTGCCAGAGGAGGTTGGCGGCGCCGTACTCGAGCCGCTCGGCCAGGTCCGGCGCGGCGCCCGCGGGCAGGTCGCCATCGCCCCGGCTGTAGACGAAGGTGCTGCGCCATTGCGGGCACCAGTGGTGTTCGTAGCCGATCATGCCACCGAACACCGTCACGGGCTCGAGGTCGCCGGTCGGGTCGACGGTGGCCGTGATGCCGCCGCGGTAGCGGCCGATGCCCGGACCGTAGGTGCCCTCGAGGAACAGGCGGTCGCGTCCGCCGATCTGCAGGTTGGCCGACAGGTTCAGACCCCACAGCAGCTCGGTCTGGGCCGGCGCCGCCGCCGGGTCGTAGCGGGCCGTGCCCGCGAACAGCCCGAGCTGGCAGTGCCCGGCGCCGTGCTGCCAGCGCAGGCGCGCGGTCAGGTCCGGGGTGGCCTCCTCGGCTTCGTCGGGGGCGGTGGGGGCCGGTTCGATCCGGGAGGCCGGATCCTCGACCGCGACGGCCCAGTAGCTGCCGCCGCCGCCGAGATCCTGCCGGAAGCGGATCATCGCCTGCCGGATCAGCGGGTAGGCGATCGGGTTCTCGAAGTCGAGCACCTCCGGCATCGTGTCCTCGTCCATGAAGGTCGACCAGGTCTGGCCCGCCAGCACGGGGCCGATGGTGCCGAAGGCGTGGCGCAGCCGGAACGAGTTGCCCTCGCCGAAGAAATCGCCCTCGACGAAGATGCGGAGGTCGCCCGCCGAGGTCGGACCGCGCAGGTCGAGGTTGATCCGCGTCTGCCGCGCGTGCAGCCGCGTGTTGGTGCCGCCGTCGCTCTCGTCGTCGGTCGGGATCGTGCGCACGTCGAACGAGTCGGTGGAGCCGATCTCGTCGAAGTCGTGGATCAGGTCGACCTTGACGTAGCCGCCGAGCCTCACCTGGAAGTCGCCGACCTGCCATTGCAGGCCGCGGGCGGCGGGCAACGGCGCCGGCGGCGTGCCCCGGTCGGCCGGATCGGCCGGCGGCGGCGGGCCGGGCTCGACGATCGGCGGCTGCGCGACCGCGGCGGCGCCGCCGAGCAGCAAAGCACCCATGCCCGCCATGCCCGATCGGGCGCCGCGCATCGGCTCACCTCCCCCCTGGCGGCCTGCACGCGGCAGCGGCGCCGCGATCGCGCCCGGCGCGTGGGCGGGGTCCCTCGGGACGACGGCGAAGGATGCGGTGGCGGCTCATGGCGGCAGGGCGTCGGTGCCCGCGGCTGCGCCGGCTGCGGGCGCCGGCTTGCCGCGTTCGCCGAACCAGCGGATGACCGAATAGAACACCGGCGTCAGCACCAGGCCGAACACCGTCACGCCGAGCATGCCGCTGAACACGGCGACGCCGAGCGTCTGGCGCATCTCGGCACCGGCACCCTTGGCCAGCACCAGCGGCACGACGCCCAGGATGAACGCGAACGACGTCATCAGGATCGGCCGCAGCCGCAGGCGGCAGGCCTCGATGGTCGCGTCGCGGCGCGACTTGCCCTGGTCCTGCAGCTGCTTGGCGAACTCGACGATCAGGATCGCGTTCTTCGCCGCCAGCGACACCAGCACCACGAGGCCGATCTGCACGAAGATGTTGTTGTCGAGTCCGACGAGGTGCACGCCGAACAGCGAGGCCAGGATGCACAGCGGCACGATCAGGAGGATCGACAGCGGCAGGCTCCAGCTCTCGTACTGCGCGGCCAGCACCAGGAACACGAACAGGATCGCCAGCGGGAACACCAGCTTGGTCATCAGGTCCGCGGCGGCCAGGTTCTCCTGCAGGCTGAGTTCGGTCCATTCGGTGCCGAGCACGTCGGGCAGCGTGTCCTTCGCCAGCTGGTCCATCGCCGCGATCGACTGCGCCGAGCTCACGCCCGGCGCGGCGACGCCGTTGAGCTCCGCGGAGGGATACAGGTTGTAGTGGCTGACGACCGGCGGACCGGAGCTCTCGCGCACGTTCACCAGGGTCGCCAGCGGCACCCGCTGGCCGTCGGCGTTGCGCACCTCGAGGCGGCCGATGTCCTCGACGAACAGGCGCTGGCGCGGATCGGCCTGCAGGTTCACCTGCCAGTTGCGGTCCAGGAACGTGAAGTCGTTGACGTAGAACGCGCCGAGGTAGCCCTGCAGGGCCCGGTTGACGTCGTCGAGCGACACCCGCTGCGCCTTGGCCTTCTCGCGGTCGATGTCGACGCGCAGCTGCGGCTGCGCGACGCTGAACGAGCTGAACGTGAAGGCGATGCGGTCGTCGGCGGTCGCCGCCGCCGACAGCTCCTCGACGCCGCCGGCGAGCGTCGACAGGCCGGCGCTGCGGCGGTCCTGGACCTGGATCTTGAAGCCGCCGGTGCTGCCGATGCCGTCCACCGGCGGGGCGCCGAAGACGTTGATCTCGGCCGACTGCAGCGGCGCGAACTTCTGCCGCAGGGCCTGGAAGATCGCGGTGCCCGCCAGGTCGGGCCGTCCGGCGCGTTCCTCGAACGGCGACAGCACCACCCAGAGGGCGCCGGTGTTGCTGAGGTTGGTCGCCAGCAGCGCCGAGTAGCCCGGCATCGAGATCGTGTGCGCGACGCCGGGCACCGACTCGGCCAGCTCGCGGATCTCGCGCACCACCGCGTCGGTGCGCTCCAGCGCGGCGCCCTGCGGCAGCTGCACGTTGACGATGAAGTAGCCCTTGTCCTGCGCCGGCACGAAGCCGCCGGGCACGACCTGGAACATGAAGCCGGTCGCGAACAGGAGCCCGCCGTAGACCAGCAGCATGAGCACGCTGACGCGCAGCGCCACGGCGACCACCTTGCCGTAGGCCGCGATCACCCGGTCGAACGCCCAGTTGAAGCCGCGGAAGAAGCCGGCGAGCAGCCAGTTGAGCCCGCGGGCGACGAACCAGCCGCCGGCGGCCCCGGCGGCGAAGCACGCCGGTCCGAGCCAGAACGGCTTCTCGGCGAGGCCCAGCCACGCGACCGCGTGTCCGGGCAGCAGCGCCCACGCGGCGAGGCCGCCCAGGATCAGCACGCCGAGCCGCCGCAGCGCCTCGGGCGCCGCGTGGCCGTGGCCGGCGCCGCCGTGCCCGCCGGCGTCGTGCGCCTTGAAGAGCAGCGCGCACAGCGCCGGGCTCAGCGTCAGCGAGTTGAAGCCGGAGATCGCCACCGAGCAGGCGATCGTCAGCGCGAACTGCTTGTAGAACTCGCCGGAGATGCCGGCCATGAACGCGGTCGGCACGAACACCGCCATGATCACCAGCGTGATCGCGACGATCGCGCCCGACACCTCGGTCATCGCCTTCTTCGCCGCCTCGACCGGCGACAGGCCCTCCTTCATCAGGCGCTCGACGTTCTCGACCACGACGATCGCGTCGTCGACGACGATGCCGATCGCCAGCACCAGGCCGAACATCGACAGGTTGTTCAGCGAGAAGCCGAACATCGCCATGCCGGCGAACGTGCCGACCAGCGACACCGGCACCGCGACCATCGGCACGATCGTCGTGCGCCAGTCCTGCAGGAAGATCAGCGTGACCAGGAACACGAGCACGAACGCCTCGAACAGCGTGTGCACGACGCCGACGATCGACTCCTCGACGAAGACCGTCGTGTCGTAGACGATCCGGTACTCGACCCCGTCCGGGAACCGCGGCTTCAGTTCCTCCATCTTGGCGCGCACCTGCTCGGCGACGTCGAGCGCGTTCGAGCCCGGCATCTGGAAGCAGGCGAGCGAGATGCACGGCTTGTCGCCGAGGTAGGAGTTCAGCTCGTAGTCCTTGGCGCCGAGCTCGATGCCGGGCGTGGTCACGTCGCCGCGCGCGTCCGTCTGCTCGTCGCGCACGAGATCGCGCAGGTACACGATCTGGCGGTCGGCGCCCGCCTTGACCACCACGTCGGCGAACTGCTCGACGCGTTCGAGGCGCCCCTGCGTGGTCAGCGGCAGCTGGAAGGCGAGTTCGACGCCCGCCGGCACCGGCGGCTGGCCGAGGCGGCCGGCGGCGACCTGCACGTTCTGCTCCTGCAGCGCCCGGACGACGTCGGCGATCACCAGCCCGCGCGCCGCCATCTTCCGCGGGTCGAGCCACACGCGCATGCTGTAGTCGCGGCCGCCCATCATCTTCACCTCGCCCATGCCGCGGATGCGCGCGAGGTCGTCCTTGACGTTCAGCGTCGCGAAGTTGCTGAGGTAGATCTGGTCGTAGCGGTCGTCCGGCGACAGCACGTTGACCATCAGCAGGATGCTCGGCGACTTCTTCTTCGTGGTGACGCCGAGCTTCTTCACCTCCTCGGGCAGCTTGGGCTCCGCGATCGCGACGCGGTTCTGCACGAACACCTGCGCCATGTCGAGGTTGGTGCCCAGCTCGAACACGACGTCGATCGTCACCACGCCGTCGTTGGTGCTGCGCGACGTCATGTAGAGCATGCGCTCGACGCCGTTGATCTCCTGCTCGATCGGCAGCGCGACGGTCGCGGCCACGGTCGAGGCGTTGGCACCCGGGTAGGTCGCGGTGACCGTCACCGTCGGCGGCGCCACGTCCGGGTACTGCGCGATCGGCAGCTGCACCATCGACACGACGCCGACGATGGTGATCACGATCGACAGCACCATCGCGAAGATCGGGCGGGCGATGAAGAAGTGGGAGAGCATGGTCGCGGGTCCTGGTCAGGGCGTGCGTCGGGGGCCGCGGCTCACTTCGCCGCCGTCGGATCGACCGGGCGGCCGATGCGCGCGCGCAGCAGCCCCTCGAGCACGAACCGGTCCTTGGTCGTGAAGGCCGGCGCCTTCTCGTCGCGGGGCGTGACCTCGCGCAGGCCGCCGTCGAGCAGGCGGCCGAGGCGGACGTCCCGGCGCGCGACCTGGTTCTGCTCGTCGACCAGCAGCAGGTAGCGCCGATCCTGATCGGCCAGGATCGCGCGGTCGGGCACCACCGCCGCCTGGCGCGGGTCGCTGGTCTCGAGCCGCACGCGCACGCGCGAGCCGGGCACCAGCTGGCCGCCGGGGTTGGCGACGGTGCCGCGCACCTGGATCGTGCCGGTGCCGGGGTCGATCTTGACGTCGGCGAAGTCGAGCACGGCCTCGCGCGGGAAGCCCTCGTCGGTGTCGAGCGCGAAGCGGAAGCCGATGCGCAGGTCGCTGCCGCCGCGCTGTCCGGCTCCCTGGGCGCGCCGCCGGGCCTGGTAGCGCTGCAGCGCCCGCTCGTCGACGGTGAAGAACAGGTACATCGGGTCGATCGACACGATCGTCGTCAGCAGGTGGTCGGCGCCGGCGGCGTTGACGAGGTTGCCCTCGGTGACCAGGGCGCGCCCGATGCGGCCGTCGATCGCCGCGGCGATGCGCGAGTACTCGAGGTCGAGCTCGAGCCGCTCGACCTCGGTGCGCTGCGCGGCGATCTGGGCGCCCAGCGCGGTGACGTCGGCGGTCAGCTTGTCGACCAGGCTCTGGCTGGCGCCGCCGCGGCCGAGCAGGCTCTCCTGGCGCGCGCGCTCCTTCTCGGTCGCCACCTGCTGCGCCTCGAGGGCCGTGACCAGCGACCTGGCGCGATCGATGTCGGCCTGGAACGGCCGCGGATCGATCTCGAACAGCATCTCGCCCTTCTTCACCATCTGCCCGTCGCGGAAGTGCACCTTCTGCAGGTGGCCGCGCACGCGCGAGCGCACCTCTACGGTCGCCGCGGCATCGAGGTAGCCGTTGTGCTCGTCGTAGTCGACGACCTCGCGCATCTCGACGTTGGCGACGGTCACGCGCGGCGGCGGCGGCGGCGGCGCGGCCGGCTTCGCCTCGTGGCAGCCGGCGAGCAGCAGACAGACGGGCAGCGGCAGCAGGATCTTCATGGGCGGAAGGGGGTTCACGGGGCGGTCGTCCCGGCGGGTGCGACCGGCAGCTGCCAGCCGCCGCCGAGGCTGCGGTAGAGGGCGACGAGGCCGAGGGCGATCGAGCCGCGGGCGCTGGCGAGCGCATCGTCCTGGTCGGCCAGCGTGCCGGCGAACAGGAACACCGCGGTGAAGTCGACGGCGCCCTCGCGGTACTGGTCGAGCGTGATCTGCAGCGCGCGGTCGGCGGCGTCGCGGCTCTGTTGCAGCGACGCGGCGGCCCGCTGCGAGAACAGGAAGGCGGCGATCGAGTCCTCGGCCTCGCGGTCGGCCTGCAGCACGGCGGCGCGGTAGCGCTGGATCAGCTGCTCGAAGCGCTGCTGCTGGGCCTCGATGTTGTTCTCGAAGCGGCCGTAGTTGAGCACGTCCCAGCGGAAGCTCGGGCCGATGAAGCCGACCAGGCTGGTCGGCGTGTCGAACAGGTCGCCGCTGGCCGCCGCCTCGACGCCGAGACCGCCGAACAGCGACAGGTGCGGGAAGAGGTCGGATTCGGCGACGCCGATGCGCGCGCTCTGCGCCGCCAGCTGGCGTTCGGCGCTGCGGATGTCGGGCCGCCGGCGCAGGAGGTCCGCCGGCACGCCGATCGCCACCTGCGCCGGCAGGGTCGGGATCGTGCCCTCGCGCCCGAGCTCGTCGGCGAGGTCGCGCACCGGCGCGCCGCGCAGCACGCACAACGCGTTGTTGGCCTCGCGCAGGCCGAGCTCGAGCACGGGGATGCGCGCCCGCGTCTGCTCGAGCACCTGCTTGGCCTGTTCGACGTCGCGGTCGGACACCGCGCCGGCGTCGCGGCGCAGCACCGCCAGTTCGTAGTTGGCCTGCTGGATCGCCGTGTTGCGCTGGGCGGCGGCGAGGCGCTCCTGGAAGGTGCGGTAGCGCATGTAGGTGGCGGCCACCTCGCCGAGCAGCAGCACGACGGCGTCGTCGTAGTCGGCCTGCGTCGCCTGCAGGTCGGCCTCGGCGGCCTCGATCGAGCGCCGGTAGCGACCCCACAGGTCCAGCTCCCAGCCGATCGAAACGCCGAGCGACCACGAGCTCGCCCACTGGTCGGCGATCGGGAAGTTGCCGGCGCCGCTGAACTTGTTGCGCGAGAACGCGCCCTCGATCGCCTGTGACTGCGGCCAGAACTCGCCCTTGGCGATGCCGAGCCGCGCGGCGACTTCGGCGACGCGCGCCAGCGACGCCTGCAGGCCGAGGTTCTGCTGCCGCGCCTCGGCGATCAGCCGCGCCAGCACCGGATCCTCGAACACCTGCCACCACTGGCTGAGGTCGGCTTCGTCGCGCACGAGGCCGGGCTCCTGGTAGTCGATCCACTCGTCGGCCACTTCGGCGCCCGGCTGCGCATACTCGGGGCCGACCTTGAAGCCGTTCTCGAGCCAGCGGCCGAGTCCGCAGGCACCGAGCAGCAGGGGCAGGCAGGCTGTGGCGAGAGCGGGCGCGGTGCGGCGCCCGGTACGGAGCGGGAGCGAGGGATCGGGCGCCATGGGCGAGGGGGCGAGCCCGGCGAGGGGGTCGCCGGTCGGGGCGACGGATAGGCGGCGAATGCTAGGGAAGCGGCCAACGAATTCGACTGCGCCCAAGGGCGGATCCTCGGCGCCGCGCGCGGCGCACCCCTAACCCGCCGCGCGGAGCCCAACCCGATCCCGGCCGACCCACGCCGGGCAGGCGTTGGGGCCAGGGCTCGTCGCCGACCGGGCCGGCGCCCCGGCTCAGTTCTTGCGTGGCTGCGGCGACAACCCGCCGCCGACCTGCCAGCCCCAGCCCCACTGGCTGCTGGCGGCCGCCTGGGCGATCTGGATCGTGCGCACCATCTCCTTCGCCTCGGCGTTGTCGGGTTCGAAGGCGAGCACCCGGTTGGCCCACTCCATGGCGCCCTTGTAGTTGCTCTGCACGGTCAGCATGTTCGCCGCCTGCAGCGCCGCGCGGATGGCGTGGTCGTGCAGGTGGGTGCCGAGCGCCTCGGCGTCGCGGGCCAGGTCGGCGTCGTCGGGGTGCTTCTCGACCAGGGCCTGCAGGGCGCGGAACGCCGTCCGGTAGTGGTCGATCGCCTTCTCGCAGAGGTTGGCGGCGGCGACCGTGGTGTTCGACCGGCGGATGGCCTCGCGCAGGCTCTTGTCGCCGTCGGCCAGGTGCTTCTGGATCGGCTTCATCTTGCGCTCGATCTCGGCGCGGGCCTTGGCCTCGAGCCGCGACTGCCGCGCCTGCTGGCGCTTCTCGATCTGCTGGTTCTCCAGCGCCTCGACCATGCCCGCCAGGGCGTCGAGCTGCTCCTCGGTGCGCTGGTCGGCCAGGCGCGTCGACAGGATCTTCAGGTAGTGGTTCGCGTCGGCCAGCCGGCTCTCGCCGATCGCCGCGGTGAGCAGGCGCTCGACGGCGTCGGCGGCCCACTTGCGCACCTCGGCGCGCTTGGCCTGGCCGTCGCCGCCGTCGCCGCAGGCCTCGACCGCCAGCCGCGCCTGCTGGCCGGCCAGGCCGACCAGACCCAGCTCGGCGGCCCGCTGCGCCATCGCGAAGTGCTGCTCGTAGCCCTCCGGGCGCCGGGCCTCCAGCTCGATCGCGAACACCGACGCCGGCGTGAAGTCGGCGAGCTTGCGCTTCACCTGCATCTGGCCGCCGAGCACCATGACGCGCAGCGTCACGGCGTCGTCCTGCAGGCCGAGCACCTGCGCGGTGACGAGTTCCCCGTTCTGGTAGGTCAGGGTCAGGGTCTTGGGATCCTGCGGCGGCAGCAGGGCGAGCAACGCGGTCAGGAACGCATGCAGCATCGAAGGCCTCGGCGGTCGGGTGGGTGGGGGCCCAGCAGGATCGCCGTGGCGGCGATGCGGCGCAAGGGCAGGCGCCCCGCGCGACGCGCCGGCGCGGCGATGCCGTTCGACGACGGCTCCGCGCACGTCCCGTGCGCGCGGATGGGCCCCGGCCGTAGACTCCGGCCCACCAACCGCCATGCGACACCACGCTCCCTTCGTGATCGCCGTCTGCGCCGCCATCGGTGCGTGCTCGACGATCCCACCCTCCGCTCGAACTGGCTACGGTGCGACGAGGCCGGCTTCCGACCACGACGGCGAGGTCGCGGTCGCGCCGAAGACTGCCGCGCCGGGGCCGCGCGCCCTCGAGGCCGTGCCGCCGGCATGGGCGGCGCCGGTGGCTCCGGCCGCCGAAGCCCTGGCCCAGCCGGCGCCGGTCCCGCCGCAGTGGCGCCTCGGCCAGCCGCTGATGCAGGGCTACTTCGGCGCGAACCTCTACGAGACCGTGCGGCGCACCGGCGGGGGCCGGCCGACCGTCGACGGTTCCAGCGACGGTCTGTCGCAGATGCCGACGATCGGCGGCGGCGCGCAGTGGAAGCTCGGCGGCGACGAGATCCAGTACGGCCTCGAGGCGCTGCTGGGCTTCGGCTGGCGATCCGACGGCGGGGCGGTCGTGGTGGGCGGCGGCGGCGCCGCCGTCGCGGTCGACGTCGACCTCTACCTGTTCGACCTCTACGGCGGTCCGTTCGCCAGCATGTTCCTCGGCGACCGCTGGCGCCTCTATGCGTCGGCGGGCCCGATGATGCTCTGGGGTCGTTACGAGGACTCCACGCCGTTCGACGACACCAGCAACAGCGGCTTCGGGCTCGGCTGGTATGCGCGCACCGGCATCGAGCTCGTGCTCGGCGGCGGCACGATGATCGGCATCGGCGCGCGCTGGTCGGACGCGAAGCTCGACCTCGGCAGCGACGGCGACCTCGACCTCGAGGCGTGGCAGTTCACCCTCTCCTTCTCGCAGCTCTACTAGCGGCTAGAGCTGCGTCGGCGCGACGAGGGATCGCGTCTCGTCGCCGCCCTCGCGGATCCAGGCCGCGAGCAGCGTGTGCGACACGGCCAGCACCACCGGACCGAGGAACAGCCCGCGAACCCCGAACGCGAGCAGGCCGCCGACCACGCCGAAGAACACCAGCAGCAGCGGCAGGTCGACGCCCTTCTTGATCAGCAGCGGTCGCACGACGTTGTCGATGCTGCCCACGAGCACCGCCCAGGCGAGCATGGCGATGCCCCAGCCGGGCCGGTCGTTCGCGAACAGCCAGACCGAGGCCAGCACCAGCACCGGTGCGGCGCCGATCTGCGCCACCGAGGCGAGCAGCAGGACCGCGGTCAGCAGGCCCGACGCCGGCACGCCGGCTAGGGCGAGGCCCAGGCCGCCGAGCGCCGCCTGCACCACGGCGGTGACGACGATGCCGAGCGCGACCGCGCGCGTCGCCTGGGCCGCGAGCACCGCGGCGCGGTCGCCGCGCTCGCCGGCGAGGCGCCGCACGAAGCCGCGCACATAGCCCGCGAACGACTCGCCGCGGGCGTAGAACACGCCGGCCAGCAGCAGGGTCAGCAGGAAGTGCACGAACAGGAGCCCGGCGCCGCCGACCTGGGTCACGAGCCAGGCGGCGAGGTCGTCGGCGTAGGGCGCGACGCGCGCGCGCAGCCCGGCCGCCCCTTCGGCGGCCAGTTCGGCCCAGCCGGCGAAGGCGCGTGCACCGACCAGCGGCACGTTGGCGAGCCACTCCGGCGGCGGCGGCAGCGTCTGCTCGGGCAGCGCCTTGAGCCAGGCGGCGATCGCCGGAGCGCGCTCGACGAGCACCGCGATCGCGAGGCCCACGGGCAGCAGGAAGGCGAGCAGCAGCACCATCAGCATGACCGCCACCGCCGGTCCGCGCCGGCCGCCGAACCAGGTCTGCAGCCGCCGCAGCACCGGCCAGGTGGCGATCACGAGCAGCGCCGCCCAGCTGACGGCCGGCAGGAACGGGGCGAGGACCCACAGCGATCCGACCAGCAGCAGGCCGAGGAAGAGCACGGCGAAGACCGTTCGCGCCAGGTCCCGCGAGGGCGTTGGGTCGTCCATGCCGCGAGGAATACTGCACCGCGCGCGCGGGCCGCTGCGGATTCGCGACGGCGTGCCCGCGGCGCTGCGGTCAGAGCGGGAACGCCGTCGCCCACGGCGGCGCCAGCAGGCGCCGCTCGGGGACTGCGAACGGCGGCAGGTCGCCGGTGGGCGCCGCCTGGGCGGGAGGCCAGCCGAGCGCCACCGCACGCTGGCGCCACGCCGCCGCCTGCGCCTCGTCGCGCGGCAGACCCCGCCCGGCGGCATGCAGGTGGGCCAGCAGCCAGGCGCTCTCGCCGTCGCCCGCGGTGGCCGCTCGCTCCAGCGCCGGCACGGCGCGCGCGAGGTCGATCGAGGCCCCGCCCGGCCGCAGCGCCAGCCGGGCGATGCCCTTCTGCGCCGGCACGTCGCCGTCGCCGGCCCGGCGGTAGAACGCCAGCGCGCGGCCGGCGTCCGGCGGCAGGCCCTTGCCCACCTCGTGCGCGAAGCCGAGCAGGAAGCAGCTGCGGGCGCGGCCCTGCTGGGCGGCGCGCTGCACCGCCTGGTTGGCGGCGGCGAGTTCCTGGTCGGACCGGTAGGCGCCGAGGAACAGGTAGGTCGCCACCAGGTTCTCGCACGCCTCCAGGCTGCCGCGCTCGGCGGCCTGCGCCCACCAGTTCGCCGCCGACTTGAGTTCGGTGCGCGCGTCGGCGTGCTCGATCTCGCCTCCGATGGTCAGGATGCCGAGCTCGTTGAGCGCGTCCGGCGACTGCCGCGCCACCGCCTGCGAGCCGGCGACCATCACCAGCTTGCGCGCCGCCTCCGGCTTGCCGGCGGCGACCGCCTGCTTCCAGAAGGCGATCGAGTCGCCGGGATGGTCGCGGCCGCCGACGTAGCCGGTGCCCCACAGGGCGAAGAACAGGGCGGCCCAGAGCGCCATGTGCAGCGCGTTCAGCGTTCGCGGCGGCAGCGCCTGCTCCCAGCGCGCGTTCAGCCGGCCGGTGAGACCGCGGCGCGCCAGCCCGTCGAGCCGCTGCACGCAGAGGTTCAGGATCGGCACCGGGTAGAGCTTCGCGAACAGCTCCGGCGCGCCGATCGCGCCGAGCAGCTGGAACACCAGCACGTAGCCGAGGCCGTAGCCGGCGCCGAAGACCGCCCGGCCCAGGTTGCTGCGCGGCGACGTCGACGGATCGGTCATCAGCAGGTGCAGGCCGAGGAACGCCGCCGCCGGCAGGTTCGTGCTGCCGAACAGGTAGACGCCGGTGGCCTGCGTGTAGCCCAAGTTGATCGCCACCATGGTCGCCGCCGCCGCGAACGTCATCAGCGTGACGGCGAAGAAGTGCTGCACGACGAGGCCGAGGCCGAACAGGAACAGGAAGATCTGCGGCGGGTTGTCGATCGTCGTCGCCAGCGGCTTCGCCCAGGTCAGGTCGACGCTGCCGGTCGCGATCAGCACCGTGGCGGCCACCGCGAGCCCGAAGCCCGATGGGTTGAAGACGTGCGTGCGGCGGCCTTCCTTCTGCCAGCGCACGAACTCCTTGCCCAGCAGCCCGACTGTGATCATCGCGAACTGCCAGACGAACCAGTCGTCGCGGAACCAGATGAACAGGTTCGTGCTCAGCACGATCGGCAGCGGTCCGGACGCCAGCCGCCAGACGCGGCCGCGCGACCACGCGAACAGCGCGTCGAACGCGTACAGGAACGCGATCTGCGCCAGCACCAGCGGCGCCTGCGCGTAGATCGGCCGACCGCCGTCGGGCTGCACCCACCAGTAGCCCCAGTAGGCGTAGAGGCACAGCTGCACGCAGGCCTGGATGTAGTGCTGGCGCACCGGCGGCAGGTACTCGACGGCGAGCGCGCGGCCGCTGCGGCGAGCCCGCAGCCAGAGCACGACCTGCCACGCCAGCAGCCCCGCCGCGGCGCCGGCGAACGCCGCGAACAGGTTCGTGTTGTCGCGCACGCGCGGCAGCAGCAGGCACGCCAGCAGCGCCGCGATCAGCACGATCGGCAGCCTCACGAGCGCCGGCGCCGGCCGGCCGGCCGGCGCCGAAGGCGGCGCCCCGGCCGACGGCGGACGGCGCGGCGAGGGCGGCGCGGGCGCGGCGGCGGCGGACTTCATCGGCGCATCATGCCAGCGGGCGCCGTCAGGCGCCGCCATCGAGGCCCAGCACGCGGCGGATCGCCGCCTGGTCGACCTTGCCGCCGGCGAAGTCGTCGAACGCGCGGCTGGGCGGCGTGATCAGGTGGCGGGCGATGAACGGCGCGCCCTCCTCGGCGCCCTGCTGCGCGTCCTTGAAGCAGCACTCCCATTCGAGCGTGGCCCAGCCGGCGTAGCCGTACTTGGTCAGCAGCGTGAACACGGCGGTGAAGTCGACCTGGCCGTCGCCCGGCGAACGGAACCGGCCGGCGCGGTTCTGCCAGCCCTGGTAGCCGCCGTAGACGCCGGTGCGCCCGTTCGGCCGGAATTCGGCGTCCTTGACGTGGAAGCAGCGGATCCGCTCGTGGTAGAGGTCGATGTACTCGAGGTAGTCGAGCTGCTGCAGCACGAAGTGGCTCGGGTCGTAGAGCAGGCAGGCGCGCGGGTGTTCGTCGACGTGGTCGAGGAACGCCTCGAAGCTGGCGCCGTCGTGCAGGTCCTCGCCGGGATGCACCTCGAACGCCACGTCGACGCCGCAGTCCTCGGCCAGGTCGAGCAGCGGCCGCCAGCGGCGCGCCAGCTCCTTGAAGCCCGCTTCGACGAGCCCGGCCGGCCGCTGCGGCCACGGGTAGACGGTGTGCCACATCAGGGCGCCGCTGAAGGTCGGCATCGCCGACAGGCCGAGATGCTGGCTCGCGCGCAGGCAAAGCTCGACCTGCTCGGCGCCGTAGCGGTGCATCGCGTCGGGCGTGTCGACCTCGGCCGGCGCGAAGGCCTGGAACATCGGCGCGTAGGCCGGGTGCACGGCGACGAGCTGGCCCTGCAGGTGCGAGCTGAGTTCGCCGATCTCGACCCCGGCCGCCGCGGCGGTGCCGCGCAGTTCGTCGCAGTAGGCCTTGCTGGCGGCGGCCTTGCGCAGGTCGAGGCAGCGACGGTCCCACGACGGCACCTGCACGCCGGCGTAGTCGAGGCCCGCGGCCCAGCGGCAGATGGAGTCGAAGCGATCGAACGGCGCGCGATCGGTCAGGAACTGGGCGAGGAAGATGCCTGGACCTTTCATCATGGCGCGCCCCGATGCTACCGCGCGCCGGCGCCGACCTCGACCCAGCGGCCCGTGGCCGTCGACCGCAGGCCCGCGTCGAGCACCCGCTGCACCGCCAGGCCATCGTCGAAGTCGGGGTGGAACGGCGTGCCGTCGTGCAGCGCGCGCACGAAGTCGGCGACGTGGTGCACGAACGTGTGCTCGTAGCCGATCGTGTGGCCGTCCGGCCACCAGTTCGCCGCGTAGGGGTGCTTGGCGTCCATGCACAGGATGGTGCGGAAACCCTGCGCATCGGCGGCGTCGGCGCAGCGGAACAGCTCGAGCTCGTTCAAGCGCTCGAGGTTCCAGCGCAGCGCCCCGGCGTCGCCGTAGACCTCGATGCAGTTGTGGTTCTTGCGCCCGGTCGCCGTGCGCGAACTCTCGAACGTGCCGATGGCGCCGCCGCGGAACCGCGCCAGGAAGCAGAACGCGTCGTCGACGTCGACCCGGGCCTTGCCGCCGCGGCCGTCGGGGCGCTGCCGCGTGAACGTCTGCTGCAGGGCCGTCACGGCCTCGAACTCGAGCCCCGTCAACGCCCGCACCAGGTCGATCAGGTGCGCGTTCAGGTCGCCGTGCGCGCCGCTGCCGGCGGTCCGGCGGCGTGTGCGCCAGCTCGCTTCGGCCTGCGGGTCGCGCAGCCAGTCCTGCAGGTAGGCGGCTCGGACCTGGCGCACGACGCCGATGTCGCCGCGGGCGATCAGCCGCGCGGCCAGCGCCACGGCCGGCGCGCGCCGGTAGTTGTGCCAGACGCCGACGCGCCGGCGCCGCCGCCGGGCCAGCGTCGCCATCGCCCTTGCCTCGGCGACCGACAGCGCCAGCGGCTTCTCGCACAGCACGTGCTTGCCGGCCCGCAGCGCGGCCATCGCCACCGCGTGGTGGCTGTCGTTCGGCGTCGCGATGTCGACGAGGTCGATCGCCGGATCGGCGAGCACGGCGGCGAGGTCGGCCGAGGCGCCGGCGAAGCCGAACCGCCGGGCGGCGGCGGCGGCGCGGGCCCGGTCACGGCCGACCACCACGGCCAGTTCGAGACGCCGCGGCAGCGGGAAGAACCGCTCGGCCTGGCGGAAGGCGTTGGCGTGCGCGCGGCCCATGAAGGCGTGCCCGACCATGGCGATGCGCAGCGGCGGGCGCGGGTCGTCGCCGGCGGTTCGGGCGGCGGGGCGGTCGGCGGCGGAACGGCGGGGTGCGGCCATCGGCGCACGATAGGCGCCCCGGCGCGACGCCCGCCAGTGCGCGGTGGCGCTCAGCGGGTGCCGCCGAACAGCACGCGCACGTTGCGGTCGCCGTTGCCGAAGGTGTTCCAGCCGAGGAACAGGTCGAGCACGGCGTCGCGGTTCCAGTCGCCGATGTCGAGCACGAGGCGCGCGTCGCGATCGCCGACGCGCGCCGGCGACACGACCTGCGGCGCCGAGAACTCGCCGGCGGCCGAACTCAGGTAGAAGGCCGCCGTCGTCGAGCGCGTGCCGCTGGTGCTGGTGAACTCGGTGACCGCGATGGCGTCGACGCGGCCGTCGCCGTTGACGTCGCCGAGCCGCAGCGTCGTCGGCCGGCCCGGCGACAGCGGCTGCGGCGATGCCAGGCTCTGCACGAAGGCGCCGACGTCGACCGGGGGCTGGCCGGGCCGGCGCGGCGCCACGTTGCGGTAGAGGCGCAGCGCCGCGTCGCTGCCGGCGACCAGCAGGTCGACCAGGCCGTCGCCGTCGAAGTCGGCGGCCGCGACCTCGGTCGGGCCGCTGCCGGCCAGCAGCACCTGGGGGCCGCCGGCCAGCGCCGTCGGCTCGAACACGTCGTCGGCGGGCGACGCGCCGCGGCGGTAGCGGAAGAACCGCACGTGGTCGCCGTCGAGCGCGTTCGGCGTCGAGCCGCGCGGCACCGCGACGGCGAGTTCGAGTTCGCGGCCGCCGTCGGCGCTGGCGGCGAAGTCGCCGAGCGCCAGCGCCGTGGCCTGGCCGTGCACCGGCGCCAGCGCCGCGGGTTCGTGGAACGGGAACTCGTCCGCGGCCGGCATCGGCTTGCCGCGCAGCAGCGCGATCGCCGCATCGCCCTCGCCGGGCGCCACGAGGTCGAACGACAACAGCACGACGAGGTCGTCGATGCCGTCGCCGTCGACGTCGCCACGGGCGACGCGGGTGGAATCGAGCAGGCTGCCCGTCTGCAGCGGCGGCCGGTCGCTGGCCAGCCGGAGCGGCCCGCTGGTGGCCTGCGGCGCCTGCACCGGCAGCCCGCGCGTCTCGTGCTGCCAGACCGCGACCCGCGAATCGGCGGCGACGCACACCAGGCGGTCGATCTCGCCGGCCGGCGCCGGCAGCAGCGTCACGGCGCGCGGCAGCGAGCCGGCGAACGCCAGCCGGTTGCTCTGCCGCGGGAAGCCGCCGAAGCCGTCGTTCTCGATCAGGTCGACGAAGCCGGGGCGCGCCAGCGCCAGGTCGCGCTGGCCGCTGGCGGCGGTGCTGCCGACGTGGAAGTTGCCGCCGACGATGCCCTCGACGACGTGGTCGACGCTGGCGCCCGCGTCCGGCGGCAGCAGCGTCTGGAAGTCGGTGGCGATGTCGGTGTAGGCGAGGCGGGTCGACAGCCGCCGTTCGGTCGCGCCGTCGATGTCGCTCTCGTGCACGACGAACACCGCCTGCGCCTCCGGCGACGTCGGCGTCGGCGGGAACGCACGGCCGAAGTGCAGCGCGCGGATCTGCCGCGGCAGTTCGGCGCCGGTCTCGACGCCGCCGGGCACCGGCCCGAACCCGTTCGGCCCGAACCGCAGCAGGCCGAGCGAGACGAAGCTCGGGTCGCCGGCGATCGACACGACCAGCTCGGCCGGCGGCGTGCTGTCGAGGTCGGCCAGCAGGCTGCGGCCGAGCGGCTCGACCGGCAGCGGCAGCACCGTCTGCGGCAACGGCGGCTGGAAGGTGCGCGCCGTGGGCTGCGCCACGACCGCCAGCGTCGGCTGCGTCCCCGGCGTGGCCAGGCGACCGGCCAGCACGAGGCCGAGCGACTGCCGCGGGCCGTCGCGGCAGGCGTGCACGCCGACCGCCGGCGACAGCGGATCGGGCGTGTAGCCGCCGATGGCGAAGTCGAGCGGCGTGCCGGCCACGAACGTGCCGTCGCCGTTGCCGAAGGCGAAGTCCAGCTGCAGCGTGCGGCCGGCGAACAGCACCACGTCGAGGTGGCCGTCGCCGTCGAGATCGGCGATGTCGAACGCCTCGTGCCGCAGGGGCCGCACCGGCAGTTCGACCGGCGGCGCGAACGCCGGCTGGCCCGGTCCGAGCGGCCGGGCGAGCAGGACCTGCGGCAGCGCTCCCGGCGGTGCTTCCGGGCCTGGCACCAGCAGCAGGTCCGGCACGCCGTCGCCGTCGAACGCGGCGGCGCGGCAGGCGAACATGCCCGGCGCGCCGGGGAAGCGATGCACGTCGCCGAGCGGCGTCGCCGGCCGCGGCCGCCCGAGCACCAGGTGGTGCACGGCCGTCGCGGCGCCGGCGTTGCACAGGAACATGTCGGGCACGCCGTCGGCGTCGAAGTCGCCGCTGGTGATGTCGCGCGGCTGCCGTTCCGCGGCCACTTCGTGGTCGCCGATCTGCCGCGGCGCCGCGAACGGCTGGAACATGCCGTTCTGCTGCGCCAGCAGCAGCTGCAGGAAGCCGACCCCGCCCTGCTCGGTCAGCACCGCGAAGTCGGGCGCCGCATCGGCGCCCGGCGGCGCGTCGAGCAGGATCGGCACGACGGCGACCGGGGCGCGGTCGAGCACGGCGCCGCGCGGACCGAAGAACGGCTTCGGATTGGCGAACAGGAACACCTGGCTCTGCGTCACCTCGGCCGTGAAGCCGTCGAGCTGCACGCGCAGCACGATGTCGACCTGGCCGGGCCGGCCGTCCGGCGACGCCGGCATGGTGAACACCAGGCGGTCGGTGCCGGACTCGGCGCTGCGGAAGTCCTCGGCGGCGAGCTGCGTGACGCGCCCGCCCTTGGCGAACGACAGCTCGACGTCGCCGAAGCGAAGCGTTCCCGGCGGACTGGCGCCGGACAGGTCGAACGGCACCAGCGCGGTGCCGATCAGCGTCACCAGGCTGCCGCCGGTCGTCGGCCCCTGGCTCGGCAGCGCCAGCGCGATGTCCGGCCGGTAGTAGGCGTTGGTCGCCGCCGTCGATTCGCCGGCGATGGCGTCGCGCACGAACAGCTGCGCGGGCACCGGGAAGGTGCTGCCGGGCACGACGGCCGACAGCACGTCCGGCTGGTGGCTCTCGAACTGCAGCGCCGTGCAGACGCGGGTGACGGTCGGCCACGGCTGCCCGCTGGCCGGCGCCCGCGTCGGGTCGGCGGTGGCGACCAGCATCTGCAGGTCGCTCGCCTCGCTGCTGCGCAGACCGGTCACGCGCATCCGGACGCGTTCGCCGAAGGGCGACAGCACCCGGTCGGCGGCGCCGGTGGGCAGCTCCAGTTCGACGCGGGGCTGCCTGGCCAGCACGATCGGCGCCGCCGGGGCGACGGGGCGGTCGTCGACCAGGACGTCGAGCACGCCCGGCACGTCGGCGGCGCCGGGGTCGCCGATCGCGGCGACGACCGCCGCGGTGTCGAGCGTGAAGACGATCAGCGTCGAGCTGCCCTGGCCGACCGCCGAGGGGCCCGGCTGGTCGACGGCGACGCCGGCGGCGACCAGGCGCACCCGCAGCGGCGTCGCGGCCGGGATCTGCGCGTTGGCGACCACGACGGTGCGTGTGGCGCCGGCCTCGGGCACGAGCGGCAGCAGGGGCGGCAGGCTGAGCGCCGGCGCCGGGCCCGGCGCCGACCGATCGTCGCGCTGCGACGCGCCGATGCCGGTGATCAGGCCGGCGCCGCACGCGGGCAGCGCCAGCAGCGCGGCGATCGGCAACCACCTGGCCAGGGCGAACATCGCAGGCGCGAGTCTAGCGCCGCGGCGCACGGCGTGGTCGGCGGCGGCGCGGCCGGGTGCTACAAGGGGAACATGCCCGCCGTCACCCCGGCCGTGCCGCTGCCGCCCCCCGAGCGGCGTGTGTTCTGCAACCGCACGCTGAACATGCGCTCGATCCGCGCCATCGGCTTCGACATGGACTACACGCTGGTCCACTACGACGAGCGGGCGTGGGAGGCGCGTGCCTACGCCCACGTGCAGCAGCTGCTGCGCGAGCAGGGGCTGCCGGTCGGCGAGCTGCGCTTCGACGCCGATCTGTTCGCGCGTGGGCTG
This sequence comes from Planctomycetota bacterium, assembly GCA_019636245.1. Lineage (GTDB taxonomy): Bacteria > Planctomycetota > UBA1135 > UBA1135 > UBA2386 > JAEUHS01. Next base: position 61,116 of record JAHBXX010000019.1, on the reverse strand, counting down.
GTGCTCGACCGCCAGCTCGGCAACATCGTCAAGGCGAACCGCTTCGGCTACGTGACGCAGGCGGCGCACGGCACGCGGTTCCTCGACCACGAGACGCAGCGCAAGGTCTACAGCCAGGTCTGGGTCGACCTCAGCGAGAGCCGCTGGGTGTTCCTGAACACGCTGTTCTCGTTGTCCGAGGCCTGCATCTACGCGCAGCTGGTCGATCTGTTCGACCAGGGCCGGCTCGGCCAGGGGCTCGACTACGGGCGGCTCCAGGACCTGGTCGGCGACACGATGAACCAGGCGCACCTCGAGGGCCGGCTCAAGGCCGAGATCATCGCCGACCCCCGGCGCTTCGTCGACCTCGACCCCGACCTCGTGCCGACGCTGCGCGACCTGCGGCATGCCGGCAAGAAGCTGTTCCTGGCCACCAACTCGGAGTGGCACTACACGCAGCCGATGATGGCCTGGGCGCTGGGCCCGTTCCTCGGCGGCGGCGACTGGCGCGATCTGTTCGACCTGGTGATCGTGCAGGCGAAGAAGCCGGGGTTCTTCGACGGCAGCGCGCCGTTCGTCGAGGTCGTCGACGACGCCGGCCGCGAACGACCGCTGCAGGGGCCGCTGCGCCAGGGCGTGATCTACCGCGGCGGCAACGCGCAGCTGGTGCAGGAGCACTTCGGCGTCGACGGCGGCGAGATCCTCTATGTCGGCGACCACGTCTACGCCGACGTGCACGTCTCCAGCCAGATCAGGCGCTGGCGCACGGCGCTGGTGCTGCGCGAACTCGAGCACGAGGTGGTGCAGGAGCGGGCCTTCGCCGGCGACCAGGCCGAGCTCGAGGCGCGCATGCGGGAGAAGCAGGATCTGGACCACGAGCAGGCGACCCTGCGGCTCGCGCTGCAGCGGCTGGAGCACGGCGAACCGCTGCCGGCGGCGGTCACCGGCAGCACGGCGCAGATCCAGGAGCGGCTGCGCACGCTGCGCGCCGCGACCGAGGCGCTCGACCAGAAGATCGTGCCGCTGGCCCGCCGCAGCGGCCAGCTCGGCCATGAGCACTGGGGGCCGCTGCTGCGCGCCGGCAGCGACAAGAGCCGGCTCGCACGCCAGATCGAGCGCCACGCCGACGTCTACACGTCCAGGGTCTCCAACCTGCAGCACCTGACGCCGTTCGGCTACCTGCGCGCCGCGCGCGGTTCGTTGCCGCACGACGAGGCGACGCGCGGCTGAGCGATGTTCCCCCACCCAGCCGCCGGCGATCGCACGCACCACCGCCGCCGCGCGCGGTCACTTCCGACCGCGGGGTCGCCGACCATCGTCGCGGCTCCTGTTCGATCTTGCGCGCGGCGCGGCGCGCGATTCACGGTGGGTCGAGGAGTGCGGTTCGCAGCCGCACGGGAGGACTCCTGGGTTCAGCACTTACGCTTCACGAGCAGCTCCCCAGCTGGCTCGGCTTTCCCGCCCAGAATCGAACTCACACCCCTCGCTCCAAGGCAGGCGCTTGACGTGGCCTTCGGCGGCAATTAGCTTCGGGATTGCCGGCTCACCGCTGGGCTCCATGCCATGATCCCACACAGGTGGGGATCCGTCTCGGCTTCACGCGATGTCTCTTGGCGCACAATACGGAGTGGAGATCTGCGCAGCCAAGCGCCGGGCGCTCCTTCGCGGGGAGGTTCGCAAGGCCGATGCACTTGCGCACCCCAGCGTCACCGGCCAGTCTGCGTTCGTGTTCTCTGCATACGGCTCGCTGGGGGCACTGATCTTCCGCATCGACGCGGAGGATGAGGATGTGGCGTACCACGCGCTGACGGCCATTGCTGCGGCTCGGCTGTAGGCGCGCCCAGCGTCGACTCTCATGAGATCCACTACAGGACTGGCGCTGCGATGGCCCCATGGCCTGTGCACGATCCTCATCGCGCTCGGCCTCGCACTCACCGGGTCCTGGTACGCCTGGCAGGCGATCGGTGGCGCTAGACTGCGGCCTGCCGCCACTGCTCCCGCAACTCCGCAGAGCGCCTCACATGAGCCCATGGAACGGAGCGGCGCGACCGAGCGGCTGTTGGCGGGCGCTCTTGGTCGGTTGCGGCTGCTCGATGCCGACACGGACGCGCCACTTGCTGGACTCAGGCTGGCTGAGAGGATGACCCAGCAGGTCCTTGTCTCTGACAGCGATGGCCGTGTGACTATTGGTGCCCCGGGCAGCTACGTCGTGGAAGGCATGCCTGATTACAGTGGGGTGATTCATGTGTCTGCTCTCTGTCCCGAGGAGACACTGACGGCGCTGCGCCGCAACCACGCCGTGCGCCTCCTCATCGACCGCGGCCCCGACGTGGGCGGACTCGCCCGCGTTCGACTCGACTTCCTGGGGCAATCCACCCACGGCATTTCACAGCATCTGGCCCACGTCGTCGACTGTGCCAACGACTCTTCCCACGATCTGATTCTGTTGCGGGGCCCATGGGCCGTGTCGTGTGACCCGCCATACCACTGCGACCCTCGACGCCTCGACATCGACCGGGATGCCCTATGGCGCCTCTCAGTGAAAGTGCGGCACACGAACACTCTCATGGGAAGAGTCGTCGACGAACAGGGCGATCCATGCCGTGACGTCGACGTGCGACCATCCGGGGAGGCCGAGGGCACACGCACTGATGCGAACGGCCGGTTTTCCCTTGTCGGCGTACGACAGCCATGCTTTCTCGATGTAGCATGCAGTTCCGGGACGCATGAGTGCGCCGGCAATCTTGGCCCGTTCCCCGTTGGAAATGCGGAGCTGGTGACGATCGTCGTCCATCGCAAGTCGGCTTGTCGCCTCAGTATCACAGGGCCGCAAGGAGCACTGGCAACTGGCTCGGTGTCCGTTTACCGCTCTGGCAAACTCACTTCCCAGCAGGCCATTTCCCTTGGTGTCGTCGACTTGCAGGGGCCACTCGTGGACGGCGATCGCCTGCTTGTACGGTCCCCCAGCTTCCCGGGGGTCGCTGTGTGCGATGTCTGGGTGGAAGAGGCAACACTCCCTGGCGAACGTTGGTTCCACACCTCCTTGTCGGCCCGGACCTACACCGCCACGGTGGTCGATGCTCGCACAGGATCGGCGGTCGTAGGCGCGGTGGTCCAGCTCGTAGCCGGCTACCGGGATGCAGAGCATCGCGGCCAAGCTTGGCGGTGGACGCTGGGATCGATGGGCACCAAGGACATCGTCCAGGGCGAGTGGATCACGGATGCGTCGGGTTCCGTGCGGTGCAACGGTGCCGTCGGCGACAGTTGCGACCTCCTGATCTCGGCATCCGGCTACGAGCGCGGTAGGGTCGAGCTGGCAGACGACGCCGTGGTCGTCTGCCAACTGCGCAGGGCCTTGCATGTGCAAGGCACCATTACCTGGAACAGAAGTGCGAGCAGCATGCTCCGACAGCTCCGGTTCCTGCGCATGCGAGACGGGGCAGCAAGAGATGCGGACATCCGTGACGGCGAGTTCGCCGTGTCTGGCGTCACGGAGGACGACTACAAGGTAGTCCTGATGGTGGGCAAGGACCGAACCGAGCTGAACAGTATCGAGCTTGGCACATACTCGGTCCGGGAAGGCCATGCGTTGCAACTGGACGCCAGCAACGTGATCCTGGTCGCGGTAGACGTCGCGAGTGACGCCCACGCAGCGCGTGGTTTGATGCCTGGCGACCGGGTCTCCCTTGTCCCGGTGCAGCGGCGGGGCGTTCGATTGTCCACGCGGGTTGCGCCGAATGGGAGAGCCAGCTTGACGGTGGTCCCGGGACTGTACTGCCTTGTCGTGCGGGGCCTCGACACGTCCTCGGCCGTGGAGCGCAGCACAGCCACGTTGGTCGAAGTTGGTACTGCTGCAGGACAGGAACTCGCCAGCGGCTTCCATCTGGTTGGAATGCAGTTGCGCGTCGTGGGTCCCTCCGGAGTGATGGCGGGCACATGGCTGCGATTGCCGGGCGGGCGCATGCTGTGCACGGACGTGAACGGGGAAGCGGACCTGGAGGACACGCTCGGCGATGGAGTGCCCGTCAGCATCGTGAAGTACGTGCTGGGAGCCTGGGAGGAAGTCGGGGAGCCGATCCCCGTTGCGGTGCGCCGGGATGGCGATGGCGCCATGGTGGCGACCGTGAACGTGGCCCGGTGACGCGACGTCGGCGGGATTGCCGCCGACTGCGCCGCCACGCTCGACGCGCATGCGGCGCAGCCCACCCGCCGGCACAGCACCGTCAGCGACGGAACACGCCGCCGCCACGCGTGCCGACGAACGTCACCCCGCTCGCCGGATCGACGACCACCGCGGTCGCTGCGGCGGGGCGCAGGCCGAGGTTCACCTGGGTCCAGGCATCGCCGCGGTTGGCGCTCAGGTAGACGCCGGCGTTGCGGCCGTCGTCGGCGTCACCGGCGCTCACGGCGACGATGCGGTCCGGGCTGCCGGGAGTGATCGCGATGCGCACGATCGTGTCGGCGGCGAGCCCGTTGGTGCGGCGCTGCCAGCTCTGGCCGCCGTTGGTCGACCGGTAGACGCCGTCGTTGACCGTGCCCGCGTACAGCGTCGTCGGCGTGACCGGATCGATGGCGACGCAGTTGAGCACCGGGTCGTCGAGGTTGGTGTTGGCGCCGGTCCAGCTCGCGCCGCCGTCCGTGCTGCGGAACATGCCGCTGCGCGTCGCGGCGTAGACCGTGCCGGCCGCGGTCGGGTGCGCGGCGAGGCCGCGCACGTCGAGGTTGCCGAGCCCGCTGTTCACCGCGGTCCAGCTGTCGCCGCCGTCGCTGCTGCGGAACACGCCGCCCGACCGCGTGCCGGCGTAGAGCGTGAGCGCGCTGCCGCTGTCGACCGCCAGCGCCTGCACCTGCAGGTCGCCGAGGCCGCTGTTGGCGGCGGCCCAGGCGCCGCCGGCATCGAGCGAACGGAATACGCCGCCGCCGAGCGTGCCGACGTAGTGGGCCGCGCCGACCGCCAGCGCCTGCACTTCCCAACGGTCGAGCCCGTCGTGGCGCGGCGCCCAGGTCGCCGCCCCGTCGGTCGACACGAACACGCCGGCGTTCGTCGCCGCCCACAGCGCGGCCGGCGCGCCCGGCGCCACCACGAGGTCGGTGACGGACCCGCCGCCGAGCCCGCTGTTGCGCGGCGTCCAGCTCGCCGCCCCGTCGGTCGACACGAACACGCCGCCGCCGAACGTGCCGGCCACCAGCCGGGTCGGATCGGCGGTGTGCACGAGCAGCGCCTCGACGTCGAGGAACCGCAGGCCCGAGGCCACCGGCGCCCAGTTGGCGCCGCCGTCGGTGGTCGCGTAGATGCCGCCGCCGTCGAGCGCGGCGTAGACCGTGGTCGGCGTCGCCGGATCGATCACCAGGTCCTGCACCGCGTGCAGGCTCGGGATGCCGTTGCGCGCCGACGCCCACGACGCGCCGCCGTCGGTCGACTTCCACACGCCGCCGGCCGGCATGCCGGCGTAGACGGTCAGCGGGTCGAACGGATCGACGGCCAGCGCCGCGACGTCGGTCGGGCCGAGGCCGGTGGCGGCGAAGGTCGTCGCCGCGTTGGTGCTGACGAACACGCCGGCCGGCGTGCCGACGTAGAGCCGCGTCGGGTTCGAGGGCGCCAGCGCCAGCGCGTGCACGTCGCGGTGGTCGAGCCCGGAGACGCGCCGGACCCAGTTGCCACCGCCGTTGGTGGACCGGAAGACGCCGTTGCCGATCGTGCCGGCGTAGACGGTGGCCGGCGCGGTCGGGTCGATCGCCAACGAGGTGACGTCGAGGTCGCTGAGACCGTTGTTGGCGGCCGTCCAACCGCCGCCGCCATCGAGGCTCTTGTAGACGCCGCCGCGCAGCAGGCCGGCGTAGACCGTGGTCGCGGTCGCCGGATCGACCGCCAGCGCAGCGACGACCGCCGTGCCGCCGAGCGGCACCACGACCGCGTCGGGCAGCCCGCCTCCGGTCGCGGCCCAGGTGGCGCCGTGGTCCTCGCTGCGGAACACGCCACTGCTGCTGGTGCCGGCGTAGAGCGTGCTGCCGCCGTCGCCGGCGAGGCTGGTCACCGTGCCACCGTCGAGGCCGAGCGAACGCGGGCTCCAGGCGCCATCGCCGCCGCCGCCGCCGCCCCCGCCGCAGGCGGCGGTGGCCAACAGCACCCAGCCAGGCAGTCGAAACCGAGGAGCGTCGTGCATGCGGACCTCAAGCCCAGGCTCCGTTATCGGCGCGGCGGTCGTGGCGCGCGGCCGCGTCGGCCCATCCTGGGACCGGGTCCTCGTTCCGCTACCGCACCCGCTCGAGCGCCGCCGCGATGCCATCGGCGGTCTGCCGGCCGCGCAGGCCGAAGCGCACCACCGAGGCCGTGTCGACGACGTAGGTCACCGGCGTCACGTTCGACCAGCGCACCTGGTGGAACGCATCGACGAACGCGGCGTCGGCCATCAGCACCGGCCGCGCGAACGCCTTGCCGGCGATCGTGGCCGCGGTCAGTTCGGGCGGGAAGTCGAGCAGCGCATCGGTCATCACGTGCAGGCAGACGACGTCGGGCGGCAGCCGCGCCTCGAGGTCGCGGATCGCCGGCGCCTCGAGGTCGCAGCTGTGGCAGCGCGAGCGGAAGAAGTGCAGCACCGCGCGCTTGCCGCGCAGGTCTGCGTCCGACCAGACGCGGCCGTCGCGGTCGGCGAGGCGGAAGGCCGGCAGCGGCTGGCCGACGGCGGCCTGGATCCACTGGTCGACGTGGCGCCGGATCCACGCGGTCACGCCGAAGTAGCCGCCGACCAGCACGGCCACGGCGGCCAGGGCGTACCAGAGGCGGCGACGGGCGGCCGGACGAGGCGCATCGGCGTGCATGATGCGCAGTGTCGCACGGCGACCACGGCGGCGTCGACCGTGCCGCCCGGGCCCGCGCCCACCCGCCTCAGAGACGGATCGCCCAGGTCAGCAGCAGGCTGTGGCTGTCCATGCCCACGTCGGCGAACGTGTCGCCGCGCACGTAGCCGATGCGCACCGACTGCGCGCCGCCGATCGGCAGGCCGAAGGACGCGCCGTAGAGCAGGTTCCGCCGGTCGTCGTCGAGGCTGCCGCCGCCGAGCACCGACTGGCCGGCGAAGCCGTAGGCGGCGCCGGCCGCCAGCCACGCGCCGGAGGGGAAGGTGCGGACCACGTGCGCCTGCACGGCGTAGAGCGGATCCTGTTCGAGCGTCGTGCCGCCGAAGAACTCGTCGTTGTCGGTGAAGACGAACACCGAGCCGGTGACCTCGTACGACCAGCCCGGCACGGTGTGCAGCACGCCGATCTGGGTCTCGATCGTGTAGCGGTTCTGGCCGAGGTTGATCAGCCGGTCCTCGTAGTACTCGCCGAGCGGCAGCCGCACGCCGACCGCCGCGCCGACGGTGGTGCGGCTCGGCTGGCTGCGCGTGTAGTCGACGAACTCGCGCCCCGCCAGCGCCGGCGCGCCGACCAGGTTCACGGACAGGCGCACCAGGGGGTCGCCGAGGCCTTCCCGGCTCGTGGCGGCCGGCGCGCCGTCGAGCAGCCCTTCCCAGCGCCCGTGCTGGAAGGGCAGCAGCAGATCGACGCGCGCCGTGTTGCCGAACAGGTCCCAGTAGTGGTTGTAGCTGAGCAGCACCGTGTGCATCTCGACGTCGGCGTCCTGGATGCGCGAGGCCGGTTCGAGCCGCAGCTCGCCCTGGGTGTAGACGTAGCCGACGCCGAGGATGTGCGAGCCGACCGGCAGGTGCGTCCACCGGCGCGGCTCGATGTCCTGCGCGCCGAGCAGGCCGGCGCAGCCCAGCCACGGCAGCAGGGTCGCCAGATGCCGCAGGAGCCGCCGGTCGGGACTCACGGGTCGAGTTCGAGCACGTGCCAGGTCGTGATCGCCTTCGAGCCCGGGTGGGCGTCGAGCCGGCCGTCCCAGACCGCGAACGCGAACAGCACCGGCGCCGCCGCCTCGAGGTCGACCTCGTTCGTGGCGCGGGCGCGCAGCGAGCGGCGGAAGGTCGCCGTCCAGCGGCCGTCCCGCCACTGCGTCGCCACTTCGAGCGGCAGGCCGCTGCCCGTCTCCCGCCGCGCCGACGCCGTGCCCTCGAGCGCGAGCGACTCCGCGCGCGGCCTGGGGCGCACGCCCCCGAGCGGCACGTCGAGTCCGAGGTGGGCGGGCGCGATCAGGTCGACCATGCCGGCGAGGCCCTTGGGGTCGTAGGCGTGCCACCGCCAGACGTTGACCGGCCGGTCGGGGCTGCCCATCGCCACCAGCGGCGGGTCGTTCCCCAGCGCGAACTGGATCGCCACGCCATCGCCGATCGTCGAGGTCGGCGTGGCGGCGTCGTCGCGGGTCGCATCGTCCCATTCGAGCCGCAGCCACAGGTTGGTGCCATCGTGCGCGGCGGTGAGCCACAGCTCCGAGCAGGCGTCCTGGCGCCACCAGAGCGGCGCCAGTGGCAGGCGGATCCGGTCGAGGCGCGCCCGGTGGGCTTCGCCGAGGTCGGCGAGGCGCGGCACGCGCACGGTGCGGCGCCACTGCGTGTGGTGGCCGGACGCCTCCTCGGCGATCAGGCTCTTCAGGTAGGTCGTGAGGCTCCGGGCCTCCTCCAGCGAGAGCCGCGCCGGCGGCATGTGCGCGCCCGGCATGCCGGCGCGGATGCGCAGCGCCAGGTCGCGCCAGGTCGCGTCGCCGCGCAGGTAGCCGGCGGTGAAGTCCCGCGGCCACAGCCAGGTGCCGTCGGTCGGCCAGTCGGCGCCCGCCGGCAGGCCGCGGCCGTCGCTGCCGTGGCAGCCGGCGCAGTGCTGGCCGTAGAGGCGCTCGCCCTCGGCCAGGTTCTCGGCGGTGGCCGGCAGCGGCGGGCCGACGTCGAGCGCCGGCCCGGGCGCGAGTTCGGCCGTCGCGATGGCGACCGCCTGGTCGGACGTCATCGGCCGGCTGGTCGCCGTGGCCGTGCGGTGGATCGACTCGGCGCGGCCCTGCACGGCGAGCCGGCGCACCTCGCCGGCCAGCGCCTGCAGGTCGGCCTCCGGCAGCCAGTCGTAGGCCATCATCGTCGAGCCGGGCATGCCGCGCCGCAGGGTGGCGACGAGGTCGTCGTCGGTCGGCATGCCGTTCGCCGTGCTCACCAGCTTGAACAGCCCGTGCCGGAACGCGTTCGGCCGTGGCCGCAGCAGCTGGGCGACGACGGTGTCGGCGTCGCCGGTGGGGCCGTGGCAGACGGCGCAGTGGCGGGCGTAGAGCTCGGCGCCGCGATCGCCGGCGGCGGCGGACGGCGTGGCTTCGGGGGTGGCGCACGTGATGGCGAGCAGGAACGTGGCCAGCGGCCACGAGCGCAGCGGGATCCCTCGCATCATGGGCACGCTAGTGTGCCGCGCCGACCGCCACAGTGCGACGAAGAGCCCGGTTCGGCGTCGCCGCACTGCGTAGATGCGGCGCCGCGTCCGGTCAGGTCGTGTCGCCGTCCGGCCGCAGCCGGAGCTCGGCCACCAGCGGCAGGTGGTCGGACGCCGCGCGCGACAGCGGCGTGCGCACGCGCTCGAGCCGCACCACCGCCATGTCGCCGCGCACGTAGAGCGAGTCGAGCGCCCGCACCGGGGCCCAGGCGGGAAACGTGCGCAGCGGTCGGACCGGGCCGGTGAAGCCCGCCGGCACCAGCAGGCGCTTGCCGAGCGTGCCCCAGACGTCGTTGAAGTCGCCGGCGACCAGCGCCGGCGTGTGCTGGTGGATGCCCTGCACGCGGCGGTTGGCGAGGAAGCGGCGCAGCTGTTCGCGGCGTTCGCGTTCGCCGAGGCCGAGGTGCAGGTTGAACACGTGCAGCGTGCGGGTGTGGCCGCCGGCCAGCGGCAGGCGCAGCTCGGCGTGCAGCACGCTGCGCGCCTTGCGGCCGGCCAGCGTCAGGTCGATGTTCTCGCTGTCGGCGATCGGCCGGCGGCTCAGGATCGCGTTGCCGTACTCGCCGCGCCGCGGTCCGAAGCGCACGTTGACGTGGTAGCTGCGGTGCGGCAGCCCGAGCGCGTCGCCGAGCACGTCGACCTGGCGCGTGCCGTGACCGCCGTACCAGCGGCCGTTCTGCGCCACCTCCTGCAGCAGCACGACGTCGGCGTCGAGTTCGGACAGCACGGCGGCGATGCGGCCGGGATCGTGGCGGCGGTCGAGGCCGCCGGTGCACTTGTGCACGTTCCAGGAGACGATCCGCATGGTCAGTCGCAGCAGCTGCTCCCCTGCACGGCCATGACGCCGCGCCAGGCGAGCACGGCCGCGGCGCCGAGCATCGCCGCGCGCTGCACCCAGGACAGCGTGCGCGGGCCGAAGCGCTGCAGCAGCCGGGCGACCTGCGTCTGCGCCAGCAGCAGGAGCGGCAGCGAACCGAGCGCGAAGCCGACCATGACGCCGCCGCCGGCGAGGCCGGAACCGGCGACGGTGGCGCCGGCGCACGCCGACCACAGCAGGCCGCAGGGCAGCAGCGGCGTGGCGAGGCCGAGGGCTCCGGCGCGGGCGTGGGCCGGCAGCCGGCGGGCCCGCCCGAGCGCGCGCTGGGCCAGCCGGCCCAGGCCGGGCAGCCGCAGGGCGCCGCGTTCGCCGACGAGCGCCAGCAGCACGAGGCCCGCCGCCAGCACGAACGACACCCAGGCGCCCGGCGCGCCGAGCTGGTCGCTGCCGAAGGCGGCGCCGAGGGCGCCGAGCCCTACGCCCAAGGCCCCATACGAGATCGTGCGGCCGATGTGGTACGAGATCGCGCCCATGGCGCTGGTGTCGAACGCCAGGGCGAGCGGGCCGCACATGCACGCACAGTGCACCGAGTTGGCGGCGCCGAAGACGAAACTCTCGAACAGCATGGGCATTGGCTAGCCGTGCGGCCGCGACCGTTGGTCACCGAACCCGAACGGTCGTCGCGCCTCCGGATTTCTCCGGTGGCGGCGACGCGGGACGCGGCGGGGGCGGCGCAGTGTACGCACTGCGGCCTACCGGTGCCCGGCGAACGGCGCAGTTCGGCGTTCTGCTGCGCCGGCTGCGAGGCGGTGCACGGGTTGCTGCGCGACGAAGGGCTGCTGCGCTTCTACGACCTCGGCGGCCAGCGCACGGGCGCGGTCGGCGACGTGCCGCGGTCGCCGTCGTTCGACTGGTTGCCCGACCTCGAGGCGGCGAGCGGCGACGCGCCGGTGGTGCGGCTCGCCGTCGACGTGCAGGGCATCCGCTGCGCCGCCTGCGTCTGGCTGCTGCAGACGCTGTGGCGGCGCCTGCCCGGCGCGCGCGACCTGCGGCTCGATCCGTCGCTCGGCCGGGCGACGCTGGTCTACGACCGCGGCAGCGGCGCGGCGGCGGCGTTCCTGGCCCGGGCGGCGCGCTTCGGCTACCCGATGGCGCCGGCCAGCCGCCGGCTGGCGCGCGACACCTCGCTGCTGCTGCGGCTCGGCATCTGCGCCGCCATCGCGATGAACGCGATGATCCTGGCCGTCAGCCTCTACTTCGGGCTCGACACGGTGGCCGCCGGCAGCGTCGCCGGCGACGGCGCGCTGCGGCCGCTGTTCGGCTGGGTGCTGCTCGGGCTCGGGACGCTGAGCGTCGTCGTCGGCGGACCGGTGTTCTTCCGCACGGCGCTGGCCGGGGTGCGCGCCGGCGTCGTGCACATGGACCTGCCGATCTCGCTCGGCCTCGTGACCGCGTGGGCGGGCTCGGTGCACGGCCAGCTGACCGGCGGCGCGACCTACTTCGACACGGTGGCGATCTTCATCGCCTTCATGCTCGGCGGGCGGTTCCTGCAGCAGCGCACGCTGGCGCAGAGCCGCGACCAGGTGCTGGCCGACGACGGCGCCGAGCACATGCGGGCCCGCCGCGTGCGCGAGGACGCCGTCGAACTGGTGCCGGTGCAGCGGCTTTGCGCCGGCGACCGGCTGCTGCTGGCGCCGGGAGACCTGGTGCCCGTGCAGGTGCGGCTGCTGGCCGCGGGCACGTTCTCGCTCGACTGGATCGACGGCGAGAGCGAGCCGCGTGCGTTCGCGGCCGGCGCCCTGGTGCCGGCGGGCGCCTTCCAGGCCGGGCGCACGCCGGTCGTGGCCGAGGCGCGCACCGACTTCGCCAGTTCGGGGCTCGGCCAGCTGCTCGGCCAGGAACCGGTCGATCGCGAGGACACGCGCGGGCGGGTGCGGTTCTGGGACCGCCTGAACCGCTCGTACGCGGCCGGGGTCCTGGTCGCGGCCGGACTCGGCGCCGCCGTGTGGGCGTTCCTCGATCCGAGCCGGTCGCTGCCGGTCGCCGTGTCGGTGCTGGTGATCACGTGTCCGTGCGCGATGGGCATCGCCACGCCGCTTGCCTTCCATCTGGCGCTGGCGCTGCTGCGGCGGCGCGGCGTGTTCGTGCGCAGCCGCAGCCTGCTCGACAAGGCGCGCTGCGTGCGCAAGGTCGTGTTCGACAAGACCGGCACGGTGACCCACGGCGGGCTGCGCGCCCGGGCCGCCGCACCGCTGCCGGCGGCGGCGCTGCCGGCGCTGGCGACGCTGGCGGCGAGCAGCAACCATCCGGTCAGCCAGGCGATCCTGCAGGGTCTGGGCCGGGCGCCGTTCGTCGCCGGCATGGTGATCGAGGAGATCCCCGGCCGCGGCCTCGTCGGCCGTCACGACGGCGTCGAGTGGCGCCTCGGCGGCCGCGAGTTCGCGGGCCTGGCCGGCGCCGCCGGCGCAGGTCGCGAATGCGTGCTCGCGCGCGACGGCGAGCTGGTGGCGCGGTTCGAGCTCGAGGAGGACTTCCGCGCCGGCGCCGCCGCCGAGGTGGCGAACCTCGCCGCGCGCGGCCTCGAAGTGCACCTGCTGTCCGGCGACCGGCCCGATCGCGTGGCCCGCGCCGCGGCGGCGCTGGGCATCCCCGGCGCCCGCGCCCGCGGCGGCATGTCGCCGGCCGACAAGGCGGCGGCGGTCGCGGCGATCGACCGCGGCGACGTGATGATGGTCGGCGACGGGCTCAACGACGCGCCGGCGTTCGCCGCCGCCTTCTGCGCCGGCACGCCGGCGATGGACCGGCCGGTGCTGCCGGCGCGGGCGGACTTCTGCTTCCGCAGCGCCCAGGCGGGCGCCGTGCTGGCGGTGTTTGAGGTCGCCGACCTGCACGCGCGCGTCGTGCGCACCAACCTGACGCTGGCGCTCTGCTACAACGCCTCGACGCTCGTCGCCTGCTTCCTGGCGGCGATGACGCCGGTGCTGTGCGCGATCCTGATGCCGATCAGCTCGGCCGCGCTGGTGCTGCACACGGCGACGCGCTTCCAGCGGGCCCGGAGGGCGGCATGAGCATCGTGCCGCTGCTGCTGTTCTGCAGCCTGGCGCTCGTGGTCGGCGCGATCGTGCTGTTCGTGTTCTCCGCGCGGCAGGGCGACTGCCACGAGGCCGAACGCCTGTGCCTGCTGCCGCTCGAGGACGACGCCGACGTGCGTCCCGGGCCCGGCGAACCCCCGCATCCCTCTCCCGAGATCCTGCGAGACTCCCATGAATCCAGCCACTGAGACCGTGACGCGCCGCATCACCTACGACGACGCCATCGTGCGCGGCTTCGTCTGGGCCAGCGTCGCCTGGGGCGCGATCGGCCTGCTCGTCGGGTTGGTCATCGCCCTGCAGATGAGCTTCCCGTTCCTCAGCTTCGACACGTCGTTCCTGACGTTCGGTCGGCTGCGCCCCCTGCACACCAACGCGGTGATCTTCGCGCTGGTCGGCAACATGATGTTCGCCGGCATCTACTACTCGACGCAGCGGCTGCTGAAGACGCGCATGGCGTCGGACCTGCTCAGCCGCGTGCACCTGTGGGGCTGGCAGCTGATCATCCTGGGCGCCGCGATCACGCTGCCGCTCGGCATCACGCAGTCGAAGGAGTACGCCGAGCTCGAGTGGTTCCTCGACATCGCGGTCGTGCTGGTCTGGGTCGCCTTCGCGATCAACTTCTTCTGGTCGCTGGCGATCCGCAACGAGAAGAACCTCTACGTCGCGATCTGGTTCTACATCTCGACGATCCTGACCATCGCCGTGCTCTACATCGTCAACAACCTGTCGCTGCCGGTGACGGGCACGAAGAGCTACGGCGTGTTCTCCGGCGCGCAGGACGCGCTGACGCAGTGGTGGTACGGCCACAACGCGGTCGCGTTCTTCCTGACGACGCCGATCCTCGGGATCATGTACTACTTCCTGCCCAAGGCGGCGGACCGGCCGGTGTTCAGCTACCGGCTGTCGATCGTGCACTTCTGGGCGCTGGTGTTCATCTACATCTGGGCCGGCCCGCACCACCTGCTGAACACCGCGCTGCCCGACTGGGCCCAGTCGCTCGGCATGCTGTTCAGCCTGATGCTGTGGGCGCCGTCCTGGGGCGGCATGCTGAACGGCCTGCTGACGCTGCGCGGCGCCTGGCACAAGGTGCGCACCGATCCGGTGCTGAAGTTCTTCGTCGCCGGCGTGACCTTCTACGGCATGGCGACCTTCGAGGGTCCGCTGCTGTCGATCAAGTCGGTCAGCGCGCTCGGCCACTACACCGACTGGATCATCGGCCACGTGCACTCGGGCGCGCTCGGCTGGAACGGCTTCATGGCCGCGGGCATGTTCTACTGGCTGGTGCCGAAGCTCTACGGCACCAAGCTGCACAGCCAGAAGCTCGCCGACTACCACTTCTGGATCGGCACCTTCGGCATCCTGATCTACGTCGCCGCGATGTGGGTCAGCGGCATCAGCCAGGGCCTGATGTGGCGCGCCGAACTCGGCGACGGCGGCCTGCAGTATCCGGACTGGAACGCGATCATCAACAGCCAGCAGCTGATGTACGTCGCCCGCAGCATCGGCGGCGGCATGTTCGTGCTCGGCTGGCTGCTGATGGCCTACAACCTGGTCGCGACGGCGATGGCCGGACGCGCGACGACGATCGAGGCCGAGGTCGCGGTCACGCGCATCGCGCCGCTGCCCGGCGAGCCGACGACGATCCAGCTGGTCTGCAGCAAGCCGGTCGTGCTGAGCTTCCTCGGTCTCGGCGCGGCGACCTTGTTCGCGATGCCGAGCGTCGGCCTCGCGGTGCTCGGCTTCGTGCTGCTGGCGGCGATCGTCGCCTTCGCCGCCGGCATGCTGTTCCGGTCGACGGCGCAGGGGCGCCACACGTGGCACGAGCACGTGGAATCGCGGCCGCTGGCGTTCACCGTGCTGACGCTGCTGGCGGTGGTCGTCGGCGGCGTGTTCGAGCTGCTGCCCGGCCTGATCACCGACAAGCAGGTGCCGCTGGCGCAGAACGGCGAGATGTGCGTCAAGCCCTACACGGCGCTCGAACTCACCGGCCGCGACGTCTACGTGCGCGAGGGCTGCTACGTCTGCCACTCGCAGATGATCCGGCCGTTCCGCAGCGAGCAGATCCGCTACGGCGCGCCGAGCCGCATCGAGGAGTCGATGTGGGACCACCCGTTCCAATGGGGCAGCAAGCGCACCGGTCCGGACCTCGCGCGGGTGGGGCTCAAGTACAACGAGGCCTGGCACTGGGACCACATGCTCGACCCGCGCTACGGGCAGCCGTACTCGCTCGACCAGAACCTGTCGATCATGCCGGCCTACCCCTGGCTCTACGACCAGAAGGCCGACGCGGCGATCGCCGCCGACAAGATGCGCGTGCTGAAGAAGCTCGGCACGCCCTACACCGACGAACAGATCGCCAACGCCGGCGGCGACTACCGCGCCCAGGCGGCCGCGGTCGTCGCCAACCTGACGACCCAGGGCAAGGAAGGCGCCGATCCGGACAGCGAGATCGTCGCGCTGATCGCCTACCTGATGCGGCTCGGCCGCAACCTCGAGCCGGCCGGCAGCCAGGCGGCGTCGATCGAAGGAGGTCGCTGACATGCTGCGCCAGTTCCTCGCCAACACCTCCCTCTACGACCTGCCGCTGATCGCGATGGGCATCTTCGTCGCGATCTTCGGCGTGGTCGTGATCCGCATCTGCCAGCGTTCCCGGGCGCCCGAGTACCGGCGCATGGCCTCGCTGCCGCTCGAGAACGACAGCCAATCGGAGTGAACCCGCCATGAGCACCAACGCGACCCGGAGCCACACCTTCGACGGCATCGAGGAGTTCGACAACCGCCTGCCGAACTGGTGGCTGTGGACCTTCTACGGCGCCTGCATCTTCTCCGTCTTCTACTGGATCCACTTCCACACGATCGGCACCGGCGCGCTGCCGGGCGAGGCCTACCAGCTCGAGCAGCGCGAGGCGGCGTTGCGGCTGGAGCAGCAGCTGGCCGCGAATCCGGTCACCGACGAGATGCTGCTGAAGCTGGCGCAGGAGCCGGCGTTCGTCGCCGAGGGCAAGGCGCTGTTCCAGGACATGACGCATTGCGCGCTGTGCCATCGCGCCGACGGCGGCGGCCTGGTCGGCCCGAACCTGACCGACGACATGTGGGTCTACGGCGGCCGGCCGATGGACATCTACACGTCGATCCTGAAGGGTCGCGCCGCCGATCCGGCGAACGGCTACATGGGCGGCATGCCGGAGCACACCAGCAAGGGCATGCAGTTCGTGCTGCGCACGACCGCCTACGTGCTGTCGATCAAGCACAGCAACGTGCCGGGCAAGGCGCCGGAGCCGAACGCCAAGCGGGAGCAATAACGCCGCCTGCGGCGGCGTTCCCCGGTCATGAGCGCAGACGGTGGACCGCCCGAAGGCGGCGTGGTGCAGAAGCCGGTGGTCGGCAAGGGCCGGCCCGTGGTGCGGCGCCCCGACGTCGACTCGCTGTTCAGCATCAACCCGGACGGGTCGCGCAACGCGATCCACCCGGCCGATGTGCGCGGCCGTTTCCAGCGGTGGAAGAACCTGCTCTGGACCGTGCTGATCGCCGTCTACCTGGTCCTGCCCTGGCTGCGCATCGGCGGCCACCCGGCGTTCCTGATCGACATCCAGTCGCGGCACTTCTACCTGTTCGGACAGACCTTCAACGCGCAGGACTTCTGGTACGCGTTCTTCCTGGTCACCGGGCTGGGCTTCGCCCTGTTCGTCATCGCCGCGCTGTTCGGCCGCATGTGGTGCGGCTACGCCTGCCCGCAGACGGTCTTCCTCGAGGGCGTGTTCCGGCGCATCGAGCGCTGGATCGAGGGCCCGCCGGCGGCACGGGCCAGGCTCGACAAGGCGCCGATGAACGGCGCCAAGCTGGCCAGGCGCGGCGCCAAGATGGTGGTGTTCTTCCTGATCGCCGCCGTGATCTCCCACAGCTTCCTCGGCTACTTCATGCCGAGCGAGGTGCTGCTCGAGGCGGTGACCTCGTCGCCGAGCCACCACCCGACCGCGTTCGTGTTCAGCGTCGTCGCGACGCTGCTGCTGTTCGTCGACTTCACCTGGTTCCGCGAGCAGCTGTGCATCGTGGTGTGCCCGTACGGCCGCCTGCAGGGCGCGCTCTACGACCCCGACACGATCCTGGTCGGCTACGACCAGCGGCGCGGCGAACCGCGTGGACCGGCGGGGCAGGCGGGGGCGGGGGACTGCGTCGACTGCTACCGCTGCGTCGCCGTCTGTCCGACCGGCATCGACATCCGCAACGGCACGCAGCTCGAGTGCGTCGGCTGCGCCAACTGCATCGACGCCTGCGACGACGTGATGGCGAAGCTCGGCCGCCCGCGCGGGCTCGTGCGCTACGACAGCCAGCGCGGCTTCGACACCGGGCGGCGCCGCTTCCTGCGCGGCCGGGTGGCGCTCTACGCGGCGCTGCTGCTGGTGGGCATGTCGGTGTTCGGCCTGGCGCTCACGCGGCGGCGGCCGTTCGAGGCGAGCCTCGTGCGCGCCCCCGGTCGCGCCTACCAGCTCGAGGGCGATCGCGTGCACAACGTGTTCGACCTGCAGCTGATCAACAAGCGGCCGGGGCGGCGCACCTTCACGCTCGCCGTGCTCGGTCCCGAGGGGGCCGAGACCATCGTCGCCGATCTCGAGGTCGAACTGGATTCGCTCGCCGACCGGCGCATCCCGGTGCACGTGTTCGTGCCGCGGGCGGCGTTCAAGGCCGGCCTGAAGGCGGAGATCGAGGTGCGCTGCGGCGAGCCGGACGGCGACCTGACGCGGCTGGCGACGGCACCGCTGCTGGGCCCCGGGCCGCGCCGCTGACGGTGCCGCGGGGAGGGCCTGGCCAGGGCCGGGCTCTCAGTCGTGGTTCGTGGCGATCGGCAGCCAGACGTCGAAGCGGGCGCCGGCGCCCGGTTCGCTGTGCACCCGGATGCTGCCGCCGTGGCTCTCGACGAGGCTCCGGCTGATCGACAGGCCGAGGCCGGTGCCGCCGCGCGCGCGCTTGGTGGTGACGAACGGCTCGAAGATGCGGTCGCCGAGCGCGGACGGGATGCCGGGGCCGTTGTCCTGCACCGAGAACCGCACGCCGCCGTCGGCGCAGCAGGCCGTCAGGTCGACGCGGCGGCCGTCGCGCGCCTCCTGCAGCAGCGCGTCCTTGGCGTTGATCAGCAGGTTCAGCAGCACCTGCTGCACCTGCTGCGGCCGCGACAGCACCGGCGGCAGGTCGTCGGGCACGTCGACGCACAGCTGGATGCCGTGCCGCTTCCAGTTCTCGCCGACGAGGCGCAGGGTGCGCGCCACCACCTCCGAGAGCGCGGTCGGCTGCGGCTGGGCCCGATCGTCGCGGGCGAACTGCAGCAGGTCGCGCACGATCTCGGCCACGCGCTCGCCCTCCTCGAGGATCACGCGGCAGTTCGACCGGGCGTCGTCGCCGTCCTCGATCAGCTGCGCGCAGTTGATGATGGTGTTGATCGGGTTGTTGATCTCGTGGGCGACGCCGGCCGCCAGTTCGCCGACGGCGGCCAGCCGCTCGGCCTGGCCGAGCTTGGACTGCATCTGCTTGCGGTCGCTGATGTCGCGGATCACCGCGGTGAAGAAGCGCCGACCGCCGACCGAACCCTCGCCGACCGACAGATCGATCGGGAACTCGCTGCCGTCGCGGCGTTTGCCGAGCACCTCGCGGCCGATGCCGATGATGCGCCGCTCGCCGGTGGTGAGGTAGCGCTGCAGGTAGCCGTCGTGTTCGTCGCAGAAGGGTGAAGGCATCAGCACGGCGACGTTGCGGCCGACCAGTTCGTCGGCGCGCCAGCCGAACAGCCGTTCGGCCGCGCCGTTCAGCGTCTCGACCAGGCCGCGGTCGTCGATCGTGACGATGCCCTCGGTGGCGGTGTCGACGATCGCCTGCCAGCGCGCCGAGAAGCGGGCGCTCTGGGCCTCCGCCTCGGCCCGACCGCGCTGCGCCGCCCAGGTCGCGCCGTCGACCACCTGCTGCGCCCGGCGACGGCACCAGGGGTAGAGCACGGCGAGGCCGGTGGCGGCGCCGGCGGCCGCGAAGGCGGCCGGGGCCCACCCGCCCGAGGCCGCGAACGCCAGCGCCCACGCGGCGAGCGCGGCGACCGGCAGCAGGATGTCAGGCCAGCGCGGAGCGTGGGACGGCGGGCGGGTGGAGGTGACGCGTGGATCCACGGCCATCGCGGGCCATGTTCCCTGACCGCCGCTCGGCTTGGCTACGCAAAAGGCGCGGCGCGACTACGAACTTCGACCCGCAAGCCGCCCGGGCGCAGCGCAACAGAATGCGGTGGCAGTCGCCGTCGCCCCGAGTCCTCCCCCCATGGCCCGCATCATCCTGATCGACGACGAAGCCCGGTTGCTGCAGACGCTGGCCCGCTTCCTGGAGCAGCAGGGCCACCACGTCGTGCGCGGCGGCTCCTTCCAGGAGGTCGAGTCCCACCTGTGGCCGGGGCAGTTCGAGCTGCTGGTCACCGACATCGTCATGCCGCTGTTCGACGGCATGCACGTGCTGCGCGAGGTCGTCGAGGTGCGGCAGTGCCAGGAGCCGGTGGTGCTGATCACCGGCGAGCCCAACGTCGAGACGGCCTCCGAGGCCGTGCGCCGTGGCGCCTTCGACTACATCAGCAAGCCGGTGACCAAGGACAAGCTGCTGGAGGTCGTCGCCCGCGCCCTGCGGCACGTCCATCTGCTGCGGGAACGGGACCAGGCCCGGCAGACCGAGATGCAGCTGCTGAAGAACCTGGCCAGCCTCGGCGAGTCGGCGGCCGTGCTCAGCCACGAGATCCGCACGCCGATCACCAGTCTGCGCCACGCCTTGCGAGCGGTCGGCGAGCGGCTCGGCATCGAGGACCGGGTGCTGGTCGAGGAGTTCGTCGGCAACCTCAGCCGCATCGAGCGCATGCTCGGCCAGACGTTGTCGTTCGCCAAGCCGTTGCGGCTGCAACCGCAGCCGACCGACCTCGTGGCGCTGGTCGAGACGGCCGTGCGCGAGACGGCGGCGCTGCCGGTCGCCGCGGCCTTCGAGATGTCGGTCGCCGCCGAGCCGGGGGTGCGCGCCAACGTCGACCCGCAGCTGTTCGGCGAGGTGCTGACCAACCTGCTGCGCAACGCCGCCGAGGCCGGTGAGGGGCGCGGCCGGGTCGCGGTCCGCTGCCGGCGCGCCGGCGACCGTGCGGTGGTCGAGGTGGAGGACGACGGTCCGGGCGTGCCCGCCGCCCTGCGGGAGGAAATCTTCAAGCCGTTCCACAGTTCCAAACAGTACGGGACGGGCATCGGCCTGGCCTTCTGCCGCAAGGTGGTCGAGTCGCACGGCGGGACGATCTCGCTGGTGGACCGACCGGGCTCCGGCGCCTGCTTCCGTATCGACCTGCCGGCGGCCGAGACGGCGCCGTCGCAACCAGGAGGACAGTCATGACCGACAAGCAGACGACCAGCATCGTCCTGATCGACGACCAAGCCATCGTGCGGGCGGCCTTCAAGTCGCTGCTCGAGCGCAATCCGCACTTCCGGGTCGTCGGCGACGCCGGCGACGCGCGGTCTGGCATCGACCTGGTGCAGAAGCTGAGGCCCGACGTGGTCGTGCTCGACATCACCATGCCGGGTCTCTCGGGCATCGACTCGGTGGGACCGCTGAAGAAGGCCTCGCCGCACACGCGCGTGCTGATGGCGTCGCAGCACGAGGGCACCAGGTTCGTGCAGCAGGCGCTGCAGGCGGGCGCCGACGGCTACCTGTCGAAGGACAGCGAGCCCGAGGAGCTGGCGCTGGCGATCGATTCGGTGCGTCGTGGGGACTCGTACCTGTCGCCGAAGGTGGCCAGCGGCATCATGGCGCGCGCGGTGCGCGGCGAGGTGCCGACTCCGGGCGACTCGACGACGCTGGGCGTGCTGACGCCGCGCGAGCGCGAGGTGTTCCAGCTGCTGGCGCTCGGCAAGGCGAACAAGGAGGTCGCCGCGCTGCTCGGGCTGTCGCTCGGGACGGTCAAGAAGCACCGCGAGAACCTGCAGCGCAAGCTCGACTGCCACAGCGCCGCGGAGCTGGCGCGGCTGGCGATCCGCGAGGGGTTGTTGAACGTGTGAGGGCGCCGCCGGTGGGCCCGATCACTTGCTCGCCCGCACCGTCAGCACCGGGCACTCCGACAGCCGCACCACCTTCTCCGCCGTACTCCCGAGCAGGGCATGCCGCAGCCCCGTGTGCCCATGGGTGCCCATGACGATCAGATCCGCGCCGAGGCTCTTGGCGCACTCCAACACCTGCGCATGGGCGTCGCCGTCGCGCAGCAGCGTGCTGACCTTCGTGTTCGCGCCGAGCTGCGCCTTGATCTGCTGCAGCGCGTCGTCGGCACGCTGGTGCAGCTCCTCCCGCAGGTGCGGGAACGCCGTCGCCATGCCGAAGCTGCGCAGCGGGTAGGTCATCTCCGGGATCACGTGCAGCAGCGTCAGTTCGGCGTCGAAGGAACGCGCCATTTCGGCGGCGTAGTCCACGGCGCGGGCCGCGGTGGGGGAGAAGTCGGTCGGGCAGACGATGCGGCGGATCTGGATCATGGCGGCGGCTCGGCGAACGACTCCCGAAGCGGATCCGTTCGTGCCGCCCCCCGCAAGTGGGCACTTCGCCCACCGCCGGGGCCGGCGCCGAAGGTCGGGCCGGCGCCGCCCGGCCATGGCCGCCGGCCGGCCGGGACTCGCGCGCGATGGGGCCGCTGCGGTATGGGAGGCGGCGCATGGAACTCGAACCTGACGGCATCGTGCCCCCCGACGTCGACGGCAAGCCGGGGCACGATCCGGTGGTGCAGCGCATCGAGGCGATGCTCGACGAGGATCGCCTCGAGGAGGCGCTGGCGGCGATCGAGTCCGCGCTCGCGGCCGGCGACGGCAACCGCCTCGACCTGACCTACCTGCGCGGCGACGCCTGCCTCGCGCTCGGCCGCCCCGCCGAGGCCGAGGCGCACTTCCGGGCCGTGCTCGACCAGGATCCCGACTGCGCCGCGTCGCGCTGCTGGCTGGCGATGGCGCTGTTCCTGCAGTGGCGCTTCGACGCCGCCGAGGTGGCCGCCCGCGCCGCGCGCGAACTGTCCGACGCGCTCGCCGACGCGCACGCCGTGCACGGCGCGGTGCTCGAGCACCTCGGCCGCCTCGACGAGGCCGAGGCATGCTTCGTGGCGGCGGCCGCGGTGGCGCCAGACCGGTTCCGCGTGCCGGTGCGCATGCCGCGGGCCGAGTTCGACCGCGAGGTGCGCAAGGCGGCGCGGCGGCTGCCGCGCCAGTTCCGCCAGGGCCTCGACCGGGTGCCCGTGGTGGTGCAGGACCTGCCCGATGCCTCGCTGGCATCCGGCGAGGACCGCGACGCCGTCGGCCCGGACATCCTCGGTCTGTTCGACGGCGTGCCGTTGCCCGACACCGGCGACCTCGACCTGACGCACACCCGCCCGAACACGATCTACCTGTTCCAGCGCAACCTCGAGCGCGCCGCCCAGGACCGGGACGACCTCGTCGAGCAGATCCGCGTCACCCTGTGGCACGAACTCGCCCACTACCTCGGCTTCGAGGAGGAGGACATGGACGACCTCGGCCTGGCCTGAGCGGGCGCGGCGTCGTCAGCGCGCGTCGGCCTTGACCGTCTCGCCGAGGAAGTCCATCAGTTCGCGCAGCGTGTCGTAGTCGGGGTGGCGCAGGCGGAACCAGGTGTTGACCAGCCAGCCGCGCTCCAGCGCCTTGGTGGGCGTGCCCGGCGCCGGGATCGACTGTTCGTAGATCCACTCGCCGCAGCGCCGCAGCGCCGCCTCGAGGCCGCGGTGGCCGACGATGCGACCGTCGCGATCGGGGCGGATCTGGATCGAGCCGGCGGCGTAGCGGCGGCTCGGGCGCTGCTGCGACGGCCGCCCGAGGATCGCCAGCGCCCATTCGCGGTAGACGTCGAACTCGTTGGCGACCCGGTACATGTCCCAGATCTTCTCCCCCGCGGGGCGGGCGCCGATCTCGCTGAACTTCAGCCCTTTGGGGCCGAAGAACCACTCCATGTGGGTGGCGGCGTTGCGGATGCCGAGGGCGTCGACGACGCGCCGGTGCAGCCCCCGCAATTCCTCGTAGCCGCCCTGCTCGATCCGGTTGGTGACGGCGATCTGCGGCGAGATCCAGCGGTGCTGCGTCGCCTCCAGGCACCCGGGGTAGTAGTGCGCCGCGAACTCGTGCCGCACCCCGTCGCCGTCGCACATGCTGTCGAAGAAGCCCTCGTGGCCCTCGATGAACTCCTCGATGGCCACCGGCTGCTGGCTCGATGGCTTCAACTGCTGCAGCGCGGCCTCGAGTTCGACGGCCGTCGCGCAGCGGAAGGTGCGCAGCGAGCCGAAGCCGGCGATGGGCTTCAGGATCACCGGGTAGCCCCAGCGCTCGGCGAAGGCGCTGGCGTCCTTGGCGCTGGTCACCGCGCCCGACTGCGCGCACGGGATCTCGTGCTCGCGCAGGAACTCCTTCATCGCCACCTTGTTCCGGCACAGCCGCGCCGTCGCCAGCGGCAGCCCGGGCACGCCGAAGGTGCCGCGCAGCGCGGCGGCCACCTCGACCAGCGGCTCGTCGATCGTCTCGATGCGATCGAACGCCGGCGTCGCCAGTTCGCGCGCGGCCTTGGTGACGGCCTCGTGCTCGAGCATGCGGTCGCAGCCGCGGTAGCCGTCGAGCAGGCGCGCGGCGGCCGGCGTCAGCTTGTCGCGGCCGACCATGCCGAGGCCGGACACCTTGGCGCCGAGCGCCTTCAGCGCCCCGAGGAAGCCGTGGTTGTAGACGTGCGTGTCGGGGGCCAGAAAGAGGATGTGCACGGCGCCACCGATCATGCCCGGTCGCCCGGCGCCGACCAAGCTGGACGCCGGCGAGGCAGCGGTTGCCCCGCCTCAGTCGCCGGGGCCGGCCGCGGGTTCCGGGCGGGGCACGACCTTGCCGTCGCGCACGGTCAGCACCACCGTGACCGGGCCGTCGTTCGCGAGCTCGACCTGCATCGCCGCGCCGAAGCGGCCGGTCGCGACCACGAGGCCGGTGGCGGCGAGCTGGCCGGCCACGCGCTCGTAGAGCGGTGCGGCGACGGCGGGCTCGGCGGCGGCGGTGAAGTCGGGGCGGTTGCCGTGCCGCAGTTCGGCGGCCAGCGTGAACTGGCTCACGACCAAGCAGCCGCCGCCGACGTCGACGACCGAGCGGTCCATCGGCGTGCGGTCGGGGAACAGCCGCAGCGCCGCGACCTTGCGCGCCGTGGCGTCGGCGTCCGCCGGGCCGTCGCCGCGTTCGACGCCGACCAGCAGCAAGAGCCCGCGGTCGATCGCGCCGACCGCTTCGCCGGCGACCGAGACCCGGGCCCAGGCGACCCGCTGCACGACGGTGATCACGGGGCGAGCCTACGCGGCGGCAGGGCGCCGCGCGACGGCCGGGGGCGAGCCGGGCGCGGCGGCGGACCGCGGGTGTGCCGGCCGTCGCGGCGCGCCGTTCAGTTCGCCTTGACCTGGATCCGGGTCGGCCGCGACTCCGGCTGCTTCGGCACGTGCACGGTGAGCACGCCCTGCTTGTAGACCGCCTCGACGCCGTTCGCCGATGCATCCTGCGGCAGCGAGATCGTGCGCGAGAACTGGCCGTAGCGGTGCTCGATCCGGTGCCACCGCTTGCCTTCCGTCTCGCGCTCGTCCTTGCGCTCGGCGGTCACGGTCAGCACGTGGTCCTGCACGTGCACCTGGATGTCCTTCTCCTCCAGGCCGGGCAGTTCGAACGCCAGCTCGTAGGCGGCGTCGCTCTCGCTGATGTTCGTGCGCGGGGCCGGGTTGCTCTCCGGCGTGGTGCCGTAGAACTCCTGCATCGCGTCGCCGAACAGGCGGCCGAACAGGCTCTGGAACGGATCGCGGAGCAGAGGGGTCAGGGACGGGTTGGTGCTGGTCTTCGACATGGCGCTTTCTCCTCGGTTGGGCTTGGACGGCCGGGAGGAGGCAAGCGATGTGCCGATCGTGGCAACATGGCATGAGCGCCATAAGGCAAGCTGCGAAAAGCACCTGAGAGGAAGGTCCAACCCTGGGCTGGGACGCCTTCGATGCCAGATTGGCGTTATGGTGCCAAATTGGCGTCCGGAGCCAGGCCGGCCTCGAAGCGCCGGTAGACCTTGGGCCGGTCGACGCGGGCGAGTTGCCGCCGGGCTCGCTTGCGGGCCTTGCCGGCCGCGGTGCTCGCGCCGGTCGCGAGCGCACCGAGGGCGGCGGCGACCTGCAGGCCCTCGGCGAGCGTCGCCGCAGCCCCCGGCACCCAGCCGAGCAGGGTGCTGGCGGCGGTCTCGTGGTCGCAGACCTCGCCGAGCGCCTGCTGCAGGCCGGTCACCGCGGCGAGCGACTTGCCGCACTCGAGGCCGGGCAGGTCGGCGAACGCCTCGGCCAGGTAGCGCAGCCGCTTGCAGCGGATCCGCAGTTCGTGCAACGGGGCCAGCGGCAGGTCGTCAGGGATCGCCTGCGCCAGCTTGGCCACCCGGCGGCTGGCCCGTCGCAGCCGGGGCGCCAGCGCCGTCGCCAGCGGTTCGGCGGCCGCGCTGCCGGCGGGGCCGGCGACCAGCATCGCGTGCAGCCGCCGCTGGTCGGCGAGGCGGGTCGCCGCGCGCAGCCAGCCGAGGGCGAGCTGCTTCGCCTCCTGGCGCCGGTCGCGCACCCAGTCGAGCAGCGCCTTGCCCGCGGGCAGCAGGCCGGGCGGCAGCTTGGCGATGCCCGCGGGCAGGTCGGCGAGCAGCACGTCGAGGTCGCGCAAGGCCCCGAGCCTCCGCCCGGCTTCGCCGAGCACGTCGAGCAGCCACCTGCTGTCGGCGGCAGGCCAGAGGTCGCGGCAGCTGCGCACCAGCTCGCGCAGACGGCGGATGGCGACGCGCATCGCGTGCAGGTGGCCGGGATCACGGTCCTGCCGCACGCCGACCTCGGCCTGCTGCAGCGCTTGCAGGTGCGGCGCGGCGATCGCCGCCAGCGCCGCGCCGATGGGCATCGTCATGGCGAGCGTCGCTGCCGGCAGCGGCGGTCGCTGCAGTCCCAGCAGGGCACCCGCATGGCTCGGCTTGTCGTCCTGGGCGGGCTGCAGGGGCAGGAGGCCGGCGAGGCGCGCCGCCAGCCGCTCGCAGCCCGGCAGGTCCTCGAGCACCTCCAGTTCGACCTCGAGGAAGGCCGCCTTCCGGCCCGCGGCCTCGGCCTCGACGCGATCGATGGCCAGTTCGCCGAGCGCGCCGTCTTCGCCGGGCAGCACGCGGCTGTCGCGCCGGATCGACAGCCGCAGGGTGGCGAGCAGGGGCCGGTCGAGCACGAACGGCTCGACGAGATCGCGCAGCTCGTCGGGCAGCTCCGCCGCGGTGCGCGGCGCCAGGGTCGTCGGCCAGGACGCCGTCCACTCGTCGCGCACGCAGCGGCCGCCCTCGGTCTCGCGGCGCGCCTTGCAGGCGAGTTCCTGGCCGCTGCCGGA
This sequence comes from Planctomycetota bacterium, assembly GCA_019636245.1. GTDB lineage: Bacteria > Planctomycetota > UBA1135 > UBA1135 > UBA2386 > JAEUHS01. The sequence continues at coordinate 34,459 of JAHBXX010000019.1, read as the reverse complement.
GGCCCGCAGGCGCAGCCCGAGCCCGGCCTGCTGCAGCGAACCCTCGCCGTCGTCGAGGTAGGTGTCGACGAAGCGATGGTCCGCGGCTGCCGCGTCGCGGTAGCCGGCGGTCGCGAGGGCTCCGTCGATGGCGGCGACTTCGAGGTCGGGCGCGCCGCGGAACCTGAACTCGGTCTCGACGTCGTGCGGCATGGCGCGAACCGGGCCGTGGGGCCGCTAGCGTAGCATCAGGCGCGGCACCCGGCCGAACAGCTGCGCGAACAGGGCGCCCTTCTCGTCGACCGCCTTCGCTTCGAGGGTGAGGCGCGTGTGCGGGTCGCCGCGCAGCGCCGGCACCAGGTCGATGTGGTCGTCGTGCACCTCGACGGCGATGCCCTGCACGACGCCGGCATGCTGACGGTCGAGCGCATCCGCGAGGCGCAGGATCGCCGCCAGCCGTTCGACCAGCGTGCGGTCGCGGCGGCGCAACGCCATGTAGTCCGCGTGGTCGCGCGACGGCGGCGACTTGCGGTGGTAGCGCGCCAGCAGCGCGACCAGATGGCGTTCCTCCTCGCTGAGGCCGACGAGTTCGCTGGACTCGATCAGGTACTGCGAGTGCTTGTGGTGGCCGTCGTTGTTGACCGCGATGCCGACGTCGTGCAGCAGCGCCGCGGCCTCGAGCAGGGCCCTGGCCCGGTCGCCGAGGCCGTGCAGGGCCTTGGTCTGGTCGAACAGCTGCCGCGACAGGCTCAGCACCGACTCGGCGTGGTCGGCTTCGTAGTGGAAGCGTCGACCCATCGCCCGGCACGACGACAGCACGACGTCGACGTGGTCCTCGGCAGCGAACGACTCGAGGTGGCCGTGGAAGACCTCCTGCAGCAGGCCGTCCTTGATGCCGACGCGCGGCACCAGCAGGTGGTCGACGCCGGCGAGCTGGCCGAGGCGCACGTAGACGATGCCCGCCGGCACGATCGTGTCGGCGCGGTCGGGCTTGAGGCCGCGCCGCTCGATGCGCTCGGGCACGGTCAGTTGCGCGAGGTCGGCGACCTCGCGGTCGGCTTCGTCGAGGCTGCAGCAGTCGATGCCGTCCTGCCGCCGCGGGCCGCTGCGCGCGTGCACGAGATCGGTCAGGCTCTCGATGTTGCCGCCGACGGCGACGTAGCGGTCGAAGCTGCGGCCCTCGAAGCGGTCGGCGATGCGCCGTTCCAGGCTGCGCAGATGGCGCCTCATCAGGTCGACGAACGACTCCGGCGAGCCCTCGCTGTCGCGCAGCGCCTCGAGCATGCGCAGCGCGCCGAGGCGGTAGGAGTCCGCGTTGGTCACCTGGCCGTCCTCGACCATGACCAGTTCGACCGAGCCGCCGCCGACGTCGACCAGCAGCGACCGGCCCCGCTGCAGGTTCACGACCGGTTCGATGCCCAGTTTCAGCAGGTAGGCCTCCTGGGTGCCGGAGATCACCTCGATCTCGATGCCGCAGGCCTCGCGCACCCGGTCGATCAGCAGGTCGCGGTTGCGCGCGTCGCGCATCGCCGAGGTCGCGATCGCCCGGATGCGCAGCACGCCGAGGCGGTCGCAGGTGGCGCGGAAGCGCCGGAAGGCGTCGACGGTGTCGGCCAGCGTCGTGTCGGGGATCTGGCCGGTGTGGAAGACGTCCCGACCCAGCCGTGCCGGCAGGCGGTGGTTCTCGAGCACGTTGACCGCCGGTCCGGTCGCCTCGGCGATCAGGAAGCGGATCGCGTTGGAGCCCATGTCGACGATGCCGACGCGCGGAGGATGGCCCATGCGTCCGCAGGGTAGCTGCCGCGGCGGCCCGGGGAAGCGGCCTCTGTGCGCGGCGAACGCGTCCGCCGCGCGCGGTGGCTCGCCCGCCGCCTCCGCCATGGTCCGTCGGCGCCGTGGTGCGCTACGCTCCCCGCCATGGACGCTCCGGACGAACGCGACCGCAAGCCGGCGCCGGCGCCGCTGTCGAGCACGCTGCGCCACGTGCAGGCGGTGCAGCAGCAGCCCGACGCCGACGTCTCCTGGAGCAACCTGCACGACCGGGTCCTGCGCTGGGTGGCCGAGGCTTCGCAGGGTCTCAACCTGCCGGCCGACAAGAGCCTCGACGACCTGACGCAGGACGTGCTGCTGCAGGTGTTCCGCGACATCGGCGAGTTCCGGGTCGAGCCCGGCGCGTCGTTCTCCGGCTGGGTGCGCACGATCGCCGCGCGCAAGCTCAAGGACTACTGGCGCCGCGCCCGCGCCAAGAAGCGCGGCGGCGGTCGGACGCGCCATCTCGGCGAGTTCGACGAGACCGGCGGCGGCGAGCGCTTCGCCGACGACCGGACGCCGCGGCAGAGCATGCTGGTGCGCTACCAGGAACTGCAGGATTCGCTGCAGCGGGCGCTCGCGCAGCTCGGCGACAAGCACAAGCGCGTGATCGAGCTGCGCCTGTTCCAGGGCAAGAGCTTCGCCGAGATCATGCCGTTGCTCGGCTACACCAAGGAAGTGACCGTGCGCTCGCTCCACCTGCGGGCGCTGCAGCGGCTGCAGGAGCTGATGGCCGAGTTCGGCCGCTGAACGGGGCCGGCCGGCGCCCGGTCAGTCCACCCGGGACTCGCGCTTGCGGGCCTTGCCCGCCGGCTTCGGCGACGGCGGCGGCTCCGGGGCCGCCTCGGCCGTCGGCGCGCGGCGCGGCGGCTCCGGCAGGCTGACGCCCGGGCTGCCGCCGTGGAAGTGCAGGTGCACCTCGCCCTCGGCGTTGTGCACGACGATGCCGCTGCCGGCCGGGGCCGGACCCGCCGGCGCGGCGGCCGCCAGCGCGGCGCGCAGGGCCGCGTTCTCCCGTTCGAGCTGACCCACGAGTGCGCGCAGGTCGGCTCCGGGCGCGGGCGGCGGCGCAGCTTCGCGCGCGGTCAGGTGGTCCCTGACCGCCGCCCGCAGCGCGCCGACCTCGGCGCGCAGGCGTTCGATCTCGGCCTGCGCCTCGGCGAACGCCCGGCGGGCCTTGTCGTCGCTGGCCTCGGCGTGGGTCACCGCCGCGGCGCGGGCCGCGTCGGCCTCGCGCAGGCCGACCAGGAGGCGCTCGTGTTCGGCCTCGCGTTCGGTCAGCGCGCGGCGCAGCCCCTCGACCTCGCGCGCGAGCTTGCGACTCTCCGCCTTGGCGTCGCGCAGGTTGCGCTCCAGGGCCAGCAATTGCTCGGCGGCGAGGTTGCGCTCGGCCTCGGCGTTCTCGACCACCGCCTGCTGGGCGCGCACGAGTTCGCGCAGGCGGCCGAGCTCCGCCCGCGCCTCCGGCAGCGCATCGGCGCCCTTGCTGGCCTTGCGCGGCCCCTCCTGCACCGACTTCAGGTACTCGTCGAGACGGGCGAGGCGCTGCTCGACGCGCTGCACGGAGTGCTGCAGGGATTGGTCGTCCTGCGCGCGGGCGGCGACGCCCAGGGCGATGGCGACCAGGGAACAGGACAACAGGTGGGTGCGCATCCGCGGTGCTCGGCTAAGGTGGCGCGGGTCGGGACCCGCGGGTCCCGCAGGGTAGCGTCCGAGTTCCCGTTCCGACACCCATGCAAGCGCAGCGTTTCCTGGCCTCGCCGTGGGCGGGGATCCACGGACCCGGTGACCCCCGCCAGCTGCTGGTCTGGCTGCTCGAAGGCCGGTTCGCGGGCCTTGCCGCCAGTCCGGGCCCGCGGCCGGTGCACTGGCAGGCGCTGCGGGACGCGGCGCACGACCTGCCGGTCCGCTTCCCGGTGGTGCGCGTCGGCAGCTGCCTCGCGCAGCGTTCGCCCACGGCCGGGCTGGCGGCGGCGAAGGAGGGCGAACGCGAGCTCGCCCGGCGCGCCGTCGGGCAGGCGGTGGCCACCGCGCGGGCGCTCGGCAGCCGGCTCGTCGTGCTCGAACCGGGCCTCGTGCCGGTGGTGGGCGAGGTCGACGCCGAGGACCTCGGCGAACCTGGCACCCGCTGGACCCCGGAGCGGGCCCAGGCCCTGCTGGCCCGCCGCAAGGTGGGCCGCAACGCCGCCCTCGACCGGGTCTGCCGCGAGGTGTTCGGCCTCTGCCGGGCGTACCCCGACGTGCACTTCTGCCTGACGGCCGGCCGCAGCCTGCTGGCGGTGGCCGACGTGGCGGCCCTGCGCGACCTCTACGAGGACCTCGGTTCCCTGAAGATCGGCTACTGGCATGACGCCGCGGTCTGCGCGCGGCGCCAGCAGGTGCTGGGCGAGCCGCAGGGCGAATGGCTGGAGACTTTCGGTAACCGATGCGCAGGCATTGGGTTAGGTGATGCTTCGCCGGATGGGCTCTACCTCGTGCCGGGGGCGGGCGGGGTGGACTACGCGCTGCTGGCCTCCTATGTACCCCGGTCTGGCGCCGCGCTTCCCGTGGTGCTCGATCTCGATCCCGCCGTCCCCGCCAGTGAACTGCCCGGCATCCGTTCCTTCCTCGCCAAGCACGGCCTCTGATTCCAGGGCCGGGCGGGGTGGGGCCGATGGTCCGGCGGCACGGGCCGAACCCCCGCCTGTGCACCAGGACTGAGATGAAGCCGACGCCGGTAGCCAGACCGACGCCTCAGGGCGGTGCGGGATCCCGCACCGAGGCGATGCGCAACCTGCTGCGCTCCCGGCGCCGGCTCCTGGTGCTGACGCACAACAACCCGGATCCCGACTCGCTCGGCGGTGCCGTGGGGCTGCAGGAGTTCGCCCGCAAGGCGGCTGGCATCGACAGCCGGCTGGCGATCAGCGGCAAGATCCTGCGGGCGGAGAACCAGGCGATGGTGCGCGAACTCGGTCTGCAGATGGATCGTGTCGCCGACGTGGCGCTCGCGGACTTCGACTGCGTGGCGCTGGTCGACACCCAGCCCGGGTTCGGCCACACCCACGTGCCGGCCGGCCTCGCCGTCGACATCGTGCTCGACCACCACGTCTGTCCGGACGCCGCCGACCATTTGCGCGCCGTGCCGTTCGTCGACGTGCGGTCGGACGTCGGCGCCACCAGCTCGCTGGTCGCCGGCCATCTGCTCGCCGCCGGCGTGCGCCCGAGCGCGGAGGTGGCGACCGCCCTGGCCTACGGCATCAGGACGGACACGGCCGACCTGTCCCGCAACGTCAGCGACCTCGACCTGCGCGCCTGGGACTTCCTGTTCCCGTTCGTCGACCGGCAGCGCCTGGTGGCGATCGCCAGTCCGCGGCTGCCGCTGGCCTACTTCCAGACGCTGAAGGACGCGCTGACCAAGGTCCGGCTCTACGACGGCCTCGTGCTCTGTTCCCTCGGCCTCACGACCAGCGCCGAGATGGTCGCCGAGGTCGCCGACCTGTTGCTGCGCCTGGAAGGCACCAAGGCGGTGTTCTGCGGCGGCCTGGTCGGCAACAACTACCACGTCTCGGTGCGGACCGAGATCGGCGGCGACGCCTGGCGGTTGATCCGCGCCAGCATGGAAGGGGAAGCCGGCACCTGCGGCGGGCACGGCTCCGTGGCCGGCGGCTCCGTCCAGGTCGAGGTCGCCGACGCGCGCACCCTGCGCCGGCTCGAGCGCCGGCTCGAGCGCAACATCCTGAAGGCGTTCGGCGTCTCCGGGGCGAACGCCTACGCGCTCGGCGACGGCGAGGACTGAGAGCCCGGGCCAGTTGGCGGCCGCCGGCGCGGTGGCGCAGGGCTTCCGAGAGGATGCTCTCTCGCGCCCGGAATCCTCCGCCAGCAGCCGGTCCCGGACCGCCGTCGGCAAGGGCGTCTGCCGGCCCTCGGCGGCGGGTCGGTCGATCGCGTATGCTGCTCCGCCCGCATGCGCCGCCCCCTCGCCCTCCTCCTGCCCGCTGCCACCCTCGGCGCGTTGGCTCTCCTGCCCTGGCCGGCGCCCATGCCATCGACCCGGGGGAACTCCGGCGCGGCTGCGCGGGAGGCGCCCGCGGCGACGCTGGCGGCGCTGCGCTTCGTGCCGAACATGGGCCAGTGGCACGACGAGGTGCGCTACGCCGCCCTCGGCGACACCGCCGGCTGGCTGCACGACGACGGGTTCACGTTGCGGTTCGAGCGCTGGGACGCGGCGGGAGCCGCCGAGGCCGGCGCGGCCGCCGGCCCGCGCGAACAGCTCGGCTGCGTGGTGCGCACCCGCTTCGTCGGTGCCGAGGTGCCGGAGTTCGTGCCCGGCCCCGAACTCGAGGCGCGGCAGAACTTCTTCCTCGGGCGCGATCCCCAGGGCTGGCGGACCCAGGTGCCGAGCTTCGCGACGGTGACGATGGCGCGCGTGCTGCCCGGCATCGACGTCGTGTTCCGCCCGCTGCCCGCCGGGCGGCGCGGACCGTTCGAGTACGACCTGCTGCTCGCGCCCGGCGCCGATCTCGATCGCTTCATCGCCGTCTGCGAGGGCGTCGAATCGCTCGCCATCGACGGCAACGGCTGCCTGCGCGCCCGCATCCGGACGCCGGCCGGCGACGCCGAGCTGGTGCAGGAGGCGCCGGTGGCCTGGCAGGACACCGCCGCCGGCCGCGTGCCGCTGCGCGTGGCCTTCCGCCTGCTGGGCACCCGCCGCTACGGCTTCGTCGCCGCCGACCTCGATCCGGCCCATCCGGCGGTGGTCGATCCGGGCGTGGTCTGGGGCACGTTCCTCGGCGGCGGCGCCTCCGACAGCGTCAACGACCTGTGCTGGCGCCCGGGCGCCGGCGTGTGGGTCGGCGGCTGGGCGGGGTCGACGGACTTCCCGACCACCGTCGGCGCCTACCGCACGACCGGCGGCGCCGACGCCTTCGTGGCCCGTTTGCGCGACGACGGCGCGGCGCTGGTCTACGCGACCTACCTCGGCGGTTCGGCGGGCGACGAGATCCGCGGCGTCGCCGTCGGACCGGGCGAGACCGCCGTCGTGGTCGGCTTCACCGCCTCCGCCGACTTCCCGGTGACCCCGGGCGCGGTGCAGCCGGCCTACGGCGGCGCCGGGCCCTACATGGGCATCGGCGACGGGTTCGTGGTCCGCCTCGCCGCCAACGGCGCCGAGCTGGTCGCCTCGACCTACCTCGGCGGCGCCGGCGATGACGTCGCCCAGGACGTCGCCATCGACGCCAGCGGCGACGCCGTCGTCACCGGCTTCACCTTCTCGTTCAACTTCCCGATCACGCCCGGCGCCTGGCGGCCGATCTTCAGCGGCTTCCCCGACGTCTGGAGCGAGGGCTTCGTCACCAAGGTGGCCGCCAACGGCCAGTCGCTGCGCTACTCGACCTTCGTCGGCGGCTTCGACTCCGAGCAGCTGCTGGCCGTCGACGTCGATCCCGTGACCGGCGACGCGGTGGTCGCCGGCTGGACGCTGTCGACCAACTTCCCGACCACGCCGAACGCCTACCGGCAGGAGAGCGCCGGCGACATCGAAGGCGTGGTCGTGCGGCTGTCGCCGACCGGCGCGCCGCGGTTCTCGACCCACCTGGGCGGCATCGCCGCCGAGAGCGTGCACACCGCCCGGTTCGCCGGCGACGGCTCGGTCTGGGTCGGTGGGCGCACCAACTCGGTCAACTTCCCGGTGACGCTGGACGCGCCGCAGCGCACCGGCGGCGGCGCCTTCGACGGCTTCGTCAGCCGGCTGGGCGCCAACGGCCAGACCCTGCTGTTCTCGACCCTGCTCGGCGGCGCCGACAACGACAGCGTGCGCGCGCTCGCCGTCGGCGCCGACCGCGTCGTCGTGGTCGGCGAGGCCGGGACCGGTTTCCCGGTGACGGCGAACGCGCTGCAGGCCGGCTTCGCCGGCGGCAGCCTCGATGGTTTCGTCGCCTTCCTCGTCCAGGGCGGCGCGGTGGTGGAGTTCGCCAGCTACCTCGGCGGCGCCGACCAGGACATGCTCACCAGCGTGCAGGTCGACGACAACGGCTTCGCCGTCGTCGGCGGCTGGACGTTCGCCGCCGACTTCCCGCTCGGCGAGGGCGGCGCCCAGGGCGCGATCGGCGGCGCCCAGGACGGCGTGGTCGTGAAGCTCGACCTCGAGGCGCAGCTCGGCGACGCTTTCGCCGTCGCGGCGCCGGCGCCGGCGCCGCCCCGCCTGGTGGCGGCCGGCGCGCACGAAGTGCTGGCCACGGTGGTCGAGAACCTGACCGGCCGCGCGATCGAGATCGAGGCGGTGCGGCTCTTGGTCGCCGGCGCCGGCGACGCCGCGCAGCAGGTGCGCGCGCTGCGGGCCTGGCTCGACCTGCCCGGGGCGCCGGCGCCGCAGCTGGTCGCCGGGCCGCTGGACGTGCTGCTCGACGACGCCGAGCGGGAGCTGCCGTTCACCGGCGCGCTGCTGCCGCCGGGGGCCACCGGCGTGCTGCGCTTCGAGGCGGAACTGCTCGCCCCGGCCTCCGGGCGCACCGTCGAAGTCGCTTGCGCGCTCGTCGGCCGCGATGCCTGGCAGCTGCGCGCCGAGGGCGCCGGCGACGGGCCGCAGGTGCGCGTGCTCGGCAGCGGCCGGGCCGAGGGCGGCGTGCTGGTGCGGGGCGCCATGCCCGGCGACGCCGATGGCGACGGTCAGCAGACGGTCGTCGACGTGCGCCGCCTGCTGCAGGAACTCGGCGCCGAGGCGCCGGCCATCGATTGCACCGGCGACGGCCTCGTGACCACGGCCGACGTCGACCTGGTGCGGCAGGCCGTGCTCGGCCGGCCGGGTCTGGTCGCCGCGCCGGACGCGGTCGTGGCCGGCGGCTGGTTCACGCTGCGCGGGGTGTTCGGCCGTGGCCTGCTGGAGGCGACGCTCGGTGGTCGCGTGCTGACCAGGGGGCAGGTCACGCCGCGCGAGATCACGCTGCGCAGCGAGCCGACGCAGGCCAAGGGGCTGCAGCAGCTGGTCGTGCTGCTGGGCGGCCGCCCGGTCTTCGTCGGACCCGTGCTGGTGCAGTGACGCGGCGCCTCCTGCTGCTCGGTGGGCTCGATCCCTCCGGCGGCGCCGGCCTCACGGTCGACGCGATCGTCGCCGCGCAGCACGGCTGCCAGGTCCTGCCGGTCGCGACGGCGTGGACGGTGCAGAACGGGCGCCAGTTCACGGCGCGCCATGCGCCGGCGGCGGCGGCCTGGCAGGCGGCGTTCGCCGCCGCCCTCGCCGACGGCGACGTGCACGCCGTCAAGGTGGGCATGCTCGCCGACGCGGCGACGGCGGCGGGTGTCGCCGCGGCGCTGGCGCCGCTGCGCGATCGCGTGCCGATCGTCGTCGATCCGGTGCTGGTCTCGACCGCGCCCGGCGCCGGGCCGGACCCGGACCTGGTGGCGGCCTACCGCGTGCACCTGCTGCCGCTGGCGTCGCTGCTGCTGCCCAACGCACCCGAGGCGGCCGCGCTGGCCGGTGGGGCCGGTGCGTGGCCGGGCCACGCCGCGGTGCTGGCCAAGGGCGGCCACGGCGACGGCCCGGACTGCGACGACGTGTTGACGCTGGCCCATGGGGCCGTGCACCGCTGGCGTCGGCCGCGGCTGCCGGTCGGTCCCGTGCGCGGCACCGGCTGCGCGCTGGCGACCGCGATCGCCGCGCGGCTCGCGCATGGCGACGAGCTCGCCTCGGCCTGCCGGCTGGCGGGGGACTGGCTGCACGACCTGCTGCGCCAGCTCGGGCCGGCGTCCGGCGACGGCCTGCCGCGCTGCCTGCCGCTGGCTTCGCCGCCGTCCGCCGTCAGTCGTACAGCGCGCTGATCACGGCGGCGAAGCGCTCGGCGACCACGTGCCGGCGCACCTTCAGGGTCTGCGTCAGGAGGCCGTTCTCCGGCGTCATCGGCGCCGCCAGCACGGCGAACGCGACGACGCGGTCGCACGGCCGGCAGCCGTTCTCGCGCACCAGCAGGCGGTCCAGTTCGCGGCGCAGCAGGTCGCGCACGGCGCGGCCGTGCAGCAGGCCCAGGCGCTCGTCCCACTGCTCGCGCGGGATCTCCCGTTCGAGCGCCTCGAGGGCCGGCACCAGCAGGGCACCGAGGCCCTTCTGGTCCTGGCCCACGCAGACGGCCTGCTCGATCCACGGCGAGGTCTTGACCAGCGTTTCGACCGGCTCCGGTTCGACGTTCTCGCCGCTGGCGAGCACGATCGTGTCCTTCGCCCGGCCGGTGATCCAGACGTTGCCGCGGTCGTCGACGTGGCCGAGGTCGCCGCTGTTGAACCAGCCGTCCGGGGTCAGCACCTCGGCTGTCTTGCGCGGGTTGTCGTAGTAGCCGCGCATCACCTGCGGACCGCGGATCCACAGCACGCCGACCTCGCCGGGCGCGCAGCGGCTGCCGTCCGGCCGCCGCGCCTCGATCGCCGTGTCCGGCAGCGGCGGACCGATGTGGCCCGGATCGGTCTGCCGCGGCAGGCGCACCGAGGCGACCGGGCTGGTCTCGGTCAGCCCGTAGCCGTTGCGCAGCGGCAGGCCGATGCCGAGCAGCGTCTCGTCGACGTGCCGCGGCAGCGCGCCGCCGCCGCTCACGCACAGGCGCAGGCGACCGCCGAACGCCTGCAGCACCTTGCGCAGGACCAGCGCGCGGGCGCCGGCGTGCAGCAGGCGGTGGCCCAGGTGGCCGCGGCCGCCGCCGACCAGGCGCGACAGCCCGAGCCCCTGCCGCAACAGCCGTCCGCGCAGGCCGGTCAGCTTCTGCGCGTGGCCCACGAGGCCGTCGTGCAGCATCTCCCAGATGCGCGGCACGGCGGCGAACACCGTCGGCCGCACCGCCGCGAGATCGTCCTTGATGCGGCGGCGGTCGGTGTAGACCAGCTGCGCGCCGGTGGCGAGCGCCAGGTAGTCCATGATGCGCTCGTACATGTGCCACGCCGGCAGCACGCTGAGGAACGAGTCCGCGGCGGTGATGTGCAGCACGCGCTGCACGGTGTGCAGGTTCGCCAGCACGTTGCCGTGCGTCAGCATCACGCCCTTCGGTTCGGCGGTGGTGCCGCTGGTGTAGACGATCGTCAGCAGGTCGTCGGGTTGCACGGCGGCGCGCGCCTCGTCGAGGCGCGGCTGCTGCGCCGGCAGCAGTTCGGCGCCGCGCTGCAGCAGCGCGGCCAGGGTGCCGGTTTCCGGCACGCTGCTCCGGTCCTGCATGACGACGACCCGTTCGAGCTGCGGCGCGCGGTCGGTGCCGCGCAGCAGCTCGTGCGCCACGCGGTCGTCGTCGACCAGGGCGAGGCGGCAGCCGCTGTGGCGCAGGATGAACTGCAACTCCGCTGGCGAGGTGTCGACGCCGCGCGGCACGTCGATGGCGCCGATGCTGGCCAGCGCCAGGTCGACGAGCAGCCATTCGTAGCGGTTCTCGGCGATCAGGCCGATGCGGTCGCCGCGGCGCACGCCCAGGTCGAGCAGGGCGATGGCCAGGCGGTCCACGTCCGCGGCGAGGTCGGCGAAGGTGACCGGCTCCGGCAGCTGCGCGCGGCGGCGCGGCAGGAAGGTGCGGTGGCCGTGGTCGCGGGCGCTCGCGGCGAGGGCGGCGAAGGTCATCGGGGCTGCCATGGAATCGAGGCGCTGCGGGCGTGGGTGGGGGTCACGGCGGGGGCGCGGAACCTGGTTGGGACGCTTGACATCCACGGCCGGAATCCATACGAAAGCGCCCCCTCGATCGCCGGGTCAACCCGGGCGCCCGAAAAGCGCTCGTGGCCGGCGCCGACGCACGGTGCGGGTGTAGCTCAGTGGTAGAGCATCACGTTGCCAACGTGAGGGTCGTGAGTTCGAATCTCATCACCCGCTCCAGTTTTCGTCTGGCCGGGATCGAGGGTTTGCCTGCGCGCCAGGCGCGGGCGCGAGCGGATGGGAAGACCTGAACCTGCCCGATGCGGCAGGTCGTCCCCTGGCTCCCCGCCCCCACGGGGCCGCCGATGCCGTCGGGCTCGTTACGCTGTCACTCGACCGCTTCGACCCCCTCGCCCCCATGTACTCCACCAAGGCCTACGCCGCTGCCAGCGCCACCTCGCCGCTGGCGCCGATCTCCATCCCTCGGCGCGACCCCGGCGATCGCGACGTGCAGATCGACATCCTGTTCTGCGGCATCTGCCACTCCGACCTGCACTCGGTGCGCAACGAGTGGAGCGGCGTCATGCCGACGACCTACCCGATCGTGCCCGGCCACGAGATCCTGGGCCGCGTCGTGAAGGTGGGGCGCGCGGTGACCTCGCACCGGCCGGGCGACCTGGTCGCGGTCGGCTGCCTGGTCGATTCCGACCGCACCTGCCCGCAGTGCCGGGGCGGCCTCGAGAACCTGTGCGCCAACGCCGTCTTCACCTTCAACGGGCCCGACCGACACCTCGGCGGCGTGACCTACGGCGGCTACTCGGCCAGCATCGTCGTCGACGAGCACTTCGTGCTGCGCGTGCCCGCCAACCTGGATCCCGCCGGCGCCGCGCCGCTGTTGTGCGCCGGCATCACCACCTGGTCGCCGATGCGGCGGTTCGGCGTCGGGAAGGGCCAGAAGGTCGGCATCGTCGGCCTCGGCGGCCTCGGCCACATGGGCGTCAAGTTCGCGCACGCGTTCGGCGCCCACACGGTCGTGTTCACCACCTCGCCGGCGAAGGGCGAGGACGCGCGGCGTCTCGGCGCCGACGAGGTCGTGGACTCGCGCGACGCCGCGGCGATGCAGCGGCACGCCGGCAGCCTCCACTTCGTGCTCGACACCGTCAGCGCCGACCACGACCTCAACGCCTACCTGAACCTGCTCGCGCACGACGGCACCCTGACCCTGGTCGGCGCGCCCGAGAAGCCGATCCCGGTGTCGGCGTTCAGCCTCCTGTTCGGGCGCCGTCGCCTCGCCGGCTCGCTGATCGGCGGCATCGCCGAGACCCAGGAGATGCTCGACTTCTGCGGCGCCCGGCATCACCGCCGACGTCGAGGTGATCGCGATCCAGCAGGCGAACGAGGCCTACGCGCGGTTGCTGAGGTCCGACGTGAAGTACCGCTTCTGCATCGACATGGCCTCGCTGCAGCGCGGCTGAAGCGCGGCGGTCCCTGCCGCCGCGTCACCGGTCGACGGGCGGCAGGCAGACGACCGGCACCGTGGCCTGGCGCAGCACGGCCGTCGCCACCGAGCCGAGCCGCAGCCGCTGGAAGCCCGAGCGGCCGTGCGAACCGACGAACAGGTAGTCGGCGCGCGCCGCGGCCGTGACGATCGCCGGCACCACGTCCTCGGCGGCGTGCACCTCGACGCGGCAGCGCAGGTCGGGCTGGGCGGAGGCGAACCGCTGCAGGCGTTCGCGCGCCGCGGCTGCGTCGCCGAGCGCGTCGTGGGTGAACGCCGGCGCCAGCACCGGATCGTGCACGACGTGCAGCAGCACCAGGTCGGCGCCGAGCGCGCGGGCCCAGCGGCAGCCGAGTTCCATGGCGGCGTCGGCGGCGGGCGAGAGATCGGTCGCGACCCAGAGTTCGGCCATGGCCTGAGGATCGCCGAGCGGGCGTGAGCGGGCCAGGGGTTCGCGTCGATCGGCCGCGGTCAGGCCGAAGGCACGAGGCGCCACGCGACCGTCTGCCCGGCGCGCATCGGCACCAGCTCGCCGTCGCCGAACGGCAACGTCGCCGGCACCGTCCAGGCGCGGCGCTCGAGCGTGATCGTGCCGCCGTTGCGCGGCAGGCCGTAGAAGTCGGCGCCGTGCCAGCTGGCGAACGCCTCGAGCCGGTCGAGCCGGCCGGCGGCTTCGAACGCCTCGGCGTAGAGTTCGATCGCGGCATGCGCGGTGTAGATGCCGGCGCAGCCGCAGTCGGACTCCTTCGCGGCGCGCGCATGCGGCGCGCTGTCGGTGCCGAGGAAGAACCTCGGCTCGCCGCCGGTGGCGGCGGCGACCAGGGCCTGGCGGTGGCGCTCGCGCTTCAGCACCGGCAGGCAGTACGCGTGCGGCCGCAGGCCGCCCAGGAAGAGCGCGTTGCGGTTCCACAGCAGGTGGTGGGCGGTGATCGTCGCCGCCGTGTCCGGGCCGGCGCCGCGCACGAAGTCGACCGCCTCGGCGGTGGTCACGTGCTCGAGCACGAGGCGCAGGCCGGGGAACTCGCGGCGCAGCGGCTGCAGTTCGCGCTCGACGAACACGCGCTCGCGATCGAACGCATCGACGTCGGCGTCGGTGACCTCGCCGTGCAGCAGGAGCGGCAGCCGCAGGCGTTCCATCGCCGCCAGCGTCGGCCGGACCCGCCGCCAGTCGGCGACGCCGTGGTCGGCGTTGGTGGTGGCGCCCGCCGGGTAGTACTTCACCGCGTGCACGCAGCCGCTGCGCACGGCCGCCTCGATCTCGAACGGCGGCGTGCGCTCGGTCAGGTAGAGCGTCATCAGCGGCTCGAAGCGGGCGCCGGGCGGCAGCGCGGCCAGGATGCGGTTGCGGTAGGCCTGCGCCAGCGCGACCGTGGTCACCGGCGGTTTCAGGTTCGGCATCACGATGGCACGGCCGAAGCGCGCCGCGGTGTCGCCGAGCACCGCGGCGAGTGCGGCCCCGTCGCGCAGGTGCAGGTGCCAGTCGTCGGGGCGGGTGAGGCGGAGCTGCATCGCCGCGGACGATAGCGTGGCGCCCGTGGCGCCGGCATCAGGGCGCCGCGATGCGGTGGGGCGAAGCGGCGCCGGCGCTGGCCCGGAGGGGCGTCGTCCCGGAGCGGGATCGACCAACAGGGCGTCAAGATGGCGGCAAGGTCGGCGCCGCGCCGGTCGTGCGCGCGCAGGCCCATTGGCCCCATCGGCATCCTGGGCCATACTCTGCGGCCGCCCGCGTCCGTCCGCACCCCAATGGTCTCCCGCCCACTGTTCGCCGCCGTGGCCGTCTGGCTCTCTGTCCATGCCATGGCCCAGGCGATTCCAGGCGCTCCCTACGAGTTCGCGGTGCAGGGTGTTTCCGTGCGTCGCCTGCTCGCGGCCGACGGGCCGCATGCCGACTGGAGCGAGGACGGCGGCCTGAGCTGGCGGCCGCTGCGGCAGCCCGACGATCGCCTGCACTTCCGGCTGGTCTCCTTCGATCCGCTGCTCGGGGTGCCGTCGTTCCCGCCGCCGTTCGGCGTGCCGGCCGCCAGCCGGCTGCGGCTGGTGCAGTTCCACACCCAGGTGCTGGGCGCCTACCGCGAGGCGGTGACCGCCGCCGGCGCCGAGATCCTGCACTACCTGCCCGCCAACGCCCTGTTCGTGCGCTGCGACGCCGGCGTCGCGGCGGCGCTGGCGGCGCTGCCGTGCGTGCGCTGGATCGGCGGCCTGCCGAACGCCTGCAAACTCGATCCCGACCTGGGCGCCGTCCTGCAGGCCGGCGGCAACGCGCCGGTGGTCTGCAACCTGGTGCTGGCGGCGAAGGGCGATCGCATCGCCTGCCTGCAGCAGGTGCTGCTCGCCGGCGGCCAGGTGGTGGCACCCTGCGAGGGCTCGACGATGGTGCGCGTGGCGCTGACGCCGGCGCAGCTGCTGGCCGTGCTCGACCACGACACCGTCACCTGGGCGGACCTCGCCGGGCCCGACGGCTTCGACATGGACAACGCGCGCGTGCAGGGCGGGGCGAACTACATCGAGACGATGGCCGCCTACCGCGGCCAGGGCGTGCGCATCGAGGTCACCGAGTCGCTGGAGCAGTCGCACCCCGACCTGGTCGGCCGCGTGCTGGTGCGTGGCGCGGACGGCATCGACGCGCACGGGCATGCCACCGCCGGCATCGCCGCGGGCAGCGGCGCCACCAACCCCGCGGCGCGCGGCTTGCTGCCGCACGCGATCGTCGTCGAGGGCAGCTACACGTCGGCGACGCACTACGCGCAGATCCAGGGCAGCGTCGATCCGGTGCAGCCCTGGCGGTCGATGCTGGCGACGGCGAGCTGGGGGGCGGCGCAGACGACGATCTACAACAGCGTCTCGCAGGCGATGGACGACGCCCTGTTCGACAGCGACCTCACGCGCGTCAACAGCATGGGCAACAACGGCAACCAGCTGGCGCGGCCCGAGGCGTGGGCGAAGAACTCGATCTCGGTCGGCGGCATCAAGCACGGCAACGACGCGCTGCCCGGCAACGACCGCTGGAACGCCCTTGGTGATCCGACGGCGGCCAGCATCGGTCCGGCCAGCGACGGCCGCTGGAAGCCCGACGCGGTCGGCTACTACGACAGCGTGCTGACGACCGACCTGGTCGGGGTCGCCGGCTACGTGGCCGGCGACCACGTGCCGAACTTCGGCGGCACCTCGGCGGCGGCGCCGATGGTCGCCGGCCACATTGGCCTGCTGCAGCAGATGTTCACCGACGGGTTGTTCGGCAATCCGCTGCCGCTGCCGGCGACCGTCACCAACCGGTTCTTCAACCGGCCGCACATGACGACCAGCAAGGCGCTCCTGTGCAACACGGCGAGGCAGTATCCGTTCGCCGGCACGACGGACGACCTGACGCGCACCCACCAGGGCTGGGGCTTCCCCGACGTGCGGCGGGCCTACGACCACCGCCGTTCGCTGGTGGTCGTCGACGAGTACGACACGCTGCAACTCGGCGAGACGCGCGAGTACTGGGTGCAGATCCTGCCGGGCACGCCGGAGTTCCGGGTGACCATGGTCTACGCCGATCCGGCCGGCCAGCCGAACGCCGCGTTCCAGCTGGTCAACGACCTCGACCTGCAGGTCGTGCGGGTGGCCGACGGCCTGGCGTGGTGGGGCAACCACGGCCTCGATGCCGACCCGTTCTCGAAGACCGGCGGCGGGCCGAACACGCGCGACAACGTCGAGACGGTGTGCCTCGCGAACCCGGTGCCCGGCAGCTACCTCGTGCGAGTGACCGCCGCTTCGGTCGTGCAGGACGGCAAGGTCGAGACGCCGCAGCTCGACGTCGACTACGCGCTGGTGATGCACCCGGTCGGCGGCTTCCGCAACGACGCCGGTCCGCGGCTGCAGATGATCGCCAACGCCCCGGGCGTGCTGCAGATGGTGTGCAGCAACCTGCCCGCCTCGGGCTGGACCGAGGGGCACACGGTGATCTCGATCGACACCGGCCGTGGCCTCGGTTTCGGCCGCTTCTTCGGTCTCGAGGACGATGCGGTCAGCACCGCCTTCTTCCAGCTGCCGGCGGCGGTCGGCAACCCATTCCATTTCCTCCCGGGTGGCAGCGGGCAGTACCCTTACGCGACCTACACCTTCGATCCGGGTTGGGTCAGCTGGCTGGCCAGCTACAACCTGACGGTGGACGCCGTGCTGCTGCTGTGGAACGGACCCGAGATCCTCGCCGTGTCGAACGTCGACCGCGCCCGCTTGCGCTGATGGCCGGCGCGGCGGCGCAGCGGCTGCCGTTCGGTTTCTCGCCGTGCCCGAACGACACCTTCGCGTTCTGGGCCGCGGTGCACGGCGAGGTCGCCATGCGCGGACTCGCACTCGAGCCGTGGCTCGCCGACGTCGAGACGCTGAACGAACGCGCGATCGCCGGCCGGGATCCGCTGCCGGTGACCAAGCTCAGCCTGCCGGCGCTCGCCCGCGCACCGCACTACTCGGTGCTGCCGGCCGGCGCCGCGCTCGGATTCGGTTGCGGCCCGCTGGTCGTGTGCCGCGAGACGTCGCCGCTGCGTGGGCTCGCCGACCTGGCGACGGCCCGCGTGGCGATCCCTGGCCTGGCGACGACCGCCAACCTGCTGCTGGCGACGTTCGCCGAGCCGGTCGGCGAACTCGTGCCGATGCCGTTCGATCGCATCATGGCCGCCGTCGCCGACGGCACCTGCGCGGCCGGGGTCGTGATCCACGAGGGCCGCTTCACCTACCGGCAGCACGGTCTGCGCGAACTGGCCGACCTCGGCGTGCTGTGGGAACGGGCCACCGGCGGACCGTTGCCGCTCGGCGTGATCGCGGCGCGACGCGACCTGCCGGCGCCGACGGTGCGCGACCTCGGCGCCCTGTTGCGCGGCTCGGTGGCGGTGGCCCGCGCCGAGCCTTTGCGCCCGCGCGCCTACGTGCGCGCCCACGCGCAGGAACTCGCCGACGACGTCTGCGACCGCCACATCGCGCTCTACGTCAACGACTACACCGAGGACCTGGGCGAGGCCGGCCGGCGGGCGATCGAGACGCTGCTGCGGCACGGTCGGGAGCGCGGGTTGCTGCCGCCCGGGCCGTCGCCGTTCCGCGAGGACGCATGACCTTCCCGCTGCTGGCCGCGGCGCTGTTCACCCTCGCGACGCTGCTGCCGGCGGCGCTGGTCGGCCTCGTGCTGCGGCTCCTCCGTCGCCGCCCGCGCGCGTTCTGGTCGCGGCTCCTCTGGCTGCACGCCGGGTTGTATGCGCTGCACCTGTTCGTCGTCTTCCCCGCCGTGCTCGGCTACATCGGCTCGCGCTGGATCGGCACGCGACCGGACGAGGTGGCCTATGCCGGGCCGCGGTTGGACGCGGCGGGCGCCCTGTGGCCGCAGGACGCAGGCACGTTGCGGCGCGAACGCGCGGGCGAGGGGCCGCCGGTGCCGACCGCGGTGACCGCCGCGGCCGCGGCCCGCGCGCACCGGGTCGACAGCGGCGACGGGGTGCCGCTGCGGCTGTTCCGGCTCGAGGGCCGGCAGGAGCCGCCGCTGGCGAGCGTCGTGCTCGTGCACGGGTTGTTCCGCTCGGCGATGGAGGTCGAGCCGGTGGCGGCGCTGCTGCGCGACCTCGGTTGCGAATGCTGGCTGCTCGAACTGCGCAACCACGGCGGCAGCGGCCGGGCGCCGTTCACCGGCGGCCTGCGCGAGAGCGACGACGTGGTCGCCGCCGTGCGCCACCTGCGGGCGCAGCCTGGCCGGGCGGCCGTGCCCGTGGTGCTGTTCGGCGTGAGCCTTGGCAGCGTCGCCGTGGTGCTGGCGCTGCCCCGGCTCGACGATCTTGCCGGCGTCGTGCTCGACTCGCCGATCGACGACCTGGCCCTCGGCGCCCACCGCATGCTCGGCTTCGATCGCGCCGGCGACGGCCGCCGGCGGTTCCGGCTCGACGAGCCGTGGCGCTCGCTGACGATCGCGGCGCTGGGCTGGTGGTCGGGCTTCCGGGTCGAGGACGTGTCGCCGAGCGAGGTGGCGGCCACCCTGCCGCACGACCTGCCGGTCCTGGTCGTGGCCGGCGCCGCCGACGACCGGGCGCCGCCGGACTCGGTCGAGGCGTTCTACTCCCGGCTGCCGATGCCGGCCGAGCGACGCGAGCTGTGGATCGAACCCGGCGCCGGCCACGGCGACGTCTGGCGGCAGGCTCCGGCGGCCTACCGCGAGCGGCTGCAGCGCCTGCTGGCGCGGCGGCGCGGCGGCTGACCCCGGCTCGAATTCGGCCGCCGCAGGGATAGCCTGCCGCGCGCAGTCGCCGACCCGGTCGGTGCCGCCGCGCGACTCCGCTCCGCCATGCGCAACCTCGTCGTCGTCAACGACCCGAAGGACTGGTCCTTCTCCCACGAGGGCGTCGAGGTCGTGCCCGCCCGCAAGTACCTGACGCACCCGGCCTACACGACGCTGGAGAAGGTGCGCGTCATCAACCTGTGCCGCTCGCTCGGCTACCAGAAGATCGGCTACTACGTGTCGCTGCTGGCCGATGCGCGCGGGCACAAGCCGATGCCGAGCATCGAGACGATCCAGAACCTCAAGGATCGTGCGATCGCGGCGATCGCCGGCGGTGACCTGCAGGAGCTGATCGACGATTCGCTGGCGAAGGTGCAGAGCAGCGAGTTCGTGCTCAGCGTCTACTTCGGCCGCAACATGGCGCACCGGCACGAGCGGCTGGCGAAGGCCCTGTTCCGCATGTTCCCGAGCCCGTTCCTGCAGGCCACGTTCGCCAAGAGCGAGCGGTCGGGCCGCTGGCGGCTGGAGGCGTTGAAGCCGCTGGCCATCGACGACATCCCGCGCGGGCACGAGGGCTTCGCCCAGGAGGCGACGACCGACTTCCTGCAGCGTGCCTACGTGCGGCCGCAGAAGCGCGAGCAGCGGCCCTATGACCTGGCGATCCTGATCGACCCGCACCTGCCGGAACCGCCGTCGAACAAGAAGGCGCTGCAGAAGTTCGCGCGGGCCGGCGAGGAGGTCGGCTTCAACGTCGAGTTCATCCAGCAGCAGGACTACTCGCGCATCGGCGAGTTCGACGCGCTGTTCATCCGCGAGACGACGAGCGTCAACCACCACACGTTCCGCTTCGCCTGCCGCGCCGAGGCGCTGGGGCTGGTCGTGATCGACGACCCGACCTCGATCCTGCGCTGCTCGAACAAGGTGTTCCTGGCCGAGATGGCCGAGCAGCAGGACATCCTGGTGCCCAACACCATGATCGTGCACCGCGGCAACGTGCACGACCTGGTGGCGCGCCTGGGCCTGCCGTGCGTGCTCAAGCAACCGGACAGCTCGTTCTCGGCCGGCGTGCGCAAGGTGTCGACCAGCGAGGAGCTCAACGTGCAGGTCGAGGCGATGCTCGACAAGTCCGACCTGGTGATCGCGCAGGGCTTCGTGCCGACCGAGTTCGACTGGCGCATCGGCGTGCTCGACGGCCAGCCGCTGTTCGCCTGCCGCTACTACATGGCCGACGGCCACTGGCAGATCCTGAAGCGCGACGCCGGCGGCCAGAAGGAAGACGTCGGCCGGGCCGAGACGGTGCCGGTCGAGATGGCGCCGACGCGCGTCGTCAAGACGGCGCTGAAGGCGTGCAACCACGTCGGCAAGGGCCTCTATGGCGTCGACCTCAAGGAGGTCGGCGGCAAGGTCTACATGATCGAGGTCAACGACAACCCGAACGTCGACGCCGGCTTCGAGGACGAGGTGCTCGGCGAGGAGCTGTACCTGCGCGTCATGCGGACCTTCTTCGCGCGGGTGACGGCGCGGCACCGCGGCTGGGGGTCGGCGTGACGCTGGGCCTGTTCGCGGGCTTCGGCATCGAGCTCGAGTATGCGGTCGTCGACGCGCAGACCTTCGCCGTGCGGCCGGTCGTCGACGAACTGCTGCGGCGCTTCGCCGGCCGCTGGACGGGCGACCACGAGGACGGACCGATCGCCTGGTCGAACGAGCTGGCGCTGCACGTCGTCGAGCTGAAGACGAACGGGCCGGCGCCCGCGCTGCGCGGCGTCGCGGCGCAGTTCCAGACCTCGCTGCTGCGGCTCGAGCGCGAGCTCGGCGACATGGGGGCGCGCCTCCTGCCCGGCGGCATGCACGCGACGATGGACCCGGCGCGCGAGTTCGTGCGCTGGCCGCACGACTACGCCGACGTCTACGCCGCCTACGACCGCATCTTCGACTGCCGCGGCCACGGCTGGTCGAACCTGCAGAGCTGCCACCTGAACCTGCCGTTCGCCGACGACGACGAGTTCGGACGGCTGCACCTGGCGGCCCGCGCGCTGCTGCCGCTGCTGCCGGCGCTGGCGGCGAGTTCACCGTTCTGCGAGGGGCGCTTCACCGGTTGGCTCGACTGGCGGCTGCAGGTCTACCGGCACAACCAGGAGCGCATACCGCGCATCGCCGGCCTGGTCGTGCCCGAGCCGGTGGCGACCCGCGCGGCCTACTTCGCCGAGATCCTCGAGCCGATCTGGCGCGACATCGAGCCGTTCGATCCCGATCGCATCCTGCGCGAGGAATGGCTGAACTCGCGCGGCGTGGTGGCGAAGTTCTTCCGCGACGCGCTCGAGATCCGGGTGCTCGACGTGCAGGAGCACCCGGCGGCCGACCTCGCCATCTGCGCGCTGGTGACCGGCGTGCTGCGGGCCCTGTGCGAGCAGCGCTGGTGCGACACCGGGGCGCTGGCGGCCCTGCCGACCGCGGAACTGGCGGCCGTCCTCTGGCGCGTCGCGCGCGACGGCGACCAGGCGATGATCGACCATGCGGGTCTGCTGCGCGCGCTCGGCTTCGCGCCCGCGGCGCGGCCGGCGATCGCGGTCTGGCGCGCGCTCGCCGAGCGGGTGTTGCCCGACGTCGGCGGGCTCGATCCCGAGCTGACGACGCCGCTGCAGACGATCCTGGCGCAGGGGCCGCTGGCGCGGCGAATGCTGGCGGCCGCGGGCGAGCAACCCGACCCGGCGGCGCTGCGGTCGTTGCAGGCGCAGCTCGCCGACTGCCTGCGCGGCGGCGTCAGCTTCGGCGCCTAGACGCGGCGCCAGCTCAGGCCCGGCCGACGTCGGGGTCCTGGAACGGCACGACCACGATCGCCAGCGCCAGCAGGACCAGGGCCACGGCGAGCGCGGGCACCGCGTGGCCGTTCAGCAGCCACACCGTGAGCGCCAGCACACAGCCGCCTTCGAGCAGCGCCAGCGGCACGATCATGGCGCGGAAGCGTTGCATCGACCGCTGCTCGGCGGGTGCCGTGTCGATGCCGCGCCGCAGCACCGAGCGCAGGACGAACGCGGCGAGCCCGAGGCTCGCCCCGACGACGGGCGCCGCGAGGTCGAGGACCGGGATCGGCTCCACGGCAAGACCCTTGCCGTCGTTCTGCTGCAGCAGCACCGCGGCGACGACGGCGTAGAAGATCATGCCGAGCAGCAGGGCGAAGCCGACGAGACGCTGCTGGGCGAAGGACGGACCCGGGATCATCGTTCACCTCCGGACGAACAGGCCGAGCACGTGGCCGGAGCCGATGCGGAACAGCGGCGTCGCCCGGCGGGGCGCGAAGCCCGCCGCCGCGGCGACCTCGCGCACCCGGGCGTTGCGCAGCACGTTCTTCGGCTTCTTGCCGGCCAACACGACGCGCACCTGGCGCAGCACGTTCTTCAGCGACGTCGCCGAGAACCAGGTGACGATCACCGCCTTGCGGGCGACGCGGAACAGCTCCTGCAGGTGCCGTTCGCGCAGCGCCTGGGTCTCGAGGTGGTGCGACAGCCGGAAGCTGACGACGACGTCGACGCTGCGGTCGGGCAGCGGGATCTCGAGCGCCGAGGCGCGGCAGTAGCTGCGGCCGTCTCGGCCGTGGTCGCGCTGGTTCAGCGACACCATCGTGAACGACCAGTCGGCCTCGATCAGTCGCCGGCAGCGGCTGCCCAGCAGGTCGGCGAGGCGGCCGTGGCCGCACGGCAGATCGAGGATCGAGTCGAGGTCGCCGTGGCCCAGCCGTTCGAGTTCCGCGAAGTAGGCGGCGAGCAGCGCCCGTTCGCGCCGGTCGGACCACTTGCGGTGCAGCTTGTTGCGGTAGTCGGCCTTGTAGGCCTCGGCGCCGCGCGCGCTGTTGTAGTTCTGCAGCTTGCCCGGCTGCATCGGGGAGTGGAGGTCGGTCATCGCGGGGAATCCGGCTTGTGGCCTTGACGGCGGCGCAGCGGCAACAGGACGTAGAGGTGCCAGAACATCGTCAGCGCGCAGCCCAGATCGTGGCGCAGGACGCTCCGCCGGTCGAGCCTGCGCCACAGCCGGCGGGCGGCCGCCCGGTCGCCGTCGCAATAGGCCAACAGCCAGCGCAGGCGCTCCGTCGCCGAGAAGTCGGCGCGGCGGCTCGGCGAGAACGCGGCGTCGAAGAGGTCGATCAGCGCGAGGCTGCTGCCGGCCAGCGCATGGTCGAAGATGATGCCCGAGGGCACGTCGCAGACGGCGAGTCGGGCGGCGCGCGGGTCGCCGACGACCAGCACGTTGCGCGGCATCGCCGTGCACCACAGGAAGCCGTGCCGGTGCAGTCTCGCGACCTTGCGCCCCGCAGCGGCGATCAGCGCCCGGCGGGTCGCGAACTGCGTCGCCGGGTCGAGCTGCCGCAGCACCTGCTTCAGCGGGCGGCTGTCGGGCAGGAGCCGCGTCACCAGGGTCGACTCGTCGACGCACCCGAACCGCCGCCGCTCGCGCCAGCACAGCGCTTCGGTGCACAGCACGCCGGCGGCGGCGACCGCGCTCAGGTTGGCGAACTCCCGCGCGGCCCGGCTGCGCCGGCCGAACGTCTGCAGCCAGCGGCGACCCCGGTTGTGGTAGGTCTTGCGGATCACCGCCGCCGGGCCGCGGCCGAGCAGCTCGACCGTGGCGCCAGGTTCGGCCTTCAGCGTCGTGCAGTGCTGGGCGGCGAGGCACTCGACGTCGGCGGCGGTGACGGAGGGCGGCATCACGCGCGGCGCAGCTCCAGTTCGAGGCGACGCAGCAGCGGGTGGGGGGGCCACGGGCCGATCGGTCGCATCGTGCCGAGGTTGGTGTGCAGCAGCGGGTGGTCGACCTTGGGCGTCGGCAGGCCCAGGTCCTCGCGCACCTGGCGGATCGCCGCCGCCACCACGGGGTAGAGGCGCGCACCGGGGTCGTCGAACGGCGCCCGGCTGCTGGCCGCCGCCGCCAGCTGCAGGTCGAGCAGGTCGGCGATGCGCTGGGCGAACATGCGGCCGTCGCCCGACCAGTGCGCCAGCAGGGCTTCGTAGGGACCGAGCCGCCCGGTCACGGTCGCCCGTTCGCCGGCGCGCAGGCGCAGCAGTTCGCGGGTGAAACGGGGCAGGCCGTCGTCGGCCCCGAACGCCGCCTCGGGCAGCGCCCGCAGGTGGTCGAGCAGGGGCTCGACGCCGGGATCGCCGAGCGCGAGGCCGAGCAACGCCGTGAGCGCGGCCTGTGGCAGCGCGAACGGCTGTCCGCCGCGGTCTGGCGCCTGGTGGGCCAGCCGGAGCCGCAGCGAGCCACGGCGCAGACCCTGGCCGCAGCGCGCCTCGTCGAAGCCCGCCGCCTCGCCGGCCAGCACACGGTGGAAGCCGCGGCCGAGGTGCCAGGTGCCGAGCATCCATGCGGCGACGTGCACCTGCGTCCGGCGCCGCCGGTCGCCGAGCGCCGCCTCCAACTGGGCTTCCTGGTCGCGCTGCAGGAAACGCTGGTTGGCGTCGCGGTCCGCCCACTCGCCGAGCTGGCGCTGCAGGGTCGTGATCGCCGCCAGGGACATGACACCTAGGCTAGCGGCCCGGGCGCCCGCCGGGCCATACGCCGGCCGCGGGTGCCGCCGGGCAGCCCCGGCGGCAGCAGGGCGTCAGGCGAGGTGCTGCTCGAACATCGCCTCGAGGTCGCGGCCGACGTCCGCCGCCGAGCGGCCTTCGATGCGGTGTCGAGGCAGGAAGGCGACCAGCTGGCCGCCGCGGAAGAGCGCCATCGACGGGCTCGACGGAGGGATGGCACCGAAGTGCTGCCGGGCGCGCGCCGTCGCCTCGCGATCCTGCCCCGCGAACACCGTCGCCAGCCGCTCGGGCCGCCGCGGATGCTGCATGGCCAGCGCGACGCCGGGGCGCGCCATGCCGGCGGCGCAGCCGCAGACGGAGTTGACCACGAGCAAGCCGGTGCGTTCGCGGTCGGCGACCCAGGCGTCGACCGTTTCGGGGGTCAGCAGTTCTTCGGCGCCGAGGCGGGTCAGCTCCTCGCGCATCGGGCGGACGAGTTCGGGGTCGTACATCATGGTCGGAAGGGGTGGCACGCAGGGGCGGTTCCCGGCTCGCTGGTGGACGGCGGCCCTCGAGTCGGGCCCAGACCCAGCGAACCATCGCGCCCGGCCCGCTCCACGGTAGCGGCGGTCAGGTCGGTCGCCACCCTCGGAAACGCGACGGTGCGGCAGCCACCCGGTCGGCGCGACTCGCCAGGACAGCGCCTTCCGGCCGTTGCGCCCGAGCGGCATGATGCTCCCCGTGAACGAGGATCCGCGTCCGATGACCGGGCCGCGCGTGGCGGCGGGGATGGCCCTGCTGCTGACCCTGCTGCTCGTCTGGGGCAACGGCAAGGGTGTTGGTGCGTCGCCGCCGGACGAGCCTGCCGCGCTGGCCATGACGACGACCTGGTCTGCGCTCGGCCTCTGGCCCTACCTCGTCGTCGATGGAACCGGGGCGAGGGTGCAATGGCCGGGCATGCTGGTCGGGGTGCTCGCCACGCTGCTGGCAGGGACAGCCTGTCTGGCTTGGTTGCGCCACCTCGCCATGCGTGGACGCCGTGCCGAGGCCGGCCGATGAACGCCGCCGCCATCACCCAGGATCTCGTGCGCGCGGCGCAGGCCGGCGATCGCCAGGCGCTCGAGCGGGTGCTCGAGCGCTACTACGACCGCGTGCGCCGCGCCGTCGGCATCCGCATGGGTGCGCGGGTGCGGTCGTGGACGGATTCCGTCGACATCATGACGCGCACGTTCCTGAAGGCGCTGGAGAAGTTCGATGCGTTCGAGATGCGCGACGAGTCGTCGCTGCTGCGGTGGCTGGTCAAGATCGCCGAGGGCATGATCCGCGACGCCGCCGACGAACGGAACGCCGGCCGCCGCAACCCCGACCGCGAGGCGCCGCTGGAGTACGTGTCGCCGTCGGGCACCGCGGTGCAGGCGCCGCTGCCCGACCCGGCCGCGTCGCTGACGCGCGCGATCGGCCGCAACGAGGACAAGGAACTGGTCGACGCGGCGCTGGCGGCGCTGGCCGAGGCCGACCGCGAATTGCTGCTGCAGTACTACTACCTCGACATGACCTGGGAGGAGATCGCCGCCGAGGCCGGCGAGCTGGCGTCCGACGCCGACAAGCCGGCGCGCGAGCGCGCCGCCGAGGTGGTGCGCAAGCGGGCGGCGGTGGCCCGGGCGCGGCTGGCGGTCGAACTGCAGCGTCGGCGCCACGGCGGTGCTGCGGCCGACGCCGGCGCCAGCTAGTCTTTCCGCCGCGGGTCGGGAGTCCCCTGGGCCTGCATGGCCTCCCCGCGTGGCAGCCCACCCGTGACCGATCGCGACGCCGTCACCCTCCGGAGCAGCGCGCCCGTGGCGCCCGACGCGACGGCGCTGCTGGCCGAGTACCTGCTGCAGGCCGAGATCGGACCGCCGCCGGTGCTCGCGGACTACCTGGCGCTACTGCCGTCGCCGGCGGCGCGCGAGCACTTCGTCGACCTCGTCGACGCCGCGGGCTTCGTCGCCCGCCACCTGCCGCTGCGCCTGCGGCCCCAGCTGCTGCTGGCGGGGCGCTACGAGCTGATCGAGGCGATCGGCAGCGGCGGCATGGGTCAGGTCTGGCGCGCCCACGACCGCAAGCTCGACTGCGAAGTCGCCGTCAAGGTGTTGAACGTCGCCGCCGCGGCGGCGGTCGACCTCGACCGGCTGGTGGCGCGCGAAGGCCGGTTGCTGGCCCGGCTGTCGCACCCCGGCGCCGTCCGCGTGCTCGACACCGGCCACGACGAGGAGCATCGCTTCGTGGTGATGGAGCTGGTCGTCGGCATGTCGCTCGACGCCGTGATCGACCGGCTGCGCGAACGCCGCCGCGTGTCGGGGCGGGCGCTGCGCGGCAGCGACGTGCTGGGCCTCGTGGGGCCGGCGGGACCGGGACGGACCGCGGTGGTGGCGGCCGGCGAGAGCTGGTCGAGGGTGGCGGCGATGGTCGTGGCCGAGCTGCTGCGCACGCTCGAGGCGGTGCACGGGGTCGGCGTCGTGCACCGCGACCTCAAGCCCGGCAACGTGCGCCTCACCGGCGGCGGCGCGCCGGTGGTGCTCGACTTCGGCATCGGTCTGCACGCCGACCGGGCCCCGGGCACGCGCACGTCCGAGCTGTTCGGCACCGCGCAGTACGCCGCGCCCGAGCAGTGGGCCGGCGCCGCCGGCGTCGGTGCCCACACCGACGTCTACCAGGCCGGTCTCGTGCTCTACGAGCTGCTGACGCTGCAGCGCTGCTTCGCCAGCACGAGTCCGATCGAGACGCTGCGCGCGGTGCGGGACGCGCGCTACCGGCGGCCGCGCGAACTCGATCGCGGCATCGATGCGCGGCTCGAGGCCTGCGTGCTGCGCGCCCTCGAGGTCGAACCGGCGCGGCGCTATGCGTCGGCGGCGGCGTTCCGCGCCGACCTCGAGGCGTTCCTCGCCGGGCAGGTGCCCGTGGCGGCGCGGGCGCAGGCGCGGTGGTCGTGGCAGGTGCGGGCGTTCGCGCGGCGCAACCGGCACCAGCTCGCGCTCGCCGGAGCGTTGCTGGTCGGCATCGCGGCGACGGCGCTGTGGCGTCCGCCGTCCGGGCTCGACGTCGAATGGGTGGCCGCCGGGGCCGGGCAGGGGCTGCAGTTGCGCCTGACGGTGCCGGAGAACACCCGCGTGTCGGGGTTCGTGCGCGGCCGCGACCGCCATGGCGAGATGCGCTGCGCGCCGCTGGCGTTCGGCGACCAGGGCGACCAGCTGGTCCTCGACCTGCCCGCCGGCCAGTCCGAGGTGCCGATCCGGACGATCGGCGACGCCGGCCAGCTCGACGACGTCGAGGTGTCGCTCTGCCGGCCCGAGGGCGATGGAGCGGAGGCCAAGGAGTTCGACCTGATGCTCGAGGGCATGCAGCGCAACCGCCGCACCATCGAGCAGCGCGACGGCGAGCCGCTGCTCGAGGCCGAGTTCAGGGCCCAGTTCGGCTCCGGTCGCGGTGCCGCCGCGCTGGCGGCGCCGGTCGAGTCGATGTTCCGGGCCGGCACGTGGTCGGCGTCCGGCCTGCAGGGCCGCGTCGTCGCGCGGCCGAAACCATGAGGTGGACGATGGTCGTGAGGACAGGTTCCGTTCGGGTCGTGGGATCCCTGGCCGCCGGGGCGACGGCGCTCGCCGCGGCGAGCTGGGGCCTCGTTGCCCGTGGTGGCGGTGCGACGGCGGCCGCGGCTGCCGCGCAGGCTGCGGTCGCGCCCGTCGCGGCGGGTACCGGGCAGACTCCGGCGGCGCTCGCGCTGCTGGTCGGCATCGACGTCTACGCGCCGTCGGGGCGGGGGGACGACCTCGCGCCGCTCGACGGCCCGCGCAACGACGTCGCCCGCGCTCGCGCGCTGCTGCAGGAGCGCTTCGGCTTCGCCGCCGACCAGATCGTCGAACTGCTCGGGCCGCAGGCGACGCACCAGGCGATCGTGCAGCGCTTCCACGAGCACCTGATCGCCCGGGCGGAACCGCAGACGAAGGTGGTGTTCTGGTTCTCCGGCCACGGTTCGCACGTGCCCGACGCCTCGGGGCGCGACGGTTCCGCCGGCGTCGACGCCGCGATCGCCAGCGACCAGACCCTGGTCGCCTACGACAGCCGCGCCGTCGATCCCGACGGCGGCTACGACCTCACCGACGACCAGCTCTACTCGCTGCTCGCGGCGCTGCGGGCCGAGGACGTGCTGGTGGTCACCGACTGCTGCCATTCCGGCGGCGTGCTGCGCGGCGGCCCGCGGGCCCTGGGCGTACGCGAGTGCCGCGCCGGCACGGTGCCGCTGGCGCGCGAGCGGCTCGCCGCGTTCTGGCCGGCCGACGTGCCGCTGCTCGACGACGACCAGCACGGCGACCTGCCGGCGGTGGTGCAGATCGCCGCCTGCTCGGCGGCCGAGGAGGCAGGCGAGCTCGTGCTGTCCGACGGCACCTTCGGCACCCTGACCTGGTTCCTCACCAAGGCGCTGGGTGAGGTCGACCCGCGCGCTGCGTGGGGCGAAGTGACCGCGCAGGTGCGGGCGAACGTGGCCGGCCTGGGCACCCGACCCGGGCAGCGCGTCGCCATGGTCGGCGACGAGCGGCGGGCGGTGTTCGGCGGCACCGGGCGGCCGGTGCCGAAGGGCTTCCTGGTCGATCGCGACGGCGTCCGCGACTTCAGGATCGCCGCTGGCAGCCTGTTCGGCATCACCGAGGGCGCCGAGTTCACGCTGCTGGCGCTCGACGGCACCGACGTCGGTACGGCGCGGGCCGAGCGGGTCTGGACGGGCCACTGCAAGGCCACCTGGACGGGGTCCGGCGAGGTCCCGCGGGTGGCGTTGCGCGCCGAGCCGAAGGCGCTCGGCACCGGCCAGCTGCGGCTGCGCGTCGCGCTGGAGGGGATCGACGCGGCGCGGCTCGACGACTGCCCGTGGGTGGTCGTCACGCCGCCGCCCGAGGCCGAATACGTGCTGCGGCCCGACGGCGGGCGCCTCGGCCTGTTCGACCACCACGGCCACCGCGTCCAGGAGACTGCCGACGATCGGGCCGCCCTGCGCGACGCGTTCTCCGTCGAGCACCGGTTCCGCACCCTGTGGGAGGGCGTGGCGGCGCCGGGACGGCATCGCCTCGACCTGGCGATCGAACCCGTCGACGCCGCCGAGGCGCAGCAGCGGAAGCTGCCGCCGGCAAGGCTCAGCCGGGGCGGGGCCCGCGGCGCGGGCGCGCGCCCGGGCGCCGTCGCCGCCGCCGGCGCCTACGAGGGCAGGGACCGGGGCGGCGGGCTGGCCTGGCTGCGGGTCGTGAACCGCAGCAGCGAGGACCTGTTCGTCGCCGTGCTCTCGGCGACCGAGACCCGCGAGGTGAACGTGCTGATCGGCAGGTCGGCGGACAACCTGCTGCGCGCCGGCCAGGAGCGGCGCAAGCTGATCCTGCTCGGCCGCGATCCGCAGTGGCCGGCCGACCTGCCGCTGGTCGATCGCTACGTCGCCATCGCGACGCCGCGCTACGTCAACTTCGCGCCGTTCGAGTCCAAGGCGGCGGTCGGTCTGGTGCGCGGCGGCGACTACGAGGCCATGCCGCCGTTCCTGCGCCAGGCGCTGGGCGGCACGCGCACGCGCGGCGACATGGACCGGCCGGCCTGGGGCATCGCCACGTTCGACGTGCAGGTCGTCACCGACCGGGCCTTCGACGAGGCCAGGGCGGCGCTCGGGCTGTGAGCGCCGGCGCCGACGCCCGCGGTCGCGGCGCCGTCGGCCGGCAGGCTCAATCCAGCCCGAACGTGTGCTTCATCGCGTTGCTGGCGACGGTGACCAGGTCGCCGCCCTGGAACAGGCCGTCGAGCACCACGATCTGGGCGTACATGTCCGCACCCTCGAGCCCGGACGCGATCGGGATCGGGCTGCCGGTGATCGTGCCGCCGGGCAGCGGGTAGAGCTGCCAGACGATCGGGTTGGCCGACGTGCTGACCATGCAGCGCGGCGCGGTGATGCCCGGGATCTGCAGACCCGGGCGGGCCGCCTGCACGTCGAGCAGCAACGCGCCGAGGATGGCGCCGGGTGGCACGTCGACGGCGCCGTAGGTCAGCGACTGGCCGGAGAACGCGCGGCCGCCGTAGGTCAGCCCACCGGCCTTCGGCGATCCGGTGACGGTGAGGCCCATGTGGCCGCGGGCGCCCTCGACGTCGGTCGTGAACGGCACCTCGATCGACAGGTCGCGCGACTGCGGGTTCCTCGAGCCGACCACCGGGGTGTTGCTGAGGCGGCCGCGGGTGAAGCCGACCACGACGGGCACCGCGTCGGCCGTGGTCGTGCCGCTGCCGATGTACGGTGGCATCGGGCCGTAGCGGTACTCGACGATGCCGGTCGCCTCGTGCAGCACGCACTGGAACGTCAGCACGGCGTGGCCGCCGATGCTGGCGCCGCCGGGGGTGCGGAACATGCCGACCGCGTTCCAGGTCACGTAGCAGACCGCCTGGCCTGGCCCGGCCGAGGTGTCGGTGTGCACGTGCAGGCCGGAGTTCGGGTGCGTCGGCGCGTTGCGGCCGGCGTGCAGGTCCATCCAGTAGAGCATGTGGCGCGCGGTGGCGTTGGTCGTCACGCCGAGCAGCTGGTCGACCACCGGCGTCAGCGTCGTCGCCATCATCGCGTCGTCGAGCCAGACGAAGCCGTTGGTGCACGGCTTGATCGTCGTCGTCGTGCCGCCGGGGTAGCGGTGGGTGAAGCCGAGCGTGTGCGTCACCAGCGCGTCGTCGGCGATGGAGTTCGGCGTCGCGTTCAGCTGCGTCAGGTCGACCGGCGGCGCGCCGCCGAGCACGAGGTAGTAGTTCGGCGCCGCGACGTCGTCGGGGACCAGCGTCAGTCCGCCGCCGAGGTCGAACGCCTGGCCATTGAGGAAGGCCTCGTAGAACGTCGAGCAGGCGCCGCCGCAGGCGGCGCCGTAGCGCTCGTTGCGCGCCGGATGGATCGTCGCGAATCCGCCCGGGCCGGCGAACTCGAGGCCGAGGACCGGCGGCATCGTCGACAGGGTGCCGACCGGCGCCGTCGTCGCCAGCGGCGCCGAGGTGCCGGCGCCGCGCACCAACAAGGTGCCTCCGGTCGTGTCCTGGATCGGGATCAGCGCCAGCGGCGCGGCGTTGCTGGGCGCGTTCGGCATCGTCACCTCGACCAGCAGGTTCGGCTCCGCACCGGTCGGATCGAAGACGATGGCGGCGCCGATCGCGACCAGGTCGATGTCGATGCACCAGTTGTTCGGCGTCGATCCGACCGAGGGCTGCACGGTCACGTTCGTGGTGCCGACGGCGCCGAACGTCGTCGTGTGCGGGGCCGGCGGCGTGCGGTTGGTGGCGAAGGTCGCGCTCAGCGTGCCGCTGGTGAGCGTCGTCGAGCCGAGCTGCACGGTGACGCCGGTGTAGACCTGGCCGCCGAGGTTGGGTTCGCCATCCTCGCCGCGGAACCGCAGGCGGGTCAGGAACACCGGGCCGGTCATGCCGCCGGTGCCGACGAAGTGGCTGGCCTCGTAGAGCACCTGGAACCGGCCCTCGGTCGCGCGCCACCAGACCGCCGACCCGGTGTTGCCGAGCTGGTTCGGGTTCTCGCAGAGGTGGTGGTTGTCGGGCAGCACCAGCTGCTGCGCCGGCAGCACGGCGGCGAACAGCAGGGGCAGGAGGAGATCGGCTCGGATCGGGTGGGACATCGGCATCGCCTGGGCAGGGTCGCTCACGGTAGCACGCGGCCAGCGCTTCGCATCCGGCCGCCCCGGCCGTGATCAGCGCTGCCTGGCCAGGAACTCGACGAGGTCCCGCAGCTGGCGCCCGGTCAAGGCGCCGCCCATCGGCGGCATCGCGCTCTGCGCCGCCTGGCCGCGTTCGCGGATCGCCGACCAGCGCACCTCGGTGGCGGTTCCGCCGCCGTCGACGAGCGTCAGCGAGCCGTCGGCGTCCCGGGTGACGATGCCGACCAGCACCGTCCCGTCGTGCAGCTGCACCGTCGCCGTGCCGTAACCGGGCGCGATCGTGGCGCTCGGCGCCACCAGCGCCTCGAGCAGCTCGCGGCGCGAGAGCCGGCCGCCGACGTGGTCGAGGGCGGGGCCCGAGTGGCTGCCCTGACCGCCGAGCGCGTGGCAGCGCGTGCAGCGCGTCGCCTCGTGCTCGAAGAACACCTTGCGGCCGCGCGCGGCGTCGCCGCCGTCGCGGCACGGCAGGTAATCGCCCAGGGGGTCGGCGGCGGCCTGCGCCGTGCGGTGGGCCGCGAGCCGGTCGTGCAGCCGTCCGTCGGTCCGCCGGCCCGCGGCCTCGAGCAGGTCGAGTTGCAGCGCCGGGCGCACGAGACCCTGCTCGAGCCGGTCGAGGTACAGCAGCAGCAGTTCGTCGGCGGCTGCGTGCGGCAGGTCGCCCAGGGCGGTGAACGCGGCCTGCTGCTCGGCGACCGGGGCGTCGTCGAGGATCGAGGCCAGCATCGGCACCGCGGCCTCGGGCGCCGTGCGGGCCAGCAGTTCGATGGCCCGCCGCCGCAGCGGCAGGGGTGCGTTGGTCTCGATCGCCACCAGCGCGGCGGCGAGTTCGGGAGCGGCGAGGGCCGCCAGCGCGTCGAGCGCGGCGAGGCGCGCCGCCGGGGGCCGCTGCCGGTCGCCGGCGAGCGCGGCGAGCGCCGACGCGCCGTCGGCGTTGGCGAGCCGGCCAGCGGCCGCGGCCGCGGCTGCGGCGACCTCGTCGTCGGCGAGCAGGTCGGGCAGCGTGGTGGTGAACAGCGCGGCCACCGTGTCGGCGCCGTCGCGCGCGCACGGCTGCCAGTTGCCGTGCACGCGGTCCTGGCCGTGCGGCTGGCGCCATTCGGCCAGCACCTGCAGCGCTTCGAGGCGCGTCGCCGTCGGGTGGCCGGCGAGGGTCGCGAGGTGCACCAGCGATTCGCCGTTCTCGACCTGCCCGAGCTGGCGGTTGGCGGCGATCGCGCGCCAGTCGGTCGCCACGCGGTCGGGTTGGTCGTCGTAGCAGAGCCTCGCCAGGTCGGGCAGCGCCGCGGGGATCGGCTCGCCGTGGATGGCGCGGGCGGCTTCGCAGCGCAGCTCGGCGTCGGCGTCGGCCAGGAACCGGGCCACCGCCGGATCCTGCCGGCGCGCCAGCGCCAGCAGCACGCCGAGGCGCACCGCGCGCGGCTCGCCGCGCACGTCGCGCTGCAGGTCGTCGCGGGTGGCGATCGCCGCCAGGGCGACGGCGCCGGCGTGGCGCAGCACCGCGTCGCGGTCGTCGTTGTCGCGCAACAGCCCCAGCACGTCGGGAACGGCCGTGGCCGCGGGCTCGCCGAGCCGCGCCAGGGCCAGCGCCGCCTCGCGGCGCACGCGCGAGTTCGGATCGCGCAGCGCCTTCGCCAGGGGCGCCGCCGCGGCGGCCAGCCGGACGTCGCCGAGCACGCGGGCCGCGGCGGCGCGCACGTCGGCGCAGCCGTCGTCGAGCAGCGCCGGCACGCCGGCGACAGCCTGCGCGATCTCCTGCGGCGAGAAGCGCAGCGTCTGCGGCGTCAGGGTCAGGCGGTCGAAACGCGCCGTGTACTCGAGCACGGCGGCATCGCCGCGGCGGCGCACGTCGGCGATGATGTCACGCACCACGCCATCGACATCGGCGCCGCTGTCGCGGTCCTTGGCGAGGAAGGCGGCGAACGCGGTCTCGAAATCCGCCGCCCGCGCGTCGAGCCGCAGCGGGCCCGCGGACTCAGGCGGCCTGGGCGACATCGCGGAAGCGCTCGATCCAGTGCGTCACCCGCTCCGGCCGCGTCTTGAGCGCGGCGCGGTTGACGATGAAGCGCGAGGTGACGTCGGCGATGTGCTCGATCTCGACCAGGCCGTTGTCGCGCAGGGTCTTGCCGCTGGCCACGAGGTCGACGATGCGATGGCTCAGCCCCAGGCTGGGCGCCA